>NZ_BAAAQD010000115.1:0-523 GCF_039531485.1 Dactylosporangium maewongense | reverse complement strand
GTGTAGATGACGTACGCCGCGTGACCGGGCAGCACCGCGACATCGGGAGCCGTGTCCGAACCGGACCGGGGCACCTCCGAGATCACACACACCGCGCCCGCGTCCGCGACCATGAACGCGACCCGCTCCGCCGGCAGATCCGGGTCGATCGGCAGATACGCGCCGCCGGCCTTGTGCACCGCCAGCAACGCCACCACCATGTCGAAGCCACGGGGCAGGGACACACCGACGACGGAGTCCACGCCGACACCGCACTCGATCAGCTGACGGGCCAGACGGTTCGCGCGACCGTCCAGCTCCGCGTAGGACAGCGACTCACCCTCGAACACCAGCGCCGGCACGTCGGGCGTGCGGGCCACCTGTTGGGCGAACAACCCCGGCAACGTCGCCGCCGGCACCTCGACCGCCGTGTCGTTCCACTCGTGCAGCACCCGGTCCAGCTCGGCGGCGTCCAGCACACTGACCGCCGACACCCGTGCCGACGGGTCGGCCAGCACGGCCTCCACCACCCGCACCCACCGCT
>NZ_BAAAQD010000114.1:0-551 GCF_039531485.1 Dactylosporangium maewongense | reverse complement strand
ATCTTCACCTGCTCATCCGCCCGACCCACGAACACCAGGTCACCATCGCCGGTCCACCGCACCACGTCACCCGTGCGATACAACCGGGCCCCGAATGGATCGAACGGGTTCGCGACGAACCGCGTGGAAGTCAACCCGGCCCGGCCCACATAACCACGAGCCAGCCCAACCCCGGCCACATACAACTCGCCGGCGACCCCCACCGGCACCGGACACAACCGGTCATCCAGCACGAACACCCGCGTGTTCACCACCGGACGACCGATCGCCACCAGCCCAGCGTCCGAATCGCACCGCCACAACGTCGCATCCACCGTCGTCTCGGTCGGACCGTACGAATTGAACATCCGACGCCCAGACGCCCACCGCGCCATCACCTCCGGCGCACACGCCTCACCCGCCACCACCACCGACACATCCGGACCGATCGACGCCGGATCCAACAACGCCAACACCGCCGGCGGCAACGTCACCACCGACACCGACTCACGCGCCAGCAACCCCGTCAACGCCGAACCAAACCGCAGCTCAGCAGGAATCACCACCAACGC
>NZ_BAAAQD010000113.1:0-564 GCF_039531485.1 Dactylosporangium maewongense | reverse complement strand
CCCATTCGGACACCCTGGGATCACAGCTCGGTTGACAGCTCCCCCAGGCCTATCGCGGCCTCCCACGTCCTTCATCGGCTCCTGGTGCCAAGGCATCCACCGTACGCCCTCAGCAACTTGACCACAAAAAAGCTATAAAGATGCTCGCATCCACTGTGCAATTCTCAACCAACACCAAACCCACACCTCTTTATCAGCCACAACCTCGCCGGCTACGCCGACCGGTATTGCGACAGATGTGGATCTCGTCTGAACCAACCCCGTATCGCTACGTTGGTTGTTTCAGGACCCAACAGGGTGCCTGTATGCCTTTCGAACCGCACTCAACACTCGTTCCACGCCCACAAGTGAGCAGTACTAGCGTGAAGAGCCGCTGTCCGCAGGACTCGCCAGTGTCTCCGCCATATGAGCACCCATCCGACGCGTTCGGCCGGCTGTGGGCTCCTGTCACCTTTCGGTGAAGGTTGCTCCTTAGAAAGGAGGTGATCCAGCCGCACCTTCCGGTACGGCTACCTTGTTACGACTTCGTCCCAATCGCCAGTCCCACCTTCGACGGCTCCCTCC
>NZ_BAAAQD010000112.1:0-565 GCF_039531485.1 Dactylosporangium maewongense | reverse complement strand
CCCATTCGGACACCCTGGGATCACAGCTCGGTTGACAGCTCCCCCAGGCCTATCGCGGCCTCCCACGTCCTTCATCGGCTCCTGGTGCCAAGGCATCCACCGTACGCCCTCAGCAACTTGACCACAATAAAGCTATAAAGATGCTCGCATCCACTGTGCAATTCTCAACCAACACCAAACCCAAACCGCTTTATCAGCCACAACCTGCAACACATCCGTGCGCCGTTTTGTGGCCGGCTTGGATCTCGTCTGAACCAACCCCGCTCATCGCGCTGGTTGTTTCAGGACCCAACAGGGTGCCTGTGTGATCTCCCAACCGCATCCAATCGCCGTTCCACGCCCACAAGTGAGCAGTACTAGGACACATGAACCGTTGTCAGGAAGTCTTCGCCAGTGTCTCCGCCATATGAGCACCCTGTCGACACATTCGGTCGACCATGGGCTCCTGTCACCTTTCGGTGAAGGTTGCTCCTTAGAAAGGAGGTGATCCAGCCGCACCTTCCGGTACGGCTACCTTGTTACGACTTCGTCCCAATCGCCAGTCCCACCTTCGACGGCTCCCTCC
>NZ_BAAAQD010000111.1:0-566 GCF_039531485.1 Dactylosporangium maewongense | reverse complement strand
GTTGCAGGGCGATGTACGGCATGGTGGCGAGGATTCCGGTGAGCGCCACGGCGAGCGCGAGCAGCGGTGAGTCGTACCGGGCTCGCACGTAGTCGGCCACCGTCGTATGGCCGTTGTCCTTCGCGACCTGCCACAGCCTCGGCAGGAGTACGAAGGCCAGCGGGTAGACGATCACCGTGTACGCGAGTGCGAAGAACCCCAGCGCCCCGATGCCGTACACCAGACCTGGCACCGCGGCGTACGTATAGGCCGTGTAGATCGTGCCGCCGAGCAGGAACCAGGTGAGCACGGCCCCGAACTGCCGTCCCGCCAGCGCCCAGTCGTCGAGTGTGGGCAGTTCGTCGCGTACCCGGAAGCGCCGCGCGGCGATCGCGAGCAGCGACGTGCCGGCGACGACCAGCGTGAAGGCGGTGGTGCTGGCGGGATCGACCATGGGCACCCTCTCAGTCCTCTGTGTGTTGCGCAGGCTCCCGGATCGGTTGACACGAAACAAGAGGCAATCGGTCGGTAAACCGTGCGACATGGGTGCGCAACATTCAGGCATCGTCGACGACTGTTCGGGAGGC
>NZ_BAAAQD010000110.1:0-595 GCF_039531485.1 Dactylosporangium maewongense | reverse complement strand
CCGGCGGCGGTCACCGACACCACCGGCGTGCCCCCGCGCGGTGCCCAGGTCGTGGCCTTCCTCGCCCGCAACGTCTGACCGCACTCGTCGGCGAAACAGATCCAGGCGCTCAGCCGCCGCGCGACCCTTTTAGCGCCGGCCACCGGCGCCGCCGCCAATGCGTAATGGCCTGCTCGTCACGCTCCACAGCACGATGCACCGGCAGCTGGGCGGTGTAGCCCAGGCGGCGCATCACCTGCCACGCCGTGGCGATGCTGACCCGCTGATGGAACATCGTGGCGATCAACGCCGCGATCCGCTGCAGCGTCCACCGCTGATCCTCGCCGTACCCGGCAGCGGCCGGCCCCAGCTCCAACCGTTCCCGCAACCGGACCAGCTGCGCCTCGGACAGCACCGGATCCGGCCCCGGCGAGCCCTTCGACGCCAGCGCCTCGACCCCACCGGCCACCCACGCCCGCCGCCACCGGTACGCGCTGTTCGCCGAGACCTCCAACGCAGCAGCCACGCCCAACGCCGTGACGCCCTCCGCGAACAGCTCCCCGGCCCGACGACGCACCAACTCCCGCCGCTCCCGCGCAGCCGAGTTCAGACCACC
>NZ_BAAAQD010000109.1:0-604 GCF_039531485.1 Dactylosporangium maewongense | reverse complement strand
CACGAGGACATCGCCGACATCGAGAGCGGAAAGCTCCTCCAGCGTGATCGGGGTCGCGGCCAGATGGGCAGCGACCGATACGGCGGCATCGGCATAGCCTTCGCCGCGCGGATCCAGCGGGTCTTCGATCTGTTGCACCGGGAAGGTGCGCTCCACACCGATGCCGAAGGACACCTTGCGCACGGTGTAGGTCTCGCCCACGCCGCGGCCGTGACGACGGATCACGATGCCCTTGAAGACCTGGGTACGGGTGCGGTTGCCCTCGATGACCTTGACGTGCACGTTGATCGTGTCACCGGCGCGGAACTCCGGGATGTCGTCGCGGAGGCTGGCGGCGTCGACGAAGTCGAGCTTCTGCATGATGCGTGTCGCTTTCCGTGGCGTGCGCGCAGGTCACGGCCACTGGGTCACCACGGTCTCCCGTGGTCGCTACGTGGATTCGCCGAGCGTGGTGCCCGGAGCTTCTCCCCCCTGCGGCAGGGGCCTGTCGGGCCGGTCGGCAGCGGCTCAGTCTGCCACAGGTGCGGCAGTCCCGGCCAGTCCGTGCTCCCGCCGGTAGGCCTGCGCCTGGTCGTGGTCCATCGCGTCCTCCGGCGCCCAGGCG
>NZ_BAAAQD010000108.1:0-651 GCF_039531485.1 Dactylosporangium maewongense | reverse complement strand
CGGAACCTGTCGACGACCGACAGCCAGATGAGCAAGTCGCTGGAGCGTCTGTCGTCCGGTTACCGGATCAACCGGGCCGCGGACGACGCGGCCGGCCTGTCGATCAGTGAGGGCCTGCGCTCGCAGATCGGTGGTCTGAAGGTCGCGGTCCGCAACGCGCAGGACGGCATCTCGGTCGTGCAGACCGCTGAAGGCGCGCTCACCGAGACGCACTCGATCCTGCAGCGTATGCGTGACCTGTCGGTGCAGGCGTCCTCGACCGGTTCGCAGGACACCGACGCCCGTACCGCGGCGCAGACGGAGTTCACGCAGCTGAACGCCGAGCTCGACCGCATCTCCACCACCACGTCCTTCGGTGGCCAGAAGCTGCTCGACTCGAGCGCCTCCTACACCGGCACCTTCCAGGTCGGCGCCAACACCAACACCGCGGACCAGATCGCGGTCAACCTCGGCACCGCCGCCTTCGGCAGCGTCACCGGCGTCACCGGCTTCGACTCGACCGGCCTCGGGGTCGACTCGCTCGACCTGGTGACCGGCGCCTCGGCCGCCATCACCGCGATCGACACCGCGATCAAGGGCATCTCGACCGCGCGGGCCACGCTCGGTGCGTACCAGAACCGGTTCGAGCACACCATCAACAACCTCAACACC
>NZ_BAAAQD010000107.1:0-800 GCF_039531485.1 Dactylosporangium maewongense | reverse complement strand
CGCGTTTGCGGCGGTTGGCCTGCTGGTCGACGCGTTCAGGGGTGGTGGCGGCGATCCGGCGGCGACGCAGGTCGGTGCGGATCGCCTTGATGGAGTACGCCTTGTCGCCCAGGATCCGGTTGGGTCGCGTCCTGGGCCTGCCGCGGCGGCGGGGAACGCGGATGCCTGCCATGACCGCTGGGTAGCCGATGCGGTCGTGGCGTTGCCCGGCGGTGATGGTCCGGCTGATGGGTCGGCTGCGGCGGTCGGCGGCCAGATGCAGCTTGGTGCTGAACCCGCCCCGGGACCTGTCGAGGGCTTCGGGTTCAACTGCCTGTTCGGGGATGGTCGCCGCTACGGTTTTGACCGGTGCCCCGGCTGCGCGGGCTGGTCGGCTGGTGGCTGGTGTCGTGCGCCGGCGGCGTGCTGGTGGGCGCGGACGACGGAGCTGTCCATGCCGAGGGTCCAGTCCCGACCGTTGTCGGTGGTGTCCAGGTCGGCGTCCAGGCGCAGCCGTTCGGCGATCCGTTGCCAGGTGCCGTCCAGAGCCCAGCGTCGTTTGCGCTGGTAGACGGTCTTCCAATTGCCGAACCGGGCGGGTAGGTCCCGCCATGGATGCCGGTGCGTTCACGGAACAGAATGCAGGAGATCACGGTGCGGTGGTCCCGCCACCGGCCACCCTGCGGCGCATTCGTCGGCAGGAGCGGGGCGAGGAGTTCCCACTCCGGATCGGTGAGTTCAAATCGAGCGGTCATAGCGTCCCGATAAACAACCGGGACGCTATGCATCATCCCGCTTCATGATCCAAGAGACAGGCCCTA
>NZ_BAAAQD010000106.1:0-810 GCF_039531485.1 Dactylosporangium maewongense | reverse complement strand
TACAACGGCAAGCACCTGGTCTACGCGTCGAACGTCTCCAGTGGAGGGTCGTACGGCTCGATGAGCTTCGGCCTGTTCACCAACTGGTCGGACATGGCCTCGGCCAGCCAGAACGGCATGAGCTCCGGCACGGTGGCGCCGACGCTGTTCTACTTCGCGCCGAAGAACGTCTGGGTGCTGGCCTACCAGTGGGGGCCGAACGCGTTCAACTACAAGACGTCCAGCGACCCGACCAACCCCAACGGCTGGTCGTCGCCGCAGGCGCTGTTCACCGGCAGCATCACCGGCTCGAGCACCGGCGTCATCGACCAGACGCTCATCGGTGACGGCACGAACATGTACCTGTTCTTCGCCGGTGACAACGGCAAGATCTACCGGGCCAGCATGCCGATCGGGAACTTCCCGGGCAACTTCGGCTCCAGCTACACGACGATCATGAGCGACTCGACGAACAACCTGTTCGAGGCGGTCGAGGTCTACAAGGTGCAGGGTCAGAACCAGTACCTGATGATCGTCGAGGCGATCGGCAGTCAGGGCCGCTACTTCCGCTCGTTCACGTCCAGCAGCCTGAGCGGGTCGTGGACCCCGCAGGCCGCCAGTGAGAGCAACCCCTTCGCCGGCAAGGCGAACAGCGGCGCGACGTGGACCAACGACATCAGCCACGGTGACCTGGTCCGCACCAACCCCGACCAGACCAAGACCATCGACCCGTGCAACCTGCAGTTCCTGTACCAGGGCAAGAACCCCAGCGCGGGCGGCGACTACAACCTGCTGCCGTGGCGGCCGGGCGTGCTGACGCTGCAGCGCTGA
>NZ_BAAAQD010000105.1:0-863 GCF_039531485.1 Dactylosporangium maewongense | reverse complement strand
TGCTCGACGACGCGGCCGGACTGGCCGTCGAGGTACACCAGCTCGTGCACCGCGACCTGCGGGATGACGTACCGTTCCTCGCCGCACTCGATCGTGAGCGCCTGAATGATGGCGAGGGTCAGCGGAATCGTCAGACGCCAGGTGGTGCCCTTACCCACCACGGAATCCACATCGACCGCACCACCGATACGTTCGATGTTGGTCTTCACCACATCCATACCCACACCACGACCGGACACATTCGTGACCGCCTTCGCCGTGGAGAACCCCGGCCGGAACACCAACGCCAGAATCTCCCGACGATCCATCGCCGCCAACTGATCCCGCGACACCAGACCCTTCTCCACCGCGATCCGCGCGATCTTGTCCGGATCGATCCCCGACCCGTCATCACGCACCTCGACGATCACATGCCCACCCTCGTGATACGCACGCAACGTCAGCGTCCCCTCAGGATTCTTCCCAGCCGCGACCCGCTCCTCAGGCGTCTCGATACCGTGATCCACAGCGTTACGCACCAGGTGCGTCAACGGATCCTTCACCGCCTCGAGCAGAGACCGGTCCAACTCGGTCTCCTTACCCTCCTGCGCCAACCGGATCTGCTTCCCGAACGTCGAAGACAGATCCCGCACCACCCGCGGCAACTTCGACCACAAATGATCGATCGCCTGCATCCGGGTCTTCATCACCGACTCCTGCAACTCAGAAGTGATGAGATTCAACCGCTGACCCGTCCGCGTCATCGCCGGATCCGCCACCGAACCGATCGCCCGGATCAACTGATTCCGGGTCAACACCAACTCCCCCACCAGATTCATCAACTTGTCCAGCAGATCCACATCCACCCGGATCGACTGATCCGC
>NZ_BAAAQD010000104.1:0-891 GCF_039531485.1 Dactylosporangium maewongense | reverse complement strand
AGGGGGTGTCTCACTTGGTGAGGTCCTTGCCTCGGGCATGATCTTCTGTTTGTGGCGGATGTTGTCGAGGACATGATCCATACCTGGGCGCCGGACGACCTGTGGCAGGTCGCGCAACCGCTGATTCCTGTTGCTGCGAAACGACCTCAGGGCGGCGGGAAGCGCCGCGCGGACGACCGGGCGGTGCTCGCCGCGATCGCGTACATGGTCCAGGCCGGGTGTTCGTGGCGGAAACTCCCTGCGGTGTTCTTCGGAGTGTCCCGGCCGACGGTGCACCGCCGGTTCACCGAGTGGACCCGGCACGGACTGTGGGAACAGATCCACCACGAGCTGCTGCACCGGCTGCAGGTCGCCGGTGGGATCGACTGGACCCGGGCGATCGTCGACTCGATCAGTGTCCGGGCTGCGAAAAGGGGGACCTGACCGGGCCAAACCCGGTCGACCGTGGCAAACCGGGCTCGAAGATCCACGTCTTGTGCGACCGGCGCGGGATACCGCTGCAGGTGCTGATCTCCGCTGCGAACACCCCGGACGCGCAACTGCTGTTCCCGCTGCTGGACGCGTTCACGCCCGTACGCGGACGGCGTGGCCGGCCCCGTCACCGTCCGGAGAAGCTGCACGCGGACAAGGCCTACGACCAGAAAGCGATCCGGGCCGAGGTCGAACGCCGCGGCATCCGGGTTCGCATCGCCCGCAAGGGCGTGGAGTCCTCCGAGCGGCTGGGCCGGCACCGGTGGATCGTCGAGTCGTGCCTGTCCTGGTTCACCAACAACCGGCGCCTTGTGCGCCGCTATGAACGCAAAGCCGAGCACTTCCAAGCCTTCGCCGACCTCGCAGCCATCCTCATCTGCCACCGACGACTCACCAAACTCACCAAGTGAGACACCCCCT
>NZ_BAAAQD010000103.1:0-900 GCF_039531485.1 Dactylosporangium maewongense | reverse complement strand
CCACACGCCAGGCAGCCAGCTGACCCGGCCGATCGGCTTCCAGATGTTGCCCAGCATGTCCTGGAGCATGAACCGGCCGACCCGGGTCCCGGCGTCGACTGTGGTCAGGATGAACAGCGCCTCGAACATGATCGCGAAGTGGTACCAGAACGCCCTGAGCCCCGCCCCGCCGAGGAAGCCGGAGAAGATCTCGGAGATGCCGACGGCGAGCGTCGGCGCGCCACCAGTACGCGACACCAGTGTCGGTTCGCCGACGGCGGCGGCCGCGGCCTGCAGGGTATCGGGGGTGACGGTGAATCCCAGATTGGTCACCGCCGTCGCGGCGCTCTGGAAGGTCGTGCCGACCACGCCGCCGGGCGAGTTCATCGCGTAGTACAGCCCCGGGTCCAGCAGCGATGCGGCGATGATGGCCATGACCGCGACGAACGACTCCATCAGCATGCCGCCGTAGCCGACGAGCCGGACCTGCGACTCCTTCTGGATCATCTTCGGTGTGGTGCCCGAGGAGATCAGCGCATGGAAGCCGGACAGCGCCCCGCAGGTGATGGTGATGAAGACGAAGGGGAACAGTGTGCCGGCGAAGACCGGGCCGTTGCCGCTGAAGGCGAACTTGGTGACGGCCTCGTTCTGCAGTACCGGAGCGGTCACCAGCACGCCGACCGCGAGCAGCGCGATCGTTCCGATCTTCATGAAGGTGGACAAGTAGTCGCGCGGCGCCAGAAGCATCCACACCGGCAGGACGGACGCGACGAAGCCGTACCCGACCAGGCAGAAGACCAGGGTCTCGGGCTTGAGCGTAAACGCGCCGGCCCAGCTGGAGTCCTGGACCCAGCCGCCCGCGACGATGGCGAAGACCAGCAGCCCGACGCCGATCACGCTGGTTTCGACCACGCGGCCCGG
>NZ_BAAAQD010000102.1:0-906 GCF_039531485.1 Dactylosporangium maewongense | reverse complement strand
AGCACGATGTCGGTGCCGTACTGGCCCTGGAACGCGCCCAGCCCGCCGGCCACGGTCCGCTTCGTCGGGTCGTCGACGAGGACGAGGGGCAGCAGGTACTGGTTCCAGCTGGCGAGGAAGAAGAGCACGGACAGTGCGGACCACGCCGAGGTGGCGAGCGGCAGGTGGATGCGGCGGAACGCCTGCCAGGTGTTGGCGCCGTCGACCTTCGCGGCTTCGGTGAGCGCGGGCTCGGCGCTGAGAAAGTGTACGCGCATCCAGAAGACGCCGAACGGCATGAGCAGTCCGATGAGCGGCAGGACGATCGCCAGCCGCGTCCCGAGCAGTCCCATGCTGCGCAGGTCGTAGTACAGCGGGGTGATCAGCGCCTCGAACGGCAGGGTGAGTCCGACGAGGAGAAGACCGTAGATCGCCTTACCGAAGGGCACGTTCAGCTGAGCGAGGGCGTAGCCCGCGGCGGTGGCCATCGCGACCGTGGCCGGCACGACGCCAAGCACGATGAGGGTGCTCGAGCGGAACAGCGCGACGAAGTTCGCCGCGCTCCACGCGTCGACGAAGTTGTGCCAGTGCGGGTCGCTCGGCCAGCTGAGGCCTTGCGGCGTGCTGCCCGGCGCCGCCAGTGCCGTGGTGAACATACTCAGCAGCGGCACCACGGCGAACAGCATCAGCGCGAGCAGGATCCCAGTGCGCGTTACTCGATGGGCGAGGCCCGATGTGGTCATTTCTCCCTCCCGAGACGCTGGATCGGCCAGATGACCACCAGCACGACGACGGCCAGGAACACCGCGAGCGCCGAGGCCTGGCCGACGTGCTGCTGCAGGAACGTCAACCGGTAGATCTGCACGCCGGGCACCATCGTCTGGTAGCCGGGACCGCCTTGCGTCGCGATCTGGACGACGTCGAAGC
>NZ_BAAAQD010000101.1:0-914 GCF_039531485.1 Dactylosporangium maewongense | reverse complement strand
CCTCTCAGTCCTCTGTGTGTTGCGCAGGCTCCCGGATCGGTTGACACGAAACAAGAGGCAATCGGTCGGTAAACCGTGCGACATGGGTGCGCAACATTCAGGCATCGTCGACGACTGTTCGGGAGGCTGGGATGGCGAGATTCCGCAAGGCAATCAGAGTCGCTGCCTACACCGGCCTGGCACTGCCGCTCGTGGCAATCCTCTGGGTCCCGCTGTACGCGCGGACCACGCCTCGGCTGGCAGGGCTGCCTTTCTTCTACTGGTTCCAGTTCGCTTGGATCTTCCTGAGCATGGCGCTGATGACAGCCAGTCATCTGCTGCTGAAGCGCACGGACCCTGGGGTCCGTGCGCCCGGGACGCATCCAGGCGGACACCCCCACCCTGGAGAGCATGCATGAGCATCTTCACTCCGCAGACCCGGGCCCGCCCAGGCCTGCGGTCCATCGTGATCTGGACAGCCGTGTCGATCGTCGGCGCGATCGCCTGGGGGGTCATCGCCCTGGCCCGCGGCGAGCGTATCTCGGCGATCTGGCTGGTGGTCGCGGCGCTGTGCTCGTACGCGATCGCCTACCGGTTCTACGCGCGCTTCATCGCCCGGCGCGTGCTCAAGGCCGACGACCGGCGCGCCACGCCCGCGGAGCGGCTGGACAACGGCATCGACTACCACGTCACCGACCGTCGCGTGCTGCTGGGCCACCACTTCGCCGCGATCGCGGGCGCCGGGCCGCTGGTCGGGCCGGTCCTCGCGGCGCAGATGGGCTACCTGCCCGGCACCATCTGGATCATCGTCGGTGTCGTCTTCGCCGGGGCCGTGCAGGACATGGTGGTCATGTTCCTGTCCATGCGCCGCGAC
The DNA here is from genome assembly GCF_039531485.1 of Dactylosporangium maewongense. Classification (NCBI taxonomy): domain Bacteria; kingdom Bacillati; phylum Actinomycetota; class Actinomycetes; order Micromonosporales; family Micromonosporaceae; genus Dactylosporangium; species Dactylosporangium maewongense. Next base: position 61 of record NZ_BAAAQD010000101.1, on the reverse strand, counting down.
GGGAAGAGCATCGGCCAGATGGCCCGGGACGAGATCGGCCGCGTCGGCGGCGTCGCAGCCC
>NZ_BAAAQD010000100.1:0-949 GCF_039531485.1 Dactylosporangium maewongense | reverse complement strand
GTGCCGCCGTCATCCGCCGTTGCCGCGCCTGCCGTACCTGCTGAGCCGGCGGGGACCGTCCAGGCCGTCGCCGCTCGGCTCGCCGGGCAGCTCGCGGTGTCGCTGCGCGACTCGGGCCAGCGGGATCGCGTCGTGGCCGCTGCGGCGGCCGGGCCGGTCGACCTCGCGACGGTCCGGCTCGGCGCGTCGTTCGCCGCGTCGGTGCGGGCCGCCAACGCCGCGGTACACGCGGCCAAAGGACTGCCCGGTGATGTGTCGCTGCTGCAGGTGCGCTTGGCGCACCCGGACATGCTGCCGGCGCTGCGGCGCGGCGCGGTCCCGGTCGTGGCGGCGACCCCGACCGACGACGCGCCGACCAGCCTGATCGGCTACGACCCCGCCGGGCGGACAGTGCGCATCGCTGCGGCGCACGTGCCGCAGCGACCGGTGCTGCTCGTCGAGGTCGACACCGCCAAGGCCATGCCCCTGGGTATCGAGGTCGTCCGGCAGCGGCTCGGCGGTGCGGGCACGGACGCCGTGGCGGCGGCCACCGGATACTGGGCCACCAAGGTCACCGCGATCCGGCTGAGCAACGACCAGGAGCCGTGGTTCAAGGGCGCCGCCGAGATCTACAGCATCGTCGGCGGGTTCGGCCTCGACGGCGCGGCGAAGGTCGACATCGTGCAGATGCCGTACCTCGACAACGACGGCACCACCTACACGCCGAACCAACTGCTGGTGCACTTCAACGGGTACAAGTACAACCTCGCCGACGTGGTGATGATGGAGGACGACGGCGACACCAACTACCTGCAGCTGGCCCAGGCGATCGCTACCGCGCTGCTGACCATCGTCGACGGCGGCGCGTACGCACCGCTCGTCGACGCCATCCTCGCCGCGCTGCCGAGCTCGTGGTACACCGACGATCCTGACTACGTCGACTCCTGGTACACGCTGTCCACCGCCAGCA
>NZ_BAAAQD010000099.1:0-954 GCF_039531485.1 Dactylosporangium maewongense | reverse complement strand
TCTGATTGTCGCTACGGCTGGAGGTGGACGCATGCGTCGGGTACTGGTTACGAACGTCACTCAGTACGCTGGGCCTGGCACTGTCCCGGTGTTGCTTCGAGCTGGGTTTCGGGTTGTTTGCCATGATCCGTCGTTCGCTGACGGGGCGGTCCGTACGCGGTATGCGGCCGCCTATCCGGGCGTGGACTGCCTCGATGCGAGGGATCCCGAGGAGATCTTCGGTGTGGCGGGCGATGCCGTTGATGTCGTGGTCTGCAATGACGTGTTTCCGATCACGCGCAACGCGATCGAGGACGTTGCGGTGGAGGACCTGCGGGCGACGTTTGAGGCCGTGCTGGTGTTCCCGTTCCGGTTGACGCAGCTGTACCTGCCGGCGATGAAGCAGCGTGGGAGCGGCACGTTCGTCTTCATCACGTCGGCCCGCCCGCGGAGGCCTGAGCCGGGCTTTGCGACACCGACCGCGATCCGAGCCGGCACGACTGCCTTCGCGCTGGCGCTTGCCAAGGAGGCCGCCGCGTACGGTATTCAGGTCAACGTGGTCGCCCCGAACTATCTCTACAGCGAGTTGTACTACCCGCGGGCTGCGTTCGTCGATGATCCAGCCGGCCGTGAGGCCATCGCTGCGACGGTGCCGGCGGGCCGGCTCGGCGAACCCGAAGAGATAGGCGAGCTCGTCAGCTTCCTCGCCTCCGGGCGTTCGACATTCACCACAGGCGAGGTCATCGGCTTCACCGGCGGCTGGCCGTAAACCGTTGTGTCCCACGCCTGAACGCCGATGGGAGGTCCTGCCAGGACCACACGACACTTCGGTTCGTGACGAAGCAAGTGTCAAGGGCGAGGAACACTTCGTGGATGCCGTCGCGGCGAGCCCACGCCTTCTTCCACCACCGCACCAACGAGCAGAATCTCACCATCGCCGCATCCAACGCGACCTCGGCTACCGTAGCCCTGAGG
>NZ_BAAAQD010000098.1:0-956 GCF_039531485.1 Dactylosporangium maewongense | reverse complement strand
TCGTGCAGCTCCGTTACAACTTCCGCGTGTATCCGACGCCTGGCCAGCAGATCGAGCTGGCGCGGGCGTTCGGGTGCGCGCGGGTGGTGTTCAACGACGCGCTCAGGCTGCGCCGGCAAGCCCGTGAGCAGGGCTTGCCGTACGTCTCGGACGCCGAACTGTCCAAGCAGGTCATCACGCGGGCCAAGACGACGCCGGAACGGGCGTGGCTGGGCGAGGTTTCGGCCGTGGTGTTGCAGCAGGCCCTCGCGGATCTGAACACCGCCTACCGCAACTTCTTTGCCTCGGTCACCGGCAAGCGCAATGGTCGCAAGGTCGCACCGCCACGGTTCCGGTCCCGCAAGGACAACCGGCAGGCCATGCGGTTCACGAAGAACTCCCGGTTCAAGGTTCTCGACAACGGACGCCTGCGGCTGCCGAAGATCGGCGACCTCGTGGTCCGCTGGTCACGGACGCTGCCATCGGACCCGTCCAGCGTGGCGATCATCAAGGACGCGGCCGGGCGGTACTTCGCCTCGTTCGTCGTCCAGAGCACCGACGAGCCGCTGCCCGAGCTGGACTCGGAGGTGGGCATCGACCTCGGGCTGACGCACTTCGCGGTGCTGTCGGACGGTACGAAGGTCACCGCACCGAAGTTCCTGCGGCGCGCGGCCCGCAAGCTCAAACGGTTGCAATAGGCGCTCGCCCGCAAGCAGCCGGGCAGCAACAACCGCAGGAAGGCAGTCATCAAGGTCGCTCGGGCGCACGCCCGGGTTGCCGACACCCGGCGGGACTGGCAGCACAAGCTGTCCACGACGTTGATCCGCGAGAACCAAGCGGTGTACGTCGAGGACCTGTGCGTCGCCGGTCTCGGCCGGACCCGGCTTGCCAAGTCGGTGCACGACGCAGCGTGGGCCGGCTTCACAGCCATGCTGGAGTACAAGGCCGCCCGGTACGGGCGCACCTTCGCCCGGGTG
>NZ_BAAAQD010000097.1:0-991 GCF_039531485.1 Dactylosporangium maewongense | reverse complement strand
AGAGCGACCGGCAATAGGGCGTAAGTCGGTCAGAAGATCAGAGCGGGGCAGCAAGCGGGCACAGGCATCAACGATCATGTGAGTTCTCTACGCTCCGTGATCGACAAGGATGCCCGTGCCCGCGATCCCATCATCCCTGCTGGAGCCCGTGTGGGTCCAGTTCGACGCGCTGCTGCCCGCACGGCCGGAGTTCGACCCGACCCACCCGCTGGGCTGCCACCGGCGGCGGGTGCCCGACCGGGTCGTGTTCGCCCACGTCGTGGACGCCCTGGTCCACGGCTCCGGATACGAACGCATCGCCACCGAGGCGTGCTCGGACCGCACCATCCGCCGTCGCCTGCGCGCCTGGGCCGAGGTGGGGCTGGGCGAACAGCTCCACGCCCTCGCCCTGGCCGCCTACGACCGCATGATCGGCCTGGACCTGGCCGACGTCAGCGTCGACGGGGCCATCACGAAAGCCCCGTGCGGCGGCGAGCGCGCCGGTCGCTCCCCGGTCGACCGGGGCAAGGGCGGCATGAAACGCTCGACCGGCACCGACGGCGACGGGATCCCGCTCGGCCTGATCGGCACGAGCGCCAACCGGCACGACTCGCCGCTGCTGCGCGGCACTCTCGAGGCGAGCAGCCGCCAACTGCACCATCGCTGGCCCGAGCAGGTCACCGCACATCTGGACCGCGCCTACGACAACGGCCCGAGCCGGGACCTCCTCGCCGAGCTGGGCTTCGACGCTGACATCGCGCGCAAGGGCATCCCCGCCCCGGTCCAGGTCGGCAAGCGCTGGGTGGTCGAGCGGACGAACTCGTGGATGAACGGGTTCGGCAAGATCCGTCGCTGCACCGACCGCAGCGCCAGCATCATCGACTTCTACCTGTATCTGGCCGCAGCCTTCGTCACAGTCCGTCAACTCATCCGCCGCGCCCGTGCGCTCTACCGCTGGGATACCCGACTCACCACCCGCAGGCTCAAGTAACGCCCATTTGCCGGTCGCTCT
>NZ_BAAAQD010000096.1:0-1030 GCF_039531485.1 Dactylosporangium maewongense | reverse complement strand
CTAGACGGTCTATTCCAAGGGTTCAGTGGTCGTAAGCGATCAGGGATCGCATGACGGGTTGGCCGGTGTGCCAGTTGTGCCAGATCGCGGCGGTCATGGCCAGGAGGCGTTGCAGGATGCGGACGGCTGCGCCTGTGGGGGTGCGGCCGCCGTGCCGTTCGAGATCGAGTTGGCTTTTGAGGGTCTGGTTGACGGACTCGATGTTCTGGCGGACGGCGCGCAGCATGGGCCGGCCGGGGCGTGGTGTCTCGTTGCGGTATGCGGGTCGTATGACGTCGATATCCGTTTCGTTGAGCCAGGTCTCGGTGAGGCGGTCGCGGTAGCCCTTGTCGACGATCAGGATCAGTCCGTCCGGGTGATGGAACATGGCCGGCTGCAATGAGACCAGGTCGATCAGTACGTCGCGCTCGTCGGTCTTCGGGTTGGTCAGGGCGAACGCGACGGGTAGCCCGTGGATGGTGGTGACCAGGTGCAGGCGCAGGCCCCAGAACCGGCGGGAGTGCGAGGCGCAGTAGCCGTAGCCGGCCCAGCCGGCCAGGTCGGAGCGTTTGACGGTCTCTCGGGAGGTGCCGCACTGCACGGGGGTCGAGTCGGCGATGCGGACCGGGTGCCGCCACAGGTCGGTGTCCGCGGCGAGGACGGCGATGCAGTGGGCGATCTGGGTGATCAGGGCACGGAGGCGTTTGTTGTAGCCGGGCTGTTTGGGTAGGTACGGGAACAGATGTCCGATGGCCTTGCGGGCGCCGCGCAGCCACCGGATCTCGTCGTGGTGGCCGAGCAGCGCCTGCAGGACCGCGACGGTGATCAGTTCCGCGTCGGTGATCTTCGGGGTGATGCCGACCTTCGGCCGGTACGGGTTGAGCTGCGGTGAGGCCTTCAGTTCGTCGTCGATCTTCACGTAGAGTGCAGTGGCGAGGGTGTCCAGATCGACGTGCACGTGGCCTCCATGGTCTCGTTGCTCAGCAACGTCGATCATGGAGACCCTCGTCTACTTTCACCGCCCCGGTATCCCTTGGAATAGACCGTCTAG
>NZ_BAAAQD010000095.1:0-1120 GCF_039531485.1 Dactylosporangium maewongense | reverse complement strand
TCGGCATCTTCGCCTTCGGGCCGGTCTACTGGGTGCTCGTCACGGCGCTGACCCCGACGCACGAGGTGTTCCGGTTCCCGCCGCGGCTCTTCCCGGAGCACCTCACGTTCGAGCACTTCACCGCGATCCTCGACAACGCGAAGCTGCTGCGGTACCTCACCAACAGCCTCATCGTGTCCACCGTGACCGCCGTGCTCACGGTCATCGTCGCCGCCTACACCGGCTACTCCTTCGCCAAGTTCCGCTACCGCGGCCGCCGCTCCCTCATGTACCTCGTCCTGGCCTCGCAGATGTTCCCCCAGGCGCTGCTGCTCATCACCCTGTACCTCGTGTTCAGCCAGGTCGGACTGATCAACTCCTACCTCGCGCTCATCCTGTCCTTCACCACCTTCACCCTCCCGCTGTGCGTGTGGATGCTCAAAGGGTTCTTCGACACCATCCCCGACGAGCTCATCGAGGCCGCCAAGATGGACGGCGCCGGACAGGGCGCCATCATCCACCGCATCCTGCTGCCCGTATCCCTGCCCGGACTCGTCGCCACCGGCCTGTTCGCGTTCATCCGCGGCTGGAACGACTTCATCTTCGCCCTCACCCTCGCCGGACCCGACAAACAGACCCTCCCACCCGGCCTGGTCAACACCTACCTCGGCGAGTTCGAGACCGCCTGGCCCGACCTCATGGCCGCGTCCCTGGTCGTGTCCCTCCCCGTCGTCATCGGCTTCACCATCCTCCAGCGCTATCTGGTCGCCGGCCTCACCGCCGGCGCCGTGAAGGGCTGAACACCCCGCCGCTGAACGCCCCTTCCGCTGAACACCCCGCCCCAGCCCAGGAGCACACCCATGTCACTCAGCCGCCGCAACATACTCAAGCTCGGCGCGTTCGGCACCGTCCTCTCCGCCTGCGCCCCATCGACCAGCACCCCGAAGCCCGCCGGCACCGAAGGCCTCAAGGACGACGGCGTCAAAGAGTTCCCGCTGACCAGCTGGGCCTACAACGAGGCCGTGACGAAGGAGCCCCTGCAGGCGGCGATCGACAGGTACGCCGCCGCGAACGCCGGGACGAAGATCAGCACGCCGTCGTACCCGTACAACGACTACCTCAACCAGGTCCTGCTGCAGGT
>NZ_BAAAQD010000094.1:0-1123 GCF_039531485.1 Dactylosporangium maewongense | reverse complement strand
GGTGACCGCGACCACGAACACCAGCTTCACCCTCGCCTGGAACGCCTCGACCGGCACCGTCACCGGCTACCGCGTCTACGAGGGCAGCACCGTGCGGGCCACCGTCACCGGCACCTCCACCACCGTGTCCGGGCTGACCGCCGGCTCCACCCACACGTACACCGTGAAGGCCTACAACAACGTCGGCGAGTCCGCGGCGTCCAACAGCATCACCGCCACCACCACCGGCGGCACCACCACCCCGTCCGGCATGCAGGCCGCCCCCTACCTGTACCAGTGGGGCGACCCGCCGAACCCGCAGACGATCCAGTCCGCCACCGGCATCCGCTGGTTCACCCTCGCGTTCGTCCTGTCCGGCGGCGGCTGCACCCCCGCCTGGGACGGCAGCCGCCCCCTCACCGGCGGCGTCGACCAGACCGTCATCAACCAGGTCCGCGCCGGCGGCGGCGACGTCATCCCGTCCTTCGGCGGCTGGAGCGGCAACAAGCTCGGCCCGAACTGCTCCACCCCGCAGGCACTCGCCGCCGCCTACCAGACGGTCATCAACACGTACAACCTCAAAGCCATCGACATCGACATCGAGAACACCGACGAGTTCGAGAACGACACCGTCCGCAACCGGATCGTCGACGCCCTCAAGATCGTCAAGCAGAACAACCCGAACCTGAAGACCATCATCACGTTCGGCACCGCCACCACCGGCCCCGGCTACTACGCCCAGCAGCTCATCAACCGGGCCGCGTCCACCGGCGCCAACATCGACGTCTTCACCATCATGCCGTTCGACTTCGGCGGCGGCGCCAACATGTACAACAGCACCGTCAGCGCCTCCGAAGGCCTCAAAACCATGCTCAAGACCGCGTTCGGCTGGACCGACGACCAGGCCTACCGACACATGGGCATCTCCGGCATGAACGGCCTGTCCGACCAGCAGGAACTCACCTCCGTCGCCTACTGGCAGCAGATCCGCGACTGGGCCCAGTCCAAGCACCTCGCCCGGCTCGCCTTCTGGTCCGTCAACCGCGACCGCCCCTGCCCCGGCGGCGGCGTCGTCTCCAACTGCAGCGGCATCGCCCAGAACAACTGGCAGTTCACCCAGATCACCGCCACGTTCACCGGGTAA
>NZ_BAAAQD010000093.1:0-1193 GCF_039531485.1 Dactylosporangium maewongense | reverse complement strand
AGACCAGGGTCTCGGGCTTGAGCGTAAACGCGCCGGCCCAGCTGGAGTCCTGGACCCAGCCGCCCGCGACGATGGCGAAGACCAGCAGCCCGACGCCGATCACGCTGGTTTCGACCACGCGGCCCGGTCGGAGTACCCGCAGGTAGAAGCCCATGAACAGGGCGATCGGGATGGTCATGGCGATGGAGAAGGTGCCCCAGGGCGACTTCGCGAGCGCGTTGACGACGACGAGCGCGAGGACACCGAGCAGAATGATCATGATCGAGAAGACGGCCACCAGGGCTGCGACGCCGCCGACGCGGCCGATCTCGTCCCGGGCCATCTGGCCGATGCTCTTCCCGTCGCGGCGCATGGACAGGAACATGACCACCATGTCCTGCACGGCCCCGGCGAAGACGACACCGACAATGATCCAGATGGTGCCGGGCAGGTAGCCCATCTGCGCCGCGAGGACCGGCCCGACCAGCGGCCCGGCGCCCGCGATCGCGGCGAAGTGGTGGCCCAGCAGCACGCGGCGGTCGGTGACGTGGTAGTCGATGCCGTTGTCCAGCCGCTCCGCGGGCGTGGCGCGCCGGTCGTCGACCTTGAGCACGCGCCGGGCGATGAAGCGCGCGTAGAACCGGTAGGCGATCGCGTACGAGCACAGCGCCGCGGCCACCAGCCAGATCGCCGAAATGCTCTCGCCGCGGGCCAGGGCGATGACCCCCCAGGCGATCGCGCCGACGATCGACACGGCTGTCCAGATCACGATGGACCGCAGACCCGGGCGGGCCCGGGTCTGCGGAGTGAAGATGCTCATGCATGCTCTCCAGGGTGGGGGTGTCCGCCTGGACGCGTCCCTGGCGCACGGACCCCAGGGTCCGTGCGCTTCAGCAGCAGATGACTGGCTGTCATCAGCGCCACGCTCAGGAAGATCCAAGCGAACTGGAACCAGTAGAAGAAAGGCAGCCCTGCCAGCCGAGGCGTGGTCCGCGCGTACAGCGGGACCCAGAGGATTGCCACGAGCGGCAGTGTCAGGCCGGTGTAGGCAGCGACTCTGATTGCCTTGCGGAATCTCGCCATCCCGGCCTCCCGAACAGTCGTCGACGATGCCTGAATGTTGCGCACCCATGTCGCACGGTTTACCGACCGATTGCCTCTTGTTTCGTGTCAACCGATCCGGGAGCCTGCGCAACACACAGAGGACTGAGAGG
>NZ_BAAAQD010000092.1:0-1236 GCF_039531485.1 Dactylosporangium maewongense | reverse complement strand
AGCGGGTCGCGTTCATGGTCGCGGACGCGGGCGCGGTGTGTGTGATCTCGGAGGTGCCCCGGTCCGGTTCGGACACGGCTCCCGATGTCGCGGTGCTGCCCGGTCACGCGGCGTACGTCATCTACACCTCGGGCTCGACCGGCCTGCCGAAGGGCGTCGTGGTGTCGCACGAGGGCATCGTGAACCGCCTCGTCTGGATGCAGTCGCGGTTCGGTCTGCGACCGGGTGACCGGGTGCTGCACAAGACGCCGTTCGGGTTCGACGTGTCGGTGTGGGAGCTGTTCTGGCCGTTGCTCCAGGGCGGGACGATGGTGATCGCCCGCCCCGGCGGGCACCGTGACCCTGCCTACGTGGCCGAGCTGATCCGCGATGAGCGGGTGGACACGGCGCACTTCGTGCCGTCGATGCTGGAGGCGTTCCTGGCCGTGCCGCAGGCCGCCGAATGCGACGGATTGCAGCGGGTGGTGTGCTCCGGAGAGGCCCTCGGCCCGGCCGTGCGCGACCGCTTCGTCGAGGTGCTGCCGGGCGTCGGGCTGTTCAACTTCTACGGCCCGACGGAAGCCTCGGTGGAAGTGATCACATGCGAGGTTCCGGCCGCGGGCCCGGTCCCGATCGGCCGTCCGGTCCCCAACACCCGCGTCTACGTGCTTGACGATCGCCTCGTCCCGGTGCCGGTCGGGGTCGCCGGTGAGCTGTACCTGGCCGGTGTCCAGCTGGCTCGTGGCTATGTCAGCCGGCCGGGTCTGACGAGCGAGCGATTCGTCGCCGACCCGTTCGGCGAGAGCGGCCGGTTGTACCGGACCGGCGACGTCGTGCGGTGGGACGCCCAGGGCGACCTGATGTATCTGGGTCGGGCGGACGAGCAGGTGAAGGTCCGTGGGTTCCGGATCGAGCCCGGTGAGATCGAGGCCGTTCTGGCTACCCACCCGCAGGTCGTCCAGGTCGCGGTCATCGCCCGGGAGGACACCACCGGGGACAAGCGTCTGGTGGCGTACGTGGTCGGCGGCGTCGATGGTGCGGTGTTGCGCGCGTTCGCCGCGGAGCGGCTGCCCGAGTACATGGTCCCGTCGGCTGTCGCGGTTCTCGACGAGCTGCCGTTGATGTCGAATGGGAAGTTGGACCGTAAGGCACTGCCCGCGCCGGACTTCGCGTCCGCGGCTGGGACGGGTCGTGGGCCGGCTGATGTTCGCGAGGAGTTGATCTGTCTCGCGTTCGCTGAGGTGCTGGGTTTGGACG
>NZ_BAAAQD010000091.1:0-1309 GCF_039531485.1 Dactylosporangium maewongense | reverse complement strand
CTGTCGATCTGGCGGCGTTGGTGGCTGCGTAGGCTGTGGTGATTGCTGAGCAGGCGGCGACGATCGAGGCGTTGCGGGCTGAGTTGGCGGTGGTGCGGGCTGAGGCCGCGGAGTTGCGGCGCCGGTTGGGGTTGAACTCGTCGAATTCGTCGAGGCCGCCGTCGTCGGATGGGTTGGGTAAGCCGCCGCCGCGGTCGTTGCGGGAGCGGTCCGGACGTCGGCCGGGCAAGCAGCCGGGGTCGCCGGGTGCGGCGTTGCGGCAGGTCGTCGACCCGGATGTGGTGTTCGAGCATCGTCCGCAGCGATGTGATGGCTGTGCCGGGAACCTCGACGCGGCGCCGGTGAGCGGGGTGCAGCGCCGGCAGGTGTTCGACCTGCCCGAGACCCGTCTGGTCAGTGTCGAGCATCGGCTGCTGACCTGCCGGTGCGTGTGCGGGACGGCGACGGCCGGGTCGGCGCCGGCCGGGGTGACCGCCCCGGCCCAGTACGGGCCCGGTGTCGCCGCTGTCGGCACGTGGCTGCTGGTCGGGCATCATCTGCCGGTCGCGCGGTGCGCGCAGATCCTGACGATGCTGCTCGGGGCGCGGGTGTCGACCGGGTGGCTGGCCGGGCAACCCGCCGCCACCGCAGCCGGGCTGGTGCCGTTCCACGAGCGGGTCGCCGCCGCGGTGCGGTCCAGTCCCGTGGTCCACTTCGACGAGACAGGGCTACGCGTCGCGGGGTGCCTGCGTTGGCTGCACGTGGCCTGCACCCCGCTGTCCACGGTGTACCACCTGGCCGAAACCCGCTCACGGGCCGCGATCAACACCATGAACATCCTGCCCGCCCTGACCGCCGGTCAGGTCGCGGTCCATGACGGGTGGAGCCCGTACCTGATGCCGGACTACCAGCAGACCGGCCACGCCATGTGCAACGCCCACCATCTCCGCGAACTGGACGGCTGGGCCCGGACCCACCCCGAGAAGTGCGCGTGGGCCGGCACCCTCGCCCAGATCCTGCGCGAGGCGTGGCACGCCGTCAAAACCGCCCGCACCACCGGCCAGGATCACCTCGACCCCAACCTGCTCCACGCCCTGCACGAACGGTGGCAGGCCGGAATCGACGCCGCCCACCACGCCTACCCACCGGTGAAAGGCATCCGCCACCCCGTCCGAGCCCTGATCAACCGGATGCGCGGCCTGACCCCCGAAATCTGGTGCTTCACCCGAGACCTCCGCGTCCCGTTCGACAACAACCAAGCCGAACGCGACATCCGCATGACCAAAATCCAGATGAAGATCAGCGGCGCCTGGCGCACCACCACCGGAGC
>NZ_BAAAQD010000090.1:0-1317 GCF_039531485.1 Dactylosporangium maewongense | reverse complement strand
TGAGCCACCCCCGCTTTCATGGAGCTTCTTGATCATGGTCTGATGGCCATGGGAAGGAAGATTCGTGCCAGCACCGAAGAAGTACTCACCTGATCTGCGGCAGCGTGCCGTGCGGTTGTATCGGGAGTCGGACCCGAAGCCGGTGATCCGCCGGTTGGCCGAGCAGCTCAACGTGCATCCGGAGGCGTTGCGGAACTGGATCCGGCAGGCTGAGGCCGACGCCGGGGAGCGCACCGACCGGCCGTCCAGTGATCTCCTGGAGGAGAACCGCAGGCTGGCGCGGGAGAACGCTGAGCTGCGGCGGGCGAACGAGATCCTGAAGGCGGCGAGCGCGTATTTCGCTGCGGAGCTCGACCCGACCCGGCGACGGTCATGACGTTCATCGACGAACACACTGGCCGCTTCGCTGTCGCGCTCCTGTTACGGGTCCTGCAGATCTCCGCCTCCACCTACTACGCCTGGCGCAGCCGGTTCACCGAGCCGTGCGACCGGGACCTGGTCGACCGTGGGTTGCTGTCCAACATTCACGACATCTGGACCGCGTCCGGGTGCACGTACGGCGCGGACCGGGTCCACCGGCAGCTGCACCGCGACGGCATCCACGTAGGCCGGAAACGTGTCGAACGGCTGATGGCCGCCCAGGGCTGGCAGGGCGCATACCTGCGCCGCGGCTGGCGCGGCGGGTCGACCGTCCAGGACCCGAAGGCGACACCGGCACCGGACCTGGTGAACCGGAACTTCACCGCCGCCGCACCGAACCGGCTGTGGGTCGCTGACGCCACCCGCATCGCGTGTGGCGAGGGCGTGTTCTGGCTCGCCGCGGTCCGCGACGCGTACTCCAACCGGATCGTCGGGTGGAAGGCCGGCGACCGCTGCGACACCGACCTGATCCTCGGCGCCCTCGAGTACGGCATCTGGTCCCGCGACGTCCGCGACCAGACATTGATCCATCACTCGGACAGGGGCTCGAACTACACGTCGTTCCGGTTCACGCAACGCCTGTCCGACAACGGGATCCTGCCCTCCATGGGCTCGGTCGGCGACAGCTACGACAACGCGTTGATGGAGAACTTCTGGTCCACCCTGAAGATCGAACTCGTCTACCGCACCAACTGGCGCACCCGCGACGAAGCCGAGAACGCGATCTTCGAATACATCGACGGCTGGTACAACACCCGCCGCATCCAACGCGACCTCGGCTACCGCAGCCCCGACGAATACGAGACCGCCTGGCAGACCCACACCGGGCCAGACAACCTCACCCCTGCCCCGACCGGAGGCAGGTAACCACCGCTCCATCAAAGCGGGGGAAGCTCA
>NZ_BAAAQD010000089.1:0-1379 GCF_039531485.1 Dactylosporangium maewongense | reverse complement strand
TAGTACTGCAACGGCGGGTCGCTACCTCGTCTGGTTCTGGGTCGTTTGCCGGGTGTGGTGACGGTTGAGCAGGTCGAGGGCTGGGACGAAGATTTTCGGGAGTACTTCCTGGGGTTCTCGCACTGGTTCAGTCGGGCGGATATTCGGTGGCGGGCGTTGAAGTATCTGCGTGGGTTGATGGCGCCGATCGAGCGGCGTAACGGCTGGACGCTTGCTGAGCAGGCCGGTGACCGGTCCCCGGACGCGATGCAGGGGTTGTTGTGCAGTCCGTGTTTCGACCGTGAGGCGGTCCGTGACGAGGTCCGCTCGGGTGTCCTCGCGGCGATCGGCGACCCGCGTGGGGTGCTGATCGCCGACGAGACCGGATTCGTCAAGAAGGGCAAGGCCTCGGCGGGAGTGCAGCGGCAGTACACCGGTACCAGCGGCAAGGTCGACAACTGCCAGATCGGAGTGTTCCTGGCGTATACCAGTCCAGCGGGACGGGCGTTGATCGACCGGGAGTTGTACCTGCCGAAGGCCTGGACCAGCGATCGGGACCGCTGCCGTAAGGCGAAAGTGCCCGATGAGGTCGAGTTCGCGACCAAACCGCAGCAGGCGCAGACGATGTTGCAGCGGGCTGTGGCAGCGGGAGTGCCGTTCGCCTGGTTCACCGCGGATGAGGCCTACGGGCAGAACCCGGGCCTGCGTACCTGGTGCGAACAGCAGGACATCGCCTATGTGATGGCCACCCGCTGCGACGATGAGGTGCCCTCCGGGCTGCGCACCACCACGCGCGTGGACGAGCTCATCGCCAAGGTGCGGGCCGGCGCGTGGACACGGATGTCCTGCGGCGACGGCGCACACGGGCCCCGCGTCTACGACTGGGTCGCCACGCCGATCCGGCAGCAGTTCCCGCACGGCCGCCGCGGCTGGGTCCTCGCACGGCGCAACATCAGCACCGGGGAGGTGGCCTACTACCGCTGTTTCGGGCCGCGCGGCACCCGGCTCCGCGTCCTGGTCGCCACCGCCGGCGCCAGGTGGGCAGTGGAGGAATCGTTCCAGACCGCGAAGAACGAGACCGGCCTGGACCAGTACCAGGTCCGCCGCTACGACGCCTGGTATGCCCACATCACCCTGGCCATGGCCGCAGCGGCGTTCCTGGTCATCACCCGCGCCGCCGAGCAGGCGCGGGGGGACCGAGCCCGGACCAGACATGCTGATTCCGTTGAGCAGCAACGAGATACGTCGCCTGTTCACCCGACTGGTCTCGGCCGTCCAGCACCACACCAGTCACATCCTGCACTGGTCGCAGTGGCGTAGACGCCGACAAGCGCAGGCCCGAGCCGCTCACTACCGCAAACGACTCGAACCGCCGTAAGACACGACCCGCCGTTGCAGTA
>NZ_BAAAQD010000088.1:0-1420 GCF_039531485.1 Dactylosporangium maewongense | reverse complement strand
GGTCACGTCCGCGCTGGTGGTGTAGGAGGCGGTCAGCGCTGATCCGTTGTGGTTGATGTTAGGCGGCGGCGAGTTGGGTGGTGTCGGTGTCGGGTTGGGTTCCCTCGGTGGTGATGACGGTCAGTCGGGCTTTGGTGAGGATGTCCAGGCCCATGTAGCGGCGGCCTTCGGTCCATTCGTCGGTTTGTTCGGCGAGGACGGCGCCGATGAGGCGGATGATCGCGGCGCGGTTGGGGAAGATGCCGACGACGTCGGTGCGGCGGCGGATCTCTTTGTTGAGCCGTTCCTGGGGGTTGTTGGACCAGATCTGTTTCCAGATCACGCGGGGGAACGTGGTGAAGGCGAGCAGTTCCTCGCGGGCGTCGTCGAGGTGGTCCGCGGCGTCGGGGAATCGTTCGGCCAGGGTCGTCACGGTGCGGGTGTACTGCGCTTGGACGGCGTCGGCGTCGGGCTGGTCGAAGATCGTGCGGATCAGGGTCGCGACCCATGGCTGCGCCGATTTCGGGACCTTCGGCAGCAGGTTGCGCAGGTAGTGGGTGCGGCATCGCTGCCACGCCGCGCCGGGCAGGGTAGCCCCGATCGCTGCGACCAGACCGCGGTGGGCGTCGGACACCACCAGTTTGACACCGGACAGGCCACGCGCGGTGAGGGAGCGCAGGAACGCCAGCCAGCCGGCGCCGTCCTCCTCGCTGGTGACGTCCAGGCCGAGGACCTCCCGCTGCCCGTCGCTGTTGACGCCGGTGGCGACGAGGGTGTGCACGCCGACGATCCGGCCGCGTTCGCGGACCTTCACCACGAGTGCGTCCAACGCCAGGAACGTGTACGGGCCGGCGTCCAGGGGCCGGTTGCGGAACGCCTCGACCTGCGCGTCCAGATGCGCCGCCATCTCCGACACCTGGCTCTTGGACAGCCCGGTGATGCCGAGCTGCTCCACGAGCTTCTCCACCCGGCGGGTCGACACCCCCAGCAGGTACGCGGTCGCCACCACCGAGATCAGCGCCTGTTCGGCGCGGCGGCGGTGCTGCAACAGCCAGTCCGGAAAGTAGCTGCCCTGCCGCAACTTCGGGATCGCCAGCTCGACCGTGCCGGCGCGGGTGTCCCAGTCCCGGTGCCGGTAGCCGTTGCGCTGGTTCGTGCGTTCGTCGCTGCGTTCCCCGTACGGTGCGCCGCACACGGCGTCAGCTTCCGCGGACATGAGCGCTTCGGCGAACGTCTTCACCATCGAACGCAGCAGATCGGGTGACGCCGAGCCAAGTTCCTCACGCAGGAACCGGCCAACGTCCACACTCTTGGGTGCGGTCATCGCTTGATCTCTCCTTCGGTACTTTCGTCAGTTCGAAGGATCAAGCGGTGACCGTCTCCATCTCCTCAACCACCTCAAAGGTGGGCGATTCGTACACCACTCCCGTGGACATGACCC
>NZ_BAAAQD010000087.1:0-1937 GCF_039531485.1 Dactylosporangium maewongense | reverse complement strand
CTCCGTTATCTTTCAGTGCGCTTTGGCGAGCACACGATCGATAGCCCCGCCTTGCGGTGGGACAGTCCCGGTCTTAACGGCGGATGCCGTGCCGGGTTGACGCTTCGCAGCCACCTGCCCGCGTGCGCGGGTCTTCTGGTCGGCTCCACGTCCAGCCACCGAGCCACTCCCGGCGGTGTCGAACTGAGCCGCTAGAGCGGCCAGATTCAGCGCGGCGTTATGGTCGCGGTCGACGACCAGACCGCACGCCTGGCAGACGAATTCACGCTCGTGCAGGGCGAGTTTGGTTTTCACCGCGCCGCAGCCCGAGCAGGTTTTCGAGGATGGATACCAGCGGTCGGCGACCAGCAGCCGGCCGCCGTTCCAGGTGGTCTTGTATGCCAGCTGGCGACGGATTTCGGCGAAGCCAGCGTCGGTGATGTGCCGGGCCAGGCGCCGGTTGGCCAGCATGCCGGTGACGTTGAGGTCTTCGACCACGACGGTGCCGTGCTCACGGGCGAGGCCGGTGGTGAGCTTGTGCAGCCCGTCGCGGCGCAGGTTCGCCACACGTGCGTGCACACGGCCGAGCCGGGTCGCTGCCCGCTGCCATCGTCTCGAGGCGTGCTGGCCGGTGCGCCGGTCCGGGCCGGTCTTGCGCGACAGCGCCCGGCCGAGCGCCCGCATCCGCTGCTGTGCAGCGACAAGGTGGCGCGGATTGTCGACCAGCTCACCGGTGGACAGCACCGCGAGGTGCTTGATGCCGACGTCCACGCCGACCACCGACTTCGGCCGCACCGGTTGCCGTTCGGCGCGCTGAACTTCGACGGTGAACGACGCATGCCAGCATCTACCGTCACGCCGCACGGTCGCCGACATGATCCGCGCGGTCTCGGCCTCGATGCGCCGAGCGAGCTTACGGGCGGACTCGTGCAGCTTCAACCGGCCCAGGCGAGGCAGAACAACGTGCATGCGGTCGGGCTCGATCCGGATCGCGCCGGTGGTGAACCGCACTGACGGTGTGGTGCGGCGGCGCGACTTGAACTTCGGAAACCCGACCCGCCGCCCGGCCCGTTTGCCGGTGCGGGAGTCGGCCCAGTTCTTCAACGCTCCGGCGAGGGCGTCCAGGCCGGTGTTGAACGCTTCCTTGGACACCTCGGGCCACCACGGCGCGACGTCGGGCTTGGCGGCGTTCCACGCCTTGCGCAGCCCGGCCAGGGTCCACGGCAGCGATGGCGTCAGCAGTTCGTCCGGCATGCCGTAGGTGCGTTCCGCGGCGCGCTGGTCCATCACCGCCTTCACCCGGGCCAGTGCCCAGTTGTGTGCGACACGAGCTGCCCCGGCGTGGGCGAGGACGGCGCGTTCCTGAG
Organism: Dactylosporangium maewongense; assembly: GCF_039531485.1. NCBI lineage: Bacteria > Bacillati > Actinomycetota > Actinomycetes > Micromonosporales > Micromonosporaceae > Dactylosporangium > Dactylosporangium maewongense. The sequence continues at coordinate 591 of NZ_BAAAQD010000087.1, read as the reverse complement.
CCGGGGTGAGGTCGAGCGCGAACCGGTACGCCTGGATCGTCTTCATGCCGGGTCCCTGGTCGCAGCCTCGACCGCGCGGCGGGCACGGTTCGCGGCAGCGCGGCGGCCGTACAGCCTGGCGCACAGCGACGTCAGGATCTCGGTGACATCGCGGACCAAGTCGTCATCGACCTCGGCCGGGTCGACCACCAGCAGGCGGCGGCCCTGCGCGGACAGGGCGGCTTCGACGTATTCCGCGCCGAACCGGGCGAACCGGTCCCGGTGCTCGACCACGATCGTCGACACCTGCGGGTCGTACAGCAGTGCGAGGAACTTCTTGCGGTGCCCATTCAGCGCGGAACCGACCTCGGTTACCACGCGGTCAACGGCGAGGTGCTGCCCGGTGGCCCAGGTAGTGACCCGCGCGACCTGCCGGTCCAGATCGGACTTCTGGTCGGCCGACGACACCCGGGCGTACACCACGGTCTGCCCGGACGTTGAAGCCGAGCCGGTCAGCGGTTCACCAATCATGATCAGGCGCCCAAGCCGGTATGCGGGAACGGGTAGCGTCCCGGTCTCGTAACGCCGGCGCGCGGTCGCGTACGAGATGCC
>NZ_BAAAQD010000086.1:0-2002 GCF_039531485.1 Dactylosporangium maewongense | reverse complement strand
ACCTCGACCGCCGTGTCGTTCCACTCGTGCAGCACCCGGTCCAGCTCGGCGGCGTCCAGCACACTGACCGCCGACACCCGTGCCGACGGGTCGGCCAGCACGGCCTCCACCACCCGCACCCACCGCTGGGCGATGACCGCGATGGTGGGCGCGTCGAACAGGTCCGTCGCGCCGATGAGCACACCGCGCAGCCCCATCGGGCGGCCGCCGTCGTCGAAGGTTTCGCTGACGCTCCACTCGAGGTCGAACTTCGCCGACGTCGTGGCGTGGGACGGCCCGCCCCACCGGTCAGCGCGCACACCCGGCAGATCGAGCACCGCTTCGGCGGTGTTCTGCACGGTCAGCATGACCTGGAACAACGGGTGCCGGGCAAGGGAACGGGCCGGGGACAGCTCCTCCACCAGCAGTTCGAACGGGACGTCCTGGTGTTCGAACGCGTCGAGGGCGACCCGGCGTGCCCGCGCCACCAGTTCGGCGAACGTCGGGTCACCCGACAGGTCGGTGCGCATCACGAGCGTGTTGATGAAGAAGCCGACCATGTCGTCCAGCGCTTGATCGGTGCGCCCGGCGACCGCCGCACCGATCGGGATGTCGGTGCCGGCGCCCAGCTTCGACAGCAGCACGCCCAGCCCGGCCTGCAGCAGCATGAACACCGTCACGCCTTCGGCCCGCGCGACCTCGAGCAGCCGTGCGTGCAGGCCGGCGCTCAGCTCCACCGGCACGGCGAGCCCACGGTGGCTCGCCACCACCGGCCGCCACCGGTCCACCGGCAATGTCAGCTCTTCCGGCGCCCCGGCAAGGGCCGACCGCCAGTACGACACCTGCCGCGAGACACGACTCGCCGGATCCGCCGCGTCACCGAGGAGTTCCCGTTGCCAGAGCGCGTAGTCCGCGTATTGGACCGGCAACGCCTCCCATTGCGGGGCGCGGCCGGCCAGCCGCGCCGCGTATGCCGCCGACAGGTCGGCGCCCAGGGCGCCGCGGGACCAGCCGTCTCCGGCGATGTGGTGGACGAGCAGCACGAGCACCTGCTCGCCGTCGTCGATCGTGAACAGTGTCGCCCGGATCGGCACTTCCAGGGCCAGGTCGAAGATGTGCCGGGCCGCGGCCGTCACGGCGTCGGCCAGTCCGGCGGCCGTCGTGCCGGCGCGGTGCAGCTGCCACTCGAGGTGCTCGAGCGGGACCACGCGCTGGAACGGCTCACCGTCAGCCGTGGGGAACACGGTGCGCAGCACCTCGTGGCGGCCGATCACGTCCCGCACGGCCGCACTCACTGCCGTCGCGTCGACGTCACCCGACAGGCGCACCACCATCGGGATGTTGTAGGTGGCGCTCGGTCCCTCCAGCTGGTCGATGAACCACAGTCGTCGCTGCGCGTAGGACAGGGGCAGCCGTTCGGGCCGCGCCCAGGGCGCCAAGGCGGTCCGCGCTCGTTGCGCCCCGGCCAGGTGGCGGGCCAGACGCGCCGGTGTCCGCGCGTCGAACAGGGCCCGCAGCGGCAGCTCGACGCCGAAGATCGCGCGAAGCCGGCTGACGAGGCGGACGGCGAGGAGCGAGTGACCGCCGAGGGCGAAGAAGTCGTCGTCGGGCCCGACGTTGGTGAGGTTCAGGATCTCCGCGAACGCCTGGCCGAGCAGTTCTTCGTGGGCGCCGGCCGGAGCGCGGCCGGCTCCGGCGGTCGCGGTGTGGTCAGGGGCGGGCAGGGCCTTGCGGTCCAGTTTCCCGTTGGGTGTCAGCGGCAGCGCGTCGAGAGTCACCACCGCCGACGGGACCATGTACTCGGGCAACCGCTCGCCGGCGTACTCCCGCACTGCCGTGCCGGCGACAGGTCCGACCACGTAGGCGACGAGACGCTTGTCCCCTGTGGTGTCTGCCCGGGCGATGACCGCGACCTGGCTCACCTGCGGGTGGGTGGCGATCACGGCCTCGATCTCGCCCGGCTCGATCCGGAACCCACGGATCTTCACCTGGTCGTCGGCGCGACCGAGGTACATCAGCTGGC
>NZ_BAAAQD010000085.1:0-2955 GCF_039531485.1 Dactylosporangium maewongense | reverse complement strand
CGTCCAGACCCAGCACCTCAGCGAACGCGAGACAGATCAACTCCTCGCGAACATCAGCCGGCCCACGACCCGTCCCAGCCGCGGACGCGAAGTCCGGCGCGGGCAGTGCCTTACGGTCCAACTTCCCGTTCGACATCAACGGCAGCTCGTCAAGAACCGCGACAGCCGACGGGACCATGTACTCGGGCAGCCGCTCCGCGGCGAACGCGCGCAACACCGCACCATCGACGCCGCCGACCACGTACGCCACCAGACGCTTGTCCCCGGTGGTGTCTTCACGGGCGATGACCGCGACCTGGTTCACCTGCGGGTGGGTGGCGAGCACGGCCTCGATCTCGCCAGGCTCGATCCGGAACCCGCGGATCTTCACCTGGTCGTCGGCGCGACCGAGGTACATCAGCTGGCCGTCGCCGCCCCACCGGACCACGTCACCGGTGCGATACAACCGACCACCGTCGTCGAACGGGTCGGCGACGAACCGCTCACCGGTCAACCCCGCCCGGCCGACGTAGCCGCGGGCGAGTTGCACACCGGCCAGATACAGCTCGCCGGATACGCCGACCGGCACCGGCGCCAACCGGTCGTCGAGGACGTAGACGCGGGTGTTGAACACCGGACGGCCGATCGGCACCGGACCCTCCGCCGGAACCTCGCATGCGGTCACGTCCACCGACGCCTCGGTCGGACCATACAAATTGAACAACCCGACACCCGGAAGGATCTCGAAGAACCGGTCACGCACCGCCGAGCCAAGCGCCTCACCGGAACACACCACCCGCCGCAGCTCACCACAGCCGGCCGCTTCCGGCACGGCCAGGAACGCCTCCAGCATCGACGGCACGAAGTGGACCGTGTCCACCCGCTCAGCACGGATCAGCTCGGCCACGTAGCCGGGGTCGCGGTGACCGCCCGGCCGGGCGATCACCATCGTGGCACCCTGGATCAACGGCCAGAACAACTCCCACACCGACACGTCGAACCCGAACGGCGTCTTCTGCAACACCCGGTCACCTGGGCGCAGACCGAACTGCGCCTGCATCCACACGAGGCGGTTCACGATGCCCTCGTGCGACACCACCACGCCCTTCGGCAGGCCAGTCGAACCCGACGTGTAGATCACGTACGCCGCCTGACCCGGCACAACCACAACATCCGCAGCCGTAGCCGTTTCTGTGAACGGACCCCCCGAGATCACACACACCGCACCCGCGTCCGCCACCATGAACGCGACCCGCTCCGCCGGCAGATCCGGGTCGATCGGCAGATACGCACCACCAGCCTTGAGCGCCGCCAACAGTGCCACCACCAAGTCGAAACCACGCGGCAGCGAAACCCCCACCACCGAATCCGCGACCACACCACGCTCGACCAGCAGCCGCGCCAGACCGTTCGCCCGACCCTCCAGCTCCGCATACGACAACGACTCACCCTCGAACACCAACGCCGGGGCATCCGGCGTGCGCGCCACCTGAGCCGCGAACAACCCCGGCAACGTCGCCACCGGGACGTCGACCGCCGTGCCGTTCCACTCGTGCAGGACGCGGTCGAGCTCGCCGGGGTTGAGAACACCGATCTCCGACAGCGGCACCGGTGTGGTGCTTTCCAATGCCTGTACCAGGCCGGCGACCGCGGTGTGCAGCATGCTCACGACGCCGTCGGGATCGATCGGCCCGGCCGCGTCCACGGTCAGCCCCAGGAACGTCCCGTCGTCGTCGATGGACACGGTCACCGGGTAGTTGGTGCTCTCCCGGGCGTACACCGGCCGGACGCCCTCGAAGCCGTCGGCCGCGCCCTCCTCCGGTCCGCGGGGACTGCTGTGCCGGTAGTTGAGCAGCGTGGCGAACAGCGGCTGGTTGCCCGGCACGGCGCTGACCCGCTGCGCCAGCGCCAGTGGTGCATGCTCGTGTTCCAGCAGCCGTCCCAGCTGGCTCCGCATCGCGACCACCGCGGCCGGCACGTCGAAGTCGCCGGTCGGCACTCGCACCGGCAACGTGTTCATGAACAGGCCGGGCACCCGGTCTGACCCGGCGCCGGCGTTCATCCGCCCGAACAGGACGGTGCCGAACACGACGTCATCGCGACCCGACACGACCGACAGCACGCGCGACCACGCCACGTGCAGCACGGTCGCCGGGCTGACCCCCAGCCTCCGTGACGCGTCACGGAGGCGGCCCGCCAGCTCCACGTCGAGCGCCACCCCGGCCCGCACCACGGTCGACCCGTCACCGTGGACGTCGCTGACGCCGAAAGCCACGGTCGGCTCGTCGACCCCGGCCAGCAGCTCGCTGAAGAACGCCTCGTGCTCGCCGCTGTTCAGGCCGGCCCGGGCCTGCGCCACGAAGTTCCGGAACGGCAGCGCCTCCGGCAGCGTGTCGGCTCGGCCGGACAGCACCGCGCCGACCTCACCGATCACCACTTCCAGGGCCGTGTGGTCCTGGACCAGGTGATGGACCCGCAGCAGGCCCAGCCACCGGCCGTCCACGAGTCCGGTCACGTGCAGGCTCAGCAGCGGCGCCCGGCCCAGGTCCATCGAGGAGCCGGCCGCCGCGAGCAGCTCGGCCACCGCGTCGCCGGTGGTGCCGGTCAGCTCGACCGGGATGACGGGCAGGGTTGCCGTGCGCCACACGACCTGGACCGGTTCGCGGAGACCCGCCCACACCATCGACGTCCGGAACACGTCGTGCCGGTCGATGACCTGTTGCAGCGCAGCCGTGAACCGGTCCAACCGGTGGTGGTCACCGAACTCCAGCACGAACGGCGTGACGTACGCGTCGTCGCCGCCGTCGGCGAGGATGTGGTGGAACAGCAGGCCTTCCTGCAGCGGGGCCAGGGGGTAGATGTCGGCGACGTTGGCCGCGCCGCCCTCCACCGTGCCGACGACCGCCCGGATCTCCACCTCCGTCAGCTCCACCAACGGCAACATCTCCGGCGTGATCACCTGCGCACCCGCCGGGA
>NZ_BAAAQD010000084.1:0-3190 GCF_039531485.1 Dactylosporangium maewongense | reverse complement strand
CCGGCCTACTGGCATAACGCAAGCGGTCAAATACCCACCTTGCAGAGACCCTAGACCTAACCCCGACAGTCCAAGCTCAACAGTGTTGACTACACGTTGTCGTGAAGATCTTGCCAGTACCGTTGGGCCTCGTTGTTGAGCGCCACTAGCAGATCCGACTCGACATCTGCCTCGGGGTCCAATCCATCCGGGTCGTCTACGAAGACGACGCCAACCATGCCTTCCATTCCGATCTCCTGCATCTCCGAGAGATTCACACTTGCTGCCGCGCTCTCCATATGGGTCCGTTCGAGCGACGTCACGGTGATGTCGCCGGGGCTGAGGTTGCCACCGGTGTCATCCAATCCGCTGGCGGATTGGAACGCGGCAAGCGCATCGGTGGTGGGACCGGCCAGTACGCCGTCAATATCGACGGTCGCCTGGCCCGCATGGTCGGCCCAGTCATTGAGCAACGCTTGAAGGTATCGGACGTCCTGAGTGTCGTTCACGCCATCGGGCCCGACCGAATCGGACAACGGTGAATTCCAGGCCAGCACCGCCACTCCGCCAGCGGTGACGGGGGCCAACAGCAGAATCATGGCGAGGACCGCCAGCTTGATGATCGCCTTGATGAAGACCTCCGCGAGCAGCTGGCCGGAGACTGTCACACAAATCTCATAGACAAGAAGACCTTCCTCTTCACGGAAGAAATGAAGGTGAGCCTTGACCGGGCTACCCAACCAGGTTCCATCCCAAATCAAGATTGACCGATCAGGGTCGAACAAGGTGCCGCGCTCATATTTGATGCCGGGATCAGTGTGCCGCAAGAAGTCAACCATGGCCTCGAAGGCCGCTATCTTTACTCTGCCTGCATCCTTCCCCGCCGCAGAGTTTGCCTTGAGCTCGTAGAACTCCATCCGCACACCCGGCTCATGGCTAATGATGTCCGGGACAGCAAAACGTTCGTTCTCGTCATCGTCTGGATCGACGGGACGTTTGCGAATCTCGCATGTGCCCGAGATGAAACCTTCATCCAGGAGGGGATTATGCGTCGTGATGTAGCTCGCCAAGAACCGACACCTCGTCGTTGTCGAGTTCTCGTCAAAGAAGTCGGTGCCGTTGCCCCCTAATGCGAATTCACTGCACCCGCCTTTCGAGAGGCAGTATTCCTGCTTGACGAACCACTCAACGATGTGACCGAAGGCGCTCGAAATCCTGCGGCGAACCCCAGATTCGCTCGGAACGAAACATTCTGTCGGCATTTTTCCCCCGTTGATCAGCGCTGACTAGCGTCAAGGACTACCGCACCGCCGAGATACGCGCGTCCGACCCGCCGGGAAGAACCTTCGAAGCCGCCACCGTACCGTGCAGTGGCGTTGCCAGTCATCGCCGCGGCCGCCGCCAGCCTTTCAATGCGCACTGCGTGACAAGGTCCGTTTACCGCCTGAGGGTTGCTGCCAGTATCGGTGGTCGAGCGCGCCTTCAGGCTGGCTGGGTGACGCTGGCTCGGTCGGTAGAACCAGGCAGAAGCAGCTACGTGCTCCCCCAATCTATCTCGACCTCGGAGCCCCTTTCGACCATTGTGTCAGAAGGTGGGTCTTGCCCAGTAATGCGAAACCTTCCACCGGGCGGCAGCACCCTCGGGTTACTTCGTATTCTGATATTGGCACTGTTCCGCAGCTGCGGCGGCGCCGCTATGTCTGTTAGCTGAAGAAATGCGAGGACTTCACGGCTAATATCGATTGAGGGTTCACTGGGCGGAGTTCCAGACGGCACTCCGAGGTGGGCAATACCGTTCATGACTTCATCAACTGACGCTCCCGACGACAATTTGTTGGTAGCGTAGGAAATATCGGCCGCGTCGATGCCAATCATACCTGGTATGCGGACCCGCATCTCGGCGGCCCGCATCAACACGATGAGAACTGGCTCGACAATCGGAGGAGAAAGACTAGCTGGATCGAACAGTTGCGGCGGCGTGATCTGACCCCGAGAGAGTTTGATGGCGTGCGTCATGACCGCGTTGATCAGCTTTGTGTACACCGCGATCGCGCCGTTTAAGGTCTCTGGCGATGGAAGGTCCTTGAAGAACATCGGATTCCGGAGCGCAAACTCCAGGTCGTTACGGGTCTGAATGTATTGCAGCTTCTTCTCGCGGGCATCCGCCAACGCGAACAGGAAGTCCTCCCGCTCCTCGGGAGTGGGCACAGGTAGAGGCAGCGTGTCATAGGTGACGACCTCTGCCTCATACGCACTCGCGCTGGTTCTCGCGATCTCTGGGAACGCCTTGTACCGCTGAATGACTTCGTCGATGGTGGCGGTCGGAGCGATCTGTATGCCGGTGCCGGCCTTCTGATACATGGTCGCACTGAACTCCGACCGAGTGCTTTCACTGCTGTTCGCCTTCGTAAAAGCAATCTTGAAGTCTCCGCTCGCCGCCAGTCCATTAGCCTCGGCCTGGAGGGTAGCCCCCAACTCGGACTGCTTGCTGGTAGAGATCGAGGTAATCCTGATAACCGCGTAGAACTCCCCGCCGGTCTGCAATCCACGGATGAAGCTATCGCCGAAGGCCCGCTTGAATTCGTCGAACCTGTTGGCATCGAGTAGTGCTTTGGCCTCGAGGGCGACCTTAAAGCTCTTCCCCCGCCGCAGGGAATTGCCAACGACGCACCGGGCGACCACGAATGTGGAGGTGGAGTTGAATTTGGTCGAGTCGGAGAAATTGGCCTTGGCGGAGGCGGAGAAGAAGCCGTAACGCCCTTGAGCCTCAAAGGACATACCTAGGTGTTCCTGGAGTTCTTCGTGGGTGTTGATGATGGTGATCGATGCGATGGCTTCTGCGCCGGGGGCGGTCGGATTTTCTGCGACGGTGAAGTCTTCCAGTGCGGTACCCACCGCGAGGCCGGATTCACTGTTGAAGCCCATGCCGATTTCTTCGTCGTTGAACATAATCCTGCGGACCTGCGGCACTGGCGGCATTGCCGTACCTCCTGATTATGGCATTTCCGTTGCTGCACGATTCCGACGTGTTCGATACTCAATAATGCTGTGCACCTCGGTTCTCCGCAATTCAAGAGCATGCTAACTACCCATGATCAGCTCGGAGAAACCTCGACCCAATGCCTCGGTCGCCACGAAGGTCACCGGGGGTTTGACTCCAGGGTCTCTGCAAAGTGGGTATTTGACCGCTTGCGTTATGCCAGTAGGCCGA
>NZ_BAAAQD010000083.1:0-3520 GCF_039531485.1 Dactylosporangium maewongense | reverse complement strand
CTGTCGGGACGGATCGCCGCTGACCCGACGTGAGTTCGAGCACCTGAGGACCGCGTCTCCTGTGCGCTGCTGTTGACCGACGCATGACAACGCGTCCGGCCGGTCGGATTCACGGACCGGCCGGCCGTGCCCACCACCCACACAGCTTCACCGTCACACTTGCGACACTGTCGCAGTCAGTGATCGCAATCGATCTAGCAAGCGGTGCGGGATTGCCCGCGTGTGCCCGCGCCAGGAAGGAGAGTTCATGCACTTTCCCATCCGGTCCAGAGGTATGCGGCATCTATCCGGGATCGTGGTGGCGATCATCGCTGCCGCGCTCCTAGTGCCGTCACCGGCCGCCGCCGCGGCATCGACGTCCACGGCGCTGACGCTGGGAACCCCGAGCCTGTCGGCACGGCCTGGCGAGAACGTCACGCTGCGCATGAGGTTCGATGCGGTGCCGATGAGCGAGGATTATCGGGTCTTTGTGCACTTCGTCAACAGCAACGGTGCGATTGCCTTCGCCGGCGACCACTATTCGCCGCAGGCGCCCACGACGTGGAACGGCTCGGTCAGCTATGACCAGACCGTTGCCATTCCGTCCACAGCGGCGGATGGGCAGTACACCATCCGTGTCGGCCTGTTCCAGGACCATTCACCGTGGGACCGCGCCACCCTGCTGCCCGGAGACGGCGTCACGGTCGACGACGAGCTGCGCTACATCGTCGGAACCTTGACCATCGGCTCCACGCCCCGGGTTCTGACGCTAGGCACCCAGGCACTTTCCGGCCAGGCCGGTCAGAACGTCACGCTGCGCATGAGGTTCGATGCGGTGCCGATGAGCGAGGATTATCGGGTCTTTGTGCACTTCGTCAACAGCAACGGTGCGATTGCCTTCGGCGACGACCACTATTCGCCGCAGGCGCCCACGACGTGGAACGGCTCGGTCAGCTATGACCAGACCGTTGCCATTCCGTCCACAGCGGCGGATGGGCAGTACACCATCCGTGTCGGCCTGTTCCAGGACCATTCACCGTGGGACCGCGCCACCCTGCTGCCCGGAGACGGCGTCACGGTCGACGATGAGCTGCGCTACATCGTCGGAACACTCACGATCGGAGCGGTCGGAGCCACGAGGGTCCTCACCTTGGGTACGCCGTCGTTGTCGGTTCAGGCTGGGCAGGCTGTGACAATGCGGATCCGGTTTGATGCGGTGCCGATGGCCGAGGACTATCTGGTGTTCATTCACGTGGTCGATACCAGCGGCGCGATCGTCCTCAACGGCGGCTATCATTCACCGCCCACCGGGACGTCTGCCTGGAGCGGTCTGGTCAGTTACGACCGTACTGTGACTGTTCCTTCCACGTTGTCCGCTGGGAAGTACGACATCCGTGTCGGTCTTTTCCAAGACCACTCGCCGTGGGACCGGGTCGCGTTGCAGGCGGGCTCTGGCGTTTCCGTCGACAGCGGCCTGCGCTACCTCGTCGGAACACTCACGGTCGGAGGCGCCACCACCCCCCCTCCCACCACCAGCGGACCCTACGGCCAGAACGCGGCGAACTACCGCGCGACCTTCACCGAAGAGTTCACCTCTGGAGGAGTCGACACCAGCTTGTGGAACGACCACATCTGGTACGAGAACTCCAACTCCACGATCAACTACAAGGTGACCAACGGAGCCCTCAAGATCTGGCCTCAGCGGGACGCCAGCGGCAACTTCTTCAACCGCACCATCGACACCGACGGCAAGTACTACCAAACGTACGGGTTCTTCGAGATGGAAGCGAAACTTCCCGTCGGAAAGGGCGCCTGGCCCGCGTTCTGGCTCCTCAACCACGATGGTGACACACGCCCGGAAATCGACATCATGGAGGCGTATTCCGGCGGCGGCCCGACCAGCGGATGGAGCGACTCCAACCTGCACCCCACGACCTTCGCCGCCACCGTGTGGCCCACCGGAGCCGCAAACCCCTCGGCGGGGCAGCAGAAACTCGCCACTTCTGACCTGTCTGCCGCCTTCCACAAGTACGGACTCAAGTGGGAACCCAACCGCCTGACCTTCTACTTCGACGGGCAGCAGTTCTACACCGTCAACGTCAGCATGTCTAACCGCATGTACATCCTGCTCGACCTTTGGTTCGGCAGTGCCAGCGGACAGCCCGACGGGACCACCCCGACCGGGGAAAGCAATTCATACATAGTGAACTACGTTAAAGCCTGGCAATTCCAGTAACAATCGCTTCAGCCGGGGCGGGGACAACAGGACTGTGCCTGCCCCCGCAGCCCTCTGTGTCATCCTTGGGAAGGCAGGGTGACACAGAGGGCTGCAACTTTGACCCGTGAGGGCGTGCAAGGAGAACTACCCCCGTGACATCAGGCGCGGCATCGCTGGTCGCTGAGGCCGTTGCCACCACCAAAGCGGTCCTGGCCGACCAGCGTGCGGCCACCCCGCACGCGGCGGCGGCGGGTGAGATCGTGCTGCGCGCGGACTCGGCGTTGTACTCACGTGCGGTCGTCACCGCCTGCCGCCGGGCCCGGGTGCGGTTCTCGATCACGGTCCGCGTCGATGCCAAGGTCCGCGCGGCGATCGCCACGATCGGCGAGGACGCCTGGACCGAGATCCGCTACCCGCAACCGGTCTGGGACGACGAGCAGCAACGGTTCATCTCCCGCGCGCAGATCGCCGAGACCGCTTACACCGCGTTCGAAGGCACCCGGCACGAGGTCACCGCCCGGCTCATCGTCCGCCGCATCCCCGATCTGAAGAAATCCACAGTGGACGAACAGGGTGAACTGTTCACCGTGTGGCGCTACCACGCCGCGTTCACCGACAGCCCGTACCTGCTGGTCCAAGCCGAGGCCCAGCACCGCGGTCACGCCATCATCGAACAGGTCTTCGCCGAACTCATCGACGGACCTCGCACACCTGCCATCCGGCCGGTTCAACGCCAACAACGCCTGGCTGACCTGCATCGCCATCGCACACAACCTCACCCGCGCCGCCGCCACCCTCGCCGGACGACCACACCACACCGCCCGCGCCGCCACCGTCCGCCGGCCGGATCACCCGACACGCCCGCGAGATCACAATCCATCTGCCGCAACACTGGCCGTGGCAACACAACTGGCGACGGCCGTTCACCACCGCGCACGCCCCACCCGACTGACCGTCCACAACAGACAGTCCCTCGCAGCCGACGCCGGCCACCCCACAATGCCAGACCTCACCGAACCGTGGAGCGCACCGGCAACCCGGCCGGTCACCCCCACACGTCCCGACCAACGCCCGAGATCATCAGTTCCGACCAGCCGAGCAGCGAAACCCCATCGGTGGATCAGGGCTAAGCGCGCTCAGGCGCCGCCTATTTTCACCGCTACCTGTCGACGGTTGGCGTCCTGCCGCGGAGGTAGGTGAGCCACCCCCGCTTTCATGGAGCTTCTTGATCATGGTCTGATGGCCATGGGAAGGAAGATTCGTGCCAGCACCGAAGAAGTACTCACCTGATCTGCGGCAGCGTGCCGTGCGGTTGTATCGGGA
>NZ_BAAAQD010000082.1:0-3612 GCF_039531485.1 Dactylosporangium maewongense | reverse complement strand
ACCTCGGCTACCGCAGCCCCGACGAATACGAGACCGCCTGGCAGACCCACACCGGGCCAGACAACCTCACCCCTGCCCCGACCGGAGGCAGGTAACCACCGCTCCATCAAAGCGGGGGAAGCTCAAGGCCTGGACTGGCTCCGGTTGTGACTTCGGGGCCGGGGACGTGCCCCGCAACCACCGCCGTCATGGCCGTCGAAGGCCGGCCAAGCCAGTTGGTGCTCTCAGCCGCGCCGAGCAGGCCCAGCTGCCGTCCAGCCCAGTCCAAGGGCGAGTAGACCGAGTTGAGCAGCCACAGCCACGATACCGCCGAAATGGTGACCGGAGTCACCCAGGGCAACAGCACGCCGACGCGGACCAGCCAGCGCCCATACACGCGGGCCAGCATGAGCCGGGCCACGATGTTCCCGCCCGCTACGGCGAGCGCGGTCGTCGCCACGGTGATGAGCAGCGTGTTGAGCAGCGATCGCCAGAACACGGGGTCGGCCAGGACGAGGTCGATGTTGGCCAGGCCGACCCAGTCGAAGCTCGGGTCGGCAACGGTCACATCGGAGAGTGCGTAGGCGATGGCCAGGACGACCGGTCCGAGGATGAAGGCAAGGACGTAGCCGGCCGTCGGCACGACGAATAGCATCGCGAGCGCGGTGTCGCGCTCGCGGATGCGGCGGCGACGTTGCGCGAGCGCATGATTTCCCATCAGGCCACCAGACCCCGGGTCTGCCACTTGGCGTAGATGGACCGGGCCTGAGCCGCCGCATCGGCGACCGCGGTTGCGGCGCTGACCTCGCCTCGCGCCGCCCGGGCGAACATATTGGGAACGACGTAGCTGCTGACTATCTCACCGGTGGCGGCGTTCGCCGTGCCCGGGTAGCCAAGGCCGACACTCCACTTGGCAGCATCCGCGAGCAGCGCCAGTTTGTCCGCCGGATTGGCACCGAACGGGTCGCGCCGGAGCCAGTTTGCCAGCTCTGGCGTGCGGCCGGGCCAAGCGCACAAGTCATACAGCATGGACGAGTACGTGGCGGCCGCGAAGTTCGCGGTGTAGTGCAACAAGAACTCCTGACCAGCGGCCGCCCCTGTGGCGTACTTCGGGATGATCCAGTTGTGCACGAGGTGGTGCGCAGCCAGGGCGGTCGCCGGCCCGGCCAGCGCCGGCGCGAAATGGATATCGCCCGCGATCCCGGGCGTGGTCCGCTGTGCGGTCCGCCAGGCGGAGATCGAGTTGCTGATGTAGGACAGCCGCCCGGCGACCAGCCCCTGATTGTTGGAGCTGGGAGTCCACGAGAACACCTCGTCGGTCATGGCCTGGCGGTACAACCGGGCCATAAACTCCACCGCCGCGACGGCCTCGGACCGGTCGAGCGTGACCCGGCCCTCGGCGTCCTGTACGGACGATCCGAACGAGCACAACAGGGACCACCCGACCATATTGGAGTCGAGCTCCTGGGACATCCCCAGGCCGAGCCGGACGCCGGTGGCCCGGCGAATCTCAGTTCCGCCGCGCAACAACTCGTCCCAACTTGCCGGTCCATTGGGCAAGCCGATCGCCGACCACATCGAGCGCCGAAAGTTGCCGGGAACCGGCACCCAGCCAGGCGCGTAGGCGAAATACCGGTTCGTCGTCGGGTTGAAGCTCGACTGCCGGCACAGCTCCGCCTGAGGCCCCCACCGCCGGTTGGCCTCCCGGACGAGATCACTCAGGTCCAGCACCGCGGGCTCGAACTGCGGCAACGGCGCCACATACTGGATGAGGTCGTGCCCGTGACCGGCGTAGATCTCCGCCGCCACCCGGGTCGTGATCTGGCTCAGATCGATGTGGTCGATGCTGACGTCGACGCCGACCCGCCCCGCCCACCGGCGGACGAAGTCGTCGAACCAACGATCGTACGTCGGCACGAAATGGCTCCAGGCGAGGATCCGCAGCGATCCGGACAGCTTTCCCGCCGGCGGTGTGAACTCCTCCTGAGGTATGCCGACGAGCACGCCGGCACCGGAGCCGTCGTCGTCTTCATGAGCGCAGCCGGAGGCGAGCGCCAGCGCGGTCGCCGCAGCGCCACTCATCAGGCGGCGTCTGCTCAGCCCCTCCGCGAGCTGCTGGGTGACGAACCGCCTGCGCCATTTGCCAACCGTAGGCAGCGACGCCGAAGCTGGCGTGACACCTCGCTGTTGGACAAGCCATCCGCGCATGCCAAAACGATCCGCGCCCGCAACGCCAACGCCTGCGCCGTCTTGGCCCGCCGAGCCCAGCCCCGCAACACATCCCGCTCCTAAGCGCTCAGCTCCAGCACTGCCAGCTTCGGACCGCGACCGTCACCCATACCGTCAATCTATCAACGAATCAACGACGCGGAACGCTAGCGGCGGCAGGCGCTTGAGGACGTAGCCGTGCCGTTTGGTAGAGCCGGGCCTCCCAGTTACGGGCTTGTTCGTTGACACGAGGAGACTTCTCCAACTGGTTACAGCTGTAGGGCCGGACGACGCCTCACAGTTGGCGTGGCCCGGCATTGCGCGATGAGGACATAGGGGTTGATCATCTCGCTCGCGAAGTCGCCGAACGCCAAAGACTCCGGCGACACTGCCACACGGGCCGCAGGACCGTGATCGATGAGCAGATCCGTGCTACCTGGTACGACGCCGCCGTCGCGGCCGGCCGGTTTGGTCGAACCCGGTCCGGCCGCGACGGCGATCTGTGCTTCAGCAGCAGCGCACCGCCGTGCCGCTCTTCAGCCGCTCGAACTCCCGGCGGGTCAGCGGGGCTTCCGCCGTGCGGTGTTCCCGGTGGTGTGCGACGTAGTAGTGGTAGCTGTTCTCGCCCGCGATTTCTCGGACGTACCACCACAGTTGCGCCAACAAGTGCCGTACATTCATTGGTCACCGTCCCTGCGCGTGCCGCCGCGATGTTCGGCCGGGGCACCGGCTCCGACGAGTTCCCGGCGCTCGTCGGCGGTGGCGAAGAGGCCAGCCGGCGCGAGGATCGTCGATTCGACGAACGGTGTCTCCGTCGTCGGGAGTTCCCGGCCCCGGATGATCGCCTGGAGGCACACCCGGGCTCCGTCGACGATCACGATGATGATCAGGACCGCGAAGAACACGGACAGCACGCCCTGCACGGTCGAGTTGGTGACGACCTGGTGCATCTGGTCCAGGTTCTTGGCCGGTCCGAGCACCTTGCCGTGCGCGATGGCATCGGCGAACTTCTGGCGCTGGGCGAAGAAGCCCATCGTCGGATCGGCCGAGAAGATCTTCTGGTAGCTGGCGTTCAGCGTCACCGCCGCCTCCCAGGCCAGTGGGACGGCCGTGACCCAGGCCCACTTGAGCCGGCCGCTCTTGACCAGGATGACGGTGACGACGGTCAGTGCCAGGGCGGCGAGCAGTTGGTTGGCGACGGCGAACAGGGGGAAGAGCTGGTTGATGCCGCCGAGCGGGTTGGTGACGCCCGTGTACAGGAAGTAGCCCCATGCGCCGACGACGCCTGCACTGGTCAGCCACACGCCAGGCAGCCAGCTGACCCGGCCGATCGGCTTCCAGATGTTGCCCAGCATGTCCTGGAGCATGAACCGGCCGACCCGGGTCCCGGCGTCGACTGTGGTCAGGATGAACAGCGCCTCGAAC
>NZ_BAAAQD010000081.1:1800-5150 GCF_039531485.1 Dactylosporangium maewongense | reverse complement strand
TTTGTCCGGCGGCGTCCTACTCTCCCACACTCTCTCGGGTGCAGTACCATCGGCGCTGGAGGGCTTAGCTTCCGGGTTCGGAATGGGACCGGGCGTTTCCCCTCCGCTATGGCCGCCGTAACTCTATGAACCTGTCAACCACCGCACACCCCAGTCTGTCGGGGGTGCGTTCTGGTGTTGGTTCAGAATCACACAGTGGATGCGTTGTCTTCATAACTTTCGTGTATGAGGTCAAGTCCTCGGCCTATTAGTACCGGTCAGCTCAAACCTGTTACCAGGCTTCCACTTCCGGCCTATCAACCCAGTGGTCTAACTGGGGGCCTTAACCCTCAAGGGGTGGGATACCTCATCTCGAAGCGAGCTTCCCGCTTAGATGCTTTCAGCGGTTATCCCTTCCGAACGTAGCCAACCAGCCGTGCTCTTGGCAGAACAACTGGCACACCAGAGGTTCGTCCGTCCCGGTCCTCTCGTACTAGGGACAGCCCTTCTCAAGTATCCTACGCGCGCGGCGGATAGGGACCGAACTGTCTCACGACGTTCTAAACCCAGCTCGCGTACCGCTTTAATGGGCGAACAGCCCAACCCTTGGGACCTACTCCAGCCCCAGGATGCGACGAGCCGACATCGAGGTGCCAAACCATCCCGTCGATATGGACTCTTGGGGAAGATCAGCCTGTTATCCCCGGGGTACCTTTTATCCGTTGAGCGACACCGCTTCCACCTGCCAGTGCCGGATCACTAGTCCCGACTTTCGTCCCTGCTCGACCTGTCAGTCTCACAGTCAAGCCCCCTTGTGCACTTGCACTCAACACCTGATTGCCAACCAGGCTGAGGGAACCTTTGGGCGCCTCCGTTACATTTTAGGAGGCAACCGCCCCAGTTAAACTACCCACCAGACACTGTCCCTGAACCGGATCACGGTCCGAAGTTAGATACCCAAATCCAACAGAGTGGTATTTCAAGCTTGCCTCCACAACCACTGGCGTGGCCGCTTCACCGGCTCCCACCTATCCTACACAATCGAATTCGAGTACCAATGTCAAGCTATAGTGAAGGTCCCGGGGTCTTTCCGTCCTGCCGCGCGTAACGAGCATCTTTACTCGTAGTGCAATTTCGCCGGGCCTGTGGTTGAGACAGTGGGGAAGTCGTTACGCCATTCGTGCAGGTCGGAACTTACCCGACAAGGAATTTCGCTACCTTAGGATGGTTATAGTTACCACCGCCGTTTACTGGCGCTTAAGTTCTCCGCTTCGCCCCGAAGGACTAACAGGTCCCCTTAACGTTCCAGCACCGGGCAGGCGTCAGTCCATATACATCGTCTTACGACTTAGCATGGACCTGTGTTTTTAGTAAACAGTCGCTTCCCCCTGGTCTCTGCGGCCACCAACCGCTCCACCAGCATGTGGTCTCACCATCGGTGGCCCCCCTTCTCCCGAAGTTACGGGGGCAATTTGCCGAGTTCCTTAACCACAGTTCGCCCGATCGCCTCGGTATTCTCTACCTGACCACCTGTGTCGGTTTGGGGTACGGGCCGCTCGAAACTCGCTAGAGGCTTTTCTCGGCAGCATGGGATCACTGACTTCGCCTGAAACGGCTCCGCTTCACGTCTCACCCTCAAGCAGTGCGGATTTGCCTACACTGCGGGCTACACGCTTGCCCCGGCACAACCACCGGCCGGGTCCAGCTACCCTCCTGCGTCACCCCATCGCTTGCCTACTACCCCACAAGTTCCCAA
This sequence comes from Dactylosporangium maewongense, assembly GCF_039531485.1. NCBI lineage: Bacteria > Bacillati > Actinomycetota > Actinomycetes > Micromonosporales > Micromonosporaceae > Dactylosporangium > Dactylosporangium maewongense. Next base: position 3,415 of record NZ_BAAAQD010000081.1, on the reverse strand, counting down.
TCGCCGACACTCAACCCGAAGGTCTTATGCCTTTGAGAGGTTAGTACATGAAGGTTCAGCATGGACGCTTCTACGCGGGTACGGGAATATCAACCCGTTATCCATCGACTACGCCTCTCGGCCTCGCCTTAGGCCCCGACTCACCCAGGGCGGATTAGCCTGGCCCTGGAACCCTTGGTCATCCGGCGGCAGGGTTTCTCACCCTGCTTTCGCTACTCATGCCTGCATTCTCACTCGCGTCACCTCCACGGCTGGATCACTCCGCCGCTTCACCGGTGACACGACGCTCCCCTACCCATCCACACACCTGGACCCTCATCCGAAGAATCAGGCCGGGTTATCATGTGAATGCCACAGCTTCGGCGGTGTGCTTGAGCCCCGCTACATTGTCGGCGCGGAACCACTTGACCAGTGAGCTATTACGCACTCTTTCAAGGGTGGCTGCTTCTAAGCCAACCTCCTGGTTGTCTATGCGACCCCACATCCTTTACCACTTAGCACACGCTTAGGGGCCTTAGCTGGTGATCTGGGCTGTTTCCCTCTCGACTACGAAGCTTATCCCCCGCAGTCTCACTGCCACGCTCTCACTTACCGGCATTCGGAGTTTAGTTGACTTCAGTAAGCTTGTAGGCCCCCTAGGCCATCCAGTGCTCTACCTCCGGCAAGAAACACGTGACGCTGCACCTAAATGCATTTCGGGGAGAACCAGCTATCACGGAGTTTGATTGGCCTTTCACCCCTAACCACAGGTCATCCCCCAACTTTTCAACGTTGGTGGGTTCGGCCCTCCACGCGGTCTTACCCGCGCTTCAGCCTGCCCATGGCTAGATCACTCCGCTTCGGGTCTAGGACACGCGACTGAACGCCCTATTCAGACTCGCTTTCGCTACGGCTCCCCCACACGGGTTAACCTCGCCACGTATCACTAACTCGCAGGCTCATTCTTCAAAAGGCACGCCGTCACCCCACACTCGCGTGTGGACGCTCCGACGGATTGTAGGCGCACGGTTTCAGGTACTATTTCACTCCCCTCCCGGGGTACTTTTCACCTTTCCCTCACGGTACTAGTCCGCTATCGGTCACCAGGGAGTATTTAGGCTTACCAGGTGGTCCTGGCAGATTCACGGCAGATTACAGGAGTCCGCCGCTACTCGGGAACACACCAACACAGACCCGCGATTTTCGCCTACCGGACTCTCACCGTCTACGGTGCCGCTTTCCAGCGAACTTCGACTAACCACGAATTTTCTGACTGTGCGACCGGTCAGCAGCCCGATCAAGACATGTCCCACAACCCCGCACACGCAACCCCTGCCAGGTATCACACGTGCACGGTTTAGCCTCATCCGCTTTCGCTCGCCACTACTCACGGAATCACAATTGTTTTCTCTTCCTGCGGGTACTGAGATGTTTCACTTCCCCGCGTTCCCTCTACCCGCCCTATGTGTTCAGGCGGGAGTGACACCACATGACTGGTGCCGGGTTCCCCCATTCGGACACCCTGGGATCACAGCTCGGTTGACAGCTCCCCCAGGCCTATCGCGGCCTCCCACGTCCTTCATCGGCTCCTGGTGCCAAGGCATCCACCGTACGCCCTCAGCAACTTGACCACAAT
>NZ_BAAAQD010000080.1:0-5534 GCF_039531485.1 Dactylosporangium maewongense | reverse complement strand
CCGGAAGGTTCTCGTAGAACCGGTCGCGTGCGGCTGGACTCAGGGCCTCGCCGGAGCACACCACCCGCCGCAGCCCGCCACACTCCGCGGCCTGGGGCGTCGCCAGGAACGCCTCCAACATCGACGGCACAAAGTGGACCGTGTCGACCCGCTCATCACGGATCAGCTCGGCCACGTAGCCGGGGTCGCGGTGACCGCCCGGCCGGGCGATCACCATCGTGGCGCCCTGGATCAACGGCCAGAACAACTCCCACACCGACACGTCAAACCCGAACGGCGTCTTCTGCAACACCCGATCACCCTCTTGGATGCCGAACCGGGACTGCATCCAGACAAGACGGTTCACGATGCCCTCGTGCGACACCGCGACACCCTTCGGCACACCCGTCGAACCCGACGTATAGATCACGTACGCCGCCTGACCCGACAGCACCACCACACCCGGAGCCGTCGCCGTCTCGGTGAACGGACCCTCCGACAACACACACACCGCACCCGCATCCGCCACCATGAACGCAACCCGCTCCACCGGCAGATCCGGATCGATCGGCAGATACGCACCACCAGCCTTGAGCACCGCCAACAACGCCACCACCAAGTCGAAACCACGCGGCAGCGAAACCCCCACCACCGAATCCGCGACCACACCACGCTCGACCAGCGACCGCGCCAGACCGTTCGCCCGACCGTCCAGCTCCGCATACGACAACGACTCACCCTCGAACACCAACGCCGGCGCATCCGGCGTGCGCGCCACCTGCTCGGCGAACAGAGCCGGCAACGTCGCCGCAGGCACGTCGACCGCCGTGCCGTTCCACTCGTGCAGGACACGGTCGAACTCGCCGGGGTTGAGAACACCGATCTCCGACAGCGGCACCGGTGTGGTGCTTTCCAGTGCCGAAACGAGGTGGGCGACGGCGGTGTGCAGCATCTCGGCGACCGCTTGCGGATCGATCGGGTCGACCGCGTCCACGGTGAGGCCGAACCAGGTCCCGTCGTCGTCGATGGACACGGTCAGCGGGTAGTTGGTGCTTTCCCGGGTGTACACGGTCCGGACACCGACGTCTCCGTCCCTCTCCGCGTCGCCCTGGGCCGGCGGCGCGCTGTTGTGGCGATAGTTGAACAGCGTGGCGAACAGCGGCTGGTCGGCCGGGACCGCGCTGACCCGTTGGGCCAACGCCAGCGGGGCGTGTTCGTGCTCCAGCAGCCCGGCCAACTGGCCGCGCATCGCGGCCACCGCGTCCTGGACGTCCAGGTTCTTGGTGACGAGCCGCACCGGCAGCGTGTTCATGAACAGGCCCGGCACCCGGTCCGCGCCCGCACCCGCGTTCATCCGGCCGAAGAGCACTGTGCCGAACACGACGTCCTCACGGCCCGACACGACCGACAGGACCCGCGACCACGCCACGTGCATCACCGTCGCCGGGCTCACACCCAGGCGCCGGGACGTGTCGCGCAGCTGCGCGGCGACGTCCGGGGCCAGCCCGAAGCCGGCACGCACCACCGCCGAGCCGTCGCCGCGGACGTCGTGCACCCCGAACGCCGCGGTCGGCTCGTCCACCCCGGCCAGCAGCTCGCGGAAGAAGGCCTCGTGCTCGCCGCTGGTGAGCCCGGCGCGGGCCTGGGCGACGAAGTTCCGGAACGGTAGCGGCTCCGGCAGTTGGTCCGCCCGGCCGGCCAGGACGGTCTCGATCTCGGCCGTCACCACGTCGAGCGCGGTGTGGTCCTGCATCAGGTGATGCACGCGCAGGACGCCCAGCCAGCGACCGTCGGTGGCCGGTGTGACGTGCAGGTCGAGCATCGGGGCGCGGCCCAGGTCCATTGCCGACCCGGCAGCGGACAGCAGTGCCGCCACGGGGTCCGTCGTCTCGACGGGCAGGCGCACCTCGGTTTGGGGCAGCGTCGCCGCCCGCCAGACCACCTGTACCGGTTCGCGCAGGCCCGACACCACGACCGACGTCCGGAACACGTCATGACGGTCGATCACGTGCTGGAGCGCCCCGGCGAAACGGTCGAGGCGGTCGCGGTCGGCGAACTCGAGCACGAACGACGTCACGTACACGTCGTCGCCGCCGTCCGCCAGGAGGTGGTGGAAGAGGATGCCTTCCTGCAGCGGGGCGAGCGGGTAGATGTCGGCGACGTTGGCCGCGCCGCCGTCGACGGTCGCGACGACCGCGTCGACCTCCGCCTCGGTCAGGTCGGCGAGGGGCAGCATGTGCGGTGTGATCACCTGCGTGCCGGCGGGAATCAGGTTCTCCGGGACGTCTACCTCCGCGCGGCCGGCCGCGGCCGCCAGCCGGGCCGGTGTCGGCGACGTGAACAGTGTCCGCACCGACACGGACACGCCGCGCACCCGCAGCCACTCGACGAGGCGTACGGCCAGCAGCGAGTGCCCGCCGAGGGTGAAGAAGTCGTCGTCGACGCCGACCTGTTCGAGGCCCAGGATCTCGGCGTACGCCTGGCACAACAGTTCTTCGCGGATGGTGGCCGGGCCCCGCCCGGATCCGGCGGTCGCGGCGAAGTCGGGTGCGGGCAGGGCCTTGCGATCCAGTTTCCCGTTGGTCGTCAGCGGCAGGCCGTCGAGCACCACCACCGCCGAAGGCACCATGTACTCCGGCAACCGCTGACCGGCGAATCCGCGAAGCTCCGCGCTGTCGACGACGCCGACCACGTATGCCACGAGGCGCTTGTCGCCGGGTGTGTCCTCGCGGGCGATGACGGCGACCCGGTCGACCTGCGGGTGGGCGGCGATGACGGCTTCGACCTCGCCGGGCTCGATCCGGAATCCGCGGAGCTTCACCTGTTCGTCGGCCCGGCCGAGGTACGCCAGGTTTCCGCCGGACGTCCAGCGGACCAGGTCGCCGGTGCGGTACAGCCGCGACCCGCTGTCGAACGGATCCGCCACGAACCGCTCGGCCGTCAACGCCGTCCGGCCCAGATAGCCCCGGGCCAGACCCGCACCGGCCACGTACAACTCCCCGGTCACACCGGCCGGAACGGGCATCAGCCGTTCGTCAAGCACGTACACGCGGGTGTTGACGATCGGGACGCCGATCACCGGCTCGTCACCGGCGGACAGTGGCTGCGACATCGCCGCACACACCGTCGTCTCGGTCGGGCCGTAGGCGTTCACGAGCCGCCGGCCGGGGGCCCACCGGTGCACCACGTCCGCGGGCAACGCCTCACCAGCAGACACCACGGTCGACAGCGTCGCCAGGTCATCCGGCGCCGCAACCGTCAGGACCGCCGGTGGCAGCGTCGCATGGGTCACGCCGAACCGGGTGACCGTCGTGGCCAGTCCGCGGCCCGGCAACAGGTCGTCGGCCGGGGCCACCACCAGGGTTGCGCCCGCACACAACGACACGAAGATCTCGGCGCTCGCGGCGTCGAAACCGGGTGACGCGAACTGCAGCACGCGGCTCTGCGGGGTCAGGTCGAACCGGCGCGCCTGCGCGGCGACAAGGCTGCGCAGGCCCGCGTGGGTGACGACGACGCCCTTCGGCGTGCCGGTCGAACCCGACGTGTAGATCACGTATGCCGGGTGGTCCGGGTGCGGTGCGTCGACTCCCTCCGCGCCGGTCGCTGTGGTCGCCTCGACGGCGTCGACGACGACCGAAGGCAAGGTCGTGGGTGCGCCTGCTGCTCGATCCGTTGAGGTCAGCACGCAGTGCGCGGCGGCGTCGGCGACCATGAAGGCGACCCGCTCGGCCGGCAACTCCGGATCGATCGGCAGGTACGCACCGCCGGCCTTCCACACCGCCAGCAACGCCACGACGAGGTCGGCACCGCGGTCGAGATACACCGCGACCACCGACTCCGGACCCACGCCGCGGCCGGTCAACAACCCGGCGAGCCGGCTCGCCCGCGCATCCAGGTCGGCGTAGGTCAAGGCGACACCCTCGCCCAGCACCGCGAGGGCGTCAGGTGCCTGCGCGGCGAGCAGCTCCGGCACGGTCGCCGCGGGCACGTCGACCGTGGTGTCGTTCCATTCGATCAGCACCCGGCGTCGTTCATCGGCGTCCAGCACGTCCACTCCGGAGATCGGAGTGGACGGGTCGGCCAGCACGGTCTCCAGCACCCGGACCCACCGCCTCGCGATGACGGCGACGGTGCCGGCGTCGAACAGGTCCGCGGCACCGGTCAGCTCGCCGTACAGGCCCGCGGCGGCGTTGCCGTCGCCGAATGCCTCGGACAGCGAGATCTCGAGGTCGAACTTCGCCGAGGACGTGACTGCCGCCGCCGGTGTCTCGGCCGGCGCCGCCTGGCCGCCGGGCCGGTCCAGCGCCGCAGTGTTCTGCAGGGCCAGCATGACTTGGAACAAGGGGTGACGCGCGAGTGAGCGGGCCGGCGCCAGTTCCTCGACGAGGCGTTCGAACGGCACGTCCTGGTGCTCGAAACCGGCCAGTGCCGTCTCGCGCACCCGGCCCAGCAGCTCGACGAACGTCGGGTCACCCGACAGGTCCGTCCGCATCACCAGGGTGTTGACGAAGAACCCGACGAGATCGTCCAGTGCCTGGTCGGTACGGCCGGCGGTCGCGACCCCGATGGGGATGTCCGTGCCGGCGCCGAGCTTGGACAGCAGTGTGGCGAGGGCGGCCTGCAACAGCATGAAGACTGTCACGCCCTGGGCCTTCGCCACCTCCAGCAGCCGGGCGTGCAGGTGTGCCGGCACCGTCACAGGCACCGAGTGGCCGTGGTGTCCGGCCACGGCCGGGCGGCGGCGGTCTGTCGGGAGAGTCAGTTCCTCGGGCGCGCCGTGCAGAGCCTGCCGCCAGTAGGCGACCTGGCGGGAGATCAGACTGTCAGGATCGGTCTCGTCACCCAGCAGGTCCCGCTGCCACAAGGCATAGTCCGCGTACTGCACCGGCAGCGGCGCCCACAGTGGTGCCCGCCCCTCCGCCCTGGCCGCATACGCAACCGACAGATCCGTCGCGAGAGGCCGCATCGACCAACCGTCACCAGCAATGTGATGCACCACAACGACCAGCACCCGCTCACCGGAGCCACCATCGAACAACCACGCCCGGATCGGCACCTCCACCGCCAGATCGAACGCGTACCGGGTCGCCGCCTCCACCACACCGGGAAGATCCACCGCGGACACGACACTGGTATGCAACCGCCAGTCCAGATCCCCGGCCGCGATGATCCGCTGCAACGGCACACCACCGGCCGTCGGGAACACGGTCCGCAGCACCTCGTGCCGGCCCATCACATCCAGCAACGCCGCCTGCAACACCGCCACGTCGACCGTGGCGGGCAACCCGAGCACGGTCGGCAGGTTGTACGTCGCCGACGGACCCTCCAACTGACCGATGAACCACAACCGCTGCTGCGCATACGACAACGGCAACCGCTCCGGCCGCTCCCACGGCACCAACGCCTGACGAGCCCGCCCCGCACCAGCCAGCCGACCAGCCAACCGCGCCGGCGTCGGCGCATCGAACAACGCCCGCAGCGACACCTCCACACCGACAACAACCCGCACCCGACTGACCAACCGCACCGCCAACAGCGAATGACCACCCAAAGCG
>NZ_BAAAQD010000079.1:0-5817 GCF_039531485.1 Dactylosporangium maewongense | reverse complement strand
GAATCAGCGGTTGCGCGACCTGCCACAGGTCGTCCGGCGCCCAGGTATGGATCATGTCCTCGACAACATCCGCCACAAACAGAAGATCATGCCCGAGGCAAGGACCTCACCAAGTGAGACACCCCCTAAGCCCCCTGGCAAACATCTTGGCGAGCGTGTCTCGCTCCGCTCGACGCCAAGATCTTTTCCCTGTGGCTTGCACCGCCGGCCCAGGGCGGGCTCTGACCGTCCCCGTCAGCGCGGCACCCCAGCACCCGGATCACTCCACAGCGATCCGGTCAGCGGGAGCCGCACCCCGGACCACCGGATGGAGCACCGACATGCTGTTCAACCTCATGTTCGAAGGCAACCTCGCCGCCGACCCCGAGCTTCGCTTCACCCAGACCGGCAGGGCCGTCACCGAGCTGCGGGTCGTGCACAACCGCCGCCGCCGCACCAAGGACGGCGACTGGACCGACGGCACCCCGATGTACATCACCGTCACCGCCTGGGAACGCCTCGCCGAACGCGTCGCCGAGCTCAAGAAGGGCGACACGGTCATCGTCGAGGCCCGCGACGACCTGGACATCTGGGCCTACACGCGCCAGGACACCAACGAGCCCGGCGGCCTGCTACAGGTCACCGCCGCCAACGTCGCCCTGTCGATGCGGTTCAAGGGCGCCACCGTCACCTCCGACGACGACACCGCCAAGCCCGGTTCCAGCGAGGCGTGGGTCGCCGAGTTCGGGCAGGAGCTCGAGCCCGCCGCCTAGCCGAGCCGCCCGGGGCCGGCCCCCGCCGGCCTCGGGCGCCCAGTCAGTTCCCCGAACAACTCAGCCACCTGGAGCGCACCGTGCAGTTCAACCTCACCATCGAAGGCAAGCTCACCACCTCTGCCCTGAGCAACGCCACCAAGGCAGGCCGCGAGTTCGTCACGTTCACGATCGTGCATCAGAGCCAGTACCGCGACCACACCGGCAAATGGGTCGACGCGAAGCCGATGTTCTTCGACATCGTGTGCTGGGGCAAGCTCGCCGGACACGTCCGTAACCTCACCCGCGGTACCCTCGTCGTCATCGAAGGCGGCCGCCTGCTCGGCTACATCAACGACGACGAGTTCGCCGGCCTGAAGGTGGAGGCACGCAACGTCTCCCTCAGCATGCGCTTCGGCGAAGCACACCCCGGCCCGGCCAAGCAGACCCGCCGCGGCGACCTCGTCACCACCGCCGACGGCGAACACATCATCGCCGACGCCTACCCCGATGTCGTCACCGACCGGGAACTGATCCACCACTGACCGAACCGGGACACCGGTGCCGGCCGCGAACCCCGCGGCCGGCACCCGCCGCCTCCTGGGAGCAACACCTCCACACCGCGCCATGCCACGGACTCCGCCCATCGAAGCGACAGCCTGCCGAGCACCCGCAGCAACGACGCGCGGCACCAGCACATCAACGAAAGGGACCCCCGATGCTCGACCAGTCGTCCCGCCACATCGAATACACCGCTGGATCCATGCACATCCGCGGCCGCACTATCCTGTTGGCCTGCATCGACGAGTACGGACCGTTCGCGCTCGGTGTCCTCGTCGACGAGGAGCTCCTCTCCTCCGGCCTCTCCCGAGTCGTCGCCGGACTGTCCCCGCTCGCCAGCGACCATGCCGAAGTCTTCGAGCTGCGATCGGCCTACCCCCGTGAGGACGGCCAGCACGTCGTCGAGACCTTCCCAGCGCACACGCCGGGGAAGTCATCAGCGCTCGTCGCGCTGCGCCCGTCACCAGCTGTGCCGTCCGAGCTGCAGCTAGCACCTCCCGATCACGCCGCCGACGGGCTTCCCCCACTACTCCCGCAGCCCGGGCTCCGGTACCGCGACGGGTCCGTCGCCCACCACCGCGGCGAGTACGTCGCACCAGGCCGCCGGGTCGTGACCGGCACCTGGCGCTACCCGTCACCCAAGGTGTGCCGCGACGACCGCACCACCGGCGCGTGGATCGGGCCACCCGACCAGCCCGCCGAGCAGGTGCTGGTCTGCGTCTCCTGCGGCCTGGACTGCACCTGACCGAGCGACCCACCCCGCACCGCCGAAGCCGTGACCCCTTCGCCACGACCCCGGCGGGTCCCCCGCCGACCCGACACCACGCCCAACCTGAAGGAGCTCCCGCATGCAACCGTCGCGCCCACGACCCGACCTGCTCATCGTCCTCGCCCGAACCGACGAGCACGGCCTCGCTCAACTCGCCGGGCACATCTGCTACCGCAACGACCCCACGGCGGACGGTGGCTCCCGCGACGCCGAACCCGGTGCCGTACTCACCCCGTCGTTCGAGCCACCCGACGGCATCCATGACCGCTACGCCGACCTGTACGTGCGTGGCTCGGTCGACACCGGCGGCGTCACCGACGACGGCAGCTGCTGGGGCTGGGGGCACGAGTACCGGCCACGGACCGTCGACCTGCCCCGCGCACAGAGCATGGTCGCGTTCCTGCGCCGGCTCGAACGGCAGCTGGCAGCCCTCGACACACAGTTCGGCGCGCCCGCCACCTTCGCCGACTACGTCGCCCGCTTCGCCACCGCGCTGGGCATCAGCCGCTACGCAGTACGCAGCACGAAACGGCTCGTGGACGGCACCCGCTGGCATTGGCTGGACACCGACGACATGCGCCGCTGGGTCCGCCACCACGAGCCGCCGGAGCCGACCCCATGGCCATGACCGCCAGCCATCCGCAGCCCACGCCGACTGCACTGCCCGGTCCGCCCACCGATGAGCTGCTGCACGTCGTACAGTTCTCCGGCGGTATCGGCTCGTGGGCGACCGCGATGCGCATCAAGGCCGAATACGGCACCGACCGGCTCGTTCTCCTCGCCGCGGATACAAAGGCCGAGGATCCGGACCTGTGGCGGTTTGTCGGCGACGCCGCCGCACACCTCGGCGTCACCCCGGTCATCGTCGCTGACGGCCGCACCCCCTGGCAGGTCTTCGCCGACCAGCGGTTCATCGGCAACAGCCGGATCGCACCCTGCAGCCGAATCTTGAAGCAGAAACCATGCCGAGACTGGCTCACCGCGAACGCCGACCCCGCCACCACGATCCTGTACGTGGGGATCGACTGGAGCGAGCAACTCCGCACCCCAGGGATCGAACGGGGCTGGAAGCCGTGGGCCGTCCGGTTCCCGATGTGCGAACCGCCGGACCTGACCAAGGCACAGATGCTCGACTGGGCCCGCGCCGAGGGCATCGAACCGCCCCGCGCCTACGCCAACGGGTTCGCCCACAACAACTGCTTCGGCGCGTGCGTCCGCGCCGGCCAACAGCAGTGGCGGCACCTCCTACAGGTCGCCCCCGAGCGGTTCGCCGCCGCCGAAGCCGAAGAAGAACACCTGCGCGACGAGCTCGGCGATGTGGCGATCCTGCGGGAACGGCGAAACGGCGTCAGCCGACCCCTACCCCTGCGCGAGCTGCGCCGCCGTGCCACAGCCAACGCTGCGCCGGAGCACGGCCCAAGTGCCGCGGCGGCGAACCGCAGCGCGTGACGGGCTCACCGCATCGGCAGCCCTGGCCCGCCGCCAGCGACACCGTACTTCACCTGCCGCGCTGCGCACACGACCCAGCCGCCGCGCCAGCCATCCGGCCCCGCACCGCTGTGTCGGCCACCACGCCGGCCAAGCAGCCGGACCAGCTCGAACGCCACCAACACCGACGTGACCAGTCGAGATCCACTGGAGGAACCATGACCACCGACCGCACCGCCTGGCTCGCCTTGGCCGCCCTCACCCAACCGGGCAACCACGAGGTCGGCACCCTCGTCCGCAGCGCCGGACCCGTGCAAGCCCTCGACCAGCTACGCCACAACGAAGACCTCAGCCCGGCACTCGCCGCGGCCGCCAACAGCCGCCACAACCCCAGCTACCGCAGTTCAGACAGCGTGGACCGCATCGCCAGCGACATGCTGCACCGCGCTGACCGGGTCGGTGCCCGAATCATCACCCCGGCAGACGACGAGTGGCCGCGCAGCCTCGACGACCTCGCCGCCATCAGCCGCGGAACCGACCCACTGCACCGCGACACCGACCCGCCGATGTGCCTATGGCTGCGTGGGCCGGCCCGGCTCGCAGAGGCGCTGGACCGGTCGGTGTCGGTCGTCGGCGCGCGGGCCGTGACCCAGTATGGCGAGTTCGTCGCGTCGGAACTGGCGTACCGCCTGGCCGAGCGCGGCTGGGCGGTGGTATCCGGCGGAGCGCTCGGCATCGACGTCACCGCGCACCGGGGCGCCCTCGCCGCCGGCGGGGTGACCTGCGCGGTGCTCGCCTGCGGCATCGACCAGGTCTATCCGGTGTCCAACTCGGCCATGTTCGAACGGATCGCCGAGGAAGGGCTGCTGATCACCGAGTGGCCACCGGGCACCCGGCCTGACAGGGCGCGATTCCTGACCCGCAACAGGATCATCGCCGCAGCAACCCGCGGCACCGTCATGGTCGAGGCGGCCTCCCGCAGCGGCGCACGCAACACCCTGGGCTACGCCCGACGGCTGGAGCGGTCGGCCATGGCGGTGCCCGGCCCCGTCACCTCGGCGTTGTCGGTCGGATGCCACCTGGAACTCCGCGTGCCCGGCACGGTGCTGGTCACCAGGGTCGAGGAGATCGTCGAGGAGATCGGGCGCATCGGTGCGCTCACCGAGCCGACCGGCGGCGAAAAACCGTCCGAGGACGGCTGACCCGCTACTCACGCCACACCGCGGCGCAACCTGTGCGCTGCACCCACCTGACCGTCCTCACCGCTCACCGGCACCGGCGTCCGCCCGGGACCTCGTTCTGCGCAAGAAGCAGCACCCATGGCACCGCAGGATCTGCCCGAGGACAGTGGCGGCACCTGCTCGACATCACGCCCGACCCGGTCCGCCGCCGCGGCGGCCGAGGAGGCGCCCCTTCGCTCGATCCTCGGCGACGCGACGATCCAGGCCGAACGGGCGCAACAGTGTCAGCCGTCCCCTCCCGCTGCGGGAACTACGCCTCGCGCCGGCCTCGCCCAGGCAGAGTCGGCGCGAGGCAACGCCTCGCTGACCGTAGGTCGCCAGCGCGTGCTGGCCATACGAGCCACGGCATCACCAGCGGCAGACACGTGCTGGCTGGCTTCTCGCGGCGAAGGTCCAGGCTGACCTGCCGCACTGCCGGGGCTGGGACCACTGTTCTTTGCCATCCAAGGTGCTCGGGGGCCCAGGTCCACTGCCTGGGCGGACACGATTGAATGGCACGGATGGATGCTGGAGCCCCTTCACGATGCTGGTTGGGTTGACCTTGGGGTGGGCATGTGTGCCATCGAAGTTGCTCCGAACTGCGTAGTGCCGGTTCGTGGCCGATCCATGCGCGGCTGACGATTTGGGCACGTTATTGCGAATTTCCGGTAACGATCGGCGGGCGGGCGAGCGGATGGACCCTGCCGTGCCTGGCATCGAGAATTGGGTGCCTGTCGTAGGAGCTGCGCTCGTACTCTCTGTTGGTGAGCGATAGCAATGACTACGTGAGGTTGCGAGAGACCTTCAATGAGGACGCTGCACGGTATGACCGTGCCCGCCCCCGATACCCAGTGCAGATGTTTGATGATCTCGCTGCGGCCGGGGTAGCGCCTGGGGCAAGAGTGCTGGAGATCGGCTGTGGCACCGGGCAGGCGACCGTGCCGTTGGCCGAGCGGGGCTACCGCATCGTGGCTGTCGAGTATCGGCCTGGACTTCCCGCACGCCGTGCAGGCCATCCGCGTGCGCCGACGCCGCATGAACCTGACCACCGGCCACTGGTCGACCGTCACCATCTACGCCGTCGCCAACTTCACCGCCGGCCAAGCCA
>NZ_BAAAQD010000078.1:0-5885 GCF_039531485.1 Dactylosporangium maewongense | reverse complement strand
CGATGCCGGCGTGCCGCTGCACGAACGTGCCACGGCGGGAGTCCTGGCCGGAGAGCCGGACCGTGACGCCCTGGTTGACCAGCGCGCCGAACGCGATGACCTCGCCGAAGCCCCAGTCGATGTCGCCCTCGGCGGCCATCTTGGCCCGGCGGTCCAGCAGCTGCTGCACGCGCTTGTGCGGGGTGAAGCCGTCGGGGAGCTCGACGTGGGCCTCGCCGATCGCCTGCATGACCGAGGCGTCGATCGCGGTCTGGACCTGCGGCTCGGGTCGCTGACCGGCGAGCACTGTTGGCCAAATCTGCAGGTGGTTGCCACGTGTGCGGTTTGGTCGAGCTGGCTGCGCCTGTCGGCGCCACCGACGGGCACGGTCATAGAACATTCCGCCACCACGCTGGGCGCGATGTGTTGCGCCAGCGCCAGCAGCCCGCTCCGGCGGTGGTGCGGACGTGGCCGTCGCCAGTGGGGGTGCCGGGGAGACCGCAAGCCCCTCAGCCTTGCGGTCTCCCCGGCGGATGCGCCGCGGCGTGCCGCGGGCCCGTCTGGCCGCGGCGCAAGGCCGAGCCATCGAACGATGCTGTCGGGGCGTCATGGCATGGCCCGCTGCGCACGCGAAACGCCCGCCGCGGCACGGTTAGGCCGACGACGGTCGTTCCGCGCCGTCACCCGCATGCGAAGCTGCTGCGAACGAGGCGCGACGGACCGGGCGTCACGCGTGCGTTCGGGCAGCCGGCCCAGAAAGCACCGGCGGCGTCGCTGAGCACGCGGCACGGCCGCTGCGGGCGCACCCCTGTCCGGGCGCTGTCGGCAGTTCGGCTGGGCGTGGGTGCGGGGCAGCTGAGGCCACGCCGGGATACCCGGCAGATGCTCGCGTCCATCCATCGATGACGTCCGATCGGGTGTAGTGCTGCTGAGCGGTGCGGATCACGTCCCTCGGCGCCTTTGTAGTCAGACGAGCGCAGTATCATCTGCTGCGCGGTCATCGCAGCCTCCCTCGCAGGTGATGGGCTCGGGAGAGAGGTTGCCGAGCTCCCAGGTTTGGTTTACGGCCTATCTCACGAGATTTGTGAGACGGCTGCAGCGGGGTGGCCGGTCTGTCGTCATCGCGGCCGACGAGGGGCGTCGTTGCCCCGCGAGGCGCGCCCGGCGACCCGCGCAGCGAGACGGTCGCCCGGGCCGGCATGCGTTCCCAGAGGCGCCTGTACCGTGCCAAACTGTTTTGTGGTTGTGAGCTGGGCTTTTGTGAAACGATCAGGCGGCCCGGCGGTACTCGTTGATCATGCCGCTCAGAACCCGTCGTCGATGGATCGGTTTGTTGATCGCGACAACGACGTCGGGGTCGTGGTCCGGTGGATGCTGGTCCAGGCTCTGGTGCGGCCGGTGCCGGTCGAAGTGGTTCCCGTAGTCGCCGAGCACCGCGCGGCGAGTCACCACCCGCGTGCAAGGCATGGCAGCATCGCGGCCATGCCCCTCAGTGTTCCCCGCCTCCGGATCGGCTCGACCGAGATCATCGCCCTCGCCGATGGCGAGGGCCCGTTCTTCTCCCCGCGCGCGGAGGCCTTCCCCGAGGCCACGGCCGCTCAGTGGGCCGAGGTCGACCGCTACGACCCGGGCGCGGTCGACGCCGAGGGCCGCTGGCGGCTCCAGTTCCGTGCGTACGCGATCCGCGGCGACAAGGGCCTCACCATCGTGGACGCCGGGATCGGCCCGGCGGACAGCCCGGCCAGCTCGTGGGCGCCCGTGCCCGGTGCGCTTCCCGAGTCGCTCGCCGCCGCGGGCATCGACCCGGCCGAAGTCGACATCGTGGTGCTCACGCATCTGCACACCGACCACGTCGGATGGGCGGTCGTGACCGAGGCGGCCGTCCCATCAGCGGGCGGCGCGGTGGACGGCAACGCTTCGACCGGCAGCGCGGTGGGCGGCGCCCCTGCCCCCGGCAGCGCGATCAGCGACCGCCGCCCCTACTTCCCGAACGCCGAATACCTGCTTCAGCGGGCCGAGTTCGACGCCCTCGACGCGCTCAACCCGAAGCTTCGCGAGACCCTCACCGACCCGCTCGCGGCGGCCGGTCGGCTCCGGCTCCTTGACGGGGACACGCCGTTGCGCGCTGGGCGCGCGGTCGCCACGCCCGGCCACACGCCCGGGCACCAGAGTGTACTGGTCGCCGACGGGCGCGAGCTGGCGCTCGTCACCGGCGACCTCCTGGTGCACGCGCTCCAGCTACTCCACCCCGAGCTCGCCTACGCGCACGAGATCGACCCTGAGGCGGCCAGGCACTCAAGGGAGCGCATGCTCGGCCTCGAAACCGCCACCACGCTGCACCTGGCGACACCGCATCTGACGGAGCCGTTCATCTCGGCGTGATCGCGGCCGCCCGAGGCGGCAGCCACATCCGGTCTGCGTGCAGGCACAGCACGCAGACCTTCTGATTGCGGAAGATCTTGACGTTCTTGACCTTGTCTGTGGTGTTGCGCCGACTCCAGATCTCGCCGAACGCCTGGAGGGGCCGGGCGGGGACGCGAAGGTCAGCTTCGAAGTTAGCCCAACGGCCCACCTCCGCAAACTCCTCGACGAACTCGCGCAACCCCCGCATGCGCGGGGAGCACGCTTGCTCGCCGGCCTTCCGCATCGACTCGACAAGCTTCGCTCCGCGAACCGTCCGCAGGGGCCGCGGCCCGGCCGCATACGCCTCGGCGGGATCGACGATGCACCGTTCAGGATGTGCGGTCTGGACGTCGGGCAGGTGAGAGCTGTACGTCGACGTCGGCGAATCGTTGTTTGCCGTCGACGCTGTACACGGCCCGCCGCCCGCCAAAGTTAGAGGTGGGTGTCTCATCGCGGGTCAGTTGGCGGCGGATGTACGGGGTCCCGCCGGGACAGCAGGTCGTCGATCAGACAGAGTCCTACAGGGCGCCATATCAGGCGCGGTGGGTGCCCCCGCAGGCGATGCTGAGGAGGGCGAGGGCGGCCTGCCGGGCGTCGGCGGCGGCTCGGGCGCGGGCGTGGTGGTTCGCGACCGTCGTCGCGCCGATGACCAGCATGAGAAGCTGCCGTCCCAGCGTGGCCGGGTCGGGTGCGCCCGCCCGGCTCGCGATGCTGGTGAGCAGATCGAGGCGTTGGGCGAGGTGCCGGCTGGCGACAGAGGTGGCCGGATCGGAGTGCCGTTGGGCGGCGGCGTTGAGGATCGCGCAGCCGCGGAACGTCGGCTCGGCGTACCAGCGATCGAGGGCATCGAAGACGGCGGTCAGTTGGGCAACGGGGTCGTCGCCGGCGGCCTCGGCCGCTTCGCGCAGCCAACGCGTGACGCGGTCGCTGCGGGATTCCAGGACCGCCTGAATGAGGCCGTCCTTGGACCCGAAATGCCGATACAGGGTCTCCTTGGAGACCTCCATGGCGGCACACAGCTCGGCGACACCGATGCCGTCGAGGCCCCGCTCGTAGAGCAGGTCGGTCGCCGCGATGCGGATGGCGGCGCGGGTGCGGGCCGGGTCCAGAGAGCTGCCTTTCGCTACGGGCATGAGGACATAGTACCGAACGGTTCGATGTTCTGCTATCGTGTCGAGATCGAACCGATCGGTTCGATCTGCCGAATGGCGACTGGAGGCACCGACGTGACGACGTCCCTCGATCCGCTCGTGACCGATCCCGCCGAGGACCTGCGCCCGCCCGCCAGCACACCCGCGCTGGCCATCGACAGCGGTGGCGAGACCTTGCTGGGACTCCTGCACGTCCCGGCCGGCCCCGGCCCGCACCCGATCGTGATCATGCTGCACGGCTTTCCCGGCAACGAGCGCAACTTCGACCTGGCGCAGGCGTTCCGGCGGGCGGGGTACGCCGCCCTGGTGTTCCACTACCGCGGATCGTGGGGGGTCGGCGGTTCCTGGTCGTGGGAGCACGTCCTGGAGGACGTCGCCCGAGTGCTGGCCGCCGTCCGTGACGGCTCCCTCGTGGCCACCCACCGGCTCGACCCGGCCCGGCTGTGCCTGATCGGCCACAGTCTCGGCGGGTTCGCCGCCCTGATGAGCGCCGCCGCCGACCCGTCCGTCGTCGCGGTCGCCTCGGTCGCGGGGTTCGACCTCAGCGTCGTGGACAGAGCCGGCCATGCCGATCCGGTCGCACGCGAGGCTTACATCGACATGTTCGACGGCGAACTGCTGCCACTGCGGGGTACCAGCGGGAAAGCGCTCGTCGCGGAGATCGAGGCGGCCGGACCGGGCTGGGCATTGACCGGGCTCGCGGCGTCGCTGGCCAACCGCCCGGTGCTGCTCGTCGGCGCTGGTGAGGACCACATCGTCACCCCGGTCGAGGTGCATCACCGACCACTCGTCGAGGCCTACCTCGCACACCCGGCGAACCGGCTGGAGCACCACGTCCTACCCGCCGACCACGCACTGTCCGGCCATCGGGTACAGCTGGCGCGTCTGCTGCTCAGCTTCCTCGACCGGCACCTGCGCCCTGTGCGGTGATCGCCGCATCGCCGAGCCCGAATGCACCGCGGCCGGGCGGACCGTGGCAGTTGGCCGGACTTGCGCTCGGTGCCGCAACTGCGCTCGGGCTCGCCCGGTTCGCCTACGGTCTGCTCGTGCCGGCCATGCGCACCGACCTCGGCTGGAGCCTTGCCCAGGTTGGCGCGGTGACCACCGCCAACGGCATCGGATACCTCGTCGGCGCACTGGTGACGGCGCCGCTGGCCCGGCTGCTGACGTTGACCGGCGCCTTCCGGTGGGGAATGGTCGGCTGTGTCGGTGCGCTCGGCGTCACCGCGGTGAGCAGCAGCTACCCCGCCCTGCTCGCCGCGCGCCTCGCGGCCGGCGCCGCGGGTGCGCTGGTGTTCGTCACCGGAATCGGGATCGCCTCCCGGCTGGCCACCGCGGTCGGCTCGGCCACACCGATCGGCGTCTACGTCGCGGGCTCGGGTGCCGGCATCGTGCTCGGCGGCGCCACGGTCCCCTCGCTGCTAGACCGGCACTCCGAACGTTGGCCGCTGGCCTGGCTCGGCCTGGCTGTCACCGCCGCAGTCGCCACCGTCATCAGCTGGCGCGCGGCACGCACCGACCCTCGCGACGACGGCGAGAACACCGAGGTCGCCGTACGCCGCCGAGCCCAGGTCCGTCCACTGTGGCGCTTCGCCGCCGCCTACACGCTCTTCGCCGCCGGCTACATCACGTACATCACATTCCTGTCGACCTATCTGGCCGAGCACCGGTGGTCGGCCACGCAGACGTCTCTGACCTGGACGATACTCGGCCTCGCCGTCCTCGCCGGACCACACCTGTGGAGCAGGCCAGCCGCCGCATGGCCACACGCGCGGACCCTCGCCACACTCCTGACGACGGTCAGCGCAGCCGCCGCCGCGCCGCTGTTGACGCCCGCCCCGGCGATGCTCATCGGGTCCGCAGCCGCCTACGGGGCCGCGTTTCTGTCCGTGCCAGCGGCCATCACCGCACTCGTGCGCGACACCACCACCCACGCCGACAGGATGCCGACGCTGGCCGCGTTCACGGCCCTGTTCGCCGCGGGCCAGACCGTCGGACCGTGGGTTGCCGGCTGGCTCGCCGACCGTACGACCTCGGGCGCCACGCTCGCCTGGACGGCACTGCTCTGCGCCATAGCAGCCGTGCTCGCCGCCAGCCACTCGCCCCGGCACGCCGACCGGTAAGTTTCGCTTTTGGAGCGGTGGTTACCTGGCGCCGGTTGGCGTGGGTCACGACATCGGTCGGCGGCTGATCGATGTCCTGGGCTTGCCAGGCGGTTTCGTACTCCTCAGGGCTACGGTAGCCGAGGTCGCGTTGGATGCGGCGATGGTGAGATTCTGCTCGTTGGTGCGGTGGTGGAAGAAGGCGTGGGCTCGCCGCGACGGCATCCACGAAGTGTTCCTCGCCCTTGAC
>NZ_BAAAQD010000077.1:0-6682 GCF_039531485.1 Dactylosporangium maewongense | reverse complement strand
CGGTCGAGCTTGCCGTTGGCGGTCAGGGGCAGCGCGTCGAGAGCCACGACCGCCGACGGGACCATGTACTCGGGCAGGCGGTCGCTGGTGTAGTCGCGCACTGCCGTGCTGTCCGCGTCGCCGACGATGTACGCCACCAGGCGCTTGTCGCCGGTGGTGTCCTCCCGGGCGATGACCGCGACCTGGGCGACCTGCGGGTGGCTGGCGATGACGGATTCGATCTCGCCCGGTTCGATGCGGAACCCGCGGATCTTCACCTGGTCGTCGGCGCGGCCGAGATAGGTCAAGCTTCCGTTGGCATCCCACTGAACCACGTCGCCGGTGCGGTACAACCGGCCGCCGTCGCCGAACGGGTCGGCCACGAACCGGTCGGCCGTCAGCCCCGCCCGGCTCACATAGCCGCGGGCCAGCTGCACACCCGCGAGATACAGTTCCCCAGCCACCCCGACCGGCACCGGCGCCAGCCGGTCATCCAGGACGTAGACGCGCGTGTTGAACACCGGCCGACCGATCGGCACCGGACCCTCTTCCCGCACCTCACATTCGGTCACGTCCACCGAAGCCTCGGTCGGGCCGTACAGATTGAACAGCCCGACACCCGGAAGCGTCTCGAAGAACCGCTCCCGCACCGCCTGGCCCAGGGCCTCACCCGAGCACACCACCCGCCGCAGACCACCACAGCTGGCCGCTCCCGGCGTCGCCAGGAACGCCTCCAACATCGACGGCACGAAGTGGACCGTGTCCACCCGCTCAGCACGGATCAGCTCCGCGACATAGGCGGGGTCGCGGTGACCGTCGGGCCGGGCGATCACCATCGTGGCGCCCTGGATCAGCGGCCAGAACAACTCCCACACCGACACGTCAAACCCGAACGGCGTCTTCTGCAACACCCGGTCACCCTCTTGGATGCCGAACCGCGACTGCATCCACACCAGGCGGTTCACGATGCCCTCGTGCGACACCGCGACACCCTTCGGCGCACCCGTCGAACCCGACGTGTAGATGACATACGCCGCCTGACCCGGCACCACCACAACCTCGGGAGCCGTATCCGAACCGGCCGGGATCTCCTCCGAGATCACACACACCGCACCCGCATCCGCGACCATGAACGCGACCCGCTCCGCCGGCAGCTCCGGATCGATCGGCAGATACGCACCACCCGCCTTGAGCGCCGCCAGCAACGCCACCACCAAGTCGAAGCCACGCGGCAGGGACACCCCCACCACCGAGTCCGCGACCACACCACGGTCGATCAGGAAGCGCGCCACGCGGTTCGCGCGGCCGTCCAGCTCCGCGTAGGACAGCGACTCGCCTTCGAACACCAACGCCGTGGCGTCCGGCGTGCGCGCCACCTGCGCCGCGAACAACCCCGGCAGCGTCGCCGCCGGCACGTCGACCGCGGTGTCGTTCCACTCGACCAGGACACGGTCGAGCTCGCCTGGGTTGAGAACGCCGATGTCCGACAAGCGTGTGCGCGCGCCGCCGTCCAACGCACGCTCGAGTGCCGACACGAGGTGGTCGGCTGCGGTACGCACCATGTCCACGACCGCGGACGGATCGATCGGCCCGACCGCGTCGACGATCAGCCCGAACCGGGAGCCGTCGTCGTCCACCGCCACCGTCAGCGGGTAGTTCGTCCGCTCACGTACCAGCAACGGTCGGATCACGACCCCGGCGCCGTCCGGTTCCGCGGCGTCCTCGGGCCGGTCGGCGACGTTGTGCCGGTAGTTCAGCAGCGCCGTGAACAAGGCGGCGTCGGCGGGAACGTCGCTGGCCCGCTGCGCCGCCGCCAGCGAGGCGTGTTCGTGTTCGAGCAGCGCGGCCAGCTGTCCGCGCATCTCGGTCACCGCGGTCACGACATCGAGCTCGTCCGTCCGCAGCCGCACCGGCAGCGTGTTGATGAACAGGCCAGGCACCCGGTCCGCGCCGGCACCGGCGTTCATCCGGCCGAACAGCACCGTCCCGAACACCACGTCGTCACGGGCCGCCACCGCCGCCAGGACCCGCGACCACGCCACGTGCATCACCGTCGCCGGGCTGACCCCCAACCGGCGGGACACCTCCCGCAACCGCACACCCACACCGGCTTCGACCTCGCCGGACGCGACAGTGACCGCCGAACCGTCGCCGCGCACATCCGTCACGCCGAACGCGGTCGTCGGCTCGTCCACGCCGGCCAGCAGTTCCCGGAAGTACGCTTCGTGGGCCCCGCCGACCTGGCTCGCCCGCGCCTCGGCCACGAAGGCGCGGAACGGCAGCGGCGCGACGAGTTCGCCGGTCCGGCCGGCCATGATCGTCTGGATCTCGTCATAGACGACCGCGATCGCCGTGTGGTCCTGCACCAGGTGATGGATGCGCACCATCGCCATCCATCGCCCGCCGCCGAGCGGGGCCGTGTGGACGTCGACCAGCGGGGCCCGGCCCAGGTCCATCGACAGTCCCACGAGGGACACCAGGTCGTGGGCGTCGACGCCGGCGGTCACCTCGGTGACGGGCAACGTCGCGTTGCGCCACACCACCTGGACGGGCTCGCGCAGCCCCGACCACACCACCGACGACCGGAACACGTCGTGCCGGTCGATGACCTGTTGCAACGCGGCGAGGAAGTCGTTCAGAACGTCGCGGTCGGGCAGCTCGAGCACTCGCGCCACCGCGTACAAGTCGTCGCCGCCGTCGGCGAGGAGGTGGTGATACAGCAGCCCTTCCTGCAACGGCGCCAAGGGATAGATGTCCGCGACATTGGCCGCACCACCATCGACCGTGCCGACCACGATCTCGATCTCCGCCTCGGTCAGCTCGACCAGCGGCAGCATCCCCGGCGTGATCACCCGCGCGTCAGCCGGGATCAGATTCGGCGCCACCGCAACAATCGCAGCCTCCGCCAACGCGGCCAAACCCGCCGGCGTCGGCGCATCGAACAACCCACGCACCGACACCGACACACCACGCACCCGCAGCCACTCGACAAGCCGCACCGCCAACAGCGAATGACCACCCAACCCGAAGAAGTTGTCATCGACCCCAACACGCTCAACGTTCAACACCTCGGCGAACGCCTCACACAACACCTCCTCACGCGCGTTGCTCGGCCCCCGCCCCACACCCACCGACCCGAAGTCCGGCGCGGGCAGGGACTTGCGGTCGAGCTTCCCGTTCGGTGTCAATGGCAGCGCGTCAAGGGCCACGAAAGCCGCAGGAACCATGTAGTCGGGCAGCCGTTCGGCGGCGTGGGCTTTCAGCGTCGCACCATCAACCGCACCGACCACGTACGCCACCAGACGCCTGTCGCCCGGGATGTCTTCACGAGCGACCACCGCCACCTGCGCGACCCCAGAGCAGGCCGCCAGCACCGCCTCGATCTCCCCCAGCTCGATCCGGAACCCGCGGATCTTCACCTGCTCATCCGCCCGGCCGACAAACACCAAGTCACCGTCAGCGGTCCAACGCACCACATCACCAGTGCGATACAACCGACCACCGCCGCCGTCGAACGGGTCAGCCACGAACCGACCCGCCGTCAACCCACACCGGTTCAGATAACCCCGAGCCACCTGACCACCCGCGACATACAACTCACCCACCACACCCGGCGGCACCGGCCGCAACCGACCATCCAACACATACGTCCGCAACCCAGCCAGGCCACGACCGATCGCACTGTCCCCCGACTCACCCACCACCAGGGAACGATGCGTGACATGAACGGTCGTCTCCGTGATGCCGTACATGTTCACCAACCGCGGCCCGTCCGGCCGACCCTCCCACCACGGACCCAACCGACCCAGATCCAAAGCCTCACCACCGAACACCACCGTGCGCAACGAACCACCCAACTCCCGCCCCTCGGCCGCCGCCACCAACTGGTAGAACGCCGACGGCGTCTGCGACAACACCGTCACCCGCTCCCGCTCCAGAAGATCCCAGAACTCCTCCGGAGACCGCGACACCTCAAACGGCACCACAACCACCCGACCGCCGTGCAGCAACGCCCCCCACAACTCCCACACCGAGAAATCAAACGCGAACGAATGGAACCACGACCACACGTCACCAGCGCCGAAGTCGAACAGCGACTGCGTCGCGGAAAACAACGACACCACATTCCGGTGCGTGGCCACCACACCCTTCGGGGTCCCCGTCGACCCCGACGTGAACATCACATAAGCCGCACAATCCACACCCACCCGCACACCGAACGGGGCATCAGACATCGACTCCGCAGCCGCATCATCCACGACACACACCGCGGCCGCGTCCGCCACCATCAACGCCACCCGCTCCGCCGGCAACGCCGGATCGATCGGCAGATACGCACCACCCGCCTTCCACACCGCCAACAACGCGACGATCAGATCCACCCCACGCGGCAGCCGCACACCCACCACCGACTCCGGGCACACCCCACACGCCACCAGAAGCCGGGCAAGACGATTCGCCCGAGCGTCAAGCTCCCGATACGACACCGCCACGCCACCATGCACCACCGCCGGCGCATCCGGAGTCCGCGCCACCTGCGCCACGAACAACTCCGGCAACGTCACATCCGGAACCTCGACACCCGGCCCGTTCCAGCCGGCCACCACTCGCTCCAGCGAGGTCGCGTCCAGGACGCCGAGCCCCGACAACGGTGCCGGTGCGCCGCTCTCCAGCGCCACGACCAACTCGCCGACGACGGTGTGCAGCATGCCGACCACCGCGGACGAGTCGATCGGTCCGACGGCGTCGACGGTGACGTTGAACCCGGCCCCGTCGTCATCGACCGCCACCGTCAGCGGGTAGTTGGTGCTGTCCCGGCCGTACAGGACCCGCACGCCCTCGAGTGGTTCGCGCTCGTCGCCGCCGACGGTGTCGTGCCGGTAGTTGAACAGCGTGGTGAACAGCGGCTGGTCGCCGGGCACGGCGCTGACCCGCTGGGCCAGTGCGAGGGGCGCGTGCTCGTGCTCCAGCAACCGGGCCAGTTGCCCGCGCATCGCGTCGATCGCGGTCAGGACGTCCAGCTCGCCGGTGCGTACCCGGGCGGGGAGTGTGTTGATGAACAGGCCCGGCACCCGGTCCGCGCCGGCGCCCGCGTTCATCCGTCCGAAGAGGACGGTCCCGAACACGACGTCGTCACGCCCGGACACCACGGCGAGGACCCGCGACCAAGCCACGTGCATCACCGTGGCCGGGCTGGCCCCCAACCGCCGGGCGGCCCGGCGCAGTCGCGCGGCCAGATCTGGTGCCAGTGGGCGGTGGGCCCGCACCGTGCCCGACCCGTCACCGCGCACGTCGGTCACGCCGAACGCCGCCGTGGGCTCGTCCACACCGGCCAGCAGCTCCCGGAAGAAGTCCTCATGCCGACCGCCCGCCGTTTGCGCCCGGGCCTGCGCCACGAAGTCCCGGAACGGCAGCGGCGCCGGCAGATCGCCGATCCGGCCCGCGAGCACGGCCTGGATCTCGGCGACCACCGTCTCCAGCGCGGTGTGGTCCTGCACCAGATGGTGCGTTCGCAGCAACCCGAGCCACCGGCCACCCGGCACCTCGGCGACGTGGAGGCTCTGCAGCGGGGCGCGGCCCAGGTCCATCGCCCAACCTGCCACCGCCGCCAGTTCCGCCACCGCGTCGCCGGTGCCGGCGCGCAGCCTGACCTCGGTCACCGGGAGGGTCGCGGAGCGCCACACGACCTGTACCGGTTCCCGCAGTCCTTGCCAGACGGCTGACGTCCTGAACACGTCGTGCCGGTCGACGACCTGTCGTAGTGCGGCGACGAACCCGTCGAGCCGGTCACGGGTGTCGAACTCGAGCGCGATCGACGTGACGTAGGCGTCCTCGCCGCCGCCGGCGAGCAGGTGGTGGAACAGGATGCCTTCCTGCAGGGGCGCGAGGGGGTAGATGTCCGCGACGTTCGCGGCGCCGCCCTCGACCCGGCTGACGACCAGGTCGATCTCGGCCTGGGTGAGTTCCACCAGCGGCAGCATCTGCGGCGTGATCGCCTGTGCGCCGGCCGGGATCAGGTTGGCCGGGACGTCGACCGTGGCCGGTCCGGCCACCTCGGCCAGCCCTGCCGGTGTCGCCGACGATGACAGGAACAGGGCTCGCGCGGACACGGCGACACCGCGTTTCCGCAGCCACTCGACCAGCTGGACGGCGAGGAGGGAGTGCCCGCCCAGGGCGAAGAAGTCGTCGTCGACGCCGACCGAATCCAGTCCGAGCACTTCAGCGAACGCCAGGCACAGCAGCTCTTCACGCAGGTTCGCCGGTCCGCGTCCGGCGCCGGCGGCAGACGCGAAGTCCGGCGCCGGCAACGCCCGCCGGTCCACCTTCCCGTTCACCGTCAACGGCAACGCATCCAGCACCACCACCGCCGACGGCACCATGTACTCCGGCAACCGCGCAGCCGCCACGTCCCGCAGCGCCGCGGCCAATCCGTCAGCGGCCGTAGCCGCGACGACATACGCGACGAGACGCCTGTCCCCCGGCTCGTCCTCCCGCGCGATCACCACCGCCTGCGCCACCCGCTCATCCGCGGTCAGGATCGCCTCAACCTCACCGGGCTCGATCCGGAACCCACGAATCTTCACCTGCTCATCCGCCCGACCCACGAACACCAGGTCACCATCGCCGGTCCACCGCACCACGTCACCCGTGCGATACAACCGGGCCCCGAATGGATCGAACGGGTTCGCGACGAACCGCGTGG
>NZ_BAAAQD010000076.1:0-7990 GCF_039531485.1 Dactylosporangium maewongense | reverse complement strand
AGACCAGGGTCTCGGGCTTGAGCGTAAACGCGCCGGCCCAGCTGGAGTCCTGGACCCAGCCGCCCGCGACGATGGCGAAGACCAGCAGCCCGACGCCGATCACGCTGGTTTCGACCACGCGGCCCGGCCGGAGTACCCGCAGGTAGAAGCCCATGAACAGGGCGATCGGGATGGTCATGGCGATGGAGAAGGTGCCCCAGGGCGACTTCGCCAGGGCGTTGACCACGACGAGCCCGACCAGCGGCCCGGCGCCCGCGATCGCGGCGAAATGGTGACCCAGCAGCACCCGCCGGTCGGTGACGTGGCCCCCGCACGGTCGACACGGCGCGGTCAGCGGCCCGCAACGAGTCGGCGAACCGGGCGACCACCTCGGCGCCGTCGCCGGCCAGCTTGTTCACCGACCTCGAGTAGCGGCGCAGCACCGCCCCATGCACCGCGTACTCGCCCAGCATCTGAGCAACCCTGAACAAGTAGACATCGGTCGGCTTGAGCGTGCCCGCCCGTTCCTTGTCGAAGAAGCCACCACAAGCCACATCGACCCACGCCATCGCCACGTCCAGGGAGAACTCCTCGACCCCGCGCACAGCGAAGAACCTCGCCAGCCGGCGCCAGCAGCCCCGATACCAGACCAACGTCGATTCCTTGTAGCCCAGCCGCCTCAACTCAGCGTCCAGGCCCGACACCAGCGCAGACAACATCGCCATCGCAACCGACCTCCGGTCACGCGAGCCCGGCACCATGCCGTGCCCCTGATCAGATCCTCGGCGCGTTATGCGCAGCGCTCGACCCCCGCCACCACCCTCACCAGGCCAAACGAGCCGACGCTGCGCATATCCCAGCGCTGTTCATAGGGGTCGTTATGTTCAGCTGAACATAAGCCGCCCTGCGGGGTGCCGATGTCGGAGTCTTCCCGGTCGCCGTGCTCAGTAAGCACCCCGGCCTTGAGGAACGCCTTCACCAGCGCCAGCACACGCCCGTCCCTGACCCGTCGACGCACCTGGCCCATCAGAGCCACGTGGTCGATCGAGTCGAAACACGCCTCGATGTCCGCGTCCAGCACCCACTGATAACCGCGGGAGCCGAACATGTGAATCTCCGCGATCGCGTCGTGCGCCCGCCGCATCGGCCGGAACCCGTACGAGACCGGCAGAAAGTCGGCCTCGAAAATCGGCTCCAGCACCAGCTTCAACGCCGCCTGGACCACCCGGTCAGCGATCGTGGGAATGCCCAACTTGCGGACCTTCCCGGAGCCGCCCGGCTTCGGGATGCTGCGCTCACGCACCGGCAACGGCCGGAACGTGCCCTCCTTCAGCTGGATACGCAGCCCGTCCAGGAACCCGGGCACCCCAACGTGCTCCTCCACCCACGCGGCGGTCAGACCGTCCACGCCCGGCGTGTTCGCACCCTGGTTGCCCGCGACCCGAGCGAACGCGATCAACAGCGTCGCCGGGTCGTACACGAAGTTGAACAAGTCGTCGAACCTGCGGCCAGGATCGGCCGCCGCCCAACGGTGAAGTTTGGCCTGCATCTCCGTTACCCGCCCGAACGGACCCAAGACCCGATCCGGTGGAGCGCCGCCGTTCGGCGGCGCATCTTGCGGCATTGCAGCCTCCTCGCTCCTCGAAACCGCTGCCGTCCTTCCCCCTGTGCTGGGCTTTCCCCAGCTCCGAGTACTACGACGGCTCCGCCCCGTCCCGGACCGATCGGTCGACGGTGGACCCAGCCTGACCATCCATCCTGGACAGACAGCGGCAGGCGAGGACCGGGACGGTTCCCGTGTTCACTGCTGCTCACTCGACGAAGGAGGAGCCCGACTCTGCCCCAGCAGCCTCGCCGTGAGTACGCCGCAGACCTTCCTCACGGCCTCCCGGTCACCTGTTTCACAGCTTCCGGAAGTTCCCCACCACCGTCACCGGCAGCGGGTGCGCACTGCTCCCGACCCGCATCCACCAGGTTCGAGTCGGTATAGCGTTGAGGGGCTTTACACCGTCGGTTCCTCGCGTACTCCTCTCCGTCACGCTCACCGGACCCACGCCATCTGGCAGTGCTGACCCACTCCGGCTTTGTCAGGGCTGCTCCCACCCTCACCGGCACCTCCCGGCTCAGGCTGCCCCCAGCTCCAACCAGGCCGCTGCGACGACCCAGCGATGGTGGTCTCTCACCTCCACTTGAACAGCAGCGCCTCACGGCGCACGAAGCCTGCGCTGAACGCCTTCGCCATCACCTTCAGCGACCGCTTCCCGGCCGCTGAAACCTACTGACGATGACCGCTGGAAACACCGTTAGCGAGATAGTCCCGCCTGGAACGACAACCCGGAACCCTTTGTTGACCCTGCTGGCTTTCTCGTATTTGGGTGGTTAGGCGGCGGCCATGAAGTCGAGTCTGGCGAGGTGGCTGGTTGGCCGCGGTCGAGGGGTTTGCCGGTGAGGTAGGCGTCGAGCCGGACAAGGTTGATGGCTGCGGCGGCGATGGTGTGTTCGAGGCGGGTTTTGTGGATGCCTCGGTAGCGGGCTTGTCGGGTGCCGGTGATCGCGACGGCTTGGTGGATGGTTGCTTCGACGCCGGCGCGGGCCGCGTACTCGGTCTTGAACGCCTCGCTGTTGTGGTTGGCGCGCGCTCGGGTTTGTGCATCGTGGATGTCGCGGGGCGGGACAGATAGTCGCCGCCGCCCGCGTTTGCTGCTGGTGCAAAGGTTGCGGACGGGGCAGGGGCCGCAATCGGTGGCAGCGAACGCGATCACGACCGCGTCGGCGGCGCGTTGCCGGCTCGGGTTCCAGGAGGCGCTGGCCTTGCCTTGCGGGCAGGTGGCTCGCTGGTTGTCCCAGTCGATGGTGAACGCGGATCGGTCATATCCGGCGCCGGCTTTGGCCTGTGCGGAGTGGTCCACGATCAGCGGGGCGATCAACTCGATGCCGAAGTCCGCCGGCGATGAGGCGACCAGCCGTGCCGAGGGATAGCCGGAGTCGAGGAGATGCCGGGCGGGTAGTAGACCCTTGCCTTCGGGTCCGCCGCCCAGTCTGCCGGCGAGTTGCTAATGGATGGACTCGAGCATCGCCTGATCGGGAACAGCCGCCTGCGTGGTGGTCACGTTTGTGATCACATGCGGCAGGTCCCGGCCATGCTCGTCGAAGCCCGCGTCGCAACGCTCGCTGACATGAACCTTGTAGCCGGCCCAGCGGGTGTCGCGTTTGACGCTGTAGCGGGCATCGAGGTAGTAAGGAGAGATCAGCCGAAACAAGCCCGGTGGAAGGCCATGAACAGAGGCCTCTCGCCGGGTGATCGCCTCCCGCCCGTCGATACCGACCTCACGGTAGTACTGCTGGATCCAGATTCGGCGCAGCGCTTCGACCGCGGGCAGTTCAGCCAGCCAGCCAGGCACTTCGCCGGCGTCCACGCCACCGTGGATGGCCTCGAGCAGCGCGTACCCGTCAGCGCCGTAGCGCACCGCCAGTGCCGTGCGCTTGGCTTCGCTGGCCGGCAGCCTCCACCCGTCCACCCTCGCCTCATAGCCTGTCTGCCAGTCAGCGCCGATCTGACGGGTCAGCCACGCCGGAGCCGCCACCGCCAACGCCTCCAACGCTGCCCGCACCGTTTCCCCGGCCAGTTCCAACCGATTCAAGACCCGGATCCGAGCGAGCACATGCGTGGAATCCGTGCGCTGTTTACCGCCGGCCGCGATCAAACCCAACGCGAAAAGCTTGTCCAGCAACAGATCCAACGCCGCCGAGGTCTGATCATGCGTGACCAGCCGGGAACGGAACTCGCTCAACACACTCGCATCGAAGCCTGGGTCATCCAACTCCAGCCCCAGCGCGTACTTCCACGACACTCGATCCCGCGCAGCGTCGGCTGCCTGCCGATCAGTCAGGTTTTCCGTGAACCGCAGTACCGTCACCATCATCAACTGCCCTGGCGACATCGCCGGCCGACCCGATCTCGCGAACACCGCGACGAACCGCGAATCCGAGTACACCTTACCCAGCGCGTCCCGGATCCGCATCGCCAAATTCCCCCTCGGGAACGACGCCCGCGCGACCTGCACCGTCAACGCCGGAGTCTCCGGCCACGGCAATGGCTCCATCGACATACCTACATGCGATCACACCCACCTACCACGCCACCACCACAAACCAGCCCGGAATCAGACCATTGTGAGAAAGCCAGCAGGGTCTTTGTTTGGATCAAAATCGCGGACGAAATCCTCGACAACCTAGCCAGCTACTGCACTCGAATCAACAAACATCTAACGACTCGGGACGCTAGGTCGAGCGGGCTATTCTCCGGCGCCTGCGGCCAACGTCGCCGCGAGGGCCATCAGGCCTAGACTGTTCGATGCCTTGAACAGGACCACGTCACCCGACTTCACGAGGTCGGCGATGAGCAGTGCGGCGGCGTGCTTGTCGACGGCATGGACAGTGTCGACGCCTCCATTGGCGGCTGTGGTTCCGAGCTGTGCGGCATCGTCGTTGCCCACGGTGATTAGCAGGTCTGGATGCAACTTCGCCACGGCATGCCCGACCTCGATGTGATCAGCGGCCGCGGTTTCGCCCAACTCATTCATCTGGCCTAGCACCGCGACCGTGCGGCGCCCCGCAGCGATCGTCTTGAGCGACCGCAGCGCTGCAATCATCGAGACCGGGCTGGCGTGCGGTGGTGGGTAACTGTTCAGCTGGTTCCTGGTTCGCGCAGGTCTTGATCTTGCTGGGTGGTCTGGTGCATCCTGGGCGGCGTGTCCGGTTCGCCGTCCCTCGCGCAGTTGCTGGAGCGGCTCGCCCGGCTGGATGCGGTGCTGGCGGAGCGGGACGCGGAGATCGCGGAGCGCGACGCCCGGATCGAGGCGCTGACCCGGCGGGTCGCCGACTTGGAAGCGTTGCTGCGCAAGGATTCCCGCACGTCGTCGAAGCCACCGTCCTCGGATGGGCCGGGGAAGCCGCCGCCCCGGTCGCGGCGGGAGCAGTCGGGCCGGCTGCCGGGCAAGCAGCCCGGCGAGGCGGGATTCACGCTGCGGCAGGTCGACCGGCCCGACCAGGTGCGTGTCCACCGCCCGGACGCGTGTGACGGCTGCGGGAGCTCGCTGCGCCGGGCGCCGGTGACGTCGGTGGAGGCGCGGCAGGTGTTCGACCTGCCCGAGGTCCGTCTGCGGGTGGTCGAGCACCGGCTGCAGCATCGACGCTGCCGGTGTGGCGCGGTGACGATGGCAGCCGTGCCGGACGGGGTGGGCGCGCCGGCGCAGTACGGGCCGCGGGTCCGCGCCATCGGCGCCTATCTGGTCGGCTACCAGCACCTGCCCTACGAGCGGGCTTGCGAGACCCTGACGGACCTGCTCGGTGTCGGCATGTCGGTGGGCACCCTGGTCACGGTCCTCACCCGCACCAGCGACCGGCTGACCCCGTTCCTGCAGGCGGTACGCGAGCAGATCGCCGCCGCCCCGGTGGCGCACTTCGACGAGACCTCGCCGCGGGTGGCCGGGGCCAACGCCTGGGTGCACTCGGCCTCCACCGAGACGCTGTCACTGTTTTACGTGCACGCCTCACGGGGCCACGACGCGATCGCCGCCGCCGGGGTCCTGCCCGTCTTCGCCGGCATCGCCGTGCATGACGGCTACACCCCCTACCGCCGCTACGGCGCCGCGCACGCCCTCTGCAACGCCCACCACCTACGCGAACTGGCCGGCATCCTCGACACCGACCCGGCACAGACCTGGGCGGCCGGCATGATCCGGCTGCTGTGCGAGATCAACAACACCACCCGCCACGCCCGCACCGGCGGCGCCCACGCCATCGAAGACCGCCTGCTCGCGGTCTACCGACGCCGCTACGACACGATCATCGCCGCCGGCATGACCGCCAACCCCAGCCCGGCCGGGCACAGCGCCCGATCACCAGCAGCGAACCTCCTCGCCCGCCTGGGCGGCTTCGCCACCGACGTGCTGCGCTTCGCCCACGACCTGCGCGTGCCGTTCGACAACTCCCTCGCCGAACGCGACATCCGCATGGTCAAACTCCGCCAGAAGATCAGCGGCGGGCTCCGCACCTTCGCCGGCGCCGAAACCTTCTGCGCCATCCGCAGCTATCTCTCCACCGCCCGCAAACACGGCATCAACGCCCTCGACGCCCTCACCAGCCTCCACAATGGACGGACCTGGCTACCCGGAACCAGCTGAACAGTTACGTATTAGCAGATACAGTGACATGTACCGATAGAGATAAACTCTCGAAAGTGGCAATGTAGGTCTGGCGGCACCGCTGGATCTTCACGCTGCTGCTCCAGCCCTGGGCCTGACCCGTTTTGACGGACATCCAAGATCTGTGGGCTGCGTGCCCGGGAGAGGATGTTCATCATGGAAGGCATGGGTAAGCAGCGGCGGGCCCGCCGGGCGTTCACGGCGGAGTTCAAGGCCGAGATCGTCGAGGTCTGCCGTCGGGGTGATCGTTCGATGCGGCAGGTCGCGAAGGATTTCGACCTGACCGAGACCGCTGTGCGGGACTGGGTCAGGCAGGCCGACCTGGACGCCGGGACCCGCACGGACGGGCTGACCAGCACCGAACGCGACGAACTCGCCCGGTTGCGGCGGGAGAACCGGCGCCTGGCGGAGGATGTGGAGATCCTCAAACGGGCCACGGCTTTCTTCGCGAAGGAGACCCGGTGAACGTGTACCCGTTCATCGAGGCGGAGAAGTCTGGCCGGCACAACGTCGCCCGGGCGTGTGCGCTGCTGAAGGTCTCCCGCTCCGCCTACTACACCGCACGCACCGCCGGCCCTTCCAGGCGCGCCAGGGACGACCAGGACCTGACCGAGGCGATCGCCGCCGCCCACGACGAGTCCGACGGCACCTACGGCGTGCCACGGGTCCACGCCGAGCTCGCCGCGCAGGGACGCCGGCACTCCCGCAAACGCATCGCCCGGCTGATGCGCACCGACGGCCGGCGCGGCCGCACACCGAAACGGTGGCGGACCACCACCGTGCCCGACCCCGCCGCCGTCCCGCCCGCGGACCTGGTCAGGCGGGACTTCACCACCACCAGCAGCGGTGTCAACGCCCGCTGGTGCGGCGACATCACCTACATCCCGACCTGGGAAGGCTGGCTCTACCTGGCCACCGTCATCGACCTGACCTCGCGCCGCGTGGTCGGCTGGGCCACCGCAGACCATCTGCGCACCGATCTGATCGACCAGGCGCTGAACAACGCCGTCACCAGCCGCCGCCCACCCGCCGGGGTGATCTTCCACTCCGACCGCGGCGGTCAATACACCAGCAGCCAGCATCGGCGCCTCGCCGACCAGCACGGCGTCCGGCTGTCCGTCGGACGCAAAGGCCAATGCTGGGACAACGCCGTCGCGGAGTCGTTCTTCGCCACCATCAAGACCGAGCTGCTGGACCGGCGGCCGTGGCCCACCCGGACGTCCGCCCACCGGGCCATCTTCAGCTGGATCGAGGGCTGGTACAACACCCGACGCCGACACTCCACATTGGACTACATCAGCCCAACCGCCTACGAAGCCAAGCTCCGCAACGAATCACAGCTCCGTCAGGTAGCCTGACACCACCTCAACGACCCTGTCCGTCAAAACGGGTCAACCCCAGCCCCACCTTCGAGGCTACAAGCATCGTCTGGCCCGACCACATGCACACATAACGGCCGCCGAGAGGTAAGGCGGCGTCCAAAACGTTCGCTGAGTGCGCGCCGGGCTTGTCTATACACCGGTCCGGTGTTGCATCAACACCGAGCGTCGAAACTCCGCTTTGGACCATCTCAGCTGGCCGCCTAAGAGACCACTGCACATATAACGCATCAGACTGTAAGGTAGCTTGAACCAATTCAACGACCCTAAATCGCGTCAGCTCCAGAGCTGCCTACTGATCTGATTGTCGCTACGGCTGGAGGTGGACGCATGCGTCGGGTACTGGTTACGAACGTCACTCAGTACGCTGGGCCTGGCACTGTCCCGGTGTTGCTTCGAGCTGGGTTTCGGGTTGTTTGCCATGAT
>NZ_BAAAQD010000075.1:0-8699 GCF_039531485.1 Dactylosporangium maewongense | reverse complement strand
GAGCGTCGCCACGCCCGCCGCGCCCACGGCCCAGTGCCGGGCGGCGGCCCGCCGGGCGGTCGCCAGCGCGGTCCGGGCGACCGGCGGCGGCGCGGCCGTGGCCAGCATCCCGTCGCAGATGTCCTTCACGTCGTTCATCCGTCTCCTCCAGGTACCTGCCGCAACGACTGCCGCTCGCCGAGCGTCTCCCGCAGAGCGGCGAGGCCCCGGGAGGTCTGGCTCTTCACCGTGCCGGTCGAGCAGCCGAGGATCTCCGCGACCTGCTCCACCGACAGGTCCGCCCAGAACCGCAGCACGAGCACCGCTCGGTGCCGCTTCGACAGCCGCATGAGCCCCTGCTCGAGCTGGAACCGCTCGGCGGAGGTGACCGCCTCGGGCGCCATCCCGTCCAGCGCCGGGCTCTCCGGGTCCGTGGCCAGCTCCCGCCGCCACGGCCGCCGCCGCTCGTCCAGGAACGCGCGCAGCAGCACCCGCCGCGCGTACTGGTCGAGCACGTCGTGCCGCTGGACGCGATGCCACACGCGGTACAGCTTGGTGAACGTGATCTGGGTCAGGTCCTCCGCGAGGTGCCAGTCACCGCACAGCAGGAACGCCGTGTGGTGCAGCATCGCGCCGCGCGCCGCGTAGTAGGCGACGAAGTCCTCGTCCACCCCGCGCCGCTCGCCCAGCCACCGCAACCTCATCCTCCCGGCCGCCTTCCTCCTCGGTCTTCATAGACACGAGCGGACCGGCGTCCCGGGTTCCCTCTCCGGCAGATGGTCCCGAGATCGTGTGAAGCTACACCTTGAACTGTGCGACGACCGCGCGCAGTTCCTGTGACATCTCCGCGAGCTCGTTGGCGGCGCGGGAGTTGTCGGCCGCGCCGCGCATGGTCCGCTCGGTCGCCGTGGCCACGGTGGAGATGTTGCGTGCGATGATCATGCTGCCCTGTGCCGCGGCCATGACGTTGCGGTTCATCTCGTCGGTCGTCGCGGTCTGCTCCTCGACGGCGGTGGCGACGGTCATCTGATAACTGTTGATCCGCTCGATGATCGCGCCGATCTGGCTGATCGCCGCGACGGCGCTCTGCGTGTCGGACTGGATCGCCTGCACCTGCCGTGCGATGTCGTCGGTCGCCCGGGCGGTCTCCTGCGCCAGGTCCTTGACCTCGCCGGCGACCACGGCGAAGCCCTTGCCGGACTCGCCGGCGCGGGCGGCTTCGATCGTCGCGTTGAGGGCCAGCAGGTTCGTCTGTTCCGCGATGGCCGTGATGGTCTTGATGACGTTGCCGATCTGTACCGACGACTCGCCGAGCTTGGTGACGATGCCGGTGGTGGTGGTGGCGACGTGCACGGCCTCCGCGGCGACCGCGACGCCCTCGGAGGCGCTGCGGGAGATCTCCTCGATCGAGGTCCGCATCTGGTGCGAACCGTCGGCGAGGGTCTGGATGTTGCTGGACACGTCGCCGGCGGCACCGGAGACGGCGGCGGCCTCACGGGACGCCTCGGTCGCGCCGACGGAGATCTCCGAGGAGTTCGCCGCCATGTGGTCGCCGCTGGTGGCCAGCCGCTGGGCGCTGCCGAGCAGGGTGTGGATGGCCTCGCGGATGTGGCGGGTGCCGGTGTTGAGGGCGTGCGCCGTGTCGCCGACCTCGTCGCGGAACCTGACCGGTGCCCGCTGGGTGAGGTCGCCCTCGGCCATCGCGAGCGCCACCGCGCGCATCTCCCGCAGCGGCCGCACGATCTGGCGGATGACCAGGTACGCGACGAGCGCCGCGACGAGCAACCCGGCGACCAGCGCGGCGATGAGGGCCCGGAGCGCGGAGGAGTAGGTCTCGTGCGCCTGCTCGACCATCTGCCGGGCGGTGTTCTGCTCGTAGCCGGCCAGTTCGACGATGATGTCCTGCGCCTGCTCGGTCATCTGGTTGGCGTGCATGCCGATGGTCTGCACGACCGGGTCGGTCGGTGCCACCGCCGCCAGCTGGCCGAGCACCGTCTGGAACTCCGTCCAGTTCGTGCGGAACTGCTCGGTGAGCCGGCGCTGCTGGGCGTCCGGGTCCGGGACGCCGGCGTAGGCCTCGAAGGCGGCGTTCACCGCGCCGATCGACTCCTGGAAACCGGCCTGTGCCTGCTTGACGACGGCGGGGTCG
Organism: Dactylosporangium maewongense; assembly: GCF_039531485.1. Lineage (NCBI taxonomy): Bacteria > Bacillati > Actinomycetota > Actinomycetes > Micromonosporales > Micromonosporaceae > Dactylosporangium > Dactylosporangium maewongense. Next base: position 6,571 of record NZ_BAAAQD010000075.1, on the reverse strand, counting down.
GTCGCCTGGTTGCGGGCCAGGGCGTTCAGCAGCATCTGGCTGAACGCCTTCTGGACGTCCGACAGGTGGGTCAGGCGGGCGATGTTGTGGTCGCTGAGCGCGCTCACGTTGCCGCGCAGGTTCCCCAGCTGCACCACTGCCGTCAGGGCGACCGTCACCGCCGTCAGGACCGAGAACGCCACGAGGAACCCGATCTTGACTGCCACACCCCGGTTGCCGAACCAGCCACCCCGGCCGGTCGTGGCATCGTCGCCGCCGGCAACGCCGTTCGCCATGTCTGACGCTCCCTCGCGTGTTTGCCCTTCCGTTCGTCATCAGCGGCGCCGGATGTAGGACTTTTGGTCGGAGGGCCACCACAGCCAGGTGGCGGTCCAGGTGTCGCCGCTGTCTGGCCCATCCACCGGCGGGCCGGATCCCGGCAGGTCCGCCGCCGGCCGTCAGCCCCGCCGGTCGTGCCCGGTCCGGACGGAAGGCCGGCGCACCGGGGCCGGTGCGAACAGGTCCACCAGGTCGTCGAGGACGCCGAAGCGGTCGAGGCGGCCGTCGGGCTGGACGAGGACCTGTTCGCCGCGCAGCTGTGGGTCGACGACGAGCCGATGACGATGGTGTGGAGCCTGCCGACGCCGTGAACGAACGCGGACGTGCTCCGCGCCACGCAAGGAGGCGGCGCCACGTGTGGACGCCCGGGCGCGGCGCAACAACCCGGCCTCAGCAGACGTGCTCGGTGGCGGCCAGGATCTGGTCGGTCACGGCGTCGGGGTGGGAGATCAGCGTCAGGTGTGACCCGCCCGGCACCGTGCGGATGTGTGCCTTGGCCCGGTGCGCCATCGACTCCTGCGACGCCGGCGTGATGATCTTGTCGGCGCCCCCGATGACGTACCACGAGGGGATGCTCTCCCACGCGGCTGCCTTCGACGGGGTGGAGAACGCGGCGGTCGCGGCCGAGCGCTGGCTCGCCCACAGCACGTCGGCCTGGCCGGGCGCGAGGTCCGGCCCGAACGAGTGCACGAACACCGGCTGCTTCAGGTACAGGTCCGTGCCCACCTTGTCGAACAGCACGGTTGCGTTCTGGTTCAACGCCGAACCGGACCCGCTCAGCCCGCCGGTCGTCTCCCCGCGGGCCGGCGCGGCGGCGTCGACGTAGACCAGCGCCTTCACGTTGGTGTTGCCGGCCGCCGCGTTGGTGATGACCGCGCCGCCGTAGGAGTGCCCGACCAGCACCACCGGCCCGTGCACCGACTTGAGAAATTCGGAGACGGACGCCGCGTCACCGGTCAGCCCGCGCAGCGGGTTGGCGATCGCCCGCGCCGTGTAGCCCTTGCCTTGCAGGCGGGAGACCTCCCCGCTCCAGCTTGACGTGCCCGCCCACGCGCCGTGCACCAGCACGATCGTCGGTTTCCCGCCGCACCCCGCCGGCGCCGCGGGGGCCGCGGAGGCGGTGAGCGAGGTTCCCAGCAGCCCGAGGACGATCGCCGAGGCTGCGCCACCAATCGCCTTCATCCGTCGGAACTACCCCGGCCGCCGGCCTTGATGTCCGCGTCGGCGATGCAGAACGTCCGGGCTATTCATCGGGTGGCTGCGCCGTTCGGCACACACGTCGCTGGACTCCGGCGGTGTAGCAGGCGGCTGCGGCGGCACGATGGGGGCATGGAGGAATATCGGGAGATCGTGTCGGACATTCTCACGACGGCCGGCGGAGCAGAGGCGTGGATCGAGATGAACCTCTCCGGATACCTCACTGAGCGCTGCACCGGATGCGGGGCGGACGAGGACGCGGATGGGATCGCGCCCGCGCTGCAGTGGCTGACCGATCACGCCGCCACCTGCACCACCCGCCTCTAGGCACGGCGCCGTCATCCACGCCTCGGGTTGCCCGGTGACGATCCAGCTGCGCGCCCGCGGCAACATTTCGGGAAAGACCGAGGCTGGGACCGGCTGTCGCCCCGCGGGCTCGGCCGTCGGGCCGGGCCCGGGTTCCCTCGTCAGATAGGCCGGACGGCACAGGCCAGCGCCTGCGGTGAGGCAGCCCGGCATGATCGAGCCGGATCACCGCTTACCGGATTTCGGAGATCCCGCCGGTGGAGGTCAGCCGCGGCGGTCCTGGCCGGGCCGTACGGAAGGGCGGGCCGGGGGCGGCGTGAACAGGTCCACCAGGTCGTCCAGGCGGATCACCAGCAGGCCGCAGACGGCGCCCGTCGTCAGGGCCACCGCCGTGCCGGCCAGGTCGAGCGGCTGGGTCCGTGTCATGGCGATGCCGAGCGCCGCGGTGCCGGTCGCCGCCAGCAGGAGTCCGTTGCGGACCAGGTGACGGGCGCTCAGCGGGCGTTCGGCGGCGCCGAAGCAGGCGCAGCGGGCGCCGGTGCCGCGGCGCACGGCGAGCGCCACGCCGGTGGTGAACACGGCCAGCAGGGCGCCGGTCAGGGCGAGCACCGTCATCGCGAGGGGCCACGCGGGCGGCCACCCGCCGGTCACGGCCACCGCCGCCGCGCCGAGCCCCAGCACCAGGCCGGCCTCGGCCGCCGTGGCCGCCATCGCCACGCCGGTCACGTGGCCGGACGGGACGAGCGGCACGGGGCGCAGGGACTCCGCGAACGCCTGCTGGGCGGCGCGGCTGCGCAGCTTGCTCCAGGCGGAGGCGGCGAACACGCAGCACAGCGCCGCCAGCAGTCCCAACGACAGGTATGACATCGTCACCTTCAAACGGTCAGCCGGCCACGCCGGTCAGGGTGGTGAGCCGGGCGCGCACCTGCTCCGCGTCGGCGTCGCCGAGGTCGGCGAGGATCTGGCCGGCGACCCGCCAGGCGGCCCGCGCGGCGTCCGGGCGGCCGGACGCCAGGTGGGTGTCGCCGAGGTGGGTGAGCACCTTGGTCTCGCTGAACCGGTCGCCGAACCGGCGGCACAGCGCCAGCGCCCGTTCGTAGCACTCCAGCGCGCGGGCGTACTCGCCCTGATGGTGGTGCACGTACCCGATGCTGTCCAGGGTGGCCGCCTGGCCGCTGCGGTCATCCAGCTCGTCCTGGATGGCCAGGGCGCGCCGGCAGTGGGTCAGGCTGTCCGCCCACTCGCGCTGCCTGGCGTGCACCCAGCCGACCAGGTTCAGCGCCCGGCCGCGGCCCAGGCGGTGCCCGGCCTCGGTGTAGAGCCGCAGCGCGGACGCGCTGTGCGAGCGCATCAGCGGCCACTCGCCCCTCGACTCGGCGAGGCGGGCGAGCGCGAAGTGCACGCCCGCGCGGCCCGCGGTGTCGCCGAGCCGCTCGTATCCGTCCAGCGCCGCCCGGTACGCCGCCTCGGCCTCGCCGTACCGCCGCAGGTGCGCGTGGGCGCAACCGAGGAACCGCTGCGCCCAGGCGCGTTCGCGGTGCTCGCCGAGCCGCTCGGTCGCCTCGATCGCGAGCCGCCCGACCGCGATGAGGTCCTGCCACCGTCCCTGGTTGTGCAGCAGCCCGGCGAGCACCCGGGCCAGCTGCCACGCGCGCCGGGTGAACCCGGCCTCGGCGGCCAGCGTCGCCGCGGCCAGCATCGCCTGCCGGTGCTCGGTGAACCAGGCCAGCGCCCGCCGCTCGCAGGTGCACGGCTCGACCAGCACCCCGGCCGGCGGCGGGTCCGCGACCAGGCGGATCCAGTGCGGCTCCAGCCGTAGCGCCGCGGCCTGCCCGCAGTACACGTAGTGGTCGAGCAGCCGGCCCACCGCGGCGGCCCGCTCCGTGTCGGAGTCGCAGCGGCCGGTCAGTTCCGCCGCGTAGGTGCGCAGCAGGTCGTGCATGGCGTACCGGCCGGGGCTGTGCTCGGTGAGCAGGTGCGCGCGGGTCAGGTCGGCCAGCAGGGACCTGGTCCGCTCGGCCGGCAGCCCGGCCAGGCTGGCGGCCGCCGCGGCGCTGATGTCCGGGCCCGGGTGCAGCGCGAGCAGCCGGAACAGCTGGGCGGCCGGCGGGTGCAGCGCCCGGTAGGACCAGGAGAACACGTTGCGCACGTCGGTGGCCGGATCCCCGGCGTCCAGCACGTCGAGGCGGTCGACCCGCAGCTCGTCGGCCCAGCGGGCGAGCGGGAAGTCCGGATGGGCGGCGGCCCGGCCGGCCATCACCCCCAGGGCCAGCGGCAGCCGCGCGCACCGCTCGGCGATCAGCTCGGCGGCGCCGGGCTCGGCGGCCACCCGGTCGGTGCCGAGCCGCCGCGCCAGGAACTGCCGGGCCTGCGCGGGCGAGAACAGGTCGACCGGCACCGGCCGGGCGCCCTCGGCCGCCACCAGCCCGGTGAGCTGGTCCCGGCTGGTCACCACGACCAGGCAGCCGGGCGTGCCGGGCAGCAACGGGCGCACCTGGGCGGCGTCGCGGGCATTGTCGAGCAGCATCAGCATCCGCCGGCCGGCGACGAGGGTGCGGTACAGCGCGATCGCGGCGGACGGCTCGGAGGGCACGGTCTCGGCCCGCACGCCGAGCGCGTCCAGGCACAGCCGCACCGCTTCGGCGCTGCCCATCGGGGCCGCGCCGGCGCCGAACCCGCGCAGGTCGAGGTAGACCTGCCCGTCGGGGAACCGGTCGCGGACCCGGTGCGCCCAGTGCACCGCGAGCGCGGTCTTGCCGACCCCGGCGGTGCCGGAGAGCACGAGCACGGCGGCCGGCTCGTCGAGGCGAGCCAGCTCCGGGTCGCGGGGCACGAACCCGGGCACGTCCGCCGGGAGCTGCGCGGGCGTCCGCCAGGTCGGCCGGGGCAGCCCGCCGTCTGGAGCGTCGTGCCGCAGGATCGCCCGGTACGCGTCCCGCACCTCCGGCGACGGGTCCGCGCCGAGCTCCTCGACGAGCCGGTAGCGCAGCTCGGCGTAGCAGTCCAGCGCGTCGACGGTCCGGCCGGTCACGTGCAGGGCCCGCATCAGGACGGCGGTGAGCGGCTCGACCAGCGGATACTCGCCGATCGCCTCGGTCAGCGGGCCGAGGACCGTGCCGGCGTTGCCGCAGCGCAGCTCCGCCTCGGCCCACTGCACCAGGGCGTCGACGTACTGGCGGCGCCACGCCCTGCGCATCCGCTCGGCCCAGCTCCCCGGCACCCCGGCGAGCGGCTCGCCGGTCCACAGGTTCAGCGCCCGGCGCAGCAGCGCCACCCCTTCGCCGTCCGGGCGGCCACGGGCCCGGTCGATGAGGTCGCGGAAGCGGTTCAGGTCGATCCGCTCGGGCGCGACGTCCAGCACGTAGCCGCCGGAGCGGCGGGGCAGCACGGGCGCGTCGCCGTCGGGCGCCAGCAGCCGGCGCAGCCGGGTGAGGTAGACCTGGAGGGTGCGCCGGGCACCGGACGGCGCCTCGTCCCACACCCGGTCGATGAGCAGCTCGGTGGTGACCGGGCGGCCGGCGTCGGCGGCCAGCACCGCCAGGACGTGCCGCTGCTGCGGCGGCCCGGCGTCCACCACGTGGTGGTCGAGCCGCAGTTCCACCGGACCGAGCAACCGAATCTCCATGCCACCGCCCCCGTTGGCAGCGCCCGGCGTCAATGCCTGACTCAGTGATGCCTATCTAACACTCGTGCTGGCCGGATGCCAACAATTCGTTAACGAATCGACTTCGGTCTCCGTCGCATGCTGTGGGCAGCCGGCCGAAGATCACAGGCCGGCGCCTCCACTCATCCGTACAACGGAAGGGAAGGTGCACATGCGTGCAGCCAAGAAGATGGTCGGCGCGGTAGCCGACCGGATCCTCGGCATGGTCGTGCCGCACACCGTGGCCCGGGCAGCGGACTGCGACTACGAGTGCTGCAGTGCGCGCAACAGTGGCCGGTACTGCTGCTACTACCCGAGCGGTTCCCACCACTGCGGCAGCTGCATCACGTACATCCCGTGCTGACCCTGCGGTGAGCCCGGCGGATCGCCGGTGTCCGCGGGCACCGGCGGTCTGCGGCCCGGTCCTTCCCACCCGTTCGCCGGTCGACCGGCAGATGCAAAGGCGGTTTCAATGCCCCTCCTCATAGTCGTCGTGGCGCTCGTCGGTGCCCTGTGCGTGCTGAACCTGTTGCTGTGCCTCGGGATGATCCGCCGGCTGCGCGAGCAGACGCAGCTGATCGACGCGGTGTACGAGTTCGTCGGCGGCGCACCAGCCGCAGGCCCCGCCGGATCCGACCCGGTGGCCGGTGACACCGTCGCCGACTTCCACGCCACCACCACCGACGGTGCGCCGGTCGGCCGGGACGACCTGGCGCCGGCGACCGTCGTGGCGTTCCTCGCCGCGGACTGCAAGGGCTGCCAGGCGCAGCTGCCCGACTTCCTCGCCTGGGCCCGCGGCCAGGACCGCCAGCGGGTCCTGGCCGTCGTGAACGCCCACGACAGCGACCCGGACGCCCTCATCGCGCAGCTCACGCCGGTGGCGCGGGTGGTCCTGGAAGGCGCGAGGCCGCCGGTCGCGCGCGCGTTCGGGGTGACCTCGTACCCCCGGTTCTGCGTGCTCGGCGCCGACGCGACGCTGTCCGCGGTCGTCGCGGCGGTGTCCCGGCTCCCGGTCGGCACCGCGGCGTGACCGCTGCAGCAGCCGACCCACGGCCCGGCCGGCGTGCCCTTGCCGGCGCCGCCGGCCGGGCCGCCGGCATGGTCTGG
>NZ_BAAAQD010000074.1:0-9241 GCF_039531485.1 Dactylosporangium maewongense | reverse complement strand
GTCGCGAAGGACAACGGCCATACGACGGTGGCCGACTACGTGCGAGCCCGGTACGACTCACCGCTGCTCGCGCTCGCCGTGGCGCTCACCGGAATCCTCGCCACCATGCCGTACATCGCCCTGCAACGCGATCGCGGCAAGATCGGCGCGACGCCTGCCGAGTCCGCGGGGTGTCCACTGGACGACGGTGCGGCCCCGGCGGCGGCGAACGCCTGCGCCTCGGCTGTCGCGGCCTTCACGTCATCGAGTTCCCGCCCGGGCAGCGCCGGCGTCGAGAGGAATAGATGGTCGTGAGAATTTATGACGCCAAGCTGATCGGAGGTGATATCGCCGAGTACGGTTCGTAACGGTGTCGGCAGATTCACCGCTGGTCCGGTTCGCTAACGTACAACACGATGGAGAGCGTGGCGTCATTCGGCATCGTCGCGCAATCGAGTCCGGCGACGGTCGTGAACTCGATAGTCTGCCAGGTCGTTGGATCGATGCCTGCGAACGCGAGGTGAGTTCCCGGATGTTGGGCTCGGGCGCCCACCGCTGCTTTCAGTTCCTCCGCCACCGTAACGAGATCGGCGTCTTGGTCCGGCTAACTGTGTTCGCAACACCGCGCGGGTGACGGCCGATATTCCGTACCCGCCAACACCGAGCGCGGTCGGCACCCAGGTCTGCACTTGCGGTCGACCGAAGTCGCGCACGATGCCGTCGAAACCTTGGGCACCCCACAGGAATTCGGCCGCGGCGGCGCTGTCCGCCCACGGGTAGAAGGGTGCGTACTGGTTCACCTGCGACTCGTCGACACCTACCTCACGGATGCAGTACGCCTTGCACCGAAGTCCGCTGCGATTGTCGAGCGCCGCCTCTTGTTCGCACCCGTGTCCGAATGATCTCCATGTGGTAGTCGGTTGGCAGCGCGATGGGGTACCGCATCAACAGCTGTCCTTGTCTCACCGCTTCACCTCCCACGGGTTGCCGTCGACGGGCTCCAGCCAACGCACGGAGTCACCGCCCGGCGTCTCGGCATGGACGGCGACTTGGGTCATCGTGGACTGTGGAGCGGCGCCGTGCCAGTGCCCTCCCTGTCAGGATGATGTGAGACAACCCGCCTACCAGGGGATACTCTTCCTGGACGGTTGCGAGGAGAGATCATCAGCATGACGTCGAAGCCCAGTTCGAGCCCGGATCCGGACGCCCGGCCCCAGCGGCGGACATTCACCGCAGAGTTCAAAGCGCGGATCCTGGCCGAGTACGACGCGGCGCCGGATGCGGCGGCTCGTGGGGCGATCCTGCGCCGGGAACGGCTCTACGGGTCACACATCCTGGACTGGCGCAAGGCCCGTGACGCCGGAGCCGCGGCCGGCCCGGAGACGAGGTAGTTCCACATCATCCAGCCGGTGGTGGTGAACCAGAAGAAGCGGTCGCCAGGGCCAAGGTCGTGGTGCAGCGCGAGCATTTTGACGTGCTCCAGCAGGATGCCGCCGTGGCCGTGCACGATCGGCTTCGGCAGGCCCGTCGTGCCCGACGAGTAGAGCACGTACAGGGGGTGTGCGAATGGCACCGGCTCGAACTCCAGCGGCTCGCCGGTCGGCTCGGTCAAGCTCTCCCATGTGCACAGGCCCTCGTGCAGGCCGTCGTGCCCCTCGTGGAGGTACGCGATCTCGACCGTCTGCTGCAGCGAGGGCAGCGCCTCCCGGATCGCGGCCACCTCGGCGCGGCGGTCGATTTCCTTGGCGCCGTAGCGGTAGCCGTCGACGGCCACGAGCAGTTTCGGCTCGATCTGTTGCCAACGGTCGACCACCGACCGGGTGCCGAACTCGGGGGCGCAGCTCGAGAAGATCGCACCCAGGCTGGCCGTGGCGAGCATCAGCACGAGCGTCTCGGGGATGTTCGGCGCGTAGGCGGCGACCCGGTCGCCCTTACTGATGCCGAGGCGGCGCAGGCCGGCCCGCACACGACGGACCCGTTCGCGCAGCTCCTCGGCGGTCAGGTCGACCGGTCCGCGGGTCTGCGACCGGCTAATGACGATCGGCTCCGCGCCGGCGACGCCCGGCATGCGCAGCACGTGCTCGGCGTAGTTGAGCCGGGCGCCCGGGAACCAGTCGGCGCCCGGCATCCGCGCGTCGGCGAGGGTGGCGGTCGGGGCGACGTGCTCGATGATCTCGAGGTGGTCCCAGATCGCCCGCCAGAACTCGGCCGTCCGGTCCACCGACCATTGCCACAGCGCCTCGTAGTCATCGAATCTCAGGCCGTGCTCCCACTCCAGCCAACGCAGGAACGCCCCGATCCGGGTTCGTTCGAGCACGTCTGCAGGGGGGTGCCACAGCTCCCTCACGGTAACCCACGTGCTCCCCGTCAGCAGCCACCACGGCCTCCCAACCCGTCAAGCCGTGTTTACCCTTCCGCCGAAGCGAGGCACGGCATGGCCTTCGTAGGCATATCGTAAAAGCTTTGACTATTTTGGGGAAGTCACATCGTGCCAACGAACACCGCGCATGCGGGACCGCCAAGCCCGATCGGACGGCGTCCACCTGCGTAGTGGATGAATCGGCTGACCGGCGAGCGGGCGGTCATGATCGGCAACGACGAGACGAACGACGAACCCGCCGCGGAGGAGGCGGGAACGCACGCCCTCCCGGCCCCGAAACAGTCCGAGGGCCCAACTCGACCAACGGTCTGGAGCGATCGGTCAATGGGACCTTACTGTTCTCGGACCTAAAAGTAGATCTAGGCGTTCACCGATCCCACCAAACCCGCCTCCCTGGTCAGCATGTTGGCCCCGCGGCTACAGCACATCGCAAGCCAGCCATGAGCGATCAGGCGGCGCGGACAGCGGCAAGCAGACCGTTCCCTGTGACCGCCGGACGGCCACCTGGGGGCGCTCCCAAGCGGCGCGCACGGTCGCACCGACGCTCGAATTTGGTGCACGCAAGGTACTTGGGTATAAGCAGGGTATGAACTGGATCCAACCGTCCGTGGAGGTGTCGGATGGGGACAGGCAGAGTGCTGCCAGGCCAAGATCCGCCAATTCAGGCCGAAATAGTACTTCACGAGAGTGAACGCACCCGTGTCACCCGCCTCGTCTTCGCCGGGCGCAGCGTCGTCCGGAAGGAACCGCTGGGGCCGGACGCGCCGCGGCGGCTGCAGCATGAGCGGGCAATCCTGGAGCGGCTGCGCGGCGTCGTTGGAGTCGCACAGCTGGTCGATGCGCCGCGGTACGCGGGGTCGATCGTGGTGGCGGACGTTGGTGGCAAAAGCCTTGCGGGGTTGCCGAAGCCGCTGGCGGTTGACGTCCTGGTGGAGCTCGCGGCGGAGTTGGCCCGAGCGGTGGCGCGGATGCACAGCCGGGGGGTGATGCACCGCGACGTCACACCGGCAAACATCGTGATCTCGCGCGACGGAGTCCCGTGCCTGGTGGACTTCGCGTTGGCAGCGTCGCTGGCCGAAATCCGTCCGGAGTTCACCCATCACACCCAGATCGTCGGCACGTTGGCATATCTGGCACCGGAGCAGACAGGGCGGACCGGCCGGTCGGTGGACCACCGTGCCGACCTTTACTCGCTGGGTGCGACGTTGTACCACCTCGCGACCGGGAACCCGCCGTTCGGTTCCGGCGACCCGTTGCAACTCACTCATGACCACTTGGCCCGGGTGCCGGTACCACCGTCGCGGGCGAACCCGGCGGTACCGGTGGCGTTCTCCGAGATTGTCATGCATCTGTTGGAGAAGGAGCCGGACAGCCGGTACCAGGCGGCGGACGGCCTGGTGCACGACCTGGAGCGATTGCGCGGCGGTGGAATGCGGCTCGCGCCGGGAGCGCTGCATGTCGGCGAACATGACCTTCCGCTGCGTCTCCTGCCGCCGTCACGGCTGGTGGGCCGCGACGACGAGGTGGCGGCGCTGCAGGCCGCGTTCGACGACGCGCTAGCGGGCCGGTGTCGCGGGTTGCTGGTCAGCGGCGCGGCGGGGGTGGGCAAGACATCCCTGATCGATGAGTTGCGACCGGTGGTGACCAGCAGCGGCGGCTGGTTCGTGGTGGGCAAGTTCGACCCGTATCGGCGGGATCTAGCGTTCGACGCGGTTTATCAGGCGCTTCGCGCGTTGGGTCGGCTGTTGCTGGCCGAGCCGGAGGACGAGCTGTCCGAGGTTCGCGAGCGGTTGTTGGACAAGCTCGCAACAAGCGCGGGACTAGTGAGCGCGGTGGTGCCGGAGTTCGCGGCGTTGCTGGAGGTGCCGCCCGATGCTGGGGATCCGCTGACGGCACAGGTTCGGTCGCAGCGAGCGGCTGCAGAGGTGTTGCGCACGGTTGCGTCGCGGAAACGGCCGGTGGTGGTGTTCGTCGATGACCTACACTGGGCGGGGTCCACCCCACTCGGCTTCGTCGACCTTATGCTGAGTGACGATCCGGTGGACGGTCTGCTGCTGGTGGGCGCGTATCGCGACGACGACGTCGACGCAGCACACCCACTGGCGGCGTCGCTGTCGCGGTGGCGTGACAAGATCGGCGTGCAGCACCTACGGCTTCTGAACCTGCCCGTCCCCCGTCTCATCACTATGGTTGCCGAGACGCTCCACATGGAGCGGCCCGAGGCTGCGGGCCTGGTCGAGGTAATCGAACCACATACGTCCGGCAACCCCTACGAGACGGTGGAACTGCTCAACGCGCTGCGCCGGGACGAGGTGCTCACCGCGACGACCGCCGGTTGGCGATGGAACAAGACGGCCGTGCGCACGCACCTGGGCCAGTCCGACGTTGCCGCGCTAGTGGCTGCGCGGGTCGAGGCATTGCCACCGTCGTCTCGGCAACTCGGCGAGGCGATGGCTTGCTTGGGCGGGCGAGCCGAGCTGAGCCTGCTACAGACCGCCACCGGCGAGCCGTCGGGTGTGGTCGAAAAGATGCTTGCGCCAGCCCTCGCCGATGGCCTGCTCGTGGTGCCCGGGGCGACCGAGGCGGTGCGGTTTCGCCATGACCGCATCCGCGAGGTCATCCTGCGCGCCCTGGATCCGCTGCGGCGACGCGCCTTGCAGTTGGCGATGGCACGGCGGCTGGCTGCCGTGCCGGAGCTGTTCGCAGTCGCGGCGGAGCAGTACCTGCCGGTGGTCGACGCAGTCGACGATGCCGCGGAGCGGCGTCGGGTGGTGCGACTGCTGCGGCGCGCCGCCGACCAGGCGACGTTGATCGGGGACTACGCACTGGTGAACGCACTGCTCACGGCCGCGCTAGCGCTCGTCGACGTGGCTGAGACCGGCACGCTCGTCGAGGTGCACATCGGCCGCCACGCCGCGTTGTACAGCATGGGACACCTGCACGAGGCCGATGGGGACTACCGGACCATCGAGGGACTGTGTCCCACCGCGATGCAACGTGCCGACGCGACGGCGGTCCAGGTGCGAAGCCTCACCCACCGGAAACGTTTTGCCGACGCGTTCGGTCTGGGCATCGAGTCGCTGCGCGAACTCGGCATCACCGTACCTGCCGCGGACCGGCTCCCAATCGAGCTCGACCACCAATTCGAGCATCTATACCGGTGGCTCGAAGACACCGAAAGCGCCGACGAACTAGCTCGGCCTGAGATCACCGACCCGGCACTGCTCGCCACATCGCGCCTGCTCAACGCGGTCCTACCGACGGCCTACTTCGTCGCCGACCAGTCCACGGTCGCCTGGCTGAGTCTGGAAGCGCTGCGGATCTGGGACGAGCACGGCCCCGGCCGGGTCCTGCTCGGCCCGGGCAGCCACACAGCCTTCGCTGCCGTGTCACTGCGCGACGACTACGTCGCTGGATATCGGGCGATACGACGGATCCTGGATCTCGGTGAAGCCCGCGGCTACGAACCCTCCACCTCGCAGGCACGCTTCCTGTTCGCCGTACTGAGTTGCTGGTTCGAGCCAATCGAAAACAGCATCGATGCAGCTCAACGCGCCCGCGAGGGACTGATCGCGGGCGGGGACCTCGCCAACGCCGGCTATACCTACCACCCGATCGTGGCGGGCCTGCTGGATTGCGCGCCTAAACTCGACGCCTACGCCGCCGAGGTGGAGGCGGGGCTGGCCTTCGTGCGACGGACCGGAAACGAGCAGACCGGCCAATGGTTCGACAGCTACAAGTGGCTGGCTGGCGTTCTGCGCGGCGAAAACTCCACCGCCGCCGATGAAGCGGTGCCCATCGACAGGTATGCCGACAACCCACTGGCGCTTCTCTACGCACATCTCAGCCACGCAATCGCTGCCGCCATCTTCAGCGAACCGATCGGCCTGGCGCGACACACCGCGGCGGCGATGCCCCTGCTGCTCTCGGCTGCCTCCGGCCTCTACCCGACCGCGGTGGCCCGCCTGCTTCGCGGGCTAGCCCTCGCTGAGCAGGCCCGATCCAGCCACTGCGACGAGCACGGCAGTTTGCTGTCCGAACTGGATGAGGTGACGCGGTGGCTGGCCGCGCGCGCTGCGGACGCATCGGCGAACTTTCTGCACCTGCTGCGGTTGCTCGAGGCCGAGCGGGCCTGGGCGATCGGCGACTTCCGCGCCGCCGCCCTCGCCTTCGACGCCGCGCGACGCGAGGTCGCCCGTCGCCAACGCCCATGGCACCGGGCCCTGATCACCGAACACGCGGCCCGCTTCTTCCTCGCCCAGGGCCTCGAACAGAACGGCTACGACCTTCTCGCCCAGGCTCGCCACGAGTACGCCGTGTGGGGCGCGACGGCGAAAGTCGATCAGCTGGACTGGGCCTACCCGACCCTGCGGCCACGAGTCGTTGCCACCGCCGGACACGGCACCGACCAGCTCGGCGATCTTGGCCATCGTCGCTCCACCGTCACGACCGGAACGATCGACCTCCTCGGCATATTGTCTGCCTCGCGGGCTCTGAGCTCCGAGACCAGCATCGCCGGACTACACTCCCGCGTGGCCGAAGTGCTCAGCGCGATGACTGGCGCGACCGGCGTCCATCTGCTGTTGTGGAGCGACGACCGGCAAGGCTGGCTACTGCCTGATCCCGGCGGCGACGGCGGCATCGTCCCGGTCAGCGTCACCGGCCACGAAGACGCGGTGCCGATGTCCGTGCTGCGGTACACGCAGCGAATACATGAACCGCTCGTCGTCGACAACGCCACCAGCGACGACCGGTTCGCTCGCGACCCCTATTTCGCCGACCTCACCTGCTGCTCCCTGTTGACCGTACCAATCCTCACCCGCGGCACACTACAGGCGGTGCTGCTACTGGAGAACCGCCTCATCCGCGGCGCATTCACCACCGAACGGCTCGACGGTGTCAAACTCATCGCCGGCCAACTCGCCGTGTCCCTCGACAACGCCCAGCTGTACGCCGACTTCCGCCGGATCGCCGACGAACAGGCGGCCCTGCGACGAGTGGCGACGTTGGTCGCCCACGGCGCGGGTCCCGATCTCGTGTTCGCCGCCGTGGCCGACGAGGTCGGTGCGCTCTTCGCCGCCGAAAGCACGGCGATCGTGCGCTTCGAGCCGGACGGGGACACGACGGTGATGGGAGGTTGCGGGTTCGAGCACTCCCAACCGGGTTCTCGCGGCAAGCCCGACCCCGACTCGGCGATGGCGTCGGTCCAGGCCACCGGCCGCGCGGCCCGCCGCGACGAATACGAAGTTACGGCCGCGAGCCAGCCCGACACCGCCGCCGGACTCCGCTGTGTGGTCGCAAGCCCGATCGAGGTCGAGGGCCGGGTCTGGGGTGCGATGCGCGTCGGGTCACGGCGCCAACGGCTGCCCCTGGACACTGAACAGCGGCTGGCCGACTTCACCGAGCTCATCGCGACCGCCATCGCCAATGCCGAAAGCCGGACGGAGCTCACCACATCCCGTGCGCGGATCGTCGCCACCGCCGACCAGACCCGCCGACGCATCGAGCGGGATCTGCACGACGGCGCCCAGCAGCGACTGGTCTCGCTGGCGCTGCAACTACGCGCCGCGCAGGCGGCGCTGCCGCCCGAGCTTGACGCGCTCGGAGCGCAACTCGACCGTGCCGTGGCCGGGGCCAACAGCGCGGTCGACGAGCTGCGCGAGATCTCGCGCGGCATCCACCCCACCATCCTGACCGACAGCGGCCTCAGCCCCGCGCTGCGCTCGCTCGCCCGTCGCTCGCCGATCCCGGTCGACCTCCGCTCAACCATGGAGGGGCGGCTGGCGGAGCAGGTCGAGGTCAGCGCGTACTATATCGTCGCTGAGGCGCTGACCAACGCGGCCAAGCACGCACGCGCCTCGAACGTAACGGTCACCGTCGAAGCCGACGCCGCCAACGCCGTCCTGCGCATCGCGATCCGCGATGATGGCGCCGGCGGCGCCGACTTCACCCGAGGCACCGGCCTGGTCGGCCTCAAGGACCGCGCGGAGGCACTCGGCGGCCGAATAATCCTCGTCAGTCCGCGCGGGGCGGGTACCAACCTGCGCGTGGACCTCCCCCTCACCGTCGAGAACAACCCGTGACATTTCACTAACCGAGGCCGAGACGACCCGCATCACACCTAGTCGATAGCGACAGGTCCGGTGCTGGCCAGGTATGACTCGTGGAGGAGGTGTGGCTTGGCCTGGAGTTCGCCGGGCGTTCCGGAGAACGTGATGCGTCCTCGGTCGAGGAGGTGGGCGACGTCGGCGATTGGTAGCGCGAGGTGCGCGAACTGTTCGACGAGCAGCACGGCGGTGCCGCGCTCCCGTGAGGCCGCGCACGACGGGAAGGAGGCGAGAGGCGATAACTGGGGCCAAGCCGAGGCTGAGTTCGTCGAGCAGTAACAGTGTTGGTCTGGACCTGACGTGGTGGTTTCGCCGGAGGCCAAGCAGGGCGCGTCCAATGACGAGCATCTGTTGTTCTCCACCGGAGAGGTGCCCGGCCGGGGTGTTGATGCGTTGTACCAGCTCGGGAAAGATGTCGAATACTTTGCGGTGTTGGCCAGCAGGCGCGACCACGGCAAGGTTCTCGGCCACGGTGAGCTCCGAGAACACGGCACGGCCTTGTTCGACATGACGTATGCCGAGTCGCGCGCGCCGTGTGCGAGACCAGGTGCCGATCTCGCTGCCGTGGAAGCGGATGTGGCCTCTTCGCGGCCGGGCCAGCCCGGAGATGGCATCCAACAGGGTGGTCTTGCCGGCTCCGTTAGGGCCTAGTACTGCAACGGCGGGTCGCTACCTCGTCTGGTTCTGGGTCGTTTGCCGGGTGTGGTGACGGTTGAGCAGGTCGAGGGCTGGGACGAAGATTTTCGGGAGTACTTCCTGGGGTTCTCGCACTGGT
>NZ_BAAAQD010000073.1:0-10122 GCF_039531485.1 Dactylosporangium maewongense | reverse complement strand
GCTCACCGTCGACCGGGATGGTGATCGTGCCGGTGCAGCCGTTCTGCGAGGTGATCTGGTGGGCGTGCTGGTCGTGGCCGAGCACGTAGGTCATGGTGACCTTCGAGCAGTCGATCGCCCCGTCCTCGGGGTCGGTGACCGTGACGCTCCACGGCACGCTGTCGCCGAAGGACACCAGCTGCCCCGACGCCGGCGTGTTCACCGTAACCGTGGGCGCGGTGTTGCCGACGCTGATCTGGACGCCGGCCGTCCCGGTGGCGCCCTGCGGGTCGCGGACCGTCAGGGTGGCGTTGTAGGTGCCGTTGGTGGTGTAGGTCTTCGTCGGGTTCGCCACGGTCGAGGTGGTGCCGTCGCCGAACGCCCACGAGTAGGTCAGCGCCCCGCCTTCCGGGTCACTGCTGCCGGCGGAGGAGAAGTTCACCGTCAGCGGCGCCGCACCCGAGGTGACGCTGGCGCCGGCGACGGCGGTCGGGGCACGGTTGCCGCCGGTGCCGACGTAGTCGAAGCGGTAGAGCGCGGAATTCGCGTCGCCGTTGCCGAAGCCGGCGCCGTAGTCCAGGACGTACAGCGCGCCGTCCGGGCCGAACTGCAGGTCCATGACCTGCTTGCCGACCCAGGGGAAGTTGTCGATCGTGCCCCGTGAGCCGTCGGCGTTGACAGTGATCGGCTTGATCCAGCCGCGGCCGAATTCGCCCGCGAAGAACATGCCGTCCAATGAGGGCGGGAACTTCGTACTCGACGGGTTCGACGCGTCGTAGCGGTACACAGGGCCCGCCATCGGCGACTCGGAGCCGCTGCCGAACTCGCTCGGGCTGCCGGAGTCGCCGGCGTACTTGATCCACGCCGCCCGGGCCTGCGGCAGGGTCTGCAGGCCGGTGTTGCGGAACGAGTTGTTCGTCGGCCCGCCGGCGCAGTTGAACTTGTTGCCGGTGCTGTTCGTGGCGAAGTTCCACTCGTTGTACGTCTCGCTGGTGGTGTTGCTGCCCGTGCAGTACGGCCAGCCGTAGTTGCCGGGCGACGTGATCCGGTTGAACTCGACCTGCCCGGACGGGCCGCGGTTGGCGTTGGTGGTGCCGGCGTCGGGGCCGTAGTCGCCGACGTAGACGATGCCCGTGGCCTTGTCGACGCTCATCCGGAACGGGTTGCGGAAGCCCATCGCGTAGATCTCGGCCCGGGTGTTCGCCGTCCCCGGCGCGAACAGGTTCCCGGACGGGATGCTGTACGTGCCGTTGGCGTTGACCTTGATCCGCAGGATCTTGCCCCGCAGGTCGTTGGTGTTGCCCGCCGAACGCTGCGCGTCGTAGGCCGGGTTGCGGTTCGTCCGCTCATCGAGCGGCGAGTAGCCCGCGGAGTCGAACGGGTTGGAGTCGTCACCGGTCGACAGGTACAGGTTGCCGGCCGCGTCGAAGTCGATGTCGCCGCCGACGTGGCAGCAGATGCCACGGTTCGCGGGCACGTCCAGGATGTTGACCTGGCTGCTCATGTTGACGGTGAAGTCCGCGTTGAGGGTGAACCGCGACAGGCGGTTGACGCCGGTCCACGTCGCCCAGGTCGCGTCCGTGCCGGTGGCCGGCGCATCGCCCGACGGCGTGTTCAGCGGCGGCGCGTGATACAGGTAGATGTAGCGGTTCGTGGCGAAGTCGGGGTCGGCCGCGACGCCCTGCAGACCCTCCTCGTCGTGGGTGTAGACGGGGATGTTGGCGATCACCGACGTGGTGCCGTTGGCGTCGGTGCGGCGCAGCGTGCCGTTCCTGGCGGTGTGCAGGACCGAGCGGTCGGGCAGCACCGAGATGGTCAGCGGCTCGCCGAGCTCGGCGAGCCCCTTGGCGAGGGTCACCTGCTGGAAGTCGGCCGCGTTGATGGCCGCTGACGCCGGTGCCGCGGTGCCGGCGACCGCCGTGAAAGTTCCACCGGCGAGCGCGAGCATCACCGCCGCCGCGCGGCTTCGGTATCGGGGTGTTCGGTTCATGAACCCTCCTGACAGTGCGGGTCAGATGGGCGCGCGCCGCCGCGCCGAGTGCCGTGCATCGATGCGGTCACGCCGGACGATCGAGGGGGTGCACGATCCGACCGTCATCGATGCATCGAGCACGTTACATGATTGACGACATACGTCATATGTTTGTGTCACAGCGTTGGATTCGATCGCCACCCGCCTGCCCGGATCCCACGGTTGACTCCATACGTCATACGAGTTACGTTTTCGCGATCCATGAGCTCGGCTGTCCGCCACACCGGATGGAGTTCGATGCAAGCCGTCGTCTACCGCAGCGTCAACGGCGTCACGCAGCCCGTGGACGGCGGCTGGCCCGGCCGATGAACCACAGCGCACCGCGGGCACCGGGGCAGATCGTCGACGCCCACCACCACCTGTGGGTCCGCGCCCGCCACCCCCAGCCGTGGATCAGCGCCGCGACCATGAAGACGATCGACGCCGACTTCACCGTCACGGACCTCGCCCCGCTGGCCGCCGAGGCGGGCGTCACCCAGACCGTCGTCGTGCAGAGCATCTCCTCGCAGGCGCAGACCTCGGACCTGCTGCGCCAGGCGCGCACGACCGACCTCGTCGGCGGCGTCGTCGGCTGGGTCGACCTGACGGCGCGCAACGTCGCCGACCGCATCGCCCGGCTACGGGCCGGCGAGGGCGGGGACCGGCTCGTCGGCATCCGCCACCTCGTGCAGGAGGAGCCCGACCCCGGCTTCCTGGACCGGCCGGACCTGCGCCGCGGCGTCGCGGCGGTCGGCGCGGCCGGCCTGGCGTTCGACCTGGTGATCCGCCGCCACCAGCTGCCCGCCGCCGCGCGGCTCGCCCGCGACCTGCCCGGCGTGGCGTTCGTCCTGGACCACCTCGGCAAACCCGCGCAGCCGTACTCCAGGCACGGCGGCTGGGCCCGGGACCTGCGCACGTTCGCCGGGCTGCCGAACACGACCGCGAAGCTGTCCGGCCTGGCGACCGAGGCCGACTGGGCCTCGTGGACACCGCACCAGCTGCGGCCCGCCGTCGAGCACGCGCTGGACGTGTTCGGCCCTTCCCGGCTCATGTTCGGCTCCGACTGGCCGGTCTGCCTGCTCGCCACGTCGTACCGGCGCTGGATCGAGACACTCGCACAGCTGCTGCAACCGCTGGACGCGGCCGACCAGGCGATGATCTGGAGCGGCACCGCCCGCCGCGTCTACCGGCTGCGGCCGCCGTGACCCGCCGGACGCTCCCGCGCCGGCCGGCGGTCGGCCTCACCGCACTGGGTCTCGGCGCCTCACAGGGCGGCAACCTGTACCACGCGACCACCGACGAGACCTTCGCCGCGGCGGTCGACGCCGCCTGGGACGCCGGCATCCGGTACTTCGACACCGCGCCGCACTACGGGCTGGGACTGTCCGAACGGCGCCTCGGCGCCGCGCTGCGCACGAGGCCGCGCGACGACTACGTGATCTCCACGAAGGTCGGCCGGCTGCTCGTCCCGTCGCCGCGGACGGCGCACCTGCGCGACCCGGAAGGCTTCGACGTCGCCGCGACCCACCGGCGGCGGTGGGACTTCAGCCGCGACGGCGTGCGCCGCTCGCTGGAGGCGAGCCTCACCCGCACCGGCCTCGACCGCATCGACATCGTCTACCTGCACGACCCGGACGGGCACTGGCGGCAGGCCGCGACCGAAGCGTTGCCCGCCCTGACCGAGCTGCGTGACCAGGGCGTCATCGGCGCCGTCGGGGCCGGGATGAACCAGTCGGCGATGCTCACCCGGTTCGTCCAGGAGACCGACGTCGACCTGGTGATGTGTGCCGGCCGGTACACCCTGCTCGAACAGGGCGCGCTGCGGGACCTGCTGCCCGCCGCGCAGCGTGCCGGGGTCGGTGTCGTGATCGCCGGGGTCTACAACTCCGGCCTGCTCGCCACGGACCGCCCGCCGGCGGACGCGACGTACGACTACCGGCAGGCGCCCGGCGAGCTCATCGACCGCGCGCGGCGCATCGCCGGGATCTGCGAGGCGCACGGCGTCACGCTGCCCGCGGCGGCGCTCGCGTTCGTCCGCGCGCACCCGGCCGTCACCGCGACGGTGGTCGGCCTGCGCAGCCGGGCGGAGGTCCAGCAGACCGTGGACCGCGCCGCGACCACCGTCCCCGACGCGCTCTGGGCCGCGCTGCGGGCCGCCGGCCTGCTCGAGGTGGCATGAAGGGTGGCCCCGCCGCGTCGGCGTCGCGGCGGGGCCGATCCGGGTCGCCCGGCCGGACGGTCAGCGGTAGCCGGCCGCGACGATGTTCGCCTGCACCGCGTTCTCGGTCGCGTCGGACGGGTAGCCCGCCACCATGGCGCCCTCGTAGAAGGTGCCGGCGCTCTGGTTGGCGCCGCCGCCGGGCTTGCAGCAGTCGCCGCCGCTGCCGAGCACGATGGCACCCTGCTTCTTCATCGGGCTGTAGCCGTTGGGCAGGGTGCCGTCGTACAGGGTGTACAGGCTCCCGGCCTGGGCGTTGCTCCCCTTGATGGCGAAGCGGGACGTGCCGTTGTTCTTCAGCGTCGCGGTGACGAACTTGCTGGTGAACGCGCGCTGGTTGGGGTTCCAGGCGCTGCTGCCGCCGGGGAAGAGCCCCCACTCCAGGTCGGCCTGCACCCAGGGGCCGGAGCCGGAGCAGCCACCGAACCAGCAGCTGGTGCCGAAGTAGATCGCGTCCATGGCGCCGGCGGCATCGGCCTTGCGGGTCGTCTCGCTGTTGCCGTAGTCGAAGCAGCAGCCGCCGTTGACGTGGGTGCCGCTGGTCACCATGTACATGCCCTCGGGCGCGCTGCCGGTCGGCACGCCGGTCAGGTGCCCGTCGCGCCAGTAGCTGTTGCCTGGGTTGATGTACAGCGAGTACGCCTTGCCGCCGCCGACCGTCAGCGACTCCGCGGTGGCCCTCGCCGGGCTGCTCTGCGACGAGCCGGGCACGACGGCCGACCCCTGGTACCACAGGTCGTTGCCGCGCCCCGACTGGTCGTACAGGACCGTGATCACGCACGTGGTGCCGGCGCAGAAGGCGTCCTGGGCGGACGCGTTCGCGGTGCCGCCGGCCGTCACCACCCCGATGTCGCGGGTCGTGTTGTCCGAGGAGCGCCGCACCTGGTACAGGTTGCCGCTGTAGGCGCCGGACAGGGCCCGGACGGTGCTGTGCGCGGCGATGCACGGCGTGCCACCCGCGGCGTAGATGTCGCACGGCCCGCCGGTGCCGCCCGGCGGCGGTGACGAGAGCGTCCACTGCTGGTTGGACTGGCCGCCGCACGCGTACAGGATGATCTTCGTGCCGTTCGCGGTGCCGCGGCCCGTGGCGTCCAGGCAGAGCCCGGACTGCACACCGGTGACGGAGCCGTTGGCGTTGACGTTCCACTGCTGGTTGGTCTGCCCGTTGCAGTCCCAGATGATGACGGGAGTGTTGTTCGCGGTGCCGCGGCCGCTGGCGTCGAGGCACTTGTTGCCGTACACGGTCAGCTGCTTCGCGGCGGTGTAGGTCCACCACTGGCCGGCGGCGCTGCCGCAGTCCCACAGCTGGACCTGGGTGCCGTTCGTGGTGCTGGAGCCCGGCACGTCGACGCAGCGTCCCGAGCCGGCGCCGACGAGCTGCTGGGGTGTGTCGGCGGCCAGCGCGGCCCGGCTCAGCGTCGCCGCGGCGGCGCCGGCGAGCAGCAGCGTGACGACGACCGCCAGGACGGTCCCGCGACGGGTGGTGGGGTGTCCGGCCGGGCCGGCCGGCGCTGCGGCCATGGGTGGCATGGCGTCGTGGCGCGGGCCCATCAGCGCCGCGCCCGGCGTCGTGCGGCGGCCCTCGGGATGCGTTGCATGGTGCCCTCCTTCAGGTGTTCGTCCGGATGCCGGCGGGTGCGGCCCGGCCGTCCGATGTGGACGGCCGGACCGCGGCGCCGCCGGCGGGGGTGGAGCCGTCAGGCCCGGATCCAGGTCTGGTTGCTGCCGCCGTTGCAGGTCCACAGCTGCACCGCGGTGCCGTTGGCGGTGCCGGCGCCGTTGACGTCCAGGCACAGCCCGGACCCGCCGGCGACGATCGAGCCGTCGGCGTTGACCCGCCACTGCTGCCCGGCGCCGCCGTTGCAGGTCCAGATCCGCGCCCGGGTGCCCTGGGTGGTGCCGGCCACGTCGAGGCACTTGTTGCCGTAGACGGTGAGCTGGTTGCTCGAGGTGAGCGTCCACTGCTGGTTCGCGCCGCCGTTGCAGTCCCAGATCTGCACGACCGTGCCGTCGGCCTGGGCGGCACCGTTGACGTCCAGGCACCGGTTGGAGCCGGCGCCGCGGATCTCACCGGTCGACCCGCCCTGGGTGCCGACCGGGGTCACCGTGAGGTTGTCGAACTGCGCCGTGACGCCCTGGCCGGTGCCGTACCCGATCTGGCCAGCGACCCACGTCGAGTCCGACACCGTGCCGACGGTGGTGCCGTCGACGGACGCGCTCAGCGTGCTGCCGTTGAGCGTCAGCGACAGGGTGTGCCAGCGCCCGGTGCCCAGCGCCGCCGTGGTGCCGCTGGCGAGGGTCCGCCAGTTGCCGCTGGTGTTGTTGCTGCGGATCGACCAGGCGCCGGTGTCGGTGACCCGGAAGTAGTACCCGTTGAGGTTCTGCGGGCCCTGGTGGTCGTACGTGTTGCCGCGGCCGATGAGCTGCGCATACCCGGACTTCTCCAGCATGACGTCGGAGGAGACGGTGTAGTTGCGCCAGGTCAGGTCGCCCAGCAGCGTGAACGGCTCGGCGTGGCCGGACGTCCAGTAGATCGGCGCCTGCTCCGACATCTGCCGCACGCACCGCCCGGTGCGGCCGCCCCCGCAGGCGGCGACCTCGAACGAGCCCTGCTGGTCCATCAGGTACGTCGCCTCGCGGCCGACGGCGGCACCGTCGAAGGTGTCGCTGTACGGCAGCTTCAGGTTGCCCTGCGCGGGGCTGACCGCGGTGCCCTTGCCCTGCCCCGTGGTGGTGGTGACGCTGTACACGTAGCCGGGCTGGACGGTGAGGGAGAAGGCCCCGCCGGAGGGCGTGATGTCGGCGCCGCGCACGAAGTGCTCGGCGGTGTTGTTCGACCGGACGTTGGTGGACCAGACCCGCACCGTGCCGGTGGACAGGCCGCCGGTGACGGTGAAGTTCAGCGTCTGCGCCGCGCCGGCGTCCATCGTCTCGATGATCGTGCTGTAATCGCTGCCGGTAGGCGAGCGCAGCGAGACGTAGCTGCCGTTGCTGCGGTTGCCGCCGATGTAGCCGCTGGAGCCGTCCAGGTAGCGCCAGCCGGGGGCGGTGAACTGGGTGGTCTGCGCCATCACCCACGCGTTCTTGCCGATCGAGTACGCACCGGACCACGGCTGCGACGCGACCGCCACGCCCGTGGTCGCCCACGGGATGTTCGGCGTGATGGCGGCGATGGCCGGCCAGTTGATGTATCCGGTCATCCGCCCGTCGACGTAGCCCCGGTTGATGCCGCGGGCGAGCGCCTGCGCGCCGGCGTTGTAGTCGTCGGACCCGTTCTCGCTGGCCCACAGCGCCTTGCCGGTGGCCACCGCGTTGCTGGAGCTGGGGCAGCTGCTCTGGGCGCTGCGGTACCCGCACACGTAGTGACTGCCGAAGGTGGACACGGCGGCTGCGAAGGCGCTGTCGCGCAGCGCGTCGTCGGCGGCGGACCAGCCGAAGTCGTCCGACGCGACGATCTTCACGCCGCCGTAGCCGTGGGAGTTGAGCGCGGCGCGCAGGTTCTTGTACCAGGCGACGTTGTAGCCCTTCTCGTTCCAGCCGCCGAGGTAGTTGATCGTGAGCCCGTGCGTGCCCGCGCAGTCCAGCCACGCCAGGAGGTAGTCGATCGAGTCGGTGGACCAGAAGTTGCCGTTGCCGATCCAGCCGGGGGCGCCCCACGCCAGCCCGACCAGGCTGATGTTGGGGTTGCGGGCCTTGGCCTGCTCCATCAGCCACCACTCGTACCCGCGGTTGCAGTTCACGGCGCCGCGGGTGTGCTCGTGGCTGGGCTCGGCGCCGGACGTCGAGTTCGTGTCGCCGCCGATCTCCACCTTCAAGATCTGCATCGCCGCGCCGTACCCCGGCTTGAACAGGTAGTTCAGGATGTCGCTGCGCTGCGGCTCCGGATAGTCGATCAGCAGCCGGCTGTTGCCGCCGCCCCCGCTGACCGCGCCGATGCCGTCGAGCACCCGCCCGCCCGACGAGCCGTTGATCGTGACCGCGGTGGCCGCCTGCGCGGGGGTGCCGGGGGCGACCAGTGCGGCCGCCGCGGCCAGCAGCACCGCGGCGATCCTCGCCGCGCCGATCCTCGTTGCCATGGGTGTTCCTCCTCTGCTGTGGGCAGGGTGGCGCCAGCCGGGGCCGACGCCACCGGTGGACCGGTCAGGCGCGCAGGCTCCACCGCTGGTTGGCCTGGCCGTTGCAGGCCCACAGCTGGAGCTTCGTGCCGTTCGCCGTGCCGTTGGCGCTGGCGTCCAGGCACAGCCCGGACTGCACGCCGGTGATCGTGCCGTTGCTGTTGACGTTCCACTGCTGGTTGGCCTGGCCGTTGCAGTCCCAGATGACGACCGTGGTGCCGTTGGCGGTGCCCTGGCCGCTGGCGTCCAGGCACTTGCCGCCGTACACCGTCAGCTGGCGGCTCGCGGTGGCGGTGAAGCGCTGGTTGGTGTTGCCGTGGCAGTCCCACAGCTGCAGCTGGGTGCCGTTCGTGGTGCTGCTGCCCGGCACGTCGAGGCAGCGGCCGGAGCCCGCGCCGACGACCGTGACGTTCGACTGTCCCGGCTGCTGGCTGCCCGACGGGCTGCTCGACGGGCTGCCAGGCGGCTGGGAGCTCGGCGTCGTGCCGCCGGCGAACGAGGCGATGAACTGCCATGCCTCCGTCTTGGTCCACGTCCTGGTGCCGTCCTCGCAGCCGGAGCAGCCGTCGACCGGGCCCGGGCCGTGGCCGCCGTCGAACGCCGCCCACCGCACCGGGTACCCGTCACGGCAGGAGTAGGCGGTCGTGATGTGCCGGCCGCTGCCGGGCGACGGCTCCGGCGCGTTCTGGGCGGCGCAGCCGTTGTTGCGCAGGAACGTGTCGCGCAGCTGGCGGCCCGAGGCGATGTTCAGGACGTTGTCGGAGATGCCGTGGATGCCGAAGTACCCGATCGGCTGGGTGCCGCCGCTGCAGCCGGACAGCTGCGCGCCGGAGTAGACCACGACCGCCCGGAACACGGTGGCCCGGCCGCAGGCGATGGCGTAGCTCATCCCGCCGCCGTAGCTGAACCCCATCGCGAACAGCTGGGTGGTGTCGACGCAGAGGTCGTTCTCGATCATCCGGACCATGTCGTCGGTGAACGTGATGTCCTGGCCGCCGCTGTTGGCCCAGCCGTTGCCGATGCCCTGCGGCGCGACGAGGATCGCGCTGTTGCCGGACTGCTGCTGCATCCCGTAGTACGACCACGAGCTGCCGCTGCTGCCGCCGGAGGCCACGTCGTTCATCGTGCCGCCGCGCCAGTGGTAGCCGAAGATCAGCCGGTACGGGCGGGTGTTGCTGTACCCGTCGGGGATGCGCAGGATGAAGCTGCGGCTCTGCCCGCCGCTCTGGATGGTGTAGCTGCCGCTGCGCAGCGTCGGGGTCTTGCCGCAGCCGGCCGTCGTGGCCGCCGATGCCGACGGCATGGTCATCGCCGTCACGGCCACGACTCCGGCGGCCACGACGGCCACGGCGCCGAGCGCCGCGAGCCAGCGGGGCTTCGTTCGGGTGCTCACAGGTGGGTCTCCTTCGGTCGGCGGCAGCGCTCCCGGTTGGCGGGAGAGGCGCTGCCTGCGCAGCCATGGCCGGGGCGGGGCGGCCGGCGCCTGCGTCGGGTGGGGTACCGAGGATCAAACCTCGGGCGAAACATAATTCGTATGATGTCTTCGGTCAAGAGATATGGCGTCTTCGATATCCGCCGGCCGTGTCCGCCGCCGAGGGCGTGCCCGATGCGTTGGTGGCACCGGACACGCCCGAGCGGTCGGGAACGCGGGCCGCCGCGGCGGCCCGTACTCTCAGCGCTGCAGCGTCAGCACGCCCGGCCGCCACGGCAGCAGGTTGTAGTCGCCGCCCGCGCTGGGGTTCTTGCCCTGGTACAGGAACTGCAGGTTGCACGGGTCGATGGTCTTGGTCTGGTCGGGG
>NZ_BAAAQD010000072.1:0-12128 GCF_039531485.1 Dactylosporangium maewongense | reverse complement strand
CGACTGACCGTCATCACCACCGAGGGAACCCAACCCGACACCGACACCACCCAACTCGCCGCCGCCTAACATCAACCACAACGGATCAGCGCTGACCGCCTCCTACACCACCAGCGCGGACGTGACCGTACACGGGAAAGCTGTCGCCTTCGCGGGCCATGAATTCCGTGATCGGCCGGTATTCGGCGGCGGCGTCGAGGTGCGGTGCTACTACCTGAATGGTGTCGACGGGCCGGCGGCCGTGGGTGTGTGACCAGACCAGGTCTGGATCGAGGTTGCGGTGGTCTGCCCATCGGCTCCAGATCCGGCGGTACGCGGGGTACGAATCGACGAGCACGCCGTCGACGTCGAACAACACCGCCTTGTAGACGCCTCGCAAGGCCACCTCTGCCGCTTCGGAAATCGAATCACCTCACCGGACGCTAGTGTATCGAAGATCGAAGCATCAAGAGGGGCGGCACAGGCGATGACGGCACCCAGGCCAGGCCGGCCCGTGCGCGGATCGAGCACCGGGCGACCCCTCATGGCCGCCCTCGACCTCTTCGGCCGTCGCTGGAACCTGCGCGTCGTCTGGGAGCTGCAGCATGGGCCGGTCGGGTTCCGCGCGCTGCGGCAGCGCTGCGACAACATGTCCTCCAGTGTCCTGCGGCAGCGGCTGACCGAACTCCTTGACGCCCAGCTCGTCGCCCAGCAGCCGGACGCGGCCTACGCGCTCACTGATCTGGGTCGGGGCGCCTGCCAGGCATTGCGCCCGCTCGCCCGCTGGTCCGACGCGTGGGCCTCGGCCCTGAGCGAAGACGGCAAGGACTGAACCCGTGAAGCGCCGCCCCCTGGCGCTTCGGAAACCGAATCGCCTGGAAGGGTGGCCATGCTCATCCGGATGGTGGACGCCCTGCACGACTCGTGCGACGTCGACGACGAACTGTGGCGGTCCGCGCAGGAATTGTTCGACGAGCGGCAGCTGCTCGACGTGCCACTGCTGTGCGGGTGGTACCACGCGATCTGTTTCGCCGCCCGCACCGTTCGCGTCGAACTCGAGCTCGGTGCTCCCCGCTTCGTCGACGTCACGGCCGCCTGATGGCCGGCCCGCCGGTGGCAGTGGTGAACGCCTGCACCCGCGATGGGGAAGGCGGCAGCCCCACCGCGGTGGTGATCGACGACGCCACGCTCACCGACGACGACCGTCACGCCGTCGCCCGTAGGACCGGCACGTCCCACACCGCGTTCATCGACACCAGTACAGCGGATGCGCCCATGGTGCGCTTCTTCACCAGCGCCGGGGAACTCACGAACTGCGGCCATGGCATCATCGCCGCGCAAGCCGTCCTGCTGCACCGCAGCGGCGCCCCCGAGCTCCACGGCAGCCTGCGCACCGCAGGCCGCACCTTCGCCACGACCGCCGTCCGCCGCCACAACGGCATCGAAGTCCGGTTCGACCAAGGCGTCATCGCCCTGGCGGACTACGCCGACGCCACTGCCGGCGGCATCATCGCGGCCCTCGACCTGCAACGAGCGGACATCGCCGCCGACGTACGGGTCGCCTCGCCCGGCACGCCACGACTTCTCGTCCCCGTCCGGGATCACCTGACGCTGCTGTCCATGCGGCCCGACTTCGGTCGGCTGGCAACCGAGTGTCGCCGGCTCGGGTATCTCGGCTGCTTCACCTACGCACTGTCGCCGACCGCAAGAACGGCCGCGGCCCGCATGTTCGCCCCCGCGATCGGCGTCAACGAGGACATCGCGAACGCCAACAGTGTCGGCTGCCTTGCCGCCCACCTGCTCGACACATCCGGCAATGGCGACATCGAGATCCACCAGGGCGACACGCTCCGGAGACCGTCATCGATTTTCGCCAGCGCGACATGTACTGGATCCGGCATCGTCGCCAGAATCGGCGGAGTGGTCGACCTCGGCGCGCCCATCGATCTCCGTGCGCCAAAGCCGTCGAGCCACCTTCCCTGCCGATGATCGGATGCACGGTCATCGGCAGTTCAGCGCGCCGGTCGCCGCGTGACCTCATCACGCGGCGTGACGGACGCGGTCAACTCGCGTTCACCGTCGGCGGCAGATGAGCGCGCCGAGCTGTGGACGGGTCTCGCGCCAGTCAAGCGACTCAGGGGGTCGCATTCCGGGCGCATGCGATCAAGAATTCTGCCTATGGGATGGTCGCTTGCTACGCCTCCGCTGTTCGCGGCGCTCGAACCGGCGCGCCGAGTCCTGTTGGCGGGAGCGGGGGGTGGATTCGACGTGTACGCCGGGCTTCCGCTGGCGTTTGCGTTGTGGGATCGGGGTGTCGAGGTCCACTTGGCCAATCTGTCCTTCGGGCCGTTGACGCTGGTGCCACCCGAACGGTGGCTGGAGCCCAACGTCGCTGCCGTCACGCCGGACGTCGCACGGCGTGTCTCGTACTTCCCGGAACTGGCCCTCGCCCACTGGCTGGCTGAGCAGCGACTGCCGTCGACCGTGTACGCGCTGCGCCGAACTGGGGTGCAGCCGCTGCGCGCCGCCTATCGCAATCTTGTCTCGTCGCTCGGTGTGGACGCGATCGTCCTGGTCGACGGCGGCACCGACATCCTGCTGCGCGGCGACGAGTCGGGGCTGGGCACCCCGGTCGAGGACATCGGCAGCCTGGCAGCGGTGGCCGGGCTCGATGTACCGATCAAGCTGGTGACGTGTCTGGGCTTCGGCATCGACGCCTACCATGGGGTGAACCACGTTCAGGTTCTAGAAAACCTCGCGGCGCTCGACCGCGACGGCGGCTATCTCGGCGCGCTGTCCATCCCGAGCGACAGCCGCGAGGCAGCCCTGTATCGCGACGCTGTCGCAGCCGCGCAGGCCGCGACACCGCAGCGGCCGAGCATCGTGAACGGCCAGATCGCAGCGGCGCTGAGCGGCGAGTCCGGAGACACCGGGTTCACCCGCCGCCTGTCCGGGCCCACGCTGTTCGTGAACCCGCTGATGGCCATGTACTTCACCGTGGAGCTCATGGCGCTCGCAGCCAGATGCCTGTACCTGGACCGGCTGGAGGAGACACCTACGGTTCGGCATATCGAGGTCCAGATCGAGCAGTTCCGCAGCGGCGTCGACAGGCGCATCCCCAGGGCTTTCCCGCATTAATTAGACGGCGCTTGGCCTTCGTCGACTCCCTGGCTGGCTACTCGCTGGCCCGGCTGGGCTGGCGCGGTCCGGGGGCATCGTCTTCGACTGCGTGGTGTCGGTGCTTGCGGTGCCGCCGATCGTCCTCACCGTGCCGCTGACGCGGTCCGTACCAGCACCGACCACTGGGCGCTCCGGTTGGCCTATCGGCCCTGGGACCGCGACGGCGCGGGGGGCCAGACGTTCGCCTACCCGGTGATGATGGCTGGCTCGATCCTGACCATCATCCCCATGGCTATCGTCTTGGTCGTCTTCCAGCACTTCTTCGTCCGCGGAGTGGCGCAGTCCGGCGTGGAGCGCTGACCGGGGCCGACGAGTGCCCGCACAGGTGTGGTGGCCGCGTGAGCGGGCAGAGCACAAAGTATGGCGAGGTACAAGGTGGGCTACATCGTCGGCAGCCTCGCGGCCGCCTCCATCAATCGTGCGCTGTCCAGGGCGCTCATCCGCCTGGCCCCGCCGGAGCTGGAGTTCGTGGAGATTCCGATCCGCGACCTGCCGCTGTACAGCTACGACTACGACGCCGACTTCCCCGCCCCGGCCCGGGCGTTGAAGCAGGCCATTGCCTCCGTCGACGCGGTCCTGTTCGTCACGCCGGAGTACAACCGCTCGATCCCCGGCGCCCTGAAGAACGCCATAGACTGGGCGAGCCGGCCCTGGGGCGACAACTCGTTCGCGCGCAAGCCGTCGGCCGTGATCGGCGCGTCCCCGGGCAAGATCGGCACCGCGATCGCGCAGCAGAGCCTGCGCAGCGTGCTCGGCTACTGCAACTCCCCCCAGATGAACGCCCCGGAGGCGTACATCCAGTTCCGGCCCGGCCTGATCAGCGAGACGGGCGAGGTCGGCGACGCCGGCACGGAGCAGTTCCTGCGGAAATTCATGGCGGAGTTCCACGGGTTCGTCGCCCAGGTCATGACGGCGCTGCCCCCGGCCGGGACGCGCGAAGCGGAGCAGCGGCCGCCCGCCGCCGACGAGGCGGACGCGCTGATAATCGGCGCCGGTCCGGTCGGCCTGATGGCCGCACACGAGCTGCTGCGCCGCGGGATCGCCGTGCGGCTGGTCGACGCCGCATCCGGCCCGGCCACGACGAGCCGGGCCGCCGTGATCCATCCGCGCACCATCGAGATCCTGGACCAGCTGGGGCTCTACGAGGAGTTCAACGCCCGCGCGGTGCAGGGCAGAGGATCGCCTTCGACGCCGACGGCCGGCAGTTGGCCTCGATGGACCCGTCGTTCACCGGGCACGCCACGCGCTTCAACCGGATGTGGCTGCTCGACCAGGCCATCACCGAGCGGCTGCTGCGCTCGGCGGTCGAGCGGCTCGGCGGTCGCGTGGAGTGGGGTGTCCGGCTGACCGGCGTCGAACAGGACGCCGGGACGGTACGCGCGACGCTGGATCACGACGGCCGGGTGGAGGAGACGACGGCGCCGTGGCTGGTCGGCTGCGACGGCGGGCACAGCACGGTCCGGGAGCAGCTGGGCGTAGTGCTGAAGGGCGAGTCCACCGAAACCTGGCTGATCGCGGACGCGGAGATCGACTTTGCGCGGCCGGTCGAGCACGACCGGATCCGTTGGATCCGGGCGGACGGCGCGTCCATGATGCTGTTTCCGTTGGTCGGCGAGCGCCGCTGGCGCCTGCTCGACACTGTCGACGTCGACTACGGGGGCGATGACGACGCGGTCGCCGAGCGGTTCGCCAGGAAGCTCAGCCGCGGTCTGGGGACCGAGGCGCGAGTGGAGCGCCCGACCTGGGTGTCGGTGTTCACCATCCAGCAGCGCGCGGCGCCTGTCATGCAGTCCGCCCGTTGCTTCCTGGCCGGCGACGCCGCGCACGTGCACAGCCCGGCGAGCGGACAGGGCCTGAACACCGGCGTGCAGGACGCCTTCAACCTGGCCTGGAAGCTCGCCGCGGTGATCCGCGGCCTGGCCGGCCCGAGCCTGCTGGACACCTACAGCGCCGAGCGGGTGCCGGTCGGGAAGGCCCTGCTCCGCTCGACGCGGACGGCGACGGAGCTCGTGGAGCTGCGCAACGCCGTGATCGACGAGCACCTGCCCGCCGTGTTCGAGGTGGCCAATGCATGGCCCCCGATCTTCCAGGCACTGAACCGGAGCCTCTTCGGGGCGATGTCGGGCCTCGGCATCGCCTACCGGACGAGCCCGCTGACGGTACCGGACACCGACACGCTCCGGCCCGGGCCCGCCCCCGGGGAGCGCGTGGTGCAGGTCCGCCACCCCGAGGCGGACACCGCCGGCTGGCGGAAGCTGTTCGACGCGCTGCGCGGCCCGAGCTGGCTGCTGGTCACCGCAGACCAGACCACCGGCGGTCAGGAACTCTCACTACCGAGCCTGGCGCAGACGTGCGCCGTCGGCAGGCCCGCCTCCGACACGCTCGGCCTCGAAGATGGCGGGTGGCTCCTCGTCCGGCCCGACGGCTACGTAGCCGCCCGCGGGCATGGCCAGGACCAACTCAACCGCGCTCACTGCCGCATGCCGCTGTGAACGCCGAGACGACGCTGGCGGTTCGCGCGCACCGCCGCAGCGGATCGGGCGGCTCCGGGGATCCGCGACGCGCCATTCGGGGAACCCTACCGACCATGATCAGGCGCGCACACATGCCGATTTCAGTGCACTCAATCATGGAGTCGAGGCCCGCTGCCGAGTCTCGATACATGGTCTGTCTCGACGCATCCAGCGGCACTTGACGACTTTCGACGGGAGGCGCAGTCGCAGATGGACCCGCTGGATGAGCGACCGAGTCCTCCGGGCCGAGACCGGGCTTCGCGCGGGTTACGCGCGCTTGCGGATGGTCGCGCGAATCAGGTGCCAGGCGATCGTCCAGAAGATGTGCGCCGGGCTCGCCCCAGGTCGCGGGCGAGGTGGGACCGACGCAGGCCCGCAGAGCGCAGCCGCCGCAGATCAGCGAACGTGTCGTGCATGAGCTGCATGTTGAAGTAGTTGACGTGCTCCAGAGCCGCGAATGCCGCGAACACGAGCCCCGGCCAGGTCCCACGACCCGGATCGGTGGCTGTGGCATACCCCGTGACCGCGAGACCGGCGGCCAGCAACATCGGGTTGACGGCCAGCGCTGCGCGGAACGCGCGCTCGCCCGGCAGACCGCGAGCGCGACCGCGGAGCTGGTGAAGCTTTGCCGCCCAATAGCCGGCTCCCTCCACCAGCAGCAGGGCGAACACGCTGAAGCCGACCAGATTCGGTACCGTGACCGGCAGGTCGACCAAGCCGAACCACAACCCGGCCTGCAGCGGGATGTTGACGAGCTCCATGGTCGCCAGTGACCGCAGCCGTCGGTCTACCTGCCGCGGGAGCGCCACTGGGCGAACCGGCACACCGACCATCGTAGATCATCAGAGCTGCCGCCTCTGACCAGGTGCGCAGGTGCTGATACCGCGCGCTGTCATGCCGCCATTGGTGCGCGGCGTCCCATCGCTACTCGTAACGGTGGGTGATTGGGTCCTGCAGCGCGCCGAGGCTTCTGAACTGCCGATGACAGTGTGTTCGCGTTCATGAACATGACGGTGGCTGGTGAGGCGCCGTTGGAGGACGTCGGCGGCGTCGACTTGGTCTTCGACGTCATCGGCGGCGACATTCAGCGCCGCTCCGCGGGCCTGATCCGCGCCGGAGGAGTCCTGGTGACCGTCGTCGGGCCGGCCGAGGCGCGGCCCGCCGGCGGCTTGGCGATCGACTTCGTCGTCGAGTCCGATCGCGCGCAACTCGGTGAGATCGTCCGCCGGGTGCGGGACGGACGGCTGCGCACCAACATCGGCACCATTGTGACCCTCGACGATGCCGTCGCCGTCCTCAACCCGACCGAGCGGCTTCGCGGGAAGACGATCATCCGCATGCGTTCGTGAAATGGAGGGTGATCCTCCAGGACGGCCATCACCCGCCTCCTCCTCCGGTTACCCCATCACTCGCCGATAGCGTGGGAGCCATCGCAACTCCACCAACCCGGAGAGGAGATCGCGATGTCCGAGTCCTTTTCCCTCCCCACGGCACCCGAGGGCGTCATCCCCGCGCTGGTCGAGCGTTTCAACTCCGGCAAGGTCGGCGAGTTGATGACCCTGTACGAGGGGGCGGTACTCGTCGCCGACGACGGGCGGACCGTCACCGACAGCGCCGAGGTCGCGGCCGAGCTCGAGCGCGACATCAGCCTCGGCCTGCCGCTGGCGGCCAAGGCGCGCCATGTGTTCGTGGCCGGCGACATCGCCGAGATCGTGGTCGACTGGGCGATCGACGGCCCCGGTCCCGACGGCCGGCACGTGCACGTCGCCGGCACGGCCAGCGATGTGGCGCGCCGCGGCTCCGACGGCCGCTGGCGGTACTTGATCGACAACCGTCTTGGGACCGCGGTACGACAGCCCGCGTGACGGGGGTGCGCCATGACGACCATCGAGCTGTGCCCGGACGACGTGCACAACCGGCGGACGATCCACCAGGGTCACCCGCCCGACTGGGTCAACCGCGACGGTGGCGACTACGACGTGGTGGTGGTCGGCGGCGGACCGGCCGGCCTCACCGCCGCCACGACGGCCGCCGCAGGCGGGCACCGCGTCGCGATGACGGAGCAACGGCTGACCGGGGGCACCTGTGTCAACTTCGGCTGCACGCCGAGCAAGGCGCTGATCCGGTGCGCACGCGCGGTTCACGATGCGGGCCGCGGAGCCGAGCTCGGATTCCGGCTCGACGCCCCGCCCCGAACCGATTTCGGCGCGGTCATGGAGCGGGTCCGCCGGATGCGCTCCATGAGCAGCGCCGGCGACGCAGTCCAGATGGCCGAGGAGGCGGGGGTGGAGGTCTACCTCGGCCACACCCGCTTCACCGCCCCGAACGCCGTGGAGGTCGACGGCCGGCCGCTGCGGTTCCGCAAGGCGGTGATCGCCACCGGATCGGAGCCCGTGGTGCCCGCCATCGACGGCCTGCGGACCGGCGAGTACCTGACCAACGAGACCGTCTTCGCCCTGACCGAGCAGCCCTCCCGGTTGGTCGTTATCGGCAGCGGCCCGCAGGCGTGCGAGCTCGCCCAGGCCTTCCGCCGCCTCGGCAGCGAGGTGGACCTGGTCAGCCACCCCACGACCCTGCTGTCCCAGGACGAGCCGGAGGCCGGCGAGCTGATCCGCCGCCGGTTCGAGCAGGAAGGGATTCGGCTGCATCTGGGATTTACGGCGGTACGGGCAGGCGCTGGCCGGCTGCTGGCGCTCGGCCCCGGCGGGACACGCGAGCTGCCGTACGATGCCCTGCTGCTCGCCACCGGCCGCAAGGCGAACGTCGAGCATCTGAACCTGGACGCGGCCGGGGTCCACGACGCCGGGGATGGCGTGGCGGTGGATGCGTACCTGCGCACCGCCAACCCCGACATCTATGCCGCCGGAGATGCGACCTTCCCGCTGAAGTACACGCACGCAGCCAACGCGACTGCGCGGCTCTGCATCGCCAACGCCCTGGACGCAGCACATCGCCCGGCCCGGGACCTCGTGATTCCCCACTGCACCTACACCGACCCCGAGGTGGCCGAGGTGGGCCTGACCCCACGCCGGGCCCGCGACGAGGGCGTCGCCATCGACACGTACCGGCTCGACCTGACCAAGGTGGAGCGGGCCTTCATCGACGGCGAGGACGAGGGTTTCGGGGCGATCCACACCCGCAGCGGCAGCGGCGAGATCGCCGGCGCAACCCTCGTGGCAACACACGCCGGCGAGATGATCAGCGAGCTGACGCTGGCGATCACGAACCGGCTGACGCTGGAAGCACTCGCCGACACGGTGCACTGCTACCCGACCCAGGCCGAGGTCTTCCAGCGGATCGCCCTGCAGGCCAGACCCCAGCGGGTTGCGGCAGCCCACTGAGTCCGCCGGCCGACCTGAAATCCGGGACGGCACCAGCCATGGCGGTGCCGTCCCGGATCCACCGATGACTCTCGGCCGTCTACCGCGCTGTGGCGCCGCCAGCGAGGTCGAAGCACGCCGCCGAGCACGCCGCCGCGAACGGCTGACCCAAGGCCACCGATCGTCACCGGAGACGTTCCGCACGATCACGGCCAGCTGCAACTCCTCCTGCAGATCTGCGAGGAGTTCTTCCGTCGCGCCAGCCCCGCCACCCACGCCGAACTCGGCGCCCTCCTCCTCACACGAAACACCACCGGCGGACCGGGCTGGCTGATCGACATGCTCGGCCTCACCGTCCCCGGCAGTCGCCTTGCTGATGACGAGACTGATCGGGCGGGTCGCACTGTTGACAAGCACGCCCATACGTCGGGGTCGGCTGCCGCCATCTGCAGCAGTGCTCGGCCGGGTATGCCGGCGTTGCACTGTGACCCCGGCGCTGTGACGCCGCGTCAGGGTCGGCGAAGGCGAGGATACGTGGCTTTCCATCGCCGTGAGTGTCGTTCGACCGGCGGCGAAGCCCGAGCTTGTGACAGTCTGGCCTTGCTCGTCATGCGTCACGTCCCGATGCCGACGATGCCGATGACCGAGTCTCGGAACAGTGCGAGGAACTGGTCGTAGGTTCCCGGGCCGCTCGTATCTGCATGCTCGGCCATGAGGTCCGACAGCGGGGTAGCGCTCGCACCGGTACGGTAGCGTGGCGGCTGATGCGACCAACCGTGAGTGTGCTGCCGCTCTTGCGCCTAAATGCGCTGTGACGAGATCCGGATCTGCATCGCGTCATGCGTTCAGCGGTGATCCGACGGCCGGGCAGCAGGGTAAGTCGGACCTGGGGTCGGTAGTCGCATCGAGCGCCAAGCCCCTGCCCTCCGACACGCCGACCAGCCCCAGCGCCACCAGCCCATCGTCAGACATCTACATAAACGAACCTGGGCTGGGGTACTAATCCGGCCGGCGGATTCGTCTTCGTCATCACGCTCGACGCTGCAACCCGGGATCGGCCCTCGGCCTTCGGGTCGATGGCCGCCCGCCCTTGACGGACGGCCACCGAGTCAACTCAGGAAGGGTTCAATGCCGACAGCTCCCCGACGGGTGCCACCAGGTGACCCTCCCCGAAATAGCACCACCATGCCGGTGACGAGCCGGCCGGGCAGAGCATGTGCAGTCCACGGTTGTGCACTGCACAGTCGGGCCATGCGATGTTCAGCACCTCGGCGAACAGGTCTTGGACATCTTCGGCAACTTCGGCCAGCGCGTCCTCCTCCGTTTCCCCTTCAAGACCGCTCACCCCGCCGTAGAACCTGCCGTCTTCCAGGGTCACGTGATAGATGGAACGTTCTCTGAAGGAGCCCACGCTCCGAACGGCAAGCCTGAACGAGAGACCTGACGCAAAGACATCGCTTTGCACCAATGCCAGTGCATCCTTGAGGCGCCCGAGGGCCTGCGCTGTCACCGGATCTCCTCCGCGTGCGGTCTGGTACCCCAGCCCAGGTTCGTTATGTAGATGTCTGACGATGGGCTGGTGGCGCTGGGGCTGGTCGGCGTGCCGGAGGGCATGCTGACGACCGCCGGATGATCATCGATGACTGGTGGAGACAATCGAAGATCGTGCGGCGGCCGCTGGGCACAGCGTAGCCGTCAGGCAGTGGCTGGCTGAGTTCGACACCGGGTTCGCCGCGATCGCGGGCCGGTTCGGTCGGGTGGAGCCGCGTCGGCAAGCGCGTTTGTTCCTGCTCGGTTTGTTGTCCGATGTGGACACCCGGTCGTGCTGGCAGTTGGCGGAACACGCCGGAGACGTTTCGCCGCATGCGATGCAGCGGCTGCTGGGTGAGATGGTCTGGGACGCCGACCGGGTCCGCGATGACGTGCGCGGCTACGCCGTCGCCGCGCTCGGCGACCCGGGCGGGGTGCTGATCCTGGACGACACCGGTGATCTGAAGAAGGGCCGGCACACCCTGGCGACCCAGCGCCAGTACACCGGCACCGCCAGGCGGATCGAGAACGCTCAGGTGGCGGTCTATCTGGCCTACGCCGCCCCGCGCGGGTCCACGCTGATCGACCGGGAGGTCTACCTGCCCAAAGCCTGGACCGACGATGACGCCCGATGCGCGGCGGCGGGCGTGCCCGAGCAGGTGCGGTTCGCGACGAAGATCACCCTGGGCCGGCGGATGCCCGCCCGGGCCCTCGACGCGGGCGTGCCAGCGGCGTGGTGCACCGCGGACGAGTTCTACGGCGGCGATCAACACCTGCGCCGCGACCTGCAGGCCCGCAGTGTCGGCTATGTCCTGGCCGTGGCCAAGAGCCACCGGGTCACCGCCCGCCCGGTCGACGGCCCGGTCCGCACCGACCGGCTCACCGCCGCGCTGCCGACCCGAGCCTGGCAGCGCCGGTCCGCCGGGGCCGGGTCAAAAGGCGAACGGACCTACGACTGGGCGTGGATCGCCATCACCCCGCCCGACGGTGAGACCGGCGGCTGTCACAGCCTGCTGGTACGCCGCCGGACCAGCGACAGCGAGCTGGCGTTCTACCGCTGCTGGTCACCACAGCCGGTCCCGCTCCGCGCCCTGGTCCGGGTCGCCGGCACCCGCTGGAACGTGGAAACCTGCTTCCAGACCGGCAAGACCATCGGCCTGAACGAGCCCCAGGTCCGCCGCTGGAACTCCTGGTACCGACACATCACCCTCGTGATGCTCGCCCACGCCATCCTCACCGTCATCGCCGCCCGCGAACGTGACCGGCACACCGATCAGACACTGATCCCGTTGACGTTCAACGAAATCCGGCACCTCTTCAAACTGATGATCACCAACACCACCCACACCATCAGCCACCGCCTGCACTGGTCGAACTGGCGCCGCCGACACCAAGCCCGCGCCCGCACCAGCCACTACCGCCGTCGCGGCCACACCATCCATCAACCAACATCTACATAACGAACCTGGGCTGTCGTATTAGGGCCTGTCTCTTGGATCATGAAGCGGGATGATGCATAGCGTCCCGGTTGTTTATCGGGACGCTATGACCGCTCGATTTGAACTCACCGATCCGGAGTGGGAACTCCTCGCCCCGCTCCTGCCGA
>NZ_BAAAQD010000071.1:0-12184 GCF_039531485.1 Dactylosporangium maewongense | reverse complement strand
GCCGAGCCGCCGAGCCGCCGAGCCGCCGAGCCGCCGAGCCGCCGAGCCGCCGAGCCGCCGAGCCGCCGAGCCGCCGAGCCGCCGAGCCGCCGAGCCGCCGAGCCGCCGTCCGCCGTCCGCCGCCTGACGCGCAGGCCCGCGAGCACGTCGTCGGGGCAGGTCGTCGGGGCAGGTCGTCGTCGCCGTCAGGGGCCGTCGTTGCCGGGGTCGTCGCTCGACCGGGAACGCACCAGGGCGAGGTCGGCGCTGCGTGGCCGCTTTGAAGCTACCTTACACCCTCACCGGAAATTGATCTCCAGTCGAGTCATCAGGCAGTCACGCCATGTCATCACGTGACGCGGCGTGTCATGTGGCGAGGGCGGCGGTGACGACGGCGGCCTCGTCGCACTGGCCGTTGGCCTCGAGGGCGTCGGCCAGGACGCGGGCCGCGTAGATCCGGCTGCGCACGTCCTCGCCGGCCAGGGTCTGCGCCTGCCGGGCCCAGTCGAGGGCCTCGACCTGCCGGCCCGCGGCGAGCAGGGCGCCGGCGTAGGCCGCCACCGCGTGCCGGCGGGAGAACATCACCGACGGACCGGGGCGGTCCGCGGCCACGCAGCCGAGCACCTCCAGCGCCGCCGCCAGGTCGCCCTGGGCCTGGCGGGCCAGGCCGAACAGGACCCGCGGCGCGACCTTCGCCGCTTCGAGGACGTCGTGGGTCTCCACGACCTGCAGGACAGCCCTGGCGTCGTCCTCGGCGGCCGCCGCGTCGCCGCGGTCCAGGCTGACGAAGCCGCGCATCGTCCGCGACATGCCGATGAGCAGCGGATGGCCGGTCTTCTCGCCGTACTCGGTGGCGTCGGTGAGCAGGTCGAAGGCGTGCGCGGGCTCGGCCAGCTCGCGGGCGACCACGCCGCGGACCACGAGCGCGAGGCCGCGGCCCCAGTCGTCGCCGGCGGCGGCGAAGTCGCGGTAGGCCCGGCGCGCCTCCTGGTCGGCGTCGGCCAGGTCGCCGCTCTCCGCGGCCGCGAAGGCCTCGACCGCGCGCAGGGTGCCGACCGCCCAGGCGTCGCCGACCCGCTCGCCGAAGGGCAGGAACGCCTTCGCCAGGCGCCTGGCCTCGCCGAGCCGGCCGGCGAGCAGGCGGACGAAGGCGGTGGTGCCGCGCAGCCAGGCCCGGCCGACGGGGTCGCCCAGCTCGGCGAAGCGGCGGGCGGCCCGGCCGAGGGCCGCGTCGGCGCCGGCGAAGTCGCCGCGGGTGGTGGTGACCCAGGCCAGGTGCTGCAGCGACCAGGCCTGCGCCCGCCGGTCGCCGGAGCTGACCGCGATCTGGAAGGACTCGGCGAAGCGCCCGCCGGCCTCGGCGAGCCGGCCTTCGAGGAAGTCGGCCATGCCGAGCCGGCGCATGGCGTCGCCCCGCTCGTACGTGAGGCGCGCCTCCGTCGCCGCTTCGAGGGCTTCGTTGAGGGTCTGGTAGCTGCGGCGCTGGTCGCCGGTGGCACGGTAGGCGCGGCCGGCGACGAGCAGGGCGCCGACCCGGACCGCGGGGTCGTCGGGTGCGTTGGCGGTGACCTTCTCGGCGCCGGCGAGGGCTTCGGAGACCCGGCCGAGCTGGAGCAGCGCCCGCGCGTGCACGAGCCGGTCGCCGAGCGGGACGGTGCCGAGGGCGGCGGCCCGGTCGGCGGCCTGGGCGGCCTGGGCGGGTTCGCCGGTGGCAAGGGCCTCGCGGGCCGCGCGGCCGAGGGCCTGCACGCCGAGCGGCGCGGCGGAGCGGGCGAGGGAGTCGGGGCGCAGCCCGACGACGTCGGCGAGGCGGGAGGCGCGCTCGGCGTGGTCGGCGATGAACGCGTCGGCGGCGCCGGCGGTCATGTTGAGGCCGGTGACGGTGCCGCCGGTGTTGCCGGAGCTCTGCCAGGCGGTCATCGCCGCGGCCGCCCAGCGGGACAGCGCGGCGTGCCGCTCGGCGAGGTCGGCCTTGCCGATGCCGGCATACGCGGCCTCGCGCAGCAGCGGCGTGGCGAACGCGTAGCCGCCGCGGGCGCGGCGCAGCATGCGCCGCTGGAGCAGCTCCTCGACGGCGCGCTCCAGCTCGACGGCGGCGACGACGGCGGGCCGGGCCGGTTGGCCGGGCGGGTTGAAGCGCAGCGCCTCCAGGGCCCGGCTGGGCACGGTGTCGCCGATGACGGCCGCGTCGCGCAGCACGGCGCGGGTGTCGGGGGGCAGCGCGTCGATGCGGGCGGCGAGGACGGCGGCGAGGTCGCGGGAGAGCAGCCGCCCGCCGAGAGAGCCGGGGGTGAGCCGCCAGCCGACGGGGTCGCTGCCGGGCACGGTGCTCAGCGCGCCGCGCTCCTGCAGGAGGGTGACCAGCTCGGCGAGGTAGAACGGGTTGCCTTGGGCGGTCGCGAGGAGCCGGTCCTCGTCGGGTGCCGCGAGCCGCCCGCCGCCGAGGTACGCGCTGAGCAGCCGCGCCGCGTCGGCACCGCGCAGCGGCGGGATCGGCACCAGCTCGGCGTCGGGCACGCGGGTGAGGACGCCGGCGGAGCGGACCAGCTCGGGCCGGCCGAGCAGCACGATGAGGACCGGGCCGGTGATCCGCTCGATGGCGGCGCCGAGCGCGTCGACGGTCTCGGCGGTCGCGTCGTGCAGGTCGTCGACGATGACGACGAGGGGCGTCTCGGCGGCCATGCCGGACAGCAGCTCCGCGACCGCGTTGGGCACGGCGTGCAGGTCGAGCTCGTCGGGTTTGGCGCCGGGCGCGACCCAGGACGCCTCCGACGACGAGCCGGAGTAGCCGATGAGGCTCAGCAGCAGGTCGGTGGCGAAGCGGGGCGGCTCGGGGCGGCCGCGGGCGGCGCGGGCCAGCCGCTGCGCGAGGCGGCGCAGCCGCTCCTCGACCGCTTCGCGGGTGAGGTTGGTGGCGTCCGGCGGCAGGCCGATCGCGGCGCGGACGAGGTCGGCGAGGGGCGCGAGCCGGCGGCGTTCGCCGAAGGCGGCGCAGTGCACGGACAGCACGCGGGCGCCGCCGCCGGGCGCGAACCCGGCGCTCGGCGTGTAGCCGGCGCTGCCGAGGTAGCCGGCGGCGAAGCGCTCGATCTCGCCGGCGAGCCGGGACTTGCCCAGCCCGGCCTCGCCGGTGAAGACCAGGACGCGGGTCTCCTGCCGGTCGGCGATCTCGGCGAGCCGGCCGGAGACGCGGGCGAGCTCCGCCTCGCGGCCGACGAACGGCGCCTCGTCGCCGAGGCCGGAGCGGGTGCCGGGGGCGTCGAGCAGGCCGAGCAGTTCGTACGCCTCGACCGGCTCCCGTTTGCCTTTCAGGCGCAGGGGGCGCAGCGCGCGCCAGGAGGCGAGCCGCCGGGTGGTGGCGGAGGTGCGGTCGCCCGCGTAGACGGCGCCGATCGCGGCGGCGTCGGCGAGCCGGGCCGCCGTGTTGACGGTGTCGCCGATGACCGTGTATTCGATGCCCGCCTGTACGCCGGCGACGACGGTGCCCGTGTTGAGTCCGATGCGCAGCCCGAGCGGGGCACCGCCGCCGCGCTCGTCGTCGAGGACCCGGCGCACCGCCCGCTGCATGGACAGCGCGGCGCGAACGGCTCGCTCGGCGTCGTCCTCGTGGGCGACGGGGGCGCCGAAGACGGCCATGATGCCGTCGCCGGTGAGCTTGTCGACGTGGCCGCCGAAGGTCTTGACCGCGCCGGCGAGCGCGGCGAGCACCCGGTCGGTGACCGCGCCGACCCGCTCCGGGTCGAGGTCCTCCGACCAGGCGGTGAAGTCGGACAGGTCGCCGAAGAGCACGGTCACGATCCGCCGCTCGGCGGCCGGGAGGGTGGCCGCGGCCGGCAGCGCCGAGCCGCAATGGTGGCAGAACCGCGCACCCGGAACGGCCACGGTTCCACACACCGAACACGTCACGTTGCGTCCAACCCTGGCTGGGGTGGTTGTGATTCCCGACTCAGATAGGCAAGTTGCGCCCGGACCGACCACTTGGCCGCTTCCCACAGGCTGCGGTCGACATCGGCGTACACCAGAGCGACGACCTCGGCGGGATCGGTGGCGCCCGCGGCGAGCGCCGCCCGGACCTGCTCGAGGCGGGCCTGGCGGTGCTGGTGGTAGAAGCGGGCGGCGACGGCGGTGTCGGTGAGTGCCGGACCGTGTCCGGGCAGCGCGGGCACGCCCTCGAAGCCGGCCAGCAGTCGCAGGCTGTTCAGGTAGTCGCCGAGGTCGCCGTCGGGCCAGGCGACGATGGTGGTCCCTCGGCCGAGGATGGTGTCGCCGGTCAGCATCAGCCGCTGGTCGTCGTGCCGTGCGGCGAAGCAGACGGAGTCGGCGGTGTGACCGGGCGTGATGACAGGTTCGATGAGGACGCCGTCGACGTCGAGCGTCGCGTGTACCGGCGGCTGGTGGACCGGCGCGCCGGTGAGCTCGGCGAGGCGCGG
The DNA here is from genome assembly GCF_039531485.1 of Dactylosporangium maewongense. Lineage (NCBI taxonomy): Bacteria > Bacillati > Actinomycetota > Actinomycetes > Micromonosporales > Micromonosporaceae > Dactylosporangium > Dactylosporangium maewongense. Next base: position 7,775 of record NZ_BAAAQD010000071.1, on the reverse strand, counting down.
TACACCTTCGGTGTGGTCCTCGTGGCTGTGCGTGAGGATGATGGCGGCGATCGGCGCGTGGCCGGCGACTGCCCGCAGGTGGCCCTCGTCCAGCGGGCCCGGGTCGACGACGACGCAGCCGCCGCCGGGCGCCCGCAGGAGCCAGGTGTTGGTGCCGTCGAGTGTCATCGGGCCCGGGTTGGGCGCGCGGACCAGCGTCACCCAGTCGGGCAACGACGTGAGGACCTCGGCGGTCGGGGCGGTGACGTGGCTTACCACGAAGTGATCGTACGGCGGGCCGGTTCCCACGACACGTCACCCGACCGGGCATCGAACCCGCACGGGGGTCCGTCGCTCAGGCGACCTCGAAGATCGCTTCGACCTCGACCGGGGTGTTGAGCGGCAGGGAGGAGACGCCGACGGCGCTGCGGGCGTGCCGGCCCGCCTCACCGAAGACCTCGGCGAACAGCTCGCTGGCGCCGTTGATGACGCCCGGCTGGCCGGTGAAGCCCGGTGCCGACGCGACGAACCCGACGATCTTGACCACCCGGACGACCTTGTCCAGGCCGACCAGGGCGTGCACGGCGGCGAGGGCGTTGAGCCCGGCCTGGCGGGCGAGCTCCTTGGCCTGCTCGGGGGTCACGTCGGCGCCGACCAGGCCGGCGGCGGCGAGCTTCCCGTCGACCATCGGCAGCTGCCCCGAGACATACACGTGGTTGTTCGTCTGTACGGCCGGCACGTAGGCGGCGACCGGCGGCACGACCGCCGGGATCGTCAGGCCCAGGTCCTCCAGCCGGGTGAACACCTCACTGCCCACGTCAGTCCGCCTTGGGGCGCTTGAAGTAGGCCACGAGGTTCTCCGGGTTGAGGCCCGGCACGATCGCCACGAGCTCCCAGCCGTCCTCGCCGAAGTTGTCCAGGATCAGCTTCGTGTTGTGGACCAGCAGGGGTGCGGTCAGGTACTCCCATTTCTGCATGAGGGGAGACTATCGGTCGCCTGCGGCGCGACGAGCGGACGCCGACCGAAATGGGGTCCCCCAATGCTCGCGCGCGACGGCTACCCTAAGGGCCGCGCCGCACGGGTCCCGGGAGCCGGACCGCCGGCGGACCGGCCGTCGCACACGAGGTGGAGACATGACACAACCGCCCCAGTACCCCGGGCAGCCCGAATACCAGGGCCAGCCGGGCGACCCTTACGCCGCGCCGGGTCAGGCACCGCAGCCTCCGCAGCCGGCTCCGGGTCAGGGCTGGCCGCCCGCGCCGGGCGTGCAGGACCCGTTCGCCGCGCCGCCCACCTCGGCGCCTCCGACCTCCGCTCCGCCGACGTCCGGCCAGCCGTATGCGGTGCCGGTCCAGCCGCCGTTCCCGCAGGCCGGGTATCCGCAGCAGCCCGACCCGACGCAGTACGGGCAGCAGCCGCAGTTCGGGCAGCCGGATCCGGCGCAGTATCCGCAGCAGGGTTACCCGCAGCAGCCGCAGTACCCACCGACGGGCGCGTTCCCGACGGGTCCGCAACCGACCGGGCAGTTCCCGACGGGTCCGCTGCAGCAGCAGCCGACCAGCGGTTTCCCGGCCCAGCCCACGAGCGGCTTCCCCGGCCAGCCGACCAGCGGCTTCCCGGCCGACCCCTACGCGGGTGGCTACCAGCCCGGCTACCAGCAGCCGGCGCCGCCGAGGAAGCGCGGCCTGATGATCACCCTGATCGTCCTGGCGGTCGTGCTCGTCCTGTGCGGCGGTGGCGGCGCGGCGGCGTACTTCGTCCAGAAGGGCAACCAGGGCAAGGGCCAGCCGAGCGCGGTCGACGCGGTCAACGGCTTCCTCAAGGCTGTCTACAAGGACAAGAACACCACCGAGGCGCTCAAGTACGTCTGCGCGTCGTCCCGTGACAAGAACAAGCTGGCCGCCCGGGTCGACGACATCAAGAAGTACGACGCCGGCCTGACCAGCCCGACCTACACGTGGCCCGCCCCGACGGTCGAGAAGCAGGACGCCTCCTCGGCGACGCTGGTCGTGCCGATCAAGGTCGCCACGAGTGACGAGAAGGTCGCCGAGTCGAAGTACAAGTTCCTCGCGACGAAGGACAACGGCTGGTGGGTGTGCGAGATCACCACCGCGTAGTCGCGGACGGCGCCCTGTAGCGTCGAGGGGTGACAACGCGCGAGTCTCAGGACGGGCGGGGCAGCCGTGCAGGAAGCATGGGCTGGCCCGCCCGTCTGCATGTGGTCACCGGCAAGGGCGGCACGGGCAAGACCACGGTCGCCGGCGCGCTGGCGCTCGCACTGGCCAGGGACGGCCGGCGCACGCTGCTGATCGAGGTCGAGGCCCGGCAGGGCATCGCGCAGGTCTTCGACCGCGACCCGCTGCCCTACCAGGAGCTGCGGATCGCCACGGCGAGCGGCGGCGGCGAGGTCCGCGCGCTGGCCGTGGACGCCGAGGAGGCGCTCCTGGAATACCTGGAGATGTTCTACCGGCTCGGCGTGGCCGGCCGGGCGCTGCGCAAGGTCGGCGCCGTCGACTTCGCCACGACCGTCGCGCCGGGGCTCCGCGACGTGCTGCTGACCGGCAAGGTCAAGGAGGCGGTGACGCGCACCGTCGACGGCCGCCGGGTGTACGACGCGGTCATCCTCGACGCGCCGCCGACGGGGCGGATCGGCCGTTTCCTCAACGTGACCGCCGAGACTGCCCGGTTGGCGAAGGTCGGCCCGATCAAGACGCAGAGTGAGGGCGTCGCGGCGATCCTGCGTTCGCCGATGACCGCCGTGCACGTGGTCACTCTTCTGGAGGAGATGCCGGTCCAGGAGACCGCCGACGCGATCGACGAGCTCAGCCGGCTCGGCATCCCGATCGGCACGGTGATCGTCAACGCGACCCGCCCGCCCGTGCTGGCCGGGGCGAAGGTGACCCAGGCGGACCTGCGGCGGGGGTTGACCGCGGCGGGGCTCACGGCCGACAAGGAGACCCTCGCGGGGCTGGCGGGCGAGGCCAAGGCGTACCAGACCCGGGTCGCCGCGGAGGCGTCACTGCGGGCCGACCTGCAGGGTCTCGGTCGGCCGGTGGTGGAGCTGCCCGTGCTCCCGGGCGGTGTCACCCCGCAGGCGCTGGAGTCCCTCGGTGATCTCTTGCTCACCTGAGCTTGACCGAGCGATGAACGGATACGCTCGCTAGGTGGGGACCCCCAAGCTCGACGTCGACGCGATCCTCGCCGACCCGGCGATCCGCATCGTCGTCTGCTGCGGCTCCGGCGGAGTCGGCAAGACCACGACCGCGGCCGCGCTCGCGGTGCGTGCCGCCGAGCGGCACGGCCGTCGCACGGTGGTGCTCACCATCGACCCGGCGCGCCGGCTGGCGCAGGCGCTGGGCCTGACCGAGCTGGACAACACGCCGCGCCTGGTCAAGGGGCTGCAGCCCGACTCGGCCGAGCTCCAGGCCATGATGCTGGACATGAAGCGGACCTTCGACGAGGTCGTGCTCGAGCACACCGACCCGAAGCGGGCCGAGGAGATCTTCGCCAACCCCTTCTACCAGGCCATGAGCTCCACGTTCTCCGGCACGCAGGAGTACATGGCGATGGAGAAGCTCGGCCAGCTGCGGGCCCGCGACGAGTGGGACCTGATCGTGGTCGACACGCCGCCGTCGCGCTCCGCGCTGGACTTCCTCGACGCGCCGGCGCGGCTGTCGCGGTTCCTGGACGGCAAGATGCTGCGGCTGCTGCTCGCCCCGGCCCGGGCCGGCGGGCGCAGCGTGTTCAACCTCGTATCGGCCTCGTTCGGGCTGTTCAGCCGTACCGTCACCAAGATCCTCGGGGCGCAGCTGCTGACCGACCTGTCGGGGTTCGTCGGCGCCCTCGACTCGATGTTCGGTGGCTTCCGTGAGCGCGCCGAGCAGACGTACCGGGTGCTCCAGGCACCGGAGACGGCGTTCCTGGTGGTGGCGGCGCCCGAGCCGGACGCGGTCCGGGAGGCGATGTATTTCGCCGGGCGGCTCGCGGCCGACCGGATGCCGCTGGCGGGTCTCGTGCTCAACCGGGTGGTGTCGGTGCCCGCCGCGCTGAGCGCCGACGACGCCCGTGCCGCCGCCGGCCGCCTCGACGAGCTGGGTGAGCATCCCTCGACGGCGGAGGTGCTCCGCGTGCACGCGGAGCTCGCGGACCAGCGGGACAGGCAGGCGGCGGTGTCAGGTCGGTTCCTGCGGGCCCACCCGGGTGTTCCGGTCGTGAAGATCCCGGCACAGCCCGCCGACGTCCATGACCTCGACGGGCTGCGCGCGATCGGATACTCGTTCTAGCCGGTGCCTCAGCCGGTCGGAACGAGCTCCTTGGTGGCGTCCTTCTCGTTACGATCCATGGCGGCTTCGAACATCTTGCGCCAGCTGGGCACCTGCGGGTGACGGCGCAGCAACGCACGGCGCTCGCGCTCGGTCATGCCGCCCCAGACTCCGAACTCGATCCGGTTGTCGAGGGCGTCTGCCAGGCACTCATACCGCACGGGGCAGCTCCGGCAGATCCGCTTCGCCACGTTCTGCTCGGCACCCTGGACGAACAAAGCGTCCGGGTCGCCATTGCGACACGCGGCGATGCTGGGCCAGTCGACGACCATGCTCATATTTCCTCTTCCCCCCTTGGACTCCCCCCGGGTCCATCCGCCGTGCTTGCCCCAGCGAATAGCACCCAAACCACGTCCCCCCATGGCTTTTGGATGCAGTTCGCCGGGCTACCCGGCGCGACAGGAGGGTCCCCGGCCACGGGAACCCCGAGAGGAGCTTTCCGGAACATCATGCTCTGTAGTCGTCCAGTTACGCAACGTTGTTGCACCAGGTTAACCGGCCCTATGTGATCCACCAAAAGGCCGGAGCGTGCTACTGCCGCGTCACGACCGGGTGCGATTTGCCCAAAAAGCCCGCACCCCCGCGATCCATGTATCAGACTCGGCTACGGGTCAACCTCACGACCGGTGTCACGCGTCTAGGACAACGAGGACGCCAGCATCAGGACGCGGCCTCATGACGCCGTCCCGTAGTCTGAGGAAGTGACCTGGATGCGCAAACGCGAACACGGCCTGCTGCCCAACGCAGCATCACTCCTGCTGTGTGGGCTGCTCGCGGGCTTGGTGGTTGCAGCGGCCGCATTCCCCGCGGTCGCGATGTCGGGCCTCGCCGCGAAGGCCGGCGCCGACACGTTCGAGAATCTGCCGACTGACATCGATGTGCTGCCGTCGCCGCAGATCAGTTATGTGTACGCATCCGACGGCAAGACCCTGCTGGCGATGATGTACGACGAGAACCGCCGCGACGTCACCAACCTCACCGACGTCGCCGACGTCATGCGCAAGGCGATCGTGGCCGCCGAGGACAACCGGTTCTACGAGCACCGCGGCGTCGACGTGAAGGGTGTGGCGCGCGCGTTCGTCGCCAACCAGAACGCCGGCGGCACCGCCGAGCAGGGCGCCTCGACGCTGACCATGCAGTACGTGCGGCAGGCGATCTCCTACTCGGCCAAGACGCCGCAGGACGTGGTGGACGCCACCGACAAGACCCCCACGCGCAAGCTGCGCGAGATGAAGTACGCGATCGACCTGGAGAAGAAGCTCAACAAGGACGAGATCCTGCTCCGGTACCTCAACATCGCCGCGTTCGGTCACGGCGCCTACGGCATCTTCGCGGCCGCGCACGTGTACTTCGAGAAGGACCCGAAGGACCTGACCCTGCCCGAGGCCGCGCTCATCGCCGGCCTGGTCAAGGCGCCCGGCACGAGCGACCCGGCGACCGCCGAGGGCCTGCCCCGCGCGCTGGACCGGCAGAAGTACGTGCTCAACCAGATGGTCGCGATGGGCTACATCAACCAGCAGCAGGCCGACGAGGCCGGCAAGACCAAGCTGAACATCGTCGGCAAGCGCACGCCCGAGGGCTGCGAGTCGGTGCAGCGCCCCAACGAGCTGGGCGCCGGCTTCTTCTGCGACTACCTGCGCCGCTGGTGGATGGAGCAGAAGGTCTTCGGCGAGGACCAGTACCAGCGCGCCAACCGGCTCCGCGCCGGCGGCTACACGGTGATCTCCTCTCTCGACGTCAACACCCAGGCCGCGGCCTTCAAGTACGCCGCCGACCAGCCGAACGTCGGCAAGAACGAGAAGATCCGGCTGGGCAACCAGAACGCGATCATGCTCGCCGCGGTCGAGCCGGGCACCGGCCGGGTCACGGCGATCGCGACGAACCGCACGTTCAGCAACGACAACAGCAAGAACGGGGCCAACACCAACCCGGACAAGAAGGGCCAGAAGGGCAACTACCCGAACACCACGGTGCCGATCATCACCGGTGACAGGGACATCCCCGGCTACCAGGCCGGCTCGACGTTCAAGATGTTCACCGCGGTGGCGGCGCTGGAGGCCGGCCTGCCCCTGGCGACGACGATCAACACCGAGAAGCAGTTCCAGTCGACCTTCAAGATCAACCCGAGCAGCCCGGCCGCGTGTAACGGCCCCTGGTACTGCCCGAAGAACGCCGGCGGCCAGTCCGGTCCGTACAACATGTGGACCGCGTTCGGCAGCTCGATCAACACGTACTTCGTGCCACTGGAGCAGCAGGTCGGCGCCGACAAGGTGGTCGACGTGGCGAAGCGCCTCGGCATCCAGTTCAACGCCTCCGAGGACGCCAACCTGGCCCAGCCCCAGAACGCGAAGGGCTGGGGCGCCTTCACCCTCGGCGTCAGCGCCACCACGCCACTGCAGCTGGCCAACGCCTACGGCACGCTCGCCGCGGACGGCCTGTACTGCGAGCCGACCCCGATCCTCGAAGTCAAGGACAACAGCGGCAAGAAGGTCGAGGGGCTCGACCCGAAGTGCAAGCAGGTCGTCGACAAGGAGGTCGCGCGCGCGGCCGTCGACATGGCCCGCTGCCCCGTCGGCGACCAGTCCGCCACCGGCAAGTGCGGCGGCGCCACCGCGGGCTACGCCCGCAAGTACGTCGGCCGCCCGGTCGCCGGCAAGTCCGGCACCACCGACTCGGAGAAGAGCGCCACGTTCGTCGCGATGACCAAGCAGCTCGCGGTCGGCGGCTTCCTCACCGACCCCGACTGGCCCGAGACCAACAAGGACATGAAGCACCCCCAGATCAACTACGCGACCCTGGGCACGCTCAAGGACGGCCTCGTCGGCAAGCCGGTGGTGCAGTTCACGGCGCCGACCAAGGACAAGTCGATGGGCAAGCTGGTGGAGATCCCGTCGGTCAAGTGCGCCCCGGTCGACCAGGCGCGCAGCCGGATCACCCGGGCCGGCTTCACCGTGACGGTCTCCCCGAGCCAGGTCCCCTCCCCCTGCCCCGCCGGCACCGTCGCCCGCACCGAACCCGGCGGCGCCACGGTCAAGGGGGGCCAGGTCGCCCTGATCATCAGCAAGGGCCCTGGCAACCCCGCCCCGCCCTACCTGGGCACCGACCCCGCCACCGGCAACGGCGTCCGCGACGACACGGAATGCCCGCTCCCCTGGGTCTGCTGACCCCGCACCACACCACGCAACGCGGCCGCCCCGGACCTCCCGGGGCGGGCGCTCCCGTCTGCGCCCGTCTACAACGCCCCGCGCGCGAGGCCCTCGATTGCACAACCCGGGCTCGACCAACGCAGGGCACGCCGGACGAGCAGGCCGGGGCGGGTCAGAGTCGGCGCAGGCCGGGCCGGGTGGGCCGGGCCGGGTGGGCCAGGCCAGGTGGGCCAGGCCAGGTGGGCCAGGCCAGGTGGGCCAGGCCAGGTGGGCCAGGCCAGGTGGGCCAGGCCAGGTGGGCCAGGCCAGGTGGGCCAGGCCAGGTGG
>NZ_BAAAQD010000070.1:0-13260 GCF_039531485.1 Dactylosporangium maewongense | reverse complement strand
CTCCCGATACAACCGCACGGCACGCTGCCGCAGATCAGGTGAGTACTTCTTCGGTGCTGGCACGAATCTTCCTTCCCATGGCCATCAGACCATGATCAAGAAGCTCCATGAAAGCGGGGGTGGCTCAGCTTCACTGACCACTCGGCGGCTGTGTGGCAAATGGTCCGCAGGCCGCCCTCTCTGCCAGGCCGTCTCGGTACGCCCCGGCCTGCCCGGATGAAGCGGTGACATCCGCTCATCGGCTCCGAGCGTGCACAGGCGCACAGTTCGACGCGCCGGTCGCTCACCACGAAGCGTGACGATCTTCGAGCCGGCCACCGCGCAAGACCTAGGTGGTCAGGCGCACGCCTCGAATTCGGCCGACGTGGCCGGGGTCGTGTCGGTGCAACCGCCTCGCCCGCACACACATGCGTAGGGGAACGCCGGGAGGTTCGCTCCGATGTGCCGCTCGTGCGCCACGATCTGACGATGGACGACGGCGTTCTCATGGCGTCGTCGTAACGACAGTTCCCGCCCTGGCCGAAGCCGCGCGAATGACGCCGTGGCCGTGTTGACGGCTTCACGCACCGCTGCCAGTACACAATCCCAATCAACGTCGGTCGGAACCTCGACGACGGCACTCCCGGCATCCAAGGCCGCGGATCGAAGCCGTGCGCCGATCAGCTGGTCACGCTCGACCAAGGCCTCGACCCGAAGGCGGGCCGCGTCTTCCCCTGCTACGAGCCGGTTCAATCTCGCCGTGCGCGTACGCTCGGCGGTGGTGATCAGCCAGATCGAGCCGATGGGCGACCACGTCGCCTCCCCCCCCGGGCGGAGTTGCGGCCCCTCGACGAGCGTCGGTACCCCCGGAACCTGTGCCGCTCGGACATCGTCCATCACGGTGGGAAGTCTGAGTGCAGACGTGCGTTCGAACTCGTCCGCCGCGGCCACCGAGCCCAAGGCGAGCACGTCATCGAGTGCCGGCCCGAGGGGGCCGAGGCGCTCCAGGTGAGCGTAGGTGTAGGCGTCCACTGGGTGCAGCGCGAGGTCAAGCTCGCGGGCGACCTGGCGGACTATCGTCGACTTACCGGATCCCGGTGTGCCACCAACCCAGAACATCGGCGTGCTCGTCACCATGCACGCCATGCTGCCACGCGACCACCAGGCGCCGTCCGCGCATCAGCAAGAGCGGGGTCATCGAGTCACTGGATACGGGCGCCGATGAAGGTCGGTCGTTTCCGGGCGGGCGTCGGCGCACCGGTGGGCGGTCTGGCCGGCACGGGTGCACCGGCTGATCGGTGGAGGGCGGCGACCGTTCCGGCCGGATCGCGCCACCGCCGGGCGAGTGACCGGTCGATCGCCGAGTGTCATAGTGAAGCCGATGACGGACTCGCGCACCTATCTGGAGCTGCTCGCCCGGGGCGCCACGGCCGGCGGGCCACTGGAAGGCGCCGGGTCCGGCGGTGGGGCGCTGCCCGATCGGCAGGCGCTGCTGGACCGGCTGCGGGATGAGATCGCCTACGTCGAGCGCAAGGTCGGTGTGCGTGCCGACCCGGACGAGGTACGGCGGCTGATGAGCGGGACCGGCGAGGCGCTGCGCAAGGTCCTCGGCGGCGGCGCGGACGCGCAGCTCGGCCCGGCCGACGTCCTGGGGTTGGAGGCGGTGGTGCGCGCCGACGGGTCGCGGCCGGTGCTCTTCGTCGAGGACGACTTCGTGGACCTGACGGCGCCGTCGGCCGGGTTGTGGGCCGCGGTGCTCGCTCGCTTCGAGGACCAGGTGCGTTCCGTCTGCGCCGCGGTCGGCCGGGTCGACGACCCCGCCGCGCGTGGGGTCGGGTACTGCGGCACCGCGTGGGTGGTCGGCGAAGGGCTCGTGGTCACGAACTTCCACGTGCTGCGGGCGATCGCCCGCGGCGGGGAGCGGCGCGACGGCCGGTTCGAGGGGCGGCTCAACACGGCCGTCGCCGTCCACTTCGGGCATGAGGTCGGCGAGGTGAGGCCGGAGCTGCGGTTTCCGATCCGGCGGGTGGTCGGGGTGGGGCGGCAGGGTGAGCCGCGGTTCGAGCACCCGGACCTGCGCGGGATCAACTTCGACGGGCTGGACCTGGCGCTGCTGGAGCTGGAGCCGGTGCCGGGGCGGTCGTTTCCGGAGCCGGTCCGGGTGGCCCGGGGCGACGACCCGCTGACCCGCGGCGGGCTGGCCAGCGCCGGCCGGACGATCTACCTCGTCGGCTATCCGGGCGACCCGACCAGCACGACGCCGGACCTGTTCGTCCGGCTGTTCGCCGGGGTGCGCAGCTACAAGCGGCTGGCGCCGGGGCAGATCATGGCGGCGGCCGGCGGTGTGCCGCTCGACCCGCGTGGGTGGGTCCTCACGCACGACGCCAGCACGCTCGGCGGCAACTCCGGCTCGGTGCTGGTGGACCTCGACGCCGACGGCCGGACCGCGCTCGGGCTGCACTTCGCCGGGCAGCCCGACCGGCAGAACTGGGCGCACGCCCTCGAGCGGATCACCGCCGACCTGGACCGGTTGTCGCACGGGGGTCCGAGGTGAGCCCGGAGGAGGACGGCTCGTGGAGTCCGCAGGTCCGGGACCTCGCGGCCGCCGTACGGCCCCAGTGGGCACGCATCGACGCGATCTGGGGGCCGTTGAAGACCGCGCACGGCCTGCACCTGCGCCGTGACACGGACGGGGACGCGGTCGGCTTCCTCTGTGAAGCGATCGCCGTGGCGCAGCAGCACGGTTTCCTGCGCGCGTTCGCCTTCCAGCTGGTCAAGGACGACCTGGTCGGGGACGGGTTCGACGAGCATCTGGTGGCGCTGCTCGGGGAGTCGGCGGCGGGCCTGCACGCCTTCCAGAACGGCGTGTTCAGCCCGGCCAGCGCCAGGATCGCGGCGCAGGGCATGCTGCGGGCGTGCGACCTGGTGTGCCGCATCGACATCGGCGAGCAGCACATCGGCACCGGGGTGCTGGTGCGGCCGCAGCTGGTCGCCACCGCCGCGCACGTGCTGTGGGACCTGTTCGCCAAGCACCCGGACGGGTCGCTCGTGCTCGGCCCCGACGGCTCGCCGCAGGCCGCCGAGGGCAGCCTCGCGCTGCTCACGCTGACGTTCGGCGACGTCGAGGACAACCTGCCCGACGACCCCGGCACCACGGTGCGGCTGGCCGGCACCGTCGCCGCCCTGCACCCGCAGTGGCTGGCCAGGTCCAGCCCGCCGACCCCGCTGGAGCGGTCGAAGGCGCTCGCCGACGTGAGCGACATCAGCGGCATCGAGGCGCCTGAGGGGCCCTGGGACCTGGCGCTGATCCGGCTGGCGCAGCGGCGCCCGATGCCGCGGCCGGTGCTGCGCGGCCGGGCGTCGCGGCAGCCGTTCCAGATCCACGTGCTGCACCACCCGCAGGGCGGCGGGCTGCTCGGCCAGCCGCTGCTGTGGTCGATCGGCAAGCTCGACCAGCAGCTCGGGACGCCGCCGGTGCGCTGGCTGCACGACGCGAACACGCTCGCCGGCTCGTCCGGGGCGCCCGTCTTCGACCGGTACTGGCGGATCGTCGCGCTGCACCAGGGCGGGTCGCGCGTGGTGGACTGCGCCGACGACGCGGCGGGGCTGCCGGCCGCTTCCCGCAACCGGGCCGTGCCGGTCCGGGACTGGTGCGAGCGACTGGACGAGCTGGATCTCGTGGAACTCACGTACCTCAGCGAACTGCGCCGCTCGCCGGAGCTCGGCGCCGGGCCGCACCCTGTCGTCGGCCGGCAGGCGACGCAGGACTGGGTGCGGTTGTCGCTGGAGCCGGCCGCCACCGCCGCGCAGCGGCTGCTGATCGTGCGCGGGGCGCCCGGCACCGGGCTGCACTTCACCAAGTTCCTGGTGCGGGAGATGGTGGAGGACGCCGGCGGGGTCATGGTGAGCCTGGACCTGGCCAACGCCCTCGACGACGACGCCGCCGCGTTCGCCGGGAAGGTCGCCGCCGCCCGGTCGGCACCGGCCCGCGCGAAGGTCGCCGCCAGCGGCCTGACCACGACCCAGCGCGACATCCGCCGGCAGGTCACCGGGGTGCTGTACGGCGCGGGCTCGCGCCCGACCTGGCTGGTGCTGGAAGGCTTCGGCGGTGCCGCGCTGGACGTCCCGGTCGACGTGCGGGACCTGCTCATGGACCTGATCCGCAACCTGTCCGCGTACCCATCGCTGCGGCTGGTCGTGATCGGCTGGCTGGAGGAGCCGCCGCCCGGCGTCGAGGCGTTCGTCGACGAGCTGACCGACCCGGCCGCGGCGGACATCGCCGCGCAGATCCTGCCCGTGGGCAGCGCTCTGCTGCCGGTGGCGACGCAGATGGTGGAGGCGGAGCTGAGCCTCGAACAATTCCAGGGCGTGCTCGGGTACGCCGCCGCGCTCCGGGTCCTTGAGCGTCTCGGGCACAGGCTGCGCGCCGCTGCGGAGGGTTCGGCATGACGGAGAACCTGGACGCACTGGCCGAGCTGGTCGCCCGGGAGTGGTCGTCGCGGTCCGCCGCCGAGCGGTCGGCGTTCCTGGACCGGCTCCCCGGCGGCACGCCGGCCCCGGCGCCGCCGCCGGCCGACGCGGTCCGGCTGCTGCGGCAGCGGGCCGCGCTGTCGGGCACGGTCGCGCCCCGCGACCTCCTCCGCGGCGTCGCCGAGGCCGACGGGGACCGCCTGCTCGACCTGCTCGCGCCGCAGTTCGACCGGGCGTCGCTGAGCCAGGGCTGGCGGTGGACGCTGCGCAGCGGGCCGCGGCAGGAGGTCCTGGCCCGTCTCGCCGCCGATGGCACCGTCCGCGACGCGGCCGACGACGTCGCGGACGTCCCGACGGACGCCGCCGGTGAGCTGCTGCGCGCCATCGCCCGCCAGGACCACGCCGGGCGGGCCGCGGTGCTCGCCGGGGCGGCGCCGGGCACGGCCGTGCAGGCGCTCGCCTGGGCGCTCCCGCTCGGCGGCCTGTCCGGGCATCTGGCCGAGGCGCGGCGGCAGGCCCGTCTGCGCGCCATCGCCGACGGCTACCAGGTGCTGGTGCGGCACGGTGTCTTCGGCCGCGACGCCTACCTGGCTCGGCTCCGGGCCTTCGCCGCCGCCCCCGTCGAGGACCAGTATCGGCTGCCGCTGCTGTCGATCGTCGGCGTCGGCGGTAGTGGGAAGTCGACGCTGCTGGCCTCGTTCATCGCGCCGTACCTCGACCGGATCGCCCGCGGCGACGAGCGCGGCCCGGCCGTGGTCGTCATCGACTTCGACCGGGTGCTGTTCCGCGCCGACGCGGAGCTGGAGCTGTCCTACGAGGTGACCCGCCAGCTCGGTGCCGCCGCACCGGTCGCGTCCGCGGACTTCTCCGCCCTGCGGTTCCAGCACCGGGTCGCCCGGCGCGAGGCCGGCTTCGACCGCTACCGCGACAGCGGCCACCTGTACGCCGAGGGCCTGTCCCACTCGGTCAGCACGTTCGAATACGACGCGTCCGAGATCGTCAGGCTGCACCGGCTCGACCAGCGTCCGGTGCTGCTGGTGTTGGACACGTTCGAGGAATGGCAACGCGAACACCGGTACACCTCCCGCTGGAGCGACGCCGAGAGCCGCATCCTCGACTGGTTGCACCGGCTCCGGTCCGGGATGGGCCTGGCCGGCCTGCGCGTCGTGGTCTCCGGGCGGGCCGCACTGTCCACAGTGGGCAACATGGTGCAGTCGATCGTCCCGCTCGGCGACCTGGGCCGGTCGGACGCCGCCGCCGTGCTGCACGCGCACCGCATCGACCAGCCGGCGGCGTGCGCCCTGGCAGACATCGTCGGCGGCAACCCGCTGACGCTGCAGGTCGCCGCGCGCTTCTACAGGCGGCTGACCGTCGCCGCCCGCGCCGACTTCCTGGCCGGCGACGACGCGGTGACCGGGCAGCTCGACGCGCGGGTGCGCCGCGCGGTGCTCTACGACCGGTTCCTCAACCACATCGCCGACGCGCGGGTGCGGCAGCTGGCGCACCCCGGGCTGGCGCTGCGGCGGGTCACCCCACCGCTGGTGCGGCACGTCCTGGCCGTCGCGTGCGGCCTCGGCCCGGTCGACGACGACACCGCGCGGCGGCTCACCGACCAGCTCGCCGGCGAGGTGTGGCTGGTCAAGGACACCACGGACGGGCTGCGCCACCAGCCGGACGTGCGGCGCGGCATGCTGCGGATGATGTCGGCGGATCCGCGGTACGGCGACACCGTGCGGCGCATCCATGAGGCGGCGGTGCGCTGGTACCGCGACGGCGGCGAGGACGAGTTCGGCGCCGGCGACTGGCAGCCGCTGCCGCCCGAGCAGGCATCGGTCGAGGCGCTGTACCACGCGCTGATGCTGGTGCCCGAGGACGGTTCCGTGGACAAGCTACGGCGCGCCGAGCCCGCATGGGACCGGCTGGCGCTGGCGCTCGGCGAGACCGTCGACGACCTGCCGACGAGGGTCGCGGCGCAGGTGCGGGCGCTGCGCGGCGAGGACCTCCCCGCCGCGGACGCGCTGACACTGCCGGACGGCATCTGGTGGGAGTGGGTCAAGCACAAGGGGGACGACCTGGTCCGCGAGGAGGCGCCGGCCGAAGCCCTGGATCTGCTGCACGCGGGCTGGGCGGCGGGCCGGGAGCGGCGGGAGCCACCGTGGCTGGCCCAGGCGTACTGCGACACGCTGCGGTGGGGCGAGTACCGACCCGGGCCGGAGTTCCGCACCAGCCGGTACGCGATGCTCGACGCCCTGCTGGCCGGTCGCTCGACGGCTCTGCTGGAAGCGCGGCTCCCGGACCGCTCAGGGGTCGACCAGCTGTTCCCGGACCTCCTGCTGACGGTGGAGAGCGGCGAGCCACCCGCGCGGTGGGCGGCTCGCCGCCGCCCGCTGCTGCAACGGTTCGCGACGGAGAAGCCCGGCGGCGAGCTGTTTCCGGTGGACCAGCTGCGCCGCGCGTTGATCCTGCTCGCAGTGGGCGACGGCCGGCCGGTCCGCATCGAGCCGAATCCCGGCACGATCTTCCGGCCGGATCCGACGTGGATCGACGCGATCACGCGGCTTGCCGACCCGCCGTTGAGGCCGGCACCATTCGTGATCGACGAGACGCTCCGCAGCGACGACGTGCTGGAGACATGGGCATCACAGTTCAGCCGGGCGGCCGGCGCTTCGATCACCCTCAGCCGCGACGCGTTACGGTTCGAACCTACGCTGGTCGACGCCCTCCGCGGTGACAATCCCGAGCTGCGGCCGGCGGTCTGCAAGGCGCTCGAAGCCGTGGTCGAACAGGCCGGCATGGCTGTCCTCGGCCGGTGTGCCGAGCTCGCGCTCCAGGTGCCGGTCGCCGACCTGCAGCCCGACGTGCTCGCCGCCGCCGACCCCAGCGCGATCCGGCGGACGATCAAGACGCTCGTCGTGTACGTCGACCGGTCCGGCGTCCTGCTGCCGTTCCTGGAGCTGCTCCGTGCTCACCTGCCGAACTACCCCGTGCTGGGCCGCATCATCACCGCGGTGCATCGCTGGGAGGTCCTGCACCGGCGCCTGCTGGACGCGCTCACGGAGCAGCTGCGCAGCGGATAGCCGTCAACGAGCGAGCCAGGCCGGGACGTTGGCGGGGGCGTACCGCTCGTACCGCTGCGACAACCGCTGCGCGTTGCGGTTCCGCGGGTCGTCGAAGCCGAGGAAGCGCAGCGCGTTGCGGCCGGCGAACGCGTCGCGGGCCTCGTCGCCGAAGCCGGCGAACAGCGTCAGGTAGCGCTCCAGGAAGAGGTCGTCGTCGGGGTACAGGGCGAGCATGTACCAGTCGCTGCCGTACATCACCCGCTCCGCGACGGATCGGGTCGCCGCGCCGGCGCGCATGCTGCGCAGGGTCTCGGCGTAGCCGGCGCGGATCGCGGGATCGTGGATGCGGTGGTTGCCGACGTCGGCGAAGAGTCCGTGGTGGGCGGCCATCGCCTGGGCCATCCGCCACGGCCAGCCGTCGGCGGGCTCGGTCTGCTGGGCACCGCCGAAGTGCCCGAGGTTCAGCCGCAGCCGCGGGTGCGCGGCGAGCACCGGCAGCCAGTCGTCGGGGCCGCCGTAGCCGTCGAAGCCCGGGTCCGCGTGGTTGGAGTTGTTGGCGTGCGCCGTGATCGGCACGTCCTGCTCCTCGCACCACGCGGCCAGGTCGCCGACGATGCGGTCCAGCTCGGCCGCGTCCTGCGCGGTGTGCCGGCCGTCGGCGGCGTTGCCGCTCGGCCGCCAGCCCATCGGCGGGTACACCTTGACCCCGACGAACCCGTAGCGCAGCACGGCCCGCTTGACCAGGTCCAACGGCGTCTCGACGTCGTGGGTGCGGCGGGCGAGCAGCTCCCGCAGCGGATCGAACCCGATGAACGGGTGCAGCCGTGCCTTGCCGGCGCCCGGCAGCACCCCGAGCATCGTCGCCCGGCTCAGCTTCTCGAACAGCTCCACCTGTTGCTGCTGCGTGGTCCGGGACCGGTCGGCGAGCCCGCTGTCGAGGTCCACCAGCAGCGGCACGGCCAGGTCGAGCCGGTCCCCGCTGACCCGCACCAGCTCGGCGACCAGGTCCAGCCGGGACCGGCCGAACAGCTTCACCCATCGCACCGCCCGCCGCGCGGTGCGGGTCGCGTCCCCGATCCCTTCGAGCCCGCCGGCTGCCCCGTCCTCCTCCGCGAGCGCTGTCCCGATCCTGGTCAGCAGCTCCGGCTGGGTGCCCCGCAGCTCGGCGACGGCCACGTCCACCTCGTGCTCGAAGGACTCCTCGGGCGCCGGGCCCAGCCCTTCGAGCCCGCCGCCACCGCCGCCACCGCCGCCAAGGAGCGTGTTGAGCCGGCCGAGGTCCGCCTCGAACGACGGCGCGGCGCCCTGGATGAGCGTGTCGATCAGCCCGGAGAGCAGCCCGCCGAGCGCGGCGTTGCGCAGGTGCAGCCGGTGGATGAACCCCTTCACCGGCAGGTCCGCCGCGTTGAACACGTGACAGTGCACGTCGACGACCGTGCTCATGGAGCCCTCCCGGGTGCGCACGCTGAGTGACCATCTCAGCCTCGCACCGTCACTGCCGGCGGACTGCGGCCTTCCGGTCCGACTCCGCCGTCAAATGGACAGGGCCGCCGGGTCGATGTGGACCTCTGGGTCGGCCAGTGCGGTGGCCGCGCCGTCGACGCCGTCCAGGCCCACGTGGCCGGTGAAGATGTGCGACACGGCGAGCTATTCCGAGCGTGCCATGCCAAGGAGGCGGCCGTCGCGGACCTCGGTGATCTGGTCGGCGGCGGTGAGGTGGGTGCGGTCGTGGGTGACGAGGATCGTGGCTGTGGCTTGCTGGTGGGTGAGCTGGGTGATCAGGTCGATGATGGTGGCGCCGCGTTCGTGGTCGAGGGCGCTGGTGGGTTCGTCGACGAGGAGAACGGTGGGGTCGTTCATGAGCGCGCGGGCGATGTTGACGCGTTGGCGTTGACCGCCGGAGAGCTGGTGCGGTCGGCGGTCGGCTTGTGCGGCCATGCCGACGGCGTCGAGCAGGTCGAGGACGCGTCGGCGTGCGGCGGCGGGTCGGCGGCCGTCGATGACGGCCATGACCTGGAGCTGTTCGGCGGCGGTGAGGGAGGGCAGCAGGTTGGGTTGCTGGAAGACGATGCCGATGCTGCGGCGGCGTATGGCGGCTTGGTCGTTGCGGCTGAGGTCGGTGACGGTGGTGCCGTCGATGGTGACGGTGCCGCTGTCCGGGGTGATGAGGGTGGCGGCGACGGCGAGCAGGCTGGATTTGCCGGAGCCGGAGGGGCCGACGACGGCGGTGAGGTTGCCGCGGGGCACGTCGAGGCTGATGTGGTCGAGTGCGGTCAGGCGGGTGTCGCCGTCGGGGTAGGTGAGGGTGACGTCGGTCAGGGTCAGGGTCATCGGGCGCTCCCGAGGGCGGTCAGCGGGTCGACAGAGGTGATCCGGCGGATGGACAGGGCCGCGCCGAGCACGCCGAGCGCGATCATGACTGCGGTGGGGATGAGCATGGTGGCCGGGGTGAGCAGGAACGGCACGGCGGTGCCGGCGACGAACGCGCCGGCCGCGGCGGCGAGGGCGGTGCCGGTGAGCGTGCCGATGGTGAGCAGGACGGCGGCTTGGCCGAGGGCGTCACGCAGCAGCCCGGCGGTGGAGGCGCCGAGGGCTTTGAGGACGGCGACGTCGCCGCTGCGCTGGATGGTCCAGACGGTGAAGAAGGCGCCGATGACCAGGGCGGAGATGGCGAACAGGAAGCCGCGCATCAGTTGCAGGGAGCCGTTCTCGGAGGCGTAGGAGCCGATCGCGGACAGTGAGTCGTCGCGGGTGACGGTGCGGGTGCCAGCGGCTTGGTCGCCGGCGGCGACATCGGCTCCGTTCGTGGTGGTCAGGGCGATCACGGTTGCGCTCACCCGATCCGGCTCGCTGGTCGGTGGGGTGGTCAGGCGCCAGGTGGCCAGGCTCGTCCAAACGACCGGGGTATGGCTGAAGGAGGCGTCGCCGCGGACAGCGCCGACGGTCAGACTCCGGCCGGCGAGGGTGAGGGTGTCGCCCGTGTGGAGTCCGAGGTCGTCCGCGGCGGTGGTGGACAGCACCACGGATCGGTCATCGATGCGGTCGGCGGCCGGGGCGAGCGGGGAGCCGGGCTGGAC
Source organism: Dactylosporangium maewongense (assembly GCF_039531485.1). Lineage (NCBI taxonomy): Bacteria > Bacillati > Actinomycetota > Actinomycetes > Micromonosporales > Micromonosporaceae > Dactylosporangium > Dactylosporangium maewongense. Next base: position 2,675 of record NZ_BAAAQD010000070.1, on the reverse strand, counting down.
GCCGAACACGGACACGGCGACGGTCGTGGTGCCGGCTCTGGCCCGGGTGGTGCTGATGCCGAGCGGTTCGGCGCTGGTGACGCCGGGCGTGCGGGCCCAGTGCTGCCATTGCTCGGCGGTGACTGTGGAGTTGGCGTACGACAGGTCCTGCCCCCGGTCAGGGGCGTTGAACGCGATGCGATCGGCGGGTAGGCCGGTGATCGCGGAGATGTTCTGCTGGCCGAGGCCGGCGGTCAGGCCGGACAGCAGCCCGACGAGCAGGGTGATCAGCACGATGACGGCGCCCATCAGGGCGAATCGGCCTCTGGCGAACTGCAGGTCGCGCCATGCGACGAACACGATGTTCCGCCCCTCTACTTTGACGTGATGCGGCTGTGTCCACGGTCGCCGTCGAGCGGGGGTGCGGGCATCTGCCGCAAGACCAGATGCGGCTTGCATCTTTTGATAGAGGCCGGCCGGGCGTGGCTGTCCGTACGCTGAACAGATCATGTCTTCGACCGCGTCCCACCTGCCCCGCACGGCCCGTGGCCTGCTGTGGTGCCTGCATCTGCTCCTCGCCGGGCTGCTGGTGGTGGCTGCCGCTCGGGCGGTCGCCGACGGCGGCGCGCACGCGTGGCTCGTGGTCGCGGTGGCGGGCGCGATCGCGTTGACCTATGGCGCCGGGGTCCGGTTCGCGCGTGTCCGCGCGTCGCGCCGGGCGGCCAGGGTGTGGCTGGCCGCGGTCGTCGCAGGGTGGCTGGTCCTGCTGGCCCTGTCCGCGGACGGTGTGTGGGTGGCGTTCCCGCTGTACTTCCTGCAGCTGCACCTGCTACCACGCCGAGCTGGTGTCGTCGCGGTGCTGGCCACCGCGCTCGCGGCGGTCACCGGTTTCGCGGCTCACGCCGGGGCGCTCACGTTGGCCATCACGGTCGGGCCGCTGCTCGGCGCGGCCGTCGCGATCGCCGGGGTGCGGGGCTACCAGGCCCTGTATCGGGAGAGCGAGCGTCGGCGGCAGCTGATCGAGGAGCTGACCGCCACCCGTGCGGATCTGGCCGCGGCCCAGCATTCCGCCGGGGTGCTGGCCGAGCGGCAACGGCTGGCCCGCGAGATCCACGACACCCTGGCCCAAGGGCTGTCCAGCATCCAGCTGCTGCTGCGCGCCGCTGAACGCGCGCTGCCCGACACCGCGCAGACGGCCGCTCGTCACGTCGCGCAGGCCCGGCAGGCCGCGGTGGACAACCTCGCCGAGGCCCGTCGCTTCGTCGCTGCGCTCACCCCACCCGCGCTGGAGGACGCCGGCCTGGTCGAAGCCCTCGAGCAGCTGTGCGCCACCACGACCGCACGGCACCGGATCACCGCCCGCCTGCACCGCACCGGCGACCCGGCACAGCTGTCCGCCGCGACCGAGATCGCGCTGTTGCGCATCGCCCAGTCCGCCCTGTCCAACGTCGTCCGGCACGCCGACGCCGACACCGTGGACGTCACCCTCAGCTACCTGGGCGACCAGGTCGCCCTGGACATCGTCGACGACGGCACCGGCTTCGACCCCACCCAGCTCGCTGCCATGGAGCCGAACGGCGGCGGATTCGGGCTCGCGGCGATGCGCGCCCGCGCCGACGCGCTCGGCGGCACCTTCACCGTCGAGGCCACCACCGGAGCCGGCACCGCGCTGGCCGTCCAGGTCCCCACCGGTACTGGGACCAACTCATGACCGGATCGACGATTCGCCTGCTGATCGCCGATGATCACCCTGTCGTGCGAGCCGGGCTGCGCGCTGTCCTGGAAACCGAACCCGATCTGGCCGTGGTGGCCGAAGCCGCCACCGCCGAGCAAGCCGTCACCCGGGCCGCGGACGGTGACATCGACGTCGTCCTCATGGACCTGCAATTCAGAGGCGGGATGACCGGCGCCGAAGCCACCGCTGCGATCACGGCACGCCCGGGCGCGCCCCGCGTGGTGATCGTGACGACCTATGACACCGACGCCGACACCCTGCCTGCCATCGCCGCCGGCGCCACCGCCTACCTGCTCAAAGACGCCCCTCCCGAAGAACTGGCCGCGGCCGTGCGCACCGCCGCGGCCGGCCGCACCACCCTCGCGCCCGCCATCGCGGACCGGCTGATGAACCGCCTGCGCCAACCCGACACCGCGCTGACCCGCCGCGAAACCGAAGTCCTGACCCTGGTCGCCGAGGGACTGTCCAACCAGGCGATCGGCGCCCGCCTGCACCTGACCGAAGGCACCGTCAAGTCGCACCTGGCTCGCATCTATCTCAAACTCGGCGTCGACTCCCGCACCTCCGCGGTCGCGACGGCCACCAACCTCGGTCTCATCCGCCGCTGACCCGGGGACTGTAAGAAAGACGGCGGGCCGGACGCGCCGTCGTCGAACCCGTTCTCGCCGAGGCGCAGCAGGCGCTGACCGGCCTGTGGGGATCACGTGGCCTCATGTCGGCTGCGGCTGGGATCGCTGAAGGTCCTGCACCGCAGCGCAGGTGGTTACAGCGGCTGCACAAAGTACGGCGTGACGTCCATCCAGCCGTTGCCGGCCGCGCCGGTGAGGCGGCCGTTGCTGGCGGTGGACAGCGTGTACCAGGAGTCGACGTAGTCAGGATCGTCGGTGTACCACGAGCTCGGCAGCGCGGCGAGGATGGCGTCGACGAGCGGTGCGTACGCGCCGCCGTCGACGATGGTCAG
>NZ_BAAAQD010000069.1:0-14866 GCF_039531485.1 Dactylosporangium maewongense | reverse complement strand
GGCGACTTCGTCAACGGCGCCCAGTCCATCGTGGACGAGTTCATCTCCTCCGGCGAGGTCAAGTGGGGCCAGCGCACCGCCGTGACGCTGCTCCTGCCGCACTCGCACGAGGGCCAGGGCCCCGACCGCACGTCGGGCCGGCTCGAGCGGTACCTGCAGCTGTGCGCCGAGGACAACATGCGGGTCGCGGTGCCGACCACCCCGGCGAACCACTTCCACCTGCTGCGCCGCCAGGCGCTGTCGCCGAAGAAGAAGCCCCTCGTCGTCTTCACGCCCAAGTCGCTGCTGCGGCACCGGCTGTGCGTGTCCCCGGTCGAGGACTTCACCACGGGCACCTTCGCCACCGTGCTGGGCGACCCCGGCATCAAGGGCACGGCCCTGGACACCGCCGGCGTCAAGCGCGTCCTGCTGTGCTCCGGCAAGGTCTTCTACGACCTGCTGCAGGCCCGCACCGAGCGCGACATCACCGACACCGCCATCATCCGGGTCGAGCAGCTCTACCCGATGCCGGTCGAGGAGCTGCGCGAGGCCCTGGCCCAGTTCCCCAACGCGGAGGACTTCGCCTGGGTCCAGGAGGAGCCGGCCAACCAGGGCGCGTGGTCGTTCATCGCCCTCAACCTGCTGGAGCACCTGCAGGGCGTCGGGCTGCGCCGCATCTCCCGCCCCGCCGCGGCCGCCCCGGCGGTCGGCTCGACCAAGCTCCACGACGCCGAGCAGCACGCCCTGGTCGAGGCCGCGCTGCCGAAGCGCTGGCCCAGAATCGGTACCTCCGGGAGCACGACGCCGACCGCCGGGCCCCAGCCTCATCTGATCGAACCGCATTCGCATTGCCACGGGTCACCGGGCCCGTGCATCACCTGGGAGAATTCGTGAGCGACCCACACGCCAACTCCTTCGATGTCCTGATCCTGGGCGGCGGCAGCGGCGGCTACGCGGCCGCGTTCCGTGCGGCGCAGCTCGGCCTGTCCGTCGCGCTGGTCGAGAAGGACAAGCTCGGCGGCACGTGCCTGCACCGCGGCTGCATCCCGACCAAGGCGCTGCTGCACGCCGGCGAGGTCGCCGACGCCGCCCGCGAGGCCGACCAGTTCGGCATCCAGGCCTCGTTCAACGGCGTCGACATGAAGGCGGTCAACGCCTACAAGGACGGCGTGGTCACCAAGCTGTACAAGGGCCTGCAGGGCCTGGCCAAGGCGCGCAAGGTGCAGCTCATCGAGGGCGAGGGGCGCCTGGTCGCGCCGGACGCCGTCGAGGTCGCCGGCACGCGGTACACCGCGAAGAACGTCGTGCTGGCCACCGGCTCCTACTCCAAGACCCTGCCCGGGCTGGTCGTCGACGGCGAGCGGGTCATCACCAGCGAGCACGCGCTGGGCCTCGACCACGTGCCGGCCTCGGCGATCGTCCTCGGCGGCGGCGTGATCGGCTGCGAGTTCGCCAGCGCCTGGAAGTCCTTCGGCGTCGACGTGACCGTCGTCGAGGCGCTGCCCCGGCTGCTCGCGGTCGAGGACGAGGCGAGCTCCAAGGCGCTCGAGCGCGCCTTCCGCAAGCGGGGCGTCAAGTTCAAGGTCGGCAAGCCGTTCGAGGGCGTCGAGCGCACCGACTCCGGCGTGAAGGTGACGATCCAGGGCGGCGAGACGATCGAGGCCGAGCTGCTGCTCGTGGCCGTCGGGCGCGGGCCGACCACCGCCGGCCTCGGCTACGAGGAGCAGGGCGTGAAGATGGAGCGCGGGTTCGTCCTCACCGACGAGCGGCTGCGCACCTCCGTGCCCGGCGTCTACGCCGTCGGTGACATCGTCCCCGGTGTACAGCTGGCGCACCGCGGCTTCCAGCAGGGCATCTTCGTGGCCGAGGAAATCGCCGGCCAGCACCCGCAGGTGATCGACGAGGCAGGCATCCCCCGCGTGACGTACTCCGAGCCGGAGGTCGCCTCGGTCGGCCTCAACGAGTCGAAGGCCCGCGAGCTGCACGGCGACAACGTCGAGACGGTGCAGTACGACCTGACCGGCAACGGCAAGAGCCAGATCCTCAAAACGGCCGGCTTCGTGAAGCTGGTCCGGGTCAAGGACGGCCCGGTCGTCGGCGTCCACATGGTGGGCGCACGGGTCAGCGAGCTGATCGGCGAGGCCCAGTTGATCTACAGCTGGGAGGCGTTCCCTGGTGACGTCGCCCCGCTCGTGCACATGCACCCCACGCAGAACGAGGCGATCGGTGAGGCGTTCCTGGCGCTCGCCGGCAAGCCGCTACACGTCCACTAAGGACCTTTAGGAGTAGTTTCAGATGCCGGTATCGGTCACCATGCCCCGGCTGGGCGAGAGCGTCACCGAGGGAACCGTCACCCGCTGGTTGAAGCAGGAAGGCGACCAGGTCGAGGCCGACGAGCCGCTGCTCGAGGTCTCCACCGACAAGGTCGACACCGAGATCCCGTCGCCGGCGGCCGGCGTCCTCACACGCATCGTCGTGCAGGAGGACGAGACCGTCGAGGTCGGCGCCGAGCTGGCCGTGATCGGCGCCGCGGCCGCCGCTCCCGCGAAGGCCGAGCCCAAGGCAGCGCCCAAGCCGGAGCCCAAGGCAGCGCCCAAGCCGGAGCCCAAGGCCGAGCCCAAGGCCGAGCCCAAGGCGGCGCCGCAGCCGGTGGCCGAGCCGCAGCCCACGGCCAGCGCCCCGGTCGAGACCGGCCCGGCGACGTGCGTCACCGCGGGCGGCAACGGCAAGGTGGAGGGCGACGAGGCCGACTACGTCACGCCGCTGGTCCGCAAGCTCGCCGCCGAGCACGGCGTCAGCCTGGCCGGCACGGGCGTCGGCGGCCGCATCCGCAAACAGGACGTCCTCGACGCCGCGGCGAAGGCCAAGGAGGCCGCGGCCTGGCCGGTCGAGGCCCCGAAGGCGGCGCCGGTCTCCACCACCACGAAGGCCCCCAAGGCGGCGCCGAGTCCGGTGCGCGGCCAGACCCAGAAGCTGACGCGCATGCGCGCGCTCATCGCCCGCCGCATGGTCGAGTCGCTGCAGATCTCGGCCCAGCTGACGACGGTCATCGAGGTCGACGTCACCCGGGTCGCGAAGCTGCGGGCGCAGGCCAAGGACCAGTTCCTCGCCACCCACGGCGTGAAGCTGTCGTTCCTGCCGTTCTTCGCCCTGGCCGCGGTCGAGGCCCTGCGGGTGCACCCGTCGGTGAACTCCTCGATCGACCTGGAGGCCGGCACGGTCACGTACCACGACGCCGAGCACCTGGGCATGGCGGTCGACACCGAGAATGGCCTGATCGTCCCGGTCATCAAGCACGCGGGCGACCTCAACCTCGGCGGCCTGGCCAAGCGCATCGCCGACGTGGCCGACCGCACCCGCACCAACAAGCTCACCCCGGACGACATCACCGGCGGCACGTTCACGCTGACCAACACCGGCAGCCGCGGCGCGCTGTTCGACACGCCGATCATCAACCAGCCGCAGGTGGCCATCCTGGGCACCGGCGCGGTTGTGAAGCGCGCGGTCGTCGTCAACGATCCCGACCTGGGCGAGATCATCGCGCCGCGGTCGATGGTGTACCTCGCCCTGTCGTACGACCACCGCATCGTTGACGGCGCCGACGCCGCCCGTTTCCTCACCACGGTGAAGGGGCGGCTGGAGGCCGGCCACTTCGAGGCCGCCTTCGGCCTCTAGCGAGCAGAATCCTGTGCCGTAGCAACGGGAATCCGGCCCTGCCGTACATCTGGCGTTTCAGAAGTTTGACTTTGGTGTTGGCGCCTTCGATCGGGCCGTTGCTGTAGGGCAGGGTCCGGCCGGCCACGACGGCGGGCAGGTCCTTGCGCAGGCTATGACAGCAAGACCATGGCCATGGTCGAGGCGTTCGTGGACGACCTACGCCACACCGCACCCCAGAGCGTCCCAGGCACCGGCATGGACCCGGCTTCTGTGCCCGGTGGGCGGCGGGTCTGGTGCTGCGGGGGCCACGGCTGGTGGGACATGTCGAGCGGGAGGGGGTGCAGCCGTGACGGGTGGTCAGGCGCATCGGGATCAGTTGGCGTTCGTGCTCAGCGGTGCCTACGCGGCGATGCTCGACGGGAACATGTCCGCGGCGGCCTCGCTGATCGCGGGCGTGCTGGGCCATTTCGACCGGGAGCGCGCCCTAGCCGACCCGGTGGTGGTCGAGTTGGCGGTGGTGTGGGCGGCGATCGCGGCGGAGGCTGACGGCGCCCAGGCGGACGTGGTGGCGTGGGCACGGTGGAGCGTCACCGCCGCGACCGAACGGTTCGGCGAAGCACATCGGGTGGTGCGCCGGGCACGGCTGGTCCTGGGCCGGGTGCTGACCGCGCATGGTGACCACCTTGCTGCGGCCGAAGCGTACTGGCACTGTATCGCCGACCTCGACGCGCTCGGCCAGCATGACGACGCGCTGCACCTGCGGGCCGTCCGCGCGACGGCCCTGCACGCCGGGGGCCGCTGCTACGCCGCCGTCCACGAACTCACCGCCGTACGGCGGGCGTGTCTGACCGCCGCCACAGCCACTGCCGCGGACGTCGACACGACAGATGGCGATGAGGCGGACGCCCCTGCAGATGTGTGGGGTGGCAGGGTGGACTCGGCCGCCGCGCAGTACGGGGCGCAACTGATAGCGATGCTCACGGCGTGCGGCCGGTTCCAGGAAGCCCGAGCCGTGACCGGACCCGAGGCGTGGACGGCGTCCGGCAAGCCACGGCGACCGGCGACCGGCCACGAATCGGGTGAGCGGTTCACGGACGTCGGCACGGCGGTGGGTGTCCGGCATGTGCTGGTCTGCGAGCGGCAACGTCACGTGCCCCTCAGGATGCGGCTGCAACCGGCCCGGCGACGCAGCTGGACGGACCCGCTGCCATGACCACCACTACACACACCACAGCGACCACGACAACCAATCGCCACGCGCCGTCCGAAGTGACGTCCGCTGCGTTGTCCGATGCAGGGACGGGTGGGGCCGGCACTGGGGGTGGTGGAAATTGGGCGCGGCAGTTCCCTGCGTGGCTGGATCGGCGGTCGGCGCCGGGGCTGGTGGCGGACGCGACCCGGCGTTGGCCTTGGACCGTCGTCAACGGTCCGGGACCGGCGACACAGCGACTGGCTCATGGGGACGCGCTGGTGGCGGCGGTGGTCGGCGATGTGGCGATCGACGCGGAGATGTACGCCGACGTGTGGCGGCTGTGGGTGTCGTGCCGGTGGCCGGGTGGGCAACTGGCAGAGGTCGCCGATGTGCTGGCCACTGCCGGGATCGGCCGGCGTCCAGGCGCGTTGATCATCAATCTGGATGCGGCCACGACACAGGTTGTGCTGGCCAACGGATGGATGCGCGTGGCCCAGATGCGGCAGATGCTGGCCCAGCTCGACGACGGCGGCATGCTCGGCCAGCTTCGGCAGCCCGCTCGTGGCGGCCTCGGCTGTTATGCGCTGACGATGCCACCACCGCCCGTTGCTGCCGTGCCGGCGTCAGTTGTTGCCTGGCCGGCGTCGGCACCCTCCAGGCCGGCGCGCGGCGCCGGGGGCGACCCACCGCGCACAACACACCGGACGGTACCCGGTACAGCCGTCAGTTCGGCATCCGGAGTGCAGTGGGCGGCGCTGTCAACCGAGCAGCGCGCGGCGTTGACGAGCGAAGTCGTGTCACGCTACGCGCAGGGCGCGTCGGTACGTGCGGTGAGCGCACAGACGGGCCTGCTGTACAGCAGGGTTTACATGATCCTCGCCGAAGCGGGCGCGGAGATGCGTTCTCGGGGTCGGCAGCGCAAAACCTACGACGATGCCCACGTGATGAGCGTCGTGTCGCGCTACGGCAGCGGCATGTCGATCCGCGCGATCGCCGGGGCGGACCGCGTCTCGTACCACACCGTCATTCGCATCCTGATCGAGGCCGGCGTCAGCCGCCGCCCGGGCGGCAGGCGACGTTGCGCCGCATCGGCCGACACGAACAACGGCAGCACCGGCTCCGGGAACCGGCGCGCGGCGCGGACCAGCACCACCGAAGCAAGCACCACGACGACAAGCACCAGCGAGACAAGCAACGGGGAGGACGATACGTGACGAAAGTCGATGTGACACGGCTGCTGACCGCCGAAGAGGTCGGCACCGCGTGGCAGTTGTACGAGCAGCAGTTCACCGCCTTGAACACGCGGGCCGTCCAGCGGCATCTGATGACACAGGCGGAGTTCCACTACGTGTGCCAGGACGGCAACGTGGAGAAGTGACGGGTCTTCAACGATCATGACCAGCTGGTCGGCTGGCGACCTATACGAACGTCCTGGAGTTGATGCCGCGGCCGCGGTGTTGCACGTCATCGACGACGCCGTCGCCACGCTCGCCGAAGGTCGTCGACGAGTTCCCGGCGCAGCGCCTCCTCCCGCCTGGCAGGCCGTCGACACCAGGGAACTGGTGGCGTTGCTGGACGCGGTCGCCGTCCCGCGCCCCGGCGGAGTGGGTCGGCACCGCAAACGGCTGGACCATCTGACCGCGGACAAGGCCTACGGGTCCAAGGCCAATCGCCGGTCCTTGCGCGCACGGGGCATCCCGCACACGATCCCGGAACGCGCTGATGTGCGGGCCAGCCGCGCCGCAAGGGATCACGGGGCGGCCGGCCCCCGAACTTCAATGCAGCACAGTACAAAGATCGCAACCGGGTCGAACGGGCATTCAACCGGCTCAAACAGTTCCGGGCTGTCGCGACTCGGTACGACAAGTTGAAATCCCGTTACGAGGCAACGGTCACCATCGCCTCGATCGTGATCTCGCTCCGCGCCAGACCTGACCGCACTACTTCAAGATCCGTCAGATAGGCCCTAGCATTCACCGCTTCAGCATCTCGAGACTTCTGTGGAATCAAAATTGTCAAGCGCTCGATGTTCGGCCACGCCAACTTCGCCCGCTCCGTTAGCACATCCACCTCGTTGACTGAGATCGCTGAGCTCGTGCGGTAGCGTTGATCGTGTGGAACGTTCCCCATCTCAGCTCGCGCTGACGAGCGCCCGTAGGCCGACAATCATCGATGTGGCCAGGCGGGCCGAGGTCTCCAAGTCGGTGGTGTCGCGCGTCTTCTCCGAGCGGGGCAAGGTGAGCGCGCAGACGCGGCAGCGGGTGCTCGACGCGGCCGCCGAGCTCGGCTACGTGGTCAATGCCATGGCCCGGGCAATGGTCGCCCACCGCACGTACACGCTCGGCGTGTTTGTCCGCGACGTCGCGACACCGTTCTATGGGCACCTGCTGTCCGCGATGCAGGAGCGGGCCGACACGCTCGGGTACCGCGTGGTGACGGCGACGGGCTCGGGCCGGTTCGCGGTGGAGGATGAGCTGCGCGCGTTGGAGACCCTCGTGATGATGCGGGTGGAAGGACTGGTGATCGGCAGTGGGCTGCTTCCGGCCGCGCAGATCCTGCCCTTCGCCGAGCGGGTGCCAACCGTCGTCGCCGGTCGCCCGGAGACCGAGGAGAACTTCACTAGCGTCTATTGTGACGAGCGGGAGGGCGGCGCAGCGCTCGCCGACCACCTTGCCGATCTCGGCCACCGGTATGTCGCAGTGATCACACTCCGTAAGAGCGAGTCATTAACCTTGGCTCCTCGGACGGCGGCCATGGTGCAAGAGCTGCGGCGACGTGGTGTCGAAGCGGTACGCGTCATCGGTCGTGGGGTGGACGCGGCTGACCGGTGGGTCGATCAGATCCTCGAACGTCCAGAGGTCACCGCGGTGATGGCGCCGAGTGACCGGTATGCGGTCCGCCTGCTCGAGGAGCTACAGCGACGCGGCGTGGACGTGCCGGCGCGGCTCTCGGTGACCGGCTATGACGGTATCGGTGAGTTGGCCACCCCGCTTATCGGTCTGACCCACTGGCGTCAGCCGATCGACGCGATCGGCCGGTCGGCCGTCGACGCGCTCGTGGCGCTCCTCGACAGCGGACCGCCTGGCCGCCCCAAGCGCCACGTGCTTTCCGGGACCCTGGTGCTCGGCCGTTCCACCGCGCCACCCTGCCGGTAGGTCGGACGTCGTTTACCGAAACTTTTCCTTTGGTGGGCTTGCCTGGCACCGTTCCGGAGTGGGAACGTTCCACCTGTGAGTGGGAACGTTCCCCCTAGCCGTACCGCGAGGTCGCGACTGGTCGGTCCGATCATGGTCCTGCCGTGCCTCGCGCTGCTCGCCGTATTCCATTACTGGCCGCTCCTGCGTGGCGCGCTGTTCAGCGTGTATGCCTCCGACCTGCTCGGGAACCCGACCCGGTTCGTCGGCGCCCAGCACTATGTTGAATTGGCGACCGATCCCGGCCTGCGCCAGGTACTGGTCACCACGGCGGCGGTCGCCGCTCTGAGCGTCGTGCTCGCTGTGGGAGGCGCCCTGCTCGCAGCGCTGCCGCTGCGGCGGGCGGCACGGCGACCGCGCGCCGTCGCGTCGCTCGTGCTGTCGCTACCCTTCGCATACTCGGCCGGCGCGGCATCCGCCGTCTTCGCCGGACTGTTCGCCCCGGCGGTCGGGACGGTCAACGCGGTGCTGGCCGGTGTGGGCGTGGCCGGCCCCGACTGGCTGCAGTCCCGCGGCTGGGCCATCGTCAGCGTCTCGGTTGCCACCGCGTGGTACGAGTTCGGGTTCGCGTTCCTCGTGCTGCTGGCTGCACTGACCAGGGTGGACCCTGGAATCATCGAGGCCGCGGCGCTCGACGGCGCAGGGGAGTGGCGCACGAACTGGTCGGTCGTCGTGCCGGCCGTCCGGCCTAGCCTGCTCTTCCTGGTGGTCACTCAAACTGTCAGCGGCCTGCAGATCTTCACCCAGGTACATGTGCTCACGAAGGGTGGTCCCGGCGGGGGTACCTCCACCCTGGTCTACGAGTTGTATCTGCGCGCGTTCGGCAGTGGGCTGCCGGACTCCGGCCTGGCCTCGACGTTGGCGCTGCTGCTCGTGGTGCTCGTGCTGGCGGTCATCGGTTTGCAGTTCGTCGCGTCTCGGCGGTGGACATGAGCACCGTTACGCCGCGCGGGTGGGTCGGGTCTGTACTGCGGTGGGCCTGGCTGATCGCGGTTGGCGCTGTGGTCGCGTTCCCCGTCTACGTGACGGTGGTGAGCGCGGTGCTGCCGTCGGGTGACGTGATGGCGGGCCGGCTCGTGCCCGCGCCGGGTCGGCTGACGCTCGGCAACCTGCGCGACGCCCTCGATACCGTGCCGTTGGCACGCCAATACCTGATGAGCGTGGCCGTGACGCTCGTGCAGGCGGGTGCGCAACTGCTGACCGCGACGATAGCAGCCTACGCGCTGGTGTTCACCCGATGGCGCGGGCGCCGACTCGCCTTCACGGCGGTGCTAGCCACCTTGGCCATCCCCAACGAGAGCCTGGTAATCCCGAATTTCGAGTTGGTCACGTCGCTCGGGTTGCGGGACACGCTACTCGGGATCGTCGTGCCGTACTTGGCCGCGGGGTACGCGGTATTCCTACTGCGGCAGGCGTTCGCCGACATCCCGACCGAGGTCATGGAGGCCGCCCGGCTCGACGGTTGCGACGACATCCGTGCGCTCGTGCGGATCGTGCTGCCGATGTGCTGGCCACAACTGATCACCGCCGGGCTGTGGAGCGCGCTCTCGGCATGGAACGGCTTCTTCTGGCCGTTGCTGATCACCGACTCACCGCAGCGCCGCACCGTCCAGGTCGGTCTGTCTCAGCTCGTGACCGGTGAGTCCACCTCGCCGGCCGTTATCTACGCCGGAACCCTGCTCGTATTGCTTCCCACGCTCCTGCTCGTGGTCTTCGGTCAGCGTCTCCTGGCACGCGGGCTTGCCAGCAGGATCACCGCCTAACGTTCACGCCCCCTGTCGAAAGGATCGAACTGTCATGCGTCTGCGATCACCCGTCCTGGCCGCGCTCACCACCGGCGCGATGCTGTTTACGACTGCATGCGGCGGCTCCGCTGGCTCGTCCGAACCCGCGTCCCCATCCGCTCCCGGCCCGTCGGCCCTGCGCACCGGGCTCGTCACCGTTACATTTTGGCACGGCATCGGTGGCGCCCCAGGCGAGGCGCTCCAAGCAGAAATCGACAAGTTCAACGCCGCGAACACGGGCCGGATCGCGGTCAAGGTGGCGTTCCAAGGCAGCTACACCAGCGCCCTGGCCAAGTACACCTCGGCGATCCGGGACAAGAGCACGCCGAGCATCATGGTCTCCAACGACATCACCACCGGCTTCATCCACGACGCGGGCCAGACCGTGCCCGCGCAGGCGATGGCCGCCGCCAACCCGGCCGACCTCGACCTGAACAAGCTGCGCCCCGCCGCGCGCAACTACTACACAGCGAAGGGCGAACTGCTCGCCGTACCACTGGCGACATCGATGCCGCTGCTCTACGTCAACGACGCCATCCTCGCCCAAGCGGGCGTCGACCGATCCACATTGCGCACACTGGACGGCGTGGCCGCCGCCGCGCGGGCGATCAACGCGGCGGTTCCCGGTGTCAAAGGCATTGTCCAGCCCTTCGACGGTTGGTGGTTCGAGCAGCTGACGGCCGCGGCAGGAGTGGCCTACTGCACCCCGGCCAACGGCCGCGAGCCCGGCGGCGCGACGGCCGCCGCGCTCACCAGCGACGCACAGCGCAAGGCCTTCGGCACGATGGCAAAGCTGTACACCGACGGGGTCGGTCTCGACGTCGGCACCGATGGCGCGAACGGGGTGAAGGCGTTCACGACCGGTAAAGTCGCCATGATGTTCAACAGCAGCGGCAGCATCGGCAACCTGCAGAAGGCCGGCATGCAGGGATATTCGACGTTGCCGTACCCCATCTCCGGAGACCGTGCCACGTCCGGTGCGCTGATCGGCGGTGCCGCGATGTGGGTCAGCCGCGTCGGCCACAGCGACGCCGAACAGGTAGCGAGCTGGAAAGTCATCAGTTACCTGGCGTCCGCGCCCGTCCAGGAACGCTTCTCCCAGGCCTCAGGCTACGCACCGGTAAACACCGATGTGGACACGTCAGCCACCGAGCAGGCGTTCCTCGCACGCGAGCCGAACTACGCGACGCTCAGCAAGCAGTTCGCCGAAACGCCGGCCACGCCGGCCACCGCGGGTTGCCTGTCCGGCGCGATGCCCGGCATCCGCACCGAGGTCGTCGCCCAAATGCAGAAGGCGTTTGCCGGTACGATCACCATCGACGCGGCCCTGGCGGCCGCGGAGACCGCCGCGACCGCGAAGATCCAGGACTACCGGCGGCAGGCCGGGCTATGACGGCCCGGCTCCAACGCGCGGCGGGGGACCCTTACCGCTACGGCGTGTATCTACGTCCCGATCCCGTCACCAGCGCTGCGGTTATCGCGGTGACCACCTATATCCGGGCGCAATTCGGCCTGGTGTCGTCTGGGGCGTTCCCACCGCACATCACCCTCGTCGGCAGCCAGCACCTGCCGGTCACGCCCGACGCCATCGTCGAGGCGGTCACTTGCGCGCTGGCGGGCCGGTCGGGGTTCGACGTCCACAACAACGGCCCACGACCGACCGGCAGCATCGGGATGGCCTACGACGTCCACCATCTTGCCGACGGGACCACGCCGAACCAGGACGTCCTAGCATTGGCCGCTGCCGTCCACGCTGCCGTCGACCCATTGACCGGGCCCGCACCCAACCCCGCGCCGCACACATTCGATCCGGACACGTTCCGGGCGCACCTGTCGCTGGTCTCGCACGACCTGTACGCCCGGCCGGACCTGAGGGCGGAGGTCTTCGAGTTCATCCAAGGCCTGCCGGTGCCCTACCCCGAACGATTCCACGCGGACGCGGTCGCGCTGTACCGCACCCGCAGCGACGACTGGACCGGCCGCTGGTGGACCACGCTCACCTGGGAACACATGCATACCTGGCGGCTGTGACTGCATCAGCAGCATACCGACGCCGGTCACGCTCGCCGGAGCGTGACCGGCGTCGGGCACTGGGGTCACGTTGGACTCAGCCCATCTGCGCGCGGCGAGGGCTTCGTCGGGTGGGGATGTAGCCGCGGCTGACCCAGTAGTAGATGAAGGCTGTTCTGATATTGAGAATGGCTGCGGCTTCGGTCGGGGTGATCTCTGAGTCCTGCAGCGGTCGGGGTCGGGCAGGACCGGAAGTTGGGCGCGGACGTCGGCCAGGGCGGCCTCGGCGTCGGCCAACTGGTTGAGGCGGGCCTCCCACTGGGTTTCCAGGGTGCGGGCTACCAGGCGGTTTGCGGGTTCGACGGCGCCGAAGGCCCGTTCGGCCCGGTCTGCCTGATAGCGAGCATGTTCGACGACCAGTTCAGCGGCGTGCAGCCTGCGTTGGACGCGGCTGGTGATCTCGTCAGCGACGGCGTGGGTCCAGGTGATCTCAGCAGGCGTCAAGGCGGACAGGAGCCGGTCGGCCACGATCGCATCGACGCAGGCGGGGTCGATGGATCGGCAGGCGCTGGTGGGCTGGTGGGAGGTGATCCGGTCGCAGGCGTAGGCGCCGTGGGGATGCGACCGGTGGTGGTAGCAGGTCTGCATGGCCTGCCCGCAGGAGCCGCACCGGATGATGCCCTGACACAGTGCCGGGCTTTCCCGCACGGGCCTGGCACGGGCATCGACCCGACGTCCGTAGACGTACGCCCCAGTGTAGGTAGGGTTGGCCACCATCCGCTGGATGCGGCTGCTGGTCAACGGGCCCCACTGGAGTTGACCCGCGTGAGCACGGCCGAACACCCTGCGGGAAAAGGCCGCTGGCGCCAGCGCGGCCGCGTGCAGCGGGGTCACCGTCAAGCCCCCCGCCCCTGACGATCACCCTGCCGCGGATACGGGCGGACCCGCTCGGCCACCGCCAGCAGCACCTGTCGGGTCCGCGGGTCCGGATCAACCGCGTCTCGATCATGGCGACCGCCGCCCGCAGCTGCGCCGCCGTCCGCCGCCCCGGCCCGGTGGCGACCAGATCGACCTGACGGTGATCGTCGTTCGGCGTACTCCGGCTGATTAGCCCGAGCCGCTCCAACCGCGAGACTGCACTCCACGCCGTCCCATGCGCCATCCCCGTCGCGGCGGCCACGACGTACATCCGGGCACCCGGCTGGTCGACGACCGCGGCAAGTACCGCGAACGTGGACCAGCTCACGCCCGCCGGTTCCAGCACGCGGCGCTCGACCTCGCCCCGCAAATGCGATGCCATCCGGGCCGCCGCGAGCACCGACGCCGCGAGCACCGACGCCGCGAGCACCGACGCCGCGGGCGCCGGTGCCACGGAGGCCACCGACGCGGCTGATGGGGCCAGGTCGGAGGTCCCGGACCGGGGCGCGGTCACTGGAGGCGGTCCTGCAACCCGCGGACCTGCGCCCAGATCGTCGGCCGGTGCCGCCCGCGATAGCCGGGCACGATGGCCGCCAGCCAGCCTCGACAGTGCCGGTGCCGGCCCAAAGCATTCCTCGCCTGGTGACTGGTCATCGTTCGCCCCCGGTCGGCATCAGGTACCCGCGCAACGGTCGGAACGCACGCCAGACACCCCGAAACGCACAGGTCATCGAGGGTCGGACGCACGTATCGACCTTGTCGGACACACCCAACGAGCGGAAGTTAGCCAGGGTTAACCGGCGACCCCCACCGGCAGGCGAAACGGTCGCCGAACAGCCCCTGCCACCAACCGCGACCAGGTATCGGCGAGGCTAAGCACGGCAACGCCCGCTGCCGTCCACGCGGGTTCGACCGTCGAAACGTCAGCGGGCGTCGGCTGTGGCTACCTTGTGCGCTGCGGCTGGCCAGACTGTTTCGCCCGCCGAAACAGCACCCAACCGAGCCGCTGGTCCTGCCCGATCATCCGGCGATCGCCGGGCACCCAGGACGCGGCGCACTCCGTGCAGTACATCGCCTCCTGCCACAGCGCCGCCGCGGTCGCGTAAGCCGCACCGAACTCCTGGTGCCTGCGCCACCTGAACAACGCGAGCAACCCTGCAACCAGCGCAACGACGCCGAGCAGCGCTCCGAACCCCTTCGCGCTCTCGACGGCCTCCGGAGGCCCACCCAGCGCGCCGACCGCCAAGCACAGCACCAGACCAGCCGCGCCACCGGCGACCACAGCCGGCCGCCGCCACGACGGCAACGGCACCAACGGCGCCAACGCCACCGACAACGCACTCTCGGCATACGCCTGGCCGGACGACCGGCCCCGAACACCACCGACGTTGTGCCGCATCGTCACCGAAATGTGGGACCGGCCGGAGTCGTACACCGCAGGAACCGCCAGTGTCACCGGAGACGGTGACCCCGTGGAGCCCCGGTGAGGACAGGACCGCGGCACAACCGGACGCTGCCAGCGCTCGCCGGCGCCGTCGCGCTGCTCGCCGCGTACCAGCACACGGCGGTACGTCTCGTCCTGCGGCGGCTGCTCGGTCAGCCTGACACTGCAGCGCTGCTGGTCCTGGCCGCCATCGCCTTCGGCTGGGCGCTGTGGGGATGGTTGCTCTACGCCACCATCCGCGACACCGCCGACCGGCTCCACCACGCCCACAGCCGACTGCGGATGCGGGTGCCGCTGCACGCTGCGGCCACCACCATCGCCGGCACCCTTACCCTGCTGCTAGACATCGCCGGCACTGCCCACGTACCACCCAGTGTCCCGCATGCTGCGACGGACATGACAACTGACAGAGATGATGTTCATGAGCACCTCCCGCCGGGGTCTGACCCAGCAACTGACTGACTTCGGGTCCTCAACGCGATCTGTCGGCCTCGGTCGGGAGGTGCTCGTGCACTCACTGGACGTGGCGTTGTGACTTCATAGGAGCCTGGCTAGAGACCATTCGGGGTCAGGGTTTGGGTTGCTCCTTCTTTGTGGGTGATCGCTTTGGCCTGTGGCGGCGGTGTGCTGGGGGTATGCGGTACGGCGATGGTGGTGGTCTGAACTCGGCTGCGCGGGAGCGGCGGGA
>NZ_BAAAQD010000068.1:0-14973 GCF_039531485.1 Dactylosporangium maewongense | reverse complement strand
CGATCGACGCCGGATCCAACAACGCCAACACCGCCGGCGGCAACGTCACCACCGACACCGACTCACGCGCCAGCAACCCCGTCAACGCCGAACCAAACCGCAGCTCAGCAGGAATCACCACCAACGCAGCACCCTGCAACAGGGCCATACACCACTCCCAGCCGAACGTGTCGAAACTCGCCGACGCGAACTGCCCCACCCGATCACCAACACCCACACCGAGCAGACGCGCATGACCAGCCGCGAAACTCGCAAACCCCGCATGCGACACCAACACACCCTTCGGCCGACCCGTCGACCCCGACGTGTAGATCACATACGCCGGATGCGCCGCCACCAACCCCGCATCATCAACCCGTCCCACCGGCAGGCTCGCCTCGTCCAGCACCAGCACCGGGACACCCACCGACCGGCCAGCCCGGGTCACCACACCAGCTGACGCGGTCACCACGACAGCCGGGCCGGCGTCGGCCAGCATGAACTCGACCCGCTCCACCGGCAGATCCGGATCGATCGGCAGATACGCACCCCCCGCCTTCAACACACCGAGCAGGACGACCATCAACTCGACGCCACGCTCCAAGCACACGCCGACCACACGCTCCGGCCCGACCCCGAGACCACGCAGCATCGCCGCCACCCGGTCCGAACGAGCCGCCAACTCGCCGTACGAGACCGACACCCCGTCACAGACCACTGCCGCGGCGCCCGGGTCCCGCGCCACCTGCGCGGCGAACAACGATGGGAGCGTCATCTGATCAAGCGGGACCGCCGTGTCGTTCCACTCCCGCAGGACCCGGTCCTCATCCATGGCGCTCAGGACGGGGATGTCCGACAGCAGGATCCGCTCGCCGCGCTCCAACGCCGGCACCAGGCCCGCCACCACCGTGTGCAGCATGTCCGCGACCGCGACCGGGTCGATCGGGCCGACCGCATCCACGACCAGACCGAACCCGGCACCGTCGTCGTCGATCGACACCGACATCGGGTAGTTGTTGCTCTCCCGCACGAACACCGACCGCACCCCGGCGAACACGCCACCGTCGGCCTGACCACCGCCGCCCGCATCGGGATTGTTGTGCCGGTAGTTGAACAGCGTCGTGAACAACGGCAGATCGCCCGGCACACCACTGGCCTGCTGCGCCAGCACCAACGGCGCATGCTCATGCTCCAGCAGCCGCGCCAACTGCACCCGCATCGCCGCGACCGCCGCCAACACATCCAACCCAGCGGTCGACACCCGCACCGGCAGCGTATTGATGAACAACCCAGGCACCCGATCAGCACCCGCACCCGCGTTCATCCGCCCGAACAACACCGTCCCGAACACCACATCATCACGACCCGCCAACACCGCCAACAACCGCGACCACGCCACGTGCATCAGCGTCGCGGGGCTCACGCCGAGCCGGCGCCCCACTTCCCGCAACCGCACACCCAACCCCGCGTCAACCCGCACACCGGCCCGCACCACACCCGAACCGTCACCACGGACATCCCGCACCCCGAACGCCGCCGTCGGCTCCTCAACCCCCGCCAGCAGCTCCCGGAAGAATCCCTCATGATCACCACTGGCCGACGCCTGCGCCACAAAGTCCCGGAACGGCAACGGCACCGGCAAGCCATCCGCACGACCCGCCAACACCGCCTCGATCTCCGACAACACCACATCCAACGTCGTGTGGTCCTGCACCATGTGATGGATCCGCAGCAGCGCCAACCATCGGCCTTCACCCGTCTCCGTGATGTGCAGGTTCAGCAATGGCGCCCGGTCGAGACCGATCGACAGGCCCACGTCCGTCAACAGTCCGGCCACCGCGTCATCGACGCCGGCCGGCAGGGTCACCTCGGTGACCGGCAGCGTCGCCGACCGCCACACCACCTGCACCGGCACCCGCAGCCCGGCCCACACGACCGACGTACGGAACACGTCATGCCGGTCGATCACATGCTGCAGCGCGCTGATGAACCGGTCGAGCCGGTCACGGTCCGCGAACTCGATCACTGACTGGGACACGTACGCGTCCTCGCCACCGTCGGCGAGCACATGGTGGAACAGGATCCCCTGCTGCAACGGGGCGAGCGGGTAGATGTCCGCGACGTTGCCCGCGCCGCCCGCCACCGAACCGGTCACCAGGTCGATCTCGGCCTGGGTGAGCTCCACCAGCGGCAGCATCTCCGGCGTGATCACGTCCGCGCCGGCCGGGATCAGGTTCGCCGGGACCTCCACCGCCTCCACACCGACCGCCGTGGCCAACCCTGCCGGCGTCGGCGACACGAACAACGCCCGCACCGACACCGACACACCCCGCACCCGCAGCCACTCCACCAGCCGCACCGCGAGCAGCGAATGCCCGCCAAGGGCGAAGAAGTCGTCGTCGACACCCACCGCGTCCAGGCCGAGTATCTCGGCGAACGCCTGGCACAGCAGCTCTTCCCGCACACTCGACGGGCCACGACCAGCACCAGCCGTGAAGTCGGGCGCGGGGAGGGCCTTGCGGTCCAGCTTCCCGTTCGCGGACAGCGGCAGTTCGTCCAGGACCACGACGGCCGACGGGACCATGTACTCCGGCAATCGTCCGGCCGCGAACTCGCGCAGTGCCGCGCCGCCGACCGTCCCGACGACGTAGGCGACGAGCCGCTGATCGCGGGCGACGACCGCGACCTGACCGACCTGCGGGTGGGTGGCGAGCACCGCCTCGACCTCACCCGGCTCGATCCGGAACCCGCGGATCTTCACCTGGTCGTCGGCGCGCCCCAGGTACAGCAGCTCGCCGTCGGCGCTCCACCGTACGACGTCGCCGGTCCGGTACAGGCGACCACTGTCGCCGAACGGGTCGGCGACGAACCGGTCACTCGTCAGACCGGGCCGGCCGACGTATCCGCGGGCCAGCTGGACGCCGGCGAGGTACAGCTCACCGGGGACCCCCACCGGCACCGGGGCGAGGCGGTCGTCGAGGACGTACACGCGAGTGTTGGGAACCGGGCGGCCGATCGGCACCGGACCTGTGGCCGGAACCTCACACGTGATCACTTCGACGGACGCCTCGGTCGGGCCGTAGAAGTTGAACAGGGCGACGCCCGGCAGCACCTCGAAGAAGCGGTCGCGCACCGCCTGACCGAGCGCCTCACCGGAGCACACCACCCGTGTCAGCCCGCCACACTCCGCGGCCTGCGGCACCGCCAGGAAGGCCTCCAGCATCGACGGCACGAAATGCGCCGTGTCCACCCGGTCCGCGCGGATCAAGTCGGCGATGTAGCCCGGGTCGCGGTGACCATCCGGGCGGGCGATCACCATCGTGGCGCCCTGGATCAGTGGCCAGAACAGCTCCCACACCGACACGTCGAACCCGAACGGCGTCTTGTGCAACACCCGGTCACCCTCTTGGATGCCGAACCGGGACTGCATCCAGACGAGCCGGTTCACGATGCCCTCGTGCGGGACGGCGACACCCTTCGGCACGCCGGTCGAACCGGACGTGTAGATGACGTATGCCGCATGACCCGGCAACACGACGACATCCGGAGCGGTGTCCGAACTACCCTCGGGCACCTCTTCGATCACGCACACCGCACCCGCGGTCATGAACGCGACCCGTTCGGCCGGCAGGTCCGGGTCGATCGGCAGGTACGCGCCACCGGCCTTGTGCACCGCCAGCAGCGCCACCACCATGTCGACGCCGCGGGGCAGGCGCACACCGACGACCGAGTCCGGGCCGACACCACACTCGACCAATGCACGCGCCAGATGGTTCGCGCGGCCGTTCAGCTCCGCATAGGACACCGACGTGCCCTCGAACACCAGCGCCGGAGCATCCGGGGTCCGCGCCACCTGCGCCGCGAACAAGCCCGGCAGCGTCGCCGCCGACACCTCCGCCGCGGTGTCGTTCCACTCGTGCAGGACCTGGTCCAGTTCGGCGGCGTCCAGCACGCTGACCGCCGACACCGGTGCGGACGGCTCGGTCAGCACGGTCTCCAGCACGCGCAGCCAGCGCCGCGCGATGTCCGTGACGGTGTGGGCGTCGAACAGGTCGGCCGCGCCCGTCAGAACACCGCCGAGGCCAGCCGGGGTGCCGTCGCCGTCGAACGCCTCACCCAGCACGAACTCCAGGTCGAACTTCGCCGGCGCGGTCGTAGGTGCCGGGGCGGAGGGTCCGCCGGGGTCGGTTCCGGGCAGGTCGAGGACGGCGTCGGCGTTGTTCTGCAGGGTGAACATGACCTGGAACAGGGGGTTGCGGGTCAGGGACCGGCTCGGGGCGAGCTTCTCGACGAGCAGTTCGAACGGGGCGTCCTGGTGTTCGAAGCCGGCGAGGGTGGTGTCGCGGACCTGGTCGAGCAGCTCGGTGAAGGTGGGGTCGCCGGTGAGGTCGGTGCGGGTGACGAGGGTGTTGACGAAGAACCCGACGAGGTCGTCGAGGGCCTGGTCGGTGCGGCCGGCGGTCGCGGCGCCGATGGGGATGTCGGTGCCGGCGCCGAGCTTGGACAGCAGCACCGCCAGCGCGGCCCGCAGCAGCATGAACACGGTGACGCCCTGGGCTCGCGACACCTCCAGGAGCCGGGCGTACAGGGCGGCGCTGACGCGGATCGGCGCGACATGGCCGCGGCGGCTCGCCACCGCCGAGCGCGGCCGATCCACCGGCAGCGCCAGCTCCTCGGGTGCGCCGGCGAGGGCCTCACGCCAGTAGGCGACCTGCCGGGAGATGAGGCTGTCCGGGTCGTCCGCGTCGCCGAGCAGGTCCCGCTGCCAGAGCGCGTAGTCGGCGTACTGCACCGGCAGCGGCGCCCACACCGGCGCCCGGCCTTCCAGGCGGGCCGCGTACGCGGTGGACAGGTCCGCGGCGAGGGGCCGCAGCGACCAACCGTCCCCGGCGATGTGGTGCACCACCAGAACCAGCACCCGTGCACCGGCGCCGCCGGTGAACAGCCACGCCCGGACTGGCGCCTCCACCGCCAGGTCGAACGTGTACGCGGCCGCCGCCGCCACGGCTTCGCCGAGCTCTGCCGCGGGCACGTCCGACACCTGCAAGCGCCAGTCCAGCCGATCGAGGGGAATGATGTCCTGGTACGGCTGGCCGGCGACGGTCGGGAACACCGTGCGCAGCACCTCGTGCCGGCCGATGACGTCCCGCAGCGCCGCGTCCAGCGCCGCCGGGTCGACGTCGCCCGACAGGCTCAGCACCATCGGGATGTTGTACAACGCGGTCGGGCCTTCGAGCTGTCCGATGAACCACAGTCGTTGCTGCGCGAACGACAGCGGGACCAGGTCCGGCCGTTGCCACGGGGCCAGCGCCGCCCGTGCCTGCCCGCCCTCCGCCAGCCGGCCGGCCAGACCGGCCACGGTCGGCGCCTCGAACAGCGTCCGCAGCGACAGCTCGACGCCGAACACGGCACGGACCCGGCTCATCAGCCGCACGGCCAGCAACGAGTGCCCACCGAGGGCGAAGAAGTCGTCGTCGACGCCGATCGCGTCCAGGCCGAGCACCTCAGCGAACGCCAGGCACAGCAGTTCCTCCCGGACATTCGCCGGAGCACGGCCCGCCCCGGCCGCGGCCGCGAAGTCAGGCGCCGGCAGCGCTCGCCGGTCCAGTTTCCCGTTCGCGGTCAGCGGCAGCCCAGCGAGCACCACCACGGCCGCGGGCACCATGTAGTCAGGCAGCCGCTCAGCAACGAACCCGTGCAGCATCCCCGGCAGATCATCACCGGCCCCATCGGCGGGGACCACGTAGGCGACGAGGCGCTTGTCGCCGGTCGTGTCCTCCCGCGCGACGACGGCCGCCTGCGCCACCTGCGGATGCGCCAGCAGCACGGCCTCGATCTCGCCCGGCTCCACCCGGAACCCGCGGACCTTCACCTGCTCGTCGCCGCGACCGACGAACGCGAGGGTGCCGTCGCCGGTCCAGCGCACGACGTCGCCGGTGCGGTACAGGCGGCCACCGGCATCGTCGAACGGGTCGGCGACGAACCGTTCGGCGGTCAGTCCACTCTGCCCGACGTATCCGCGGGCCAGGCCCGCACCGGCCACGTACAGCTCACCCGCGACGCCCACCGGCACCGGCGCCAACCGCTCATCCAACACATACGCCTGAGTGCCGGCGATCGGCGCACCGATCGGCACGCTGCCACCATCCGCCACGTCCTGCGCCCGGACCGAGTGCACCGCCGTGAACGTCGTGTTCTCCGTCGGCCCGTACCCGTTCACCAACCGCACCTCCGGCAGCCGCTCCAGCACCGCCCGGCACGCCGGCACCGACAACACGTCACCACCGGCAAGGAGTTGCCGCACCGGCGCCAGCGCATCGACATCGGCTCCGACCACCTGATGGAACCAGCCGGCCGTCATCCACACCGTGCCGACCCGGTACTCGGCAAGGAACGCCCGCAGCTCCGCCACCGACATCGCCCCCGGCCGCGCCACCGCCAGGGTCGCACCGTTGAGCAGCGCACCCCACACCTCGAACGTCGCCGCATCGAACGACGCCGACGCCAGATGACCGACCACGTCACCGGATCCGATCTCGACGAAACCGGCCTGCCACACCAGACGCACGACCGCCCGATGCGGCACGACCACACCCTTCGGCACGCCGGTCGACCCCGACGTGTACATCACGTACACCGCCTGATCCGGCGACACCGGCACGTCGAGCGGTGCACCGGACAGGCGTGCCACCGCACCCGACACCCGCGGATCGTCCAGCGCGACCGACCGCGCCCGGCCGGCCGGAAGCTCGTCGAGGACGTCCTCGAAACCGACCACCACTGCCGCACGGGCATCGGCCAGCATGAACCGGATCCGCTCCACCGGCAGCTCAGGATCGATCGGCAGATACGCACCGCCGGCCTTCACCACCGCCAGCACCGCCACGATCAGGTCGGCACCCCGAGGCAAGCACAGGCCGACGATCGACTCGGCGCCGACGCCAGCACCCGCAAGGAACCGTGCCAGCCGGTTCGACCGGGCGTCCAGCTCGCCGTACGACAACGACAGCTCAGCGGCCACCAGCGCCGTCGCGTCCGGGGTCCGCGCCACCTGCCCCGCGAACAACTCCGGCAGCGACGCCTCGGCCACCGGGGACACGTCGTTCCACCCGAACAGCACCCGGTCGCGCTCGGCCGGATCCAGCAACTCCACCGCGGACACGGGCATCGACGGATCCGTCAGCAGCGCCTCGAGCACGCGCAGCCACCACCGCGCGATCGACTGCACCGTGCCCGCGTCGAACAGGTCCACCGACCCGGTCAGCACACCCCGAAGGCCGGCCGCCGCGCCGGTCGCGTCGAACGTCTCACCGATCACCCAGTCGAGGTCGAACTTCGCGACACCCAGCTCGGCGGCCCGCGCCGCCTCCGCGAAGGCCGAGCCGGCCTCGGCATCGGGCCGGTCCAGCGCAGTGGATGCGGTGTTCTGCAGGGTCAGCATCACCTGGAACAGCGGATGCCGGGCCAGGGAACGCACCGGGGACAGTTCCTCCACGAGCCGCTCGAACGGCACGTCCTGATGCTCGAACCCCGCCAGGCTCATCGCCCGGACCCGAGGCAGCAACTCCGCGAACGTCGGGTCACCCGCCAGGTCCGTCCGCATGACCAGGGTGTTGACGAAGTAGCCGACCAGATCGTCCAGCGCCTCGTCGGTACGACCGGCCACCGCCGCACCGATCGGGATGTCCGTACCGGCACCCAGCCTGGACAGCAGCACAGCGATCGCCGCCTGCAACACCATGAACACCGTCACGCCCTGCGCCCGCGCCACGTCCACCAACCGCGCATGGACCGCCGCCGGCACGGTCACCGGCACGACATGCCCGCGCAGACTCGCCACGGCGGGGCGCCGCCGGTCGACCGGAAGCACCAGCTCCTCCGGTACCCCAGCGAGGACATCACGCCAGTACGCCACCTGCCTGGACATCAGGCTGTCCCGGTCGGCCTCGTCGCCGAGCAGCTCCCGCTGCCACAGCGCGTAGTCCGCATACTGCACCGGCAGCGGCGTCCACGCCGGTGTCCGGCCTTCGGCTCTGGCCGCGTACGCCGCGGCGATGTCCGCGGTCAGGGGGCGCTCCGACCAGCCGTCGCCGGCGATGTGGTGGATCACCACGACCAGCACCCTGGCACCTGAGCCGTCATCGATCAGCCACGCCCGGATCGGGACCTCCGCCGACAGGTCGAACGCATACCGGGCCGCCGCCGCGACCGGAGCAGCCAGCGACCCAGCAGCCTCGACCCGGGTCACCGCCCAGTCCAGTTCGTCCGCCTCGATCACCCGCTGGAACGGCACCCCATCCACACTCGGGAACACCGTCCGCAACACCTCATGCCGACCGATCACATCCCGCAACGCCCCCTCCACCGCCGCCACATCCACCCCACCCGGCAACCCCACCACCATCGGAATGTTGTGGGTCGAACTCGACCCCTCCAACTGCCACAAGAACCACAACCGCTGCTGCGCGAACGACAACGGCGCCCGCACCGGCCGCACACCAGCCACCAACGCCGCCCGCGCCCGCGCGGCACCGGATCCCAACCGCCGCGCGAGACCCGCCACCGACGGTGCCTCGAACAGCAGCGGCAACGACAACTCCACGCCCAGCACCACCCGAACACGGCTCAGCAGACGCACCGCCAGCAGCGAATGGCCACCCAATGCGAAGAAGTCGTCATCAACGCCGACCGTGTCCAGACCGAGCACCTCGGCGAACGCCTGACACAGCAGCTCCTCCCGCACGGTGACGGGGCCACGACCCGAGGTCGCCATCGCGGCGAAGTCCGGGGCAGGCAAAGCTTTGCGGTCGACTTTGCGGTTCGGCGTCAACGGCAGCGCGTCCAGCACCACCACGGCCGCCGGCACCATGTAGTCCGGCAGCCGGTCGCCGGCGAACCCGCGCAGCAGTGCCGGCAGGCCCTCGTGGTCGCCGTCGGTGGGCACCACGTATGCCACCAGCCGCTTGTCACCGGCGACGTCCTCACGCGCGACGACCACGGCTTGGAACACCCGCTCATGCCCGGCGAGTACGGTTTCGATCTCCCCCGGCTCGATCCGGAACCCGCGGATCTTCACCTGCTCGTCCGCGCGACCCACGAACACCAGGTCGCCGCCGGCGGACCAGCGCACCACGTCACCGGTCCGGTACAGTCGGCCGCCCGTGTCGAACGGGTCGGCCACGAATCTGCCCGCCGTGAGGCCGGCCCGGCCCACGTACCCGCGCGCCACCTGCACACCGGCCAGGTACAGTTCGCCCGCCACGCCCACGGGGACCGGTGACAACCGGTCGTCCAGCACGAAGGCCCGGGTGTTCGCCACCGGCGCCCCGATCGACGAGGCGGCTCCGGCGCGGTCTTCCAGATCCTTGGCGGTCGCCCAGATGGTGACCTCCGTGGGGCCGTAGACGTTGGTGACCGCGGCGGCCCGGTCAACCAGGGCGGTTGCCAGCCCTTCCGGCAACGCCTCGCCGCCCACCAGCACCCGGACGCCGTTCCACAGCCCTTCGCCGGCATCGGTGTCGCCGATCAGCGCCTGCCACAGGCTCGGCGTACCCTGCATGATCGTCGCGCCGCTCGATCCCACGAGATCGCGCAACTGCCGCGGGTCGCGGACCTGCTCCCGGCCGGCCAGCACCACGACCGCGCCGTGCACCAACGGCAGGAAGAGCTCCAGGCCGGCGATGTCGAACCCGATGGTCGTGACCGCGACCAGACGGTCCTGCGGTCCCACGCCGAACCGCGCCTGCATCGCCGCGAGGAAGTTCGCCAGCGCGTCGTGGGTCACCGCAACGCCCTTCGGTGTGCCCGTCGACCCGGACGTGTAGATGACGTACGCCAGCTGGCTCGGCGCGATGGTCACGTCGGGCCGCTCACCCGGCAGCGCCGCGACGGCATCCGTCAACGAAGGTTCGTCCAGGCACGCCAATGCGATCGCGGCACGGTCCACACCGGCCCCGGTCAGCACGGCCTCGCAGGCCGCGTCGGTGAGCACACACACCGCTCCCGCGTCCGTCACCATGAAGCCGACCCGATCCGCCGGGAACTCCGGGTCCACCGGCAGGAACGCGCCGCCGGCCTTGAGGACCGCCAGCAGCGCGACCACCATGTCGACGCCGCGACCCATACACACCGCCACCACGGACTCGGCGCCCACACCCCGGCCGATCAACCACCGGGCCAGGCGGTTCGCCCGGCCGTCCAGGTCGGCGTACGAGACGCGATCCGTTGCGTGCAGCACGGCCGGAGCGTCGGGCGTCCGCCGTGCCTGCGCGTCGAACAGGGCCGGCAGCAGCGCGGCGCCGACCTCGACGGTGGTGTGGTTCCACTGGTGCAGCACCCGCGCGAGCTCCGCCTCGTGCACGACCTGCACCGCCGACAGCGACGTCGGTGCGCCGGTGTCGAGCCCGGCCTCCAACGCGGTCACGAGACCGGACAGCGCGGCGGTGGTCATGCCGGCCACGGCGTGCGGGTCGATCGGGGCGACGGCGTCGACGACGACGCCGAACCCGTCGCCGACGTCGTCGACGGACACAGACAGCGGATAGTTCGTCAGGTCACGCGACAGCACCTCACGCACCATGATCGGGACGTCGGTGTCGTCGGCGCCGCGAGCTCCGTGCGTGCTGTGCCGGTAGTTCAGCAGCGTCGTGAACAGCGGGACGTCGGCCGGCACGCCGACCACGCGCTGGGCCAGCGCCAGCGGCGCGTGCTCGTGCTCCAGCAGCCCGGCGAGCTGGCCGCGCATCGCGGTGACCGCGGCGATGACGTCGAGGTCGCCGGTGCGCACCCGCACCGGCAGCGTGTTGATGAACAGCCCCGGCACCCGGTCGGCGCCCACCCCGGCGTTCATCCGGCCGAACAACACGGTCCCGAACACCACGTCGTCGCGCGCCGCGACCACGGCCAGGACCCTGGACCACGCGACATGCGCCACCGTCGCGGGGCTCGCCCCGAGCCGCCGGGACACCTCACGCAGCCGCGCGCCCAGCTCCGACTCGATCACGGCCTTGACGGTGACGGCGGCCGAGCCGTCGCCGCGCACGTCGGTCACGCCGAACGCCGCGGTCGGCTCGTCGATGCCGTCGAGCTGGTCGCGGAAGTACGCTTCGTGGTCGCCGTTGGTCAGGCCGGCCCGGGCCTGGGCCACGAAGTTGCGGTACGGCAGCGGCGCGCTCAGGCGCTCCGTCCGGCCGGTCAGGATCGCGCGCAGCTCGTGGTACAGCACCTCGAACGCGGTGTGGTCCTCGGCCAGGTGGTGGATCCGCAGCAACGCCAGGCAGCGGCCGTCGGCCGCCGTGGCGACGTGCATGTCCATCAGCGGGGCGCGCCCCACGTCCATGGACAGCCCGACCGCCGACAGCAGCTGCGCCGCCGGGTCCTGCGCGCCGGCCGCGATGTCGACGTCGGTCACCGGGAGGGTCGCCGAGCGCCACACCACCTGGACCGGCTCGCGCAGGCCCGCCCACACGACGGACGTCCGGAACATGTCGTGCCGGTCGATGACCTGCTGCAACGCGGCGGCGAGCTGGTCGACGGCGGCCCGGTCGGACAGTTCGACCACCCGCGCCAGGGCGTAGACGTCGTCGTTGCCGTCGGCGAGCAGGTGGTGGAACAGGATGCCTTCCTGGAGCGGGGCGAGGGGGTAGATGTCGGCGATGTTGGCCGCGCCGCCCTCGACCGTCCCGACCACCGTCTGGATCTCGGCCTCGGTCAGCTCGACCATCGTCAGCATGTCCGGCGTGATCACCTGAGCGCCGGCCGGGATGAGGTTCGGCGGCACGTCCACGCTCACCGGACCGGCCGACGCCGCCAGCCCGGCCGGTGTCGGCGTCACGAACAGCGCCCGCACCGACACGGACATGCCACGCGCCCGCAGCCACTCGACCAGCCGCACCGCCAGCAGCGAGTGCCCGCCGAGGGCGAAGAAGTCGTCGTCGACGCCGACGGAGCCGACGCCGAGGACGTCGGCGAACGCCTGGCACAGCAGCTCTTCGCGGACGTTGGCGGGGCCGCGACCGGACCGGCCGCCCGCAACCTCGGGCGCGGGCAGCGCCTTGCGGTCCAGTTTCCCATTCACCGTCAGCGGGAGCGCGTCCAGCGCCACCACCGCCGACGGCACCATGTAGTCCGGCAGGCGCTCAGCGGCGTGCCCGCGCAGCACCGCACCGTCGGCGGCACCGACGACGTACGCCACCAGACGCTTGTCGCCGGGCGTATCCTCCCGGGCGACGACCGCAACCTGCTCGACCTGCTCGTGGGCGGCCAGCACTGCCTCGATCTCGCCGAGTTCGATCCGGAACCCGCGGATCTTGACCTGTTCGTCGGCCCGGCCCAGGTACACCAGGTCGCCGTCTGGGGTCCACCGGACCACGTCGCCGGTCCGGTACAGCCGGCCACCGCCGGCAGCGTCGAACGGGTCCGCGACGAACCGGGTCCCGGTCAGGCCCGCCCGGCCCAGGTAGCCGCGGGCCAGCTGTCCGCCCGCGACGTACAGCTCCCCCGCCACGCCCGGCGGGACCGGCGCCAACCGCCTGTCCAGCACGTACACCCGGAGCCCGGCCAGCCCGCGGCCGATCGCGCTGTCCCCGGTCTCACCCACGGCCAGCGGACGGTGTGTGACGTGGACGGTGGTCTCGGTGATGCCGTACATGTTGACCAGGCGCGGCCGGTCCGGCCGGCGGGCCCACCAGCCCTCCAGTCGGCCCAGGTCGAGGGCTTCGCCGCCGAACACCACGGTCCGCAGCGCGTCGGCGATCGGCCGGTCGGCGCCGGCCGCGATCAGCTGATAGAACGCGGACGGGGTCTGGCTCAGCACCGTCACCCGTTCCCGCTCCAGGAGTTCCCAGAACTCGTTCGGCGACCGCGACACCTCGACCGGCACCACCACGACCCGGCCGCCGTGCAGCAGCGCACCCCACAGTTCCCAGACCGAGAAGTCGAACGAGAACGAGTGGAACCAGGTCCACACGTCCTGCGGCCCGAAATCGAACAACGCCCGGGTCGCGGTGAACAGGCCCACCACGTTCCGGTGGGTGACCACCACGCCCTTCGGGGCGCCGGTCGAGCCCGACGTGAACATCACATACGCCGCGCCGTCCGGCCCGGCCCACACCGCCTCGCCCGCATCGGACGTCGACCTCAGCGCCGCCACCACCGTGGGGTCGTCCAACACGACTGCCGGCACGCCGGACACGAGCCCGGCGGATGCGGCATCGGTCAGGACGCGCGTCGCGCCCGCGTCCGACAGCATCAGCGACACCCGTTCGGCGGGCAACGCCGGGTCGATCGGCAGGTACGCGCCGCCCGCCTTCCACACGGCCAGCAGGGCGACGATCAGGTCCGCGCCGCGCGGCAGGCAGACGCCCACGACTGACTCGGCCCGGACTCCGTCTTCGATGAGCAGCCGGGCCACGCGGTTCGCCCGGGAGTTGAGCTCCGCGTAGGTGGCCGTCGTCCCATCGCACACCAGCGCGATCGCGTCCGGTGTCCGGGCCACCTGCGCCTCGAACAGCCTCGGGATCGTCTCGGCGGGCACGTCGAGCGTGGGGGCGTTCCACTCGGACACGACCCGCTGCAGCTCGGCGGCGTCGAGCACCGGCACCGCCGACAGGAGCGCCGCCGGTCCGCCCTCGAGGCTCCTCTCCAGCGCCGACACCAGACCGGCGACGGCGGTGACGATCATGCCGATCAGGGCGCGCGGGTCGATCGGCGTGGCCGTGTCGACGACCAGTCCGAATCCCTCGCCGTCGTCGTCGACGGACACCGTCACCGGGTAGTTCGTGCGCTCGCGCAGGAACAGCTGCCGGATCGCGACCGTGGTGCCGTCGTCGGCGGCCGCAGCCTCCTGGGTCCGGTCGATGCTGTTGTGCCGGAAGTTGAAGAGCGAGTTGAACAGCGCCGCGCCGGCCGAGACGCCACTCGCGCGCTGCGCCAACGCCAGCGGCGCGTGCTCGTGCTCGAGCAGGCCGGCCAGTTGGCTGCGCATCGCGGCGATCGCCGCCACGACGTCGAGGTCACCGGTTCGCAGCCGCACCGGCAGGGTGTTGATGAACAGGCCCACTTGGTCGGCACCGGCGGCCATCCGCCCGAACAGCAGCGTGCCGAACACCACGTCTTCGCGGGCGGCCACCGCCGCGAGCACCCGCGACCAGGCCACGTGCATGACCGTCGCCGGACTGGCCGCCACGCGCACGGCCGCGGCGCGCAGTCGCGCGGCCAGGTCCGGGTCGAGGATGTGGCCGGCCCGTTCCAGGCCGGAGCCGTCGCTGCGCACGTCGGTGACGCCGAACGCCGCGGTCGGCTCGTCGATGCCGGCCAGCAGGTCGCGGAAGTACTGTTCGTGGTCGCTTCCGCGCAGGCTGGCCCTGGCCTGGGCGACGAAGGTGCGGAACGGCAGGGGCGTGGTGAGCTCGTCGGCGCGGCCCTCCAGGATGGCCCCGACCTCGTTGTACACGATCTGGGCCGCGGTGTTGTCCTCCACCAGGTGGTGGATGCGGAGCAGGACAACGAGGCGGCCGCTGGGCGTGTCGGCGACGTGAACGTCGATCAGCGGGGCGCGGCCCAGGTCCATCGCCCATCCCACGACGGACAGCAGTGCGGCCGCCGGGTCCTCCACGTCGTCCGGGAGGTCGACCGGGATGACGGGCAGGGTTGCCGTGCGCCACACGACCTGGACCGGTTCGCGGAGACCCGCCCACACCATCGACGTCCGGAACACGTCGTGCCGGTCGATGACCTGTTGCAGCGCGGCCACGAAGGCGTCGAGGGTCGCGCGGTCGGGCAGTTCGAACGCCCGGGGCACGGCGTAGGCGTCGTCGCCGCCGTCGGCGAGGATGTGGTGGAACAGCAGGCCTTCCTGCAGCGGGGCTAGGGGGTAGATGTCGGCGACGTTGGCCGCGCCGCCCTCCACCGTGCCGACGACCGCCCGGATCTCCACCTCCGTCAGCTCCACCAACGGCAACATCTCCGGCGTGATCACCTGCGCACCCGCCGGGA
>NZ_BAAAQD010000067.1:0-18968 GCF_039531485.1 Dactylosporangium maewongense | reverse complement strand
CGCGGGCACGGGCATCCTTGTCGATCACGGAGCGTAGAGAACTCACATGATCGTTGATGCCTGTGCCCGCTTGCTGCCCCGCTCTGATCTTCTGACCGACTTACGCCCTATTGCCGGTCGCTCTTAGAACCCGCGAGCAGACGCACCGGGGCACATCCGTCGAGGTCGCGCTCGAAGATGTAGCGCTCTCCGTCGCCGGCCACCTCGGTTTCCTCGCCGAGGCAGAGCTCGTCGGCATAGATCGGCCCAAGATCGGTAATCATCTATACGGTGGCTTCGCGCACGACTTCACCTCCGCGGACGGCCATCGGTTCATGGTGGTGATCCTCACGACTCGCCAGTGGATCGACCTGGTCAGAGCCTGCGGTCTTTCCAGGGTGATCGATGCGCTCCAGTCCGCGCTCACCGTCGATTTCGCCGACGAATCGATGCGCTACAAGTTCAGGGACATTCTGTCCGGGCTCGTGCAGCGGTGGTTCGACCGCAATTCCGCGGCTGACGTCGAACACGTACTCGGCGGCACGCGCGTTCTCTGGTCGAGATTTCGGACCTTCCGCGAAGTCGTGACTCAGGCTGATGAAGGCGATCCCTCGTCCATCCTCACGCGTCTAGATCAGCCGGGGATCGGACAACATATGGCGCCGGGCGCGCCGCTCGTCTTCGCCGGACAACGGCAAGGGCCCCTACCAGCACCGACGCCAGCCGGCGATACCGCCGAAATCCTGCGCGAGGTGTTGCAGCACGACGCCGAGAGCATCGGCCGCCTCACGGCTGCTGGCGTCGTCGGACGGAGTGAGCAGACATGACCGACATGCGAGGTGGCCCCTTCTTCGAGGACCTTCAAATCGGTCAGACCATGCCGTTACGGTCGATCACCGTGACCGACGGTTTGGCCGCCGCCCACCAGGCGATCATCGGGAATCACCTGGAACTGAGCCTCGATGCCAAGCTTGCCCGTGACGTCACCCACGGCCATCCGCTCGCCAATCCGGCTCTTGTCTGGGACCTCGCGATCGGGGCCTCCACCTCGGCGACCAGGGAGGTCATTGCCAACCTCTTCTACCGGCGCCTGTACTTCCACCGTTTCGCCGCGATCGGCGACCGGATCACCACAAGCACCACTGTGGTCGACAAGAAGACCAACAGCCACAAGCCCGAGAAACCTCCGACCGGACTCGTCCTGCTGCGCATCAAGACCGTCGATCAGGAGGGCCGGACGGTCCTCGACTTCGACAGGTGCGCGATGCTTCCAATCCGTCGGGACGAAGGTACCCGCCTCGGGTCACTGATCCATCAATCGCGGGTGCACGCCGAGGAACTGCCCGCCGTCCTGACGCAGTGGAATCTGGACATCGTGGCGGAAGGAAAAGCGGTTTGTACGCCTCGGGGCGGTAGGACCAGTGTGGTCTTCGAGGTCGGCGGTGATGTGGTGTCGAACGCGCCCGAGTTGGCCCGCCTCACGATGAATGTGGCACGGGTGCATCACGACCGGTTCGCGTCCGGCGGGCATCGCCTGGTCTACGGTGGACACACAATCGGGCTCACGTTCTCGCAGGCCTGCCGGGCGATGCCCGAGATCCTCCTACCGTTGGCCTGGCGTGATTGTCACCATATTGCCCCCGTCCGGGAGCAGGACACTGTGTGGAGCAGTCACCGGGTGATGCGCATCGAGCAGGGACCAGGCACGACGTCCGTCTATCAGATCCAATCTGAGGCCTTCGCGCGTCAATGGCCAAGTGAGGACCCAAGACACGTGCTGACCTGGACGTGGACCGCGTTGGCCCAATAGCGGCGCCAGCGAGGCAACCTGGAACAGGCTTCCGCACCTGCATGTTCGGACCCCGAGCCGTGTCTCCCAGCGCCGGCTCACCCCCTCCAATTCTCTCTTCAGCTCCGATCAACCTATCTTCGGAGTTCGACGCCATGACGACGACCACGACGATGCGGCCAGCGCAGTTGCAAGCGCGCCTCCGCGCGCAGTTCGCCCGCTTGATGGGCCGCCGGCCGCGGCGACGGCGTACGTCCCTAAACCTTCGCTAAGGAGTCCCGCCATGGCCGCCCTCGGACGTCCGCGCCGCTCGTGTCTCGCCGTGCCCGGATCGAGCGTGAAGATGCTCGACAAGGCGCAGGGGTTGCCCGCTGACCAGGTGTTTCTCGACCTGGAGGACGCCGTCGCGCCGCTGGCCAAGGCCGAGGCGCGCAAGAACATCGTGGCGGCCCTCAACGAGGGGGACTGGGCCGGCAAGGCCCGGGTCGTTCGGGTCAACGACCTGACGACGCCGTGGACGTACCGTGACGTCATCGAGGTCGTCGAGGGCGCCGGCGAGAACCTCGACTGCATCATGCTGCCGAAGGTGCAGAACGCCGGGCAGGTGCAGTGGCTCGACCTGACGCTGACCCAGATCGAGAAGACGATCGGGCTGGCGGTCGGCAAGATCGGCATCGAGGCGCAGATCGAGAACGCGGCCGGGCTGGTCACCGTCGACGCGATCGCTGCGGCCAGCCCGCGCATCGAGACCATCATCTTCGGCCCGGCCGACTTCATGGCCTCGATCAACATGAAGTCGCTGGTCGTCGGGGCGCTCATCCCCGGATACCCGGGCGACCCGTACCACTACATCCTCATGCGGATCCTGATGGCCGCCCGCATGCACGACCTGCAGGCGATCGACGGGCCGTTCCTGCAGATCCGCGACGTGGACGCGTTCCGGGAGGTCGCCGGGCGCAGCGCCGCGCTCGGCTTTGACGGCAAGTGGGTGCTGCACCCGGGGCAGATCGACGCGGCGAACGAGGTCTACTCGCCCGCGCAGGAGGACTACGACCATGCCGAGCTAATCCTCGACGCCTACGACTACTACACCTCCGAGCAGGGCGGCCGCCTCGGCGCGGTCATGCTCGGCGACGAGATGATCGACGAGGCGTCGCGGAAGATGGCGCTGGTCATCTCCGCGAAGGGCCGGGCCGCGGGCATGGCGCGAACCACTGAATTCGCCGCTCCTGTGGCCTGACCTTATGTAGTTCGAACTGTCCTGGGGCGGCACGGAGCCGCCGACCCTACCCGACGGCACACAGCGAACTTTCCTCCTCGACGGCGAAGTTCAGGGGTAGAAGCCCAAGGACCTCTGCTCAATCCGGGGGTTACCGGCGAGGGGAAGGCCGGACGGGTGAACGCAAGTGAATCCTCGTTGATGTCTCGTTAGGTTGAGCCCCGTCGGATGGGTTGTGGTGCCGGGGCGTAGGACTGGCCGCTGGGAAGCGGCAGGCGGCGATCGGTGATTCTATGCCGGTCGTGAGAGCACCGCCGTCCCGGGATGCAGAGGGCACCCATCCCGGTCGTTGCTTGTGCGTGTGGAACGTGGCAATCCCGTCGGGTCCGTCGCACCGGTTGGTGTGGTGGTAGGCCGACTGTGAGGAAGGCGCAACTCCTCGGCGGGGACAGTCTCGGCGGGCAAACCCTGACGTTTCGTGTACGCGTTCGGAGGTGACCGGTGTCCGAGTCAATGACTGCGTCCTCTACCTCAACTCGGCCTATGGACAAGGGCTGTCTACAGATCGACCGTCCTGAAGCAGGCGGGACGGTCGTTGGCCCTCACGTGTCGTTGACGGGGATGTCGACGTGCAGTGCAGTCCCCCCGCCGGGTGGGCTTGCGATTTCCATGTGGCCTCCGAGGGTTTCGATGCGGTCCTGCAGGCCGATCAGTCCGGAGCCTTTGCCGGGGTTGGCTCCTCCGATACCGTTGTCGCGGATTGAGAGCCGGAGGTTCGCGTGATCCGCTTCGATGCTGACGTAAACCACAGTTGCTTTGGCGCACTGTACGTGAAGATCGATGACTGGCTCGGGCGGCCGCGCAGGACCGGGCGGCCACCGCGGTTGTCCGACGCGGAGCTGCTGACCTTGGCGGTGGCGCAGGTGCTCCTCGGGGTCAGGTCCGAGGCCCGCTGGCTGCGGTTCGTGCCGGGACATCTGCCCGGAGCGTTTCCGTACCTGCCAGGACAGTCCGGGTACAACAAGCGGTTGCGGGCGGCGGTGCCGTTGCTGAAACGGGCGATCCGGGTGGTCGCGGCGGACACCGACCTGTGGGACAACACGACCTGGGTGGTGGACTCCACGCCGGTGGAATGCGGCCGGTCCAGGCCGACGGTCAAACGCTCGGACCTGGCCGGGTGGGCCGGCTACGGCTACTGCGCGTCGCACTCGCGGTTCTTCTGGGGACTGCGGCTGCATCTGGCAACAGAAACGCCGACAGGTGACACGCCGGGCCCAGACGTCACGCCATCGGCATCACATGGCGTTGGCTGAGCTCGGTGGGCGCGGCAGTCGACCCGATGCCCGCCGGGGTTTCCTGGTTGGGGCGGCTGTCCAAGTTGGACAGCCGTTCGTACTGGGTTGGCCGAGAAGGCCGGGAGCGCCCCGACGAAATGTGATGTGTTCGATCGCATGGCGATGCCAGGCGTGGCTGCTCGACCCTGCACGGGCGGTGCCGTCACGCCGGCTCTTCGAGGTGGTGGAAGTCACGGCGCCCGCCACTACTTCGAGTGGTACGTGATGAGGCGATCGAGGCTGATCACAGCTAGCTGACGTGCAGGCCCAGGTTGCGAACGATGCGCGGACTGCGGGAGAACGCAGCCCAGTCTGGGCGGTTCTCGCCGGGCACGGTCGATGCAGCATCTCGGGTGCGCCGCTCGGGGTCGGCACGGCGCTTCGCCCGTCCTGCGTGTCGCGGCCGCGTTCATTGAAATCGCCCGGGAGATCTGAAGTGAGGCCAGTACTCGGGGTTCGACATGTCTGTGAATCTGCCAACGTAACTGCAACTTGTAGCGATCGACGGTACTGGGTACCGTTCTGGCGGTACGGAGTATACCTGCTCGGAATGGTCGGAGAGGGCGGCGTCATGGAGAGAGTCGGAGTGGTCGGGTGCGGCCTGATGGGGGCAGGGATCGCGGAGGTGTGTGCCCGCGCAGGCATGGATGTCGTGGTCGTCGAGTCCAGCGAGGTGGCAGCGGCGGCCGGCCGCATGCGGTTGGCGAAATCGTTGGAGCGGGCGGAGGCAAAAGGCAGGATCGAGTCGGCATCGGAGGTTCTCGGCCGACTCCGCTTGGCCACCGAACTCGACGCTCTCGCAGACCGTGAGATCGTCGTTGAGGCGATCGTCGAGGACGAGGCGGCCAAGACCGATCTGTTCCGCAAGCTCGACGAGATCGTGGTCTCGCCTACCGCGATCTTCGCGTCGAATACGTCGTCCATCCCGATCATGAAACTCGGCGTGGCCACCTCGCGACCTCAGAACGTCATCGGTGTGCACTTCTTCAACCCTGTGCCTGTGCTGCGTCTGGTCGAACTGGTTCCCAGCCTTCTCACCTCGACCGACACCACCGAACGGGCTCGCGCTCTCGTCGAGGGAGTCTTGGGCAAGAAGGCGATCGACTGCCAGGATCGCGCCGGGTTCGTGGTCAATGCCTTGTTGATCCCGTTCGTGCTTTCGGCGATCCGGATGCTGGAGTCTGGCTTCGCGACGGCCGAGGACATCGACCAGGGATTGGTGTTGGGTGCAGCGCATCCCCAAGGCCCCCTTGCACTCGCGGACCTGATTGGGCTGGATACGACCAAGGCGGTCGCCGAGTCGCTCTATGAGGAGTTCAAGGAGCCGCTCTACGCCGCTCCGCCGCTACTCGCCCGGATGGTCGACGCGGGCTTGCTGGGCCGCAAGAGCGGCCGCGGCTTCTACACCTACGCCTGACCCCCCGCACGTTGATAGGACATGCTGCGATAGTCGGCGGGCGGGCAGGACGACGGCAGAGGCCCAGGGCGCCCGAAGTCACAGGTCATCGCCACTTCCGACCCCGATCTTCGGTGCCGAGAACCTCGCCCTGGGCTACAAATCCGGGACTGTAGATTGCTCCTCTGTGTCAGAGCCGTTCGTTCGTTTGATAGTCCCTGTCTCTGTTGTGCTCAGCCCGCTGCGGCGGTCTCCACCTCCTGCACGACCCGCCACATCGGGGTGCCGCGGCGCATGATCACGACCACGACCTGATCGTCGGTGGTCGGCTCGCTGCTGGGTCTGCCGGCCAGCCATGGGCCGAGAGATGCATCGACTGCGGCGAGTGCCCGGTCCAGTTCCGCATGCACGTCATCCTTTCCGCCGTCGCGCAGCCATTGCCGCAGGACGTGGTTGTGTGCGGCGACCACAGCTGCCGCCGCGACCTCGTCGGGCAGCCTGGTGTGCGGCTGGCCGCCCGAGCGGCGGTTCAGGTAACTGGTGAAGACGCGCTGGTATTGGCTAGTAGCGATGAGCTCGCGGTCGCGCAGCGCCGTCACATGCCGGGTCAGTTCGTAGCGCTGGACCGAGGCATCGGGATCATCGGTGTACATGGCTAGGACCAGGTGCGTGGCCACAGCGACCGCCGCCAGTGGCGGCTGGGTCGGGTCGGCGTCGGCCAGTGACTGTTCAACCCGCTTCAGGCAGTCGTCGTGGTCCGGGAAGACGACGTCTTCTTTGGTTCGGAAATGCCGGAAGAAGGTACGTCGGGCGACCCCTGCCGCCTCGGCGATCTCATCGACGGTGGTCTCGTCATACCCCTTCCTGAGGAATAGCTCAACCGCGGCTGCGGTGAGATCGTGCCGAACGCGCGACTGGCCGGGCATGGGTCTGCCTTTCTCCCAGTAGTGAACCATGCCACGCACACTTTCGTCGTGACACTCAGTGCCCTACATTGTGACACTGAGGGTCAGGCCTGCTGGAGGGGTTGACAGATGTACCGGCTTCCCAAAGAACACGAGGCCATCCGCGACGCCGTACGCGCGCTCTGCGATGGCAAGGTCGCGCCGAACGCGGCAGCAGCTGACGAGTCGGGCGAATTTCCGCAGGCTTCCTACGAAGCGCTGCGGGCTGGGGACTTCCACGCGCCGCACATCCCAGCGCAGTACGCCGGCGCCGGCGCCGATGCCCTCGCCACCGCGATCGTGGTCGAGGAGGTGGCCCGTGCCTGCGCGTCGTCTTCGCTGATCCCGGCGGTCAACAAGCTGGGCACGATGCCGCTGCTGCTGGGTGGCTCTGAGGAGCTCAAGCGCACGTTCCTCCCGCCCGTCGCGCGCGGGGAGGCGTTGTTCTCCTACTGCCTGTCCGAGCCTGAGGCCGGCAGCGATGCCGCCGCGATGCAGACCCGGGCGGTGCGTGACGGCGACCACTACATCCTCGACGGGGTGAAGCGCTGGATCACCAACGCCGGGGTCTCGCAGTTCTACACGGTCTTCGCGGTCACCGAGCTAGGCGCCGGGGCGCGCGGCATCTCCGCGTTCGTGGTGGACAAAGACGACGCCGGGGTCGGCTTCGGCGCGCAGGAACGCAAGCTGGGGATCAAAGGCTCACCGACTCGCGAGGTCTATCTCGACGGTGTGAGGATCCCGGCGTCCCGGATGATCGGCGAACCCGGAGAGGGCTTCCGGCTGGCGATGCGAACGCTTGACCACACCAGGATCACGATCGCGGCGCAGGCCGTGGGAATTGCCCAGGGCGCGCTCGATGCCGCCGTCGAGTACATGCGGGAGCGTCGGCAGTTCGGCACGGCTGTGGCAAACTTCCAGGGCCTGCAGTTCATGGTCGCGGACATGGGCATGAAGCTGGAGGCGGCCCGGCAGTTGACTTACGTAGCGGCTGGCAAGTCCGAACGCAGCGATCCTGACCTGGGCTACTTCGGCGCCGCGGCAAAATGCTTCGCTTCCGACGCCGCGATGGCGATCACCACCGACGCGGTGCAGCTGCTCGGTGGCTACGGCTACACCAAGGACTTCCCAGTCGAGCGAATGATGCGCGACGCCAAGATCACGCAAATCTACGAGGGCACGAACCAGGTCCAACGCATCGTCATGGCCCGACACCTCCTGCACGCCTGAGCCAGCCGTCGCGCCAGAGGGGTGCCGCCATGCCCGCCAACCACACGCTCGCCGCTGCCCAACCCTCTGTCACACCACCATGCACGCCGCCAGGGCCCGACTGGACCACTATCAGCCGGCTTATGGCCGGGTGTGAGACGGCCGGGCGCCCTCTGCTCGCCGACGATCCGTCACTTGGGTGGACCGTCAATAATGTCCGCCCGGCAGCCATCCTCTTGCTGGAACCGGCCGAGCCGCTGATGGCCGTCGACCCGCAGACCCGCCGCACCTTCGACCTGCAGGTAGAGCTGCTCGTGCGAGGCGGCTTCGGACGGTTTCCACTGGACGCATCGTCGCCCGTGACGCTCCCCGGCTGGAGCGTGCGCCTCGGGCCGTCAGGACTGGAACTGATGGACGCTAGCGGCGACGTCTGGGCCGCTCCCAACGTCACCCCAGGACCCCGGTGGATGTCCACAGTAGACGATCACGGTCAGGTCTCGGTACTGTACGGCGCCTGGCTCGGCGTACGCGCACCACGCTACGTGAGCGCCTACCAGTACGGCCCCGCACAACGGGCAGCCGAACTGCGAGCCGCGCGGATACGCAACCTCGTCGCCGCCGCGACCGTCTGCTGGACCAGCCAGCCAACTCGGCAGTACCAGGGTGGACCGCCACCTCGCTACTAGAGGTTGCGATCGACTGTGCTGCCTAGACCTTCCCGGACCGTCGCCGGGGCCCAACGCTGTACGAGATCATCAAGTTCCCGGGTTCGGACGTCGGTGAACCGCCCCTATGCCCTGCGGGCCCGGGGGTGCTCACCGCTACGGGCATCGCCTCGGCGGAGGCACGCAATGCCTTCCATCAAACCCGGAGCACCTCACCAACAAATCGGAAGGATCCGCAATGGCCGTGAATCCGCTTGGCGCCGACTTGAAACGTCTGATGGCTGAGGAAGACGGCCAACCCGTCGTCATGCTCAATCTGCTCCGGTTCGCATCGGGCGCAGCGGAGCGCTATGCCGAGTACCTGCGTCACTTCCGTCCGTTCGCCGAAGAGGTCGGCGGACAGATCATCTACTACGGCCTGGGCCAGTCCGCTCTGGTTGCCGAGACCGGACAACAGTGGGATGCGGTCCTGCTGGTCATGTATCCGAACCGGACGGCCTTTGCCACGATGGTTCGCAATCCGGACTACCAATGCGGCACACATCTTCGTACCGAGTCACTCGTGGAGGCGGTGCTCCAGCCCACCCTCGAGGCTATGAGCGCTGTCTGGCCCGACCGCACGCACACATGACGGCCGCCGAGCAGATCGGCAGTGTAGGTAACGCGTGTAGCGGCAAGGGGTCGGTGGCCGTGTGCGGTCTCGACGTGGCTGTCCTGAAACGGCGTGTATCCGCTGATGGACACTTGCCCCCTTGGACCTGCGGACGCGCACGCGAGCGGCGCAACTGACACTTCACCGATCGAGCCGCTGGCCGTCAAGCCGGAGTCGACGCGGAAGGCATGGTATCCGGCAACGACGATGGGGGGTAGGTGGGTTGGTCGGATGGCGTGCCGAGTGTTGTCAGCAGCGGCAGGGCCTGCAGTGCCAATGCCCAACCCATGCGGTCGCGGCCGGAGTCGGTGGACCGGTTGGTGAGGCTTTCGATCCGGCTCAGCCGGTTGAGCACGGTGTTGCGATGGCAGAACAGGATGGTGGCGGCTCGACCGGCTGATCCACCGCAGTCGAGCCAGGTTTGCAGGGTGTGGAGCAGCTGACGGCTTTCGCCTTCGGGTGCCTGCAGGATGGGTGCCAGGTACCTGTCGACGAGGCGGCTGGCGATCGCTGGGGCGTCGCACAGAAGTGCTTCCGGCAACCGTTCGTCCAGCCAGGCGACGTCGGGCCGGCCGGTGGGGATCGTGCGGAGGGCATGCTCGGCGAGGCTGCGGCCCTCGCCGAGGGCGGCGAGTGAACTGAGTTCTGGGGAGAGGCCGATCGTCCTGCCGGGCAAGGTCCGCAGCGCGGAGATGATCTCGTCGACCGGTCGGCCGCACATGCGGATGAGGCCGATGTGCGCGTGTGGCCGGGCCCGCCAGTAGGACCAGACCCCGATGGCGCGTAGCGCGAATGAGGGGGTTGGCAGTGCCGGAACGTTCGCCGGGTCGTGAACGGCGACCGCGACGAGGTAGCGGTCGGTGATCGGTATCCCGATCGCGGTGGCTGCGGCCTGCAGCACCGTGGAGTTGTCGCCGTGTCCGTCGAGCAACGCCTCGAAGAGGGCCTCGCGCCGGGTCGCGTCGCGCTTGTGCAGTTCCATTTCGGTGAGCCGGTACTCGACG
The DNA here is from genome assembly GCF_039531485.1 of Dactylosporangium maewongense. Lineage (NCBI taxonomy): Bacteria > Bacillati > Actinomycetota > Actinomycetes > Micromonosporales > Micromonosporaceae > Dactylosporangium > Dactylosporangium maewongense. Next base: position 8,777 of record NZ_BAAAQD010000067.1, on the reverse strand, counting down.
GCGACGGCGGACGACTGCCGATCGATGACTTCCCAGATCGCGGTGGCGCAGTCGAGCAGGGTGTCGTGATTGACGTCGGGTGTGTTGCGGGCATGTTCGACCATCGCGTGCCAGACCACTCGGCCGCCTCGCCGGAATGCCTGGAGGACGGCTTCCAGCGGCATGCCCTGCTCGGCCCGGCGTCGTCCGGTGTCGCGCGGCGCGTCGAGTGGATCGGTGCCCGTTGGCACGGATCCGGCAAGGAGCTGCAGAATCCGCCTGACGTTGGCGTGCGAGGTAGCCCACAGGTCGGCCCGGGTGACCCGAGCCTCGGTGGCGTACAGCAGGCCGTGCTGTTGTATGTCGACCACCAGCTCGTCGGTCAGCCTGTCCAGGTCGTTGAGCAGCGCGCCGGCCAGCGGCCGGAGCAGTCGGGCTGCCGACGCAGGGACGGGGCTCGCTGGATGGCGGCGGTTCACCACATCGCGATCCTATGGGATCGGCCCGGGAATGGGGACGTCACGCCGTGGCAACTGCCCAGAAACATGGGGGTAATTGTTGGGCATCTGCACATGGCGTTGTTTCGACGCCACCCGCACGCTCTTTCGTAACGCAGCTGGGTCGGCACATGACGTCGGCACCGCCAAACGCTCAACCCGAACCTTGCCCTCGTGGATGCGGCGATCGCACCCACCTGTCAACAAACTCCGGGGAGAAGTCTATGAGTCTCAACCTCGCTGACGTGTTGGCCGAGTCCGCACAACGATTTCCAGACCGGACGGCGGTGATCGGCGGTGCAGTCCGGTTGACCTACCGGCAGCTGTGGGATGACGCGCGACGGTGGGCGGGGTTGCTGCGCGGGCTCGGGGTGCGACCCGGGGACCGGGTGGGTGTGCTGTTGCCCAACGTGCCGGACTTTCCACGCGCCTACTATGCCGTCGCTGCGGCCGGTGCGGTGGTCGTACCGCTACACGCGCTTGCCACGCCCGAGGAGACCGCCTACGTCCTCTCGCACAGCCGCGCGTCCCACCTCGTCAGTGGTGGCGTCCTGTGGCAGAACGCGGTCACGGCGGCGCACCTGGCCGGAGTGCCGCTGGTCGACATCGAGACGCAGTTGTCCGCCGAAGGTCAGGCCGTCGGCTGCCTTGCGGCCGCCGCCGTTGGTGATTCGCTCGACTGGCCGGTGCCGCGGGAGCCGGACGACCTGGCCGCGGTGCTGTACACAAGCGGTACGACCGGCCGCCCCAAGGGGGCGATGCTGACGCACCTCAACCTCCTGCTCAACACGAGTGTCTCGCGTGACCTGTTCGGTCTGCGGTCGGATGACGTCGTCCTGGGCTGCCTGCCGCTGTTTCACACCTTCGGACAGACCTGCGCGATGAACGCGGCCTTCCGCGCCGGGGCGACCCTGGCCCTGATGGCGCGCTTCTCCGGTCAAGCCGCGCTGGACCTGCTCATCAGCGAGGAGGTCACGGTCTTCATGGGTGTTCCGACGATGTACGTGACGCTCCTGGAGACCGCCCGCAACGACGAACGACGTCCAGGGCACCTGCGTCTGGCCGTCTCCGGCGGGGCGTCGCTTCCGGTCGCGGTGCTGGAGCGCTTTGAGGAAGCCTTCGCCACGAAGATCTACGAAGGCTACGGCCTGACCGAAACCTCGCCGGTGGCCGCGTTCAACCAGCCCGACTTCGGCTGCCGGCCGGGCACGGTCGGGCATCCGGTCTGGGGCGTCCGGGTCGCCGTCGCAGCGCCCGAGTCCGACCAAATCGAACTGCTGCCCGACGGTACTGCAGGAGAGATCGTCATCCGCGGCCACAACGTTTTCGCCGGATACCTCGACGACCCCGACGCGACTGCCGTGACGGTCGTCGACGGCTGGCTGCGTACTGGCGACATCGGGGTACGCGACGCCGACGGCTTCATCAGCATCGTCGACCGGAAGAAAGACCTGGTGATCCGGGGCGGGTTCAACGTCTACCCGCGGGAGGTCGAAGAGGTGTTGAGCCGCCACCCCGCCGTCGTCCAGGTGGCCGTGATCGGCTTGCCAGATCCGACGTACGGCGAAGAGGTCTGCGCAGTCATCGTCGCTGATCAACAAGCCGGCGTGGTGCAACCCGAAGAGATCGTCACCTGGGCCAAGGAGCGGCTGGGACGGCACAAGTATCCGCGGCTGGTGGAGTTCGTCGAGCAGATGCCAATAGGACCGTCCGGCAAGGTGCTGAAACGCGAACTGCGAGACCGGTACGCCGACGCACCGGGTGCGTTGACGCCGCCAACCGGCTGAGCTACTCGGCGCAACCGCATCGTCCATCCTGCTCAGAAGGGCTCAGCATGCTCACAGTACGCAATATCCGTGTCGCCTACGGCGGCACCGTCCTTGGATTACGGGACGTGTCGTTGGATGTCCCAGCCGGCGCGATCGTCGCCGTGCTCGGCAGCAACGGCGCGGGCAAGACCACCTTGTTGCGGGCGATCTCCGGGGTGCTCGGCGAGCACCGCGGTCGAGTCGAACACGGCGAGATCACGTTTGACGGTGAGTCGTTGCTGTCCCGCTCACCCGCCGAAATCGTCGCTGCGGGAGTCGTGCAGGCGCCTGAGGGCCGGCGGATCTTCTCCGGGCTGACTGTCACGGAGAACCTGCGCATCGGCGCCTTCGGCAAACGCGACCGGTCCGCCACCGCACACGCCCGCCGCCTGGTGTACGAGCTGTTCCCGATCCTGCACGACCGCGGCGACCAGCGCGCGGCGCTGCTGTCCGGAGGGCAACAGCAGATGCTGGCGATCGGCCGGGCGTTGATGGCCTCACCGCGACTGCTGCTGCTCGACGAGCCGTCGCTGGGCCTCGCCCCTGCATTGATCGCGCAGATCGGACACATCATCGCCGACATCAACGAGCGCGGTACCACCGTGATGCTCGTCGAGCAGAACGCCGCGATGGCACTCGGCGTCGCCTCTCAGGCCCTCGTATTGACCACCGGTGAGGTTTCCCTGTCCGGCCCGGCGGCGGCGTTGGCCGCCAACGAAGATGTCCGCGACCTGTACCTGGGCGGAGACATCCAAGCAGCGGTCGGCCTTGAACTGGCCGAGAGTGGACCCCGGCCGCGGTTGACCAGGTGGACGCGATGAGCACCCATGCCGCCACCACAGTCACGAGCATCCTGTCGGTCGATACGATCACCGTCCGGTTCGCCGGCCTCACCGCGCTGGACAACGTGTCATTCGAGGTCGCGGACGCGTCGGTGCACGCCGTCATCGGACCCAACGGCGCTGGCAAGTCGACCCTCTTCAACGTCATCTCCGGTGTGTACTCGCCGGACGCCGGCACGGTGCGGTTCAACGGCACCGACCTCACGAGCCGAGCGCCACACGCCATTGCCCGGCTGGGCATCGCGCGTACCTTCCAGAACATCGCGCTGCTCAACACCGAAAGCGTGGAAGACAACCTGCTGCTCGGCCGGCACCTGCTGACCAGGACCGGGTTTGTGGCCGCGGGTCTGCGGCTGCCTCGGTCCCGCAACGAGGAACGCCGCCACCGTGCCCGGGTCCGCGAGATTGCTGCCTTCGTCGGCCTGGCCGAGCGGCTCGACATTCCGGTGGGCACGCTGCCTTACGGCGACCAGAAACGGGTGGAGATCGCCCGAGCGCTGTGTCTGGAACCGGCCCTGCTGCTGCTGGACGAACCGGCCGCGGGCATGAACGCCCACGAGACAGCGGGCCTCGCGCACCTCGTCCGCGACATCCGCGATGAGCTGGAAATCCCGATCCTGCTCATCGAACACGACATGGGGCTGGTGATGGGCATCGCCGACCGGGTCAGCGTCCTTGACTTCGGCCGGCTGATCGCCGACGGCACCCCGAACCAGATCCAACGCGACCCCGAGGTGCAGCGTGCCTACCTCGGCGTCGACGGCGCCGAACCCGGAGTCCATTGACATGACCCAGTTCCTGCAACTCCTACTCGCCGGTTTGTCCCAGGGCGCCATCTATGCCCTTCTAGCGCTCGGCTTCGTCATCGTCTTCAAGGCCGGGGGAGTGGTCAACTTCGCCCACCCTGCCCTGGTCCTGATCGGCGCGTACCTCACCGTGCGGCTCGGTGCGGACGGGCTGCCCTATCCGCTCGCGGTACTGACCGCGATCGCCGGTGTGCTCGTGGCCGCGGCGGTGATCCAGCGGTTCCTGGTGTACCGGATGGCCGGCCGTTCCGTGACCGCGATCGCCATCATGACCATCGGCGTTGATGTCATCATCGAGACGGACATCGTCCGCCGGATCGGCAGCGACATCCTGCCGCCGCACGATCCCTGGCAGGACAAGGTCCTCCACCTATCTGAGTTGACCATCCCGCAGGCTCGTCTCGCGGCCCTCGCCACATCAGCGGTGCTGATCACGGCCTTCTTCCTCTGGTTCAGGTTCTCCGACTGGGGTGTGGCGATGCGCGCCGCCGCGGAGGACGCCGAGACCGCGGCACTCATGGGGGTACGCCGTTCGCGGGTCGAACTGTTCGCGTGGCTGCTGGCCGGCGCGCTTGCCGCCGTCGCGGGCGCGTTCATCACCGTCTTCCCATCCCCCGGACTGCAACCGGCCAGCGCAACGATTGCCCTGCGCGCGTTTCCCGCGGCCGTCATCGGCGGCCTCGACTCCACCAGCGGCGCCGTCGCAGGCGGCCTGATCGTCGGTGTCGCGGAGGTGCTCACCCAGGGTTACGCCAGCCACCTGACCGTGCTGGGCGCGGGCTTCCACACGGTGATGCCCTACGCCGTCATGATTGCCGTCCTACTCGCCCGGCCCGCCGGCTTGTTCGGAACCAGGGAGATCCATCGTGTCTGAACGCCCCGCCGCCGTGGCCGACGCGAAACCGCACCCGACGCCAACCACCCCGTCGACCCGCCGGTCACGCCTGCGCATTACCTTGCGATTGTCGGCCGTCGCAGCCGGGCTCGCCGCGCCGCTGTACGCCGACGTGTTCTGGCTGCAACTCGCCTTGTTCGCCTTTGCCGCCGTCGTGGCCACCCTCGGCCTGACGATGCTGCTCGGGCAGGCGGGCCAGCTCTCGCTCGGGCACGCGTTCTTCGCGGCCGTCGGCGCGTACGGGTACACCGTCCTGGCGGGCCAACCGAAGTCGACCGGTTCGATACAGCAGATCGGCCTGGGACTGCCTCCGGTGATCGCCGCGGCGCTGGCCGCCTGCCTGGCCGGTCTCGCCGGTGTGCTGTTCAGCCCCATCGCCGCCAGATTACGCGGCATCTACCTGGGCATCGCATCACTGGCCCTGGTGTTCCTCGGCGAGCATCTGCTGTTCAACACGCCAGCCTTGAGCGGCGGAGTCAACGGCCGTGACGTGCCCATCTTCACGCTGGCCGGAATCCAGTTCGACGACAACCCTGACGCAACCCTCTACATCGCCGGCGTGCCGTTCGGCCGGGAAGCACGGCTGTGGTACCTGGGCCTGGCCGTCGTCGTCGCCGCATACCTCTTTTACCGCAACCTGATCCGGGCACGCCCCGGCCGCGCGCTGCGCGCACTGCGGGACCGCGAGCTCATGGCCGGGGTCATGGGTGTTCCGGTCACGGTCTACAAGGCGCGCGTGTTCGCCGTCTCATCCGCCTACGCCGGAGTCGGCGGGGTGCTGCTCGCGCTCGCCTACGGACGGGTCGTGCCGGACACGTTCAGCGTCAAGCTGTCCGTGGCGTACCTCGCGATGGCCGTCATCGGCGGGCTGGGCTCGGCGTCGGGAGCCGTGGCAGGCGCGACGTTCGTCGCAACCCTCCCGGCAATCTTCGAACGCTACACCGACGTGATCCCGGGTCTGGCCGCCGCGGGGTCTGGCGGCCTCACGCCCAGCGTTGCCGCCACCCTCCTCTACGGCGCTGCGATCGTCGCCCTGCTGCTCATCGAACCCGGCGGCGTCGCAGCCTGCGCTGCGCGTGTACAGCGCAGGCTGGCTGCCCGCCGCCAGGTAACTGTCAACCACCCCAACCACTGAACGGAGATCAGCCGATGCGACGAGCATCGATCAACCTGAACTGGCGGCAGCACGCCGCCCTCGCCCTCGCAGTGGCGCTGTTGGCCGGCTGCAGTACCAGACCGGCCGGCACCAGCAACACATCCGGCGGGCTCGCCACCGGCCCGGGCGTCACCGACCAGGTGATCCGGCTCGGCGTGCTCTCCGACCGTACCGGAGCCTTCGCCGGACCGGGCAAGTCCATCGAACAGGGCCGGATGCTGTACTGGGAGCAGAAGAACAAGGAGGGCGGTGTGTGTCACCGCCGGGTGGAGTTCACGGTCAAGGACCATGGATACGACACCCAGAACGCCGTCACCGCCTACAGCCAGGTCAAGAACGATGTACTCGCCCTCGACGAGTTGCTCGGCTCACCGATGATCGCGGCGCTGCTGCCCAGCCTTAGCCGTGACCAGATGCTCGCGTTCGCCGCCTCGTGGTCCTCCAACCTGCTGAGCAACCCGTACGTCCTCATCACCGGCGCCACCTACGACATCGAAATGATCAACGGAGTGTCGTGGCTGGCCGACAACCGCGGCCTCGCTCGCGGCGACAAGATCGGCCACATCTTCCTCGAGGGCGACTTCGGCGAGAACGCCCTGGCCGGAAGCCGCGCCGCCGCGAAGAACCTCGGCCTGAGCCTGCTTGAGCACAAGGTCAAACCAACCGACGCCGATCTCACCGGCCAGATCACCGCATTGCGCTCGGCTGGTGCGAAATTCGTCCTACTCAGCATCACGCCGGCGCAGACCGCATCGGCGGTGTCCGTGGCCGAGGCCACCGGATACGACGCGACGTTCCTGGGCTCCACGCCAACCTTCAGTCCGGCGCTGCTGTCCGGCCCGGCCCGACCGGCGCTGGAGAAGCGCTTGCTCGTCGCGACCTCCATCGCGCCGTTCTCCGCCACCGAACCGGGCCCCACCAGGGTCCGCGCCGCGTTCGCGACCACCTACGCCGGGCAGCAGCAGTCCTCATATGTGATGTACGGCTACGCGCAGGGCGAGATCATGGCCAGGATCTTGGAAACCGCGTGCGCCAACGGCGACCTCACTCGTGCCGGCGTGCTCAAAGCGTTCCAGAGCCTGAGCGATGTGCGCACCGACGGCCTCGTCGCGCCGTTGAACTACAGCAAAGCAGGCCAGATTCCGGCCCGGGAGACCTACCTGGTGCGGCCCGATGCCGCCGCCGCGGGCGGTACCACCTCGGTCGCGCCGCTCTTCGCCGCTCCGCTGGCCACCAACTACCACCCAGGCGGCTGAGCCTACGAGGCCCGCGGCACGGCGCGAGCGCGCACACCGCGGGCCCCGGACAGCTTGCGTCGCCATTCCCGACCCCGGAAACACGGCGTGCCGTAACGGAGCAGCGATGACGTCGACCCGCGTGATCTACCAAGGCCAGCGCTACCACGCGGTTGCCATCGCCCACGGCGCCGCCTTCGAACTTCTCACCGATACCGCGTTGCCCGGCTCCATCGCCAACCCGCGCCACGGCTCGCCCTGGGCCTATCGCAAGTTCGTCCATGTCACCCACCTCGACAGCATCGAGGGAATCGACGCCACCGCCCCGCTGGCCGAGGCGCTCACCATCCCACTCATTCGAGCGCTGGACTGGACCAGGCTGCATCAGGCCAGCCAGACCACGGCCAGCAACACCGATCCTCTACTTCGCCACATTCGCGCGAGCATCCAAATCCGTACCGGCACTCGAATGATGCGGGTGCTCAGCGCGAATCAGGTCGCCGCCTGCCTGCATGGGCAGTGGCTCCCACACGGGTTCTGCTATCGCGAGTACGACGTGGCGCACCTGCGCGCCGCCAACGACCTGAGCATCATCGGCAGCAGAAACGAAACGCCGGACAGTCCCGTGTACGTGCTGCGCTGGCCAGCCGAGTATGCAGAAGACTTCCACGTGCCCACGGCCGACACCTACCCGGGCCTGCTGGAGATAGCACCCGCCGACCGGGTCGGGCCGCCCGTACTGGGCACCGGCTTTACCCCGTCCGGGCAACACTTGATCCCCGAGTACGTCACCGCCGACCTCGCCGACCTGCACCTGCCCGCATACGCCGAAATCATCGCATACACGACCAACGGCACCGAGGTGCCGCTGTACTCCTACACACCCAAGCCGGCGGGCTGGGCACTGGTGGCCGGCGGCAAGTTCCGCCACCTGCTCGAACCCTTACCTGGCATCGACCTGTACCAGCAACACCACCCGACCCCCACCACGGTCGCGTGGCCACCCGCACACCTCGGCGATGGCGCACCCGAACCGACGGCGGGCACACCCGGAACCGCATACCGTCGGACCTTTGGCACCTTCAGAGACGCTCGCTGCCACCTACTGCAAACCGACCGGCAATGGCAGAGAATCCGGCTCCTGCGACCGGACCCGTCGGCGATCTTCCGACTGGGGATGAACTGCCTGGAACGCGGAATCTACGAGACATGGGCGCAAATCGACGAGATGACCGAGATATCGAGCAGTCAAACGCATCACGAACCGGGTAGCCGGACAAGGTCGTCGCCGAGGCACTTGCTGGGGCTGTCGGAGAGCGTTGGCTCGTAGTACGCCTGCAACGGCAGCCCTACCACATCACCGACGAGCTTGTCCGACTACCGCGCCTGTTTGGGAGCCGCGAGGCGGAGTCCAAATGTTCGCGTACCTATTTCTGATTGTCGCTACGGCTGGAGGTGGACGCATGCGTCGGGTACTGGTTACGAACGTCACTCAGTACGCTGGGCCTGGCACTGTCCCGGTGTTGCTTCGAGCTGGGTTTCGGGTTGTTTGCCATGAT
>NZ_BAAAQD010000066.1:0-21542 GCF_039531485.1 Dactylosporangium maewongense | reverse complement strand
ACAGTTCCGCGCCGTCGCCACCCGCTACGACAAACGTGCCTTCATGTACCTGGCCGCCATCGACGTCGCCATCATCAAAATCTGGCTCCGCGACCTCACCACCAGAGATCCAAGAGACACGACCTAGACCGAACAGTGTGATCGAAATTCCACCGTTCGACATGGTTCCTCCACGACGTCCGAACCGTTATCAGCCTCCCTAGTCAGAACAGGCCGTGCGGACCTTCGGCTAGTCTGGCGGTCAAGCAAACCGACCGGATGAGCGGCCGCGCTACGGCAGCAGCGAGGAAATCGGTCAGCGCCGACGAGTGCGTGAATGCAGGTGGCCGACCAAGGCGTCAGGAGTTCCGGGTAGGCGGTATCGGGTCAGGCGATGACGGGCGGCCCGCCACCAGATCAGCGATGGTTAGACCCCAGTGGCCGAACCGTGCGTCGACGCCGTCGGCCCGCACCTGCGCCCGAGCGCACCGAGCCGCATCGTAACGGTGACGAGCCCAGGTCGACCCGGGTCGGGCCAGCCGCACCGCGCCGATCCAGGCCACCGGCGGGAGGAAGACACCGAGGACCGCCGTGGAGTACTTGCCTTTGCGCACACAGATCAAGACCGCCATGATGTGCACCACCCACGAGGCGGCAACGGCGACGTGGCCGGCGCCAAGCCCGCTGCTCGACGTCAGCGGATTCACGCCGAGCAGCACCAGCCCCATACCGCTGAGGGCCAGGGCGACCACCTGCACGGACAGTTGCCCCTCTGGCGACCAGTACACATCTTGCAGGTGCAGGATCAGCGCGAACTCGTCCAGAATCAGTGACGACCCAATGCCAATCAGCACGCCGGACACCTCAGCCCACGGGCGACGGCCGTCTACAGCGACTGACGTGTATGCACCGATCACGGTCAGGATGATGCCTGGCACGGCGTGGTGAATATGCACTCCACCCGCTATGTTGTTGCGGAACGGACCGACGCCTGCGCGAATCATCCGGGTAATGGACCGAGTCGTCACGAATGTGAGCAGGAACGACAGAAATAGCAGCAGAAACGGCACTTGCGCAGCGGTCATGGAACATCCTTGCAGTCCGACTCCGCCCGACGACGCCAGCACACGCCACCAGGCGGAGAGTTCCAAAGCACCGTACCGGCCCGGAAGCCCACACGATCAACAACATGGCGTGCGGCACCCGCCAATGAGCACCGCCCCGACCTGAATAACATCCGCCGCCCGCGCCGTCAGTCGGCGATGCTCACCTCGCGACGCCGAAATCATCTGGCCGCGATCCGCGCGGTTGGCAGCGATCCGACGTCCTGCCCAATATCTCTGCAGTTCAGACCCTGTCGATCAAGTGCGCCCCAAGGGACTCGAACCCCTAACCTTCTGACCCGTAGACCGGTGTCAGGTCATGTCCCGCGATGGGCTGCGTGCCGGAATGCGGCCGTACGTGCTCGTCAATTGCTGAACGTCCGAACACATTCGGAACACATTGCGACCGCCGGCACGGTACGCCGGGCCGTGAGCAATCCGCGACCCGCCATCCGCGACTCGCCGGCGGCGCCGTCGTGTGACCTGCTGGGTGATCCAGGCGGTCGACGCCGTCTCTGTGGCGGTTCCCGTGCGGGATTCACCTGCCACCGGGAAGCAGCTGGCAAACGAACTCACCCCTGGTCGACGTCTCCTGCCGGAACTGCGGCCGTGGCCGTGGACCGACCCTCACGCCTGTGACCGTTCGTGTTGAACTCTCCGATCGCGTGTACACCGTCATCCTGGACCGCCAGGAGACTCGCAACGCCGTCGACCGGCTGAACGCTCGCACACTTGCGTTTGCACTGATGCGGATCGGGGAGAGTTTCCCGCACGCAACGCGATCGCCGACGGTGCCCGATGTGGACCAGGCCCTCAGGTGATCGGACGGCTACTGGAGGGCTGAGGCGTGGAGACGGACGTCTGCGTCGTGGGCGGCGGCCCGGCCGGGCTGGTCCTGGCGCTGCTGCTGGGCCGGCGCGGGATCCGCACGGTCGTGCTAGAGAAGCATGAGACGTTTCTGCGCGACTTCCGTGGCGACACGGTCCACCCGTCGACGCTGCAGCTGATGGACGAGCTCGGTCTGGGTGAGCGCCTGCACGCCCTGCCGCACCGCACTATCCGGCAGTTCCGCTTCACCTACCCCGTCGGCTCCTTCCAGCCGGTCGACTTCAGCCGCCTGCACACCCCGTATCCGTACGTCATGTTCCTGCCCCAGTGGGACTTCCTCGAACTGCTGGCCTCCGAGGGCCGTTTCGAACTCCTCCGGCGGCACGAGGTGCTTGGCGTGCGCCGCTCGGGAGGGCGGATCGTCGGCGTCGACGCCCGCACACCCGACGGACCGCTGCGGGTCGACGCCGCGCTGACGGTCGCCTGCGACGGCCGCGATTCGACGGTACGGCGGGATCTCGCTCTGCGCTCGAAGGTCTTCGGCACGCCGATCGACGTGCTGTGGTTCAAGCTGCCGAGGCACGACGACGATCCGGCCGGGCTGGTCGGCCGGATCGACGACGGCCGGCTGTTCATCGGCATCGACCGCGGCGACACCTGGCAGATGGGATACGTCGTACCGAAGGGCAGCGACGACCAACTGCGCAGCCGGGGCTTGGCGGCCTTCCGCGCCGGGATCGCCGCCGGGGCGCCCTACCTGGCTGACCGGGTCGCCGAATTGACGGACTGGGATCAGATCAAGAAGCTGACGGTGCGGATGGACCGCCTATACCGCTGGCACGTGCCAGGTGCCCTGCTCATCGGTGATGCCGCGCACGCGATGTCACCGGTCGGCGGGGTCGGCATCAACCTGGCGATCCAGGACGCGGTCGCGGCGGCGCACGTGATCACGGCCGCCTTCGAGCGAGGCGCCCCGCCGACCGAGGACGAGCTCGCCGCCGTCCAGCGCCGCCGGACCTTCCCGACGAAAGGCACCCAGCTCGTCCAGCGGGCGCTGCAGCGCGCCGTGCTCGCACCCGCGGTCTCGGGCCGCCCGACTCGGCCGCCCCTGCCGCTGCGGATCATCGACCGGATGCCCGCCTTGCGCGCGCTCCCGGCGCGGGTGATCGGCATCGGCCTCCGCCCCGAACACGCCCGCTGAGTCGAGGTCGATACAAACGCAACGACGCCCGACCCGGTGGTGTCGAGGACGGCCGACACCCCGCCTTGGTTCGCCAGGCTGATCAGTTCGGCGTACGCGCTGCCGTCCAGTCCCGGGGACAGGCTGCCGAAGAGGACACCACCGCAGAGTCCGCCAGGAGTCGCGAGTAGGTCGCCAGGAACCGGGAGCACTCCTGCGCACCAACCGGCCGGTGTAGTGCCGACGGAATAGGCAGGGATCATCGAGGTGCGGTGCAGCCACTCCCAGATCGACGCGGAGCCATAGCGCATGCGATCCCCGGCGCGCGACCGGTGACGAAAGGCGCATGCGCAAGGTCGTCCACGGTAAACCGCAGCGTGCCCGAAGTGTCGATGACGCCCTCAGAAAATGCCAAGCGTCATAGTCAGCAACGAACTTCCGGCGGTGACGTGTTCCGGCTGGCCAACCGAGCCGTGCCGCCGGCGAGAACACCTGTCGCGGCCAGCATCGTCGGAAGGGCCTCCGATTCAGGTTGCAGTTCAGGCTGACGTGCTCGTGATGGGGGTAGCGGGACGCCGCGGGCCCGGCCCGGCGGCTGGCCGGCCGGCCGGAGCTACGTTGAGTGGCGGGAACCAGGTCTCAGACGGCACCGGATCTGCCGATGTGCGGAACGCCGTCATGCTCGATGACGAAGCTCGTAGGCGCGGATCACTCGGACCGTGGGATCGCCGCTTTCGGGCGTCCGTAGCCGATCGGTCAGAAGGAAATCGGGCAAGGTGAACCCGGCTGCGTGCTCGTTTTCGGACAGCACGAATGTTCCGCCGCGCCTTTCGGGCTGCCATCCGTGCTCCAAGGTGTGGCTAATGACGGCTCGTACGTCAGCCGGCGTCGGAAAGGCGCCGTCGGTGGCGCATGCCCCCCATGGCGCCGGCCAGGCGACCGATAGCAGATCCGCCTGGAGGGCTTGGCTCGTCTTCCCAGCACCCCACACCCGCAGCCGAATGCACCGGTGGCAATCACCATTACCCTGCAGGTGCCGGATCTCCGCACGCCCACGAAAGTCCGTGCACCGATTCGCACTTGCCGCAGTCACGTCCGCACGTCGGTCACCTCACGGTCGATCTTCCCAGCTCCGCCGCGACCCACCAAGGTACTTGCCTGCGATGCCTGCCGCCGATGAGTTCCTGGCACGCACGCTCATGCCGCCGGCCGTGCGTGCTGGGCCTCGAAGCGCCGTGACGCTCGGTCTTCAACAGCAGCTGGTGCAGCTGGGAACCATCCGAGTGTGGTCCTCACCGAGCGACCGGCGGCGATCTTGCAGAATCCGCAGCACGGGAGCTGTTCATCGTCGACCAGCCCGACGCGACCCCGTCCTGCCCACACGGACGTCCTGGCCCGCGCTCAGGCCACGTCGGCCGGGATCGGGTCGAACGATGACCCGTCCGCCAGGCCCACCTCGTGCAACTGCCCGTCCTGCACCAGGTACACGAAGTTGTGCCGGGTCCGCGCGGCGAAGTCGGCCCGCTGCTCGTCGGTCCAGTCGTCGCGGTGGGTGCGGGGGTACTCGGCGTGGTCCGGTTCGGTCAGCAGCCGGACCACGTAGATGGCGTTGGCGCGCACCTCGATGCGCCACCGATCGTCGGGCCACTCGCCCTCGGCCTCGATGACGCCGTCGACGACGTGGTCGAAGGTGAACCTGTCCAGCGCGGGCGGATACACCCGGCCCGGCACCGGGTCGACCCGCTCCCGCGCGACGGTGGCATCGGGCTTCAGGAACGTGTGCACCAGGTACCCCATCCAGAGATCGGCCTCGTAGAACTTCTCGTGTTTGTTCCAGCTGATCGCGGTGCCGTCGGCGGTCGGCGCCCACTTGCACCAGTACCCAGGTTTGTCCGGGTCCGGGGCGCCGTCGATCTCGTCGCCGTAGCCGAGGGCGTAGGGGCCGGTGGACCGTGGCTCGTGCCTGGTCTCGGCGAACGCCAGCAGGAAGTCGATCTCGTGCTGGTTCAGCGGAGGAGCGATCGTCACCTGGCCGGTGAACGTGGTCTCGTAACCCACGGTGGTTCCTTTCCACGATGCGTCGCATGTGTATACCAAGGCATGGAACGGCAACGATTTGGGGGCGTTGGCGCTGCACGACGAGTTGCTGCATTTGCTGGTCGGACGGTTCGGCGAGGTGGAGATGCCGGTCTACGCGCCGCAGGTGGTCGATCTGCAGCCGGACGCGGGGACGTACCGCTCGGACCAGTTCCGGGTCGACATGTGCGTCGTGGATGGCGGGCCGGAGGAGCAGGCGACGTATGAGCCGGCGGACGAGGTACAGGGGCGGATCTTCACCAGCTTCGTCGGCGGCTCGTTCACCGTGCCGCCGACACGATCAAGTGCGTCGACGCGCCCGCGGTGCGCGGGAGCGCTCGATCATGCCGGGCGCCGTGCACGACGTTGACCACCAGGACGGCTTGATCAGCTGCACGCACATGCCGCGATCCGATCGCTACAGGGCGCAATTGTCCGGGCTGGCTGCGGCGCGCGGTAGCCGATGACAGCGCACTGGATCTTGCCATCGGGCGTAGGTTGTGCAGCTGTGGAACTCCGCCCCGAACTCAGTCCACCCGTCATTCCCAGTACCCGCATCGAACAACTTTGCGCAGCCATCCACACCGTCGTAGAGCTTCTGGAGTCGGGTGCTGACGCGAGAGCCGACATCGCCGCGTTCAACGAGGACACCGGGCATACGTACGAGCCCTACGACTTCATGACGTACGGGTCGTGGCGCAATATCGAGGAGTTCGCCCTGGAAGCGGCCCGTCCGGCCTGGCCGAAGGTCCCGGACGTCAGCCGAGAGGAGCTGGTCGAGATCGTCCGCCGCATCCAGATCCAGGCGATGGACGACGACAGGGATTACTACCTGCTCGTGCTCGAGACCAACACCGTTCGCCCTGGAGTCAGCGACCTCATCCACTGGCCGCCTCCCCACCTGGTGGGCGCCTCGGCCGAGGCCATCGTCGACGAAGCACTTCGCTACCGGCCTACAGCACTCTGAGACTCGAGGGGACGCACGCCTCTCCCTCCCCGCAACCGGAGCTCGCTGACAAACGGATTTCGAAATCCACGGACGAAGCCACCAGATCGCACTCGGGCCGCCGGCGTGCCAGGGTGGCGGTCAGCGTGGTCTGAACCGCAGCTTGTCCAGCTGACACCAGCGCCGGCGAGTCGCCCGGACAGCGCGATGCAGTGCGTCATGGTGTCCGGCCCTGCTAGGGACGACCGGGCATGAGCTTCGGGGTGGGACACCAGACCGTCTATGACCGACCGCCGAACGGTTCGTGGGTTGTCCCGGCGTGATGCGTATCCCATGGCACCGGGTTACGGCCGCCGACTCGTGCGGGTGACCCCTCCTGCGGTCATGTCCGGGCCGGTAGTTGTCGCGGTGCTGCGTCGCCGGGTGATGTTACCGAGGCTACTGCTCCACGGGGTCGTCGGGACCGTGGTCCGGAGCTGCCTTGGCCTCGTCGTTGCCGGGTGTGGTGTGGGGGTCGTGGGTGGTGTGGTTGAGCCCGACCAGGGTGAGGATCATGTCTGCTGGGCCGGCGATGGGTGCGTACAGCTGCAGGGTGGTGTCGTTGGTGTGGTGGATGGCGGTGAGCCGGTGCAGTGCGGCGACGCCGGCGCTGGCCAGGTGGGTGACGCCGGTGAGGTCCACGGTCAGGTTCCGGGTGCCGACTGCGCCGGCTTCGCGCAGGGCCCTCTCGACATGGTTGGTGGTGGCGGCGTCGATCGGTCCGTCGACGCGGATCCGTGGGGTGGGGGCCCAGGGCTGGTCGAGGATGAGCAGCGGTTCGCTCTGGCCGGGGGGTCGGGCGGGGTGTCCGGCATTGAGCTGGTCGGTGGTCAGCAGCCAGGCCGGGCGGGTGAGGGTGAGGTCGATGGTGGCGGTGGTGCCGTGCTGGTCGTGGCGGATGCGGAGGTGGTCGACCATCGCCTCGGCCAGTTGCAGGCCGAGCCCGCGGTCCGGTGATGGCTGCGGTTTCCGCCACGTGCCGCGGTCGGTGACCTGCGCGTGCAGGTGCCCGTCCGGGCCGATGGTTGCGGTGAGTTCGCAGGTAGCGTCGGCGTCGGCCCGGTCGAGGTAGGCGTGTTCGAGGCTGTTGGTGACCAGCTCGACCACGGCGTGGCGGACCACCCCGTCGTCGTGCGCGTCGACGCCGCAGCCGGCCAGCCAGTCGCTGAGTTCGGTGCGCAGGACTTCGAGCTGGTCGTCGCCGACGAGGCTGAACGTCAGGTTCAGCGATTTGGGTGGGTTGGTGCGGCGTCCGGCGAGGAGGGTGATGTCGTCGGCGCGGCCGGTGCGGCGGGTGAGCAGTTCCAGGGTCTGCCCGCAGATTCGCTGCGTGGGCAGAAGACCGTCGTCGCGGATCCCGTACCCGGCGGCGATGTCGCCGGCGACCTGGGCGAGCTCGACGCTGGACTGGGCGATGGTGGTGCCCGGCCGTTCGAGGATGCCGTCGGTGTACAGCAAGATCGTGTCCGCGGTGTCCAGGGTGGCGGTGCCGAGCACCGCTGCGGTGAACGTGCCGCCGACGCCGAGCGGGCCCGCGCCGCTGATCGGCAGGAACCGGGCCTCACCCGCAGCGGGGAGCAGCAGCGGGGCCGGATGACCCGCCGTGCAGTACGTGACAGTGCCGGTGGCCGGATCGAGGACGGCCACGCAGACGGTGGCTGCCTTCGCCCCGGGAACCCATGCCGCGGCGGTGTTGACCCGGGTCAGTGCGGTCAACAGGTCACCGGACGCCAGGAGCTGCTCGCGCAGTAGGACCCGCAGCTGGCCCATCGTCGCCGACGCGGCGAGGCCGTGCCCGACGACGTCGCCGACGATCAGCGCTACCCGCTCGTCGGGCAGGACGACGGCGTCGAACCAGTCCCCGCCGGCCGCGGTCTCCGCGTCGGCGAGGAGGTAGCTTGCGGCGACCTCGAGGCCGGGCAGGACCGGGACGCCGGCGGGGAGCAGTTCCCGCTGCAGGGCGTTGATCACGTCGCGGGCCTGTTCGTAGCGGGCCTGCGCCTCCGCGGCCTGGGCCTGCGCGGCCTGGCGTTCCCGGACCCGTTCGGTGACGTCCTGCACGTTGCCGAGCGCGCCGACGAGGCGGCCGTCCGGGCCGTAGAACGGGCTGATCGTGAAGTCGACGAACACCTCGACCTGATCACCCAGGTCCGGCCGGTCGAACGTGATGCGGAACTCCCGGGCTGTCTCCGCGACCCCGGTGACCGCGACGCGTTCGAAGAACTCCAGGATCTGCTGGCCGGCGAACTCGGCGAACGCCTCCCGCAGCATCCGGCCGACGACGTCCTGCCGGCCGACGAACTGCCGGTACTGCGCCGTCATCGCCACCACCCGCAGCTGCGCGGCGTCGCCTTCCAACGCGGTCACCAGCAACGGCATCTGATCAAACACCCGCCGCACCGTCAGCGCATCCCCCGCCAGCCACGACAGGTCCTGATCGTCATCAGCGACCGACACGTTCGGCTCCTCGCCTCGAATCGACACCTCGTGCCTGCATCACCTACCACAGGCACGAGGAACCCACACAAACACAGCAACGACCGTCACCGCCCGTAGCACGCCCTGTGCCGCCCACGGTAAGCCGGTCGTTGTAGCGCTGCGGCGAGATTGTCGAGGAGTTCCAAGCCCAGCATGCTCTCCTTCGGAACGCCATCCAGGCGCCGCGCGCCGCACGGTCGCCTACCTCGACCTGCCCGACGACACCGACCCGCCGGGGACCACGCCGACGGTCACCGCGACGACCGGGTTCCTGCACGCGATCGCCGCGGAGTGCACCGCCCGGGACAGCGTCGACCTCGTCGTCGTCGGCTACGGTCCTGCCCGGCTGGCCGCCACGCTGTTCGACGTCGCCACGGCGGTGTTCACCGTGCACGGCCTGCCCGTCATGCACCTCGTCCGGGTCACCGGTGGACGGTACGTCGAACACGACGTGCACCGTCCGGAGGTGCCGCTCGGCGACCCGGTGCCGTTCACCCGCACCGCCCCGGATCGACCGTCGCGGCCCGCGGTGGTCGGCGCGGACCTGGCGGCGGCGGTCGCGCCGGTCACCGGCACCGCCGCGGCAGCGATGCTGGCAGCGTTCGAACAGGTCCGGGCGCGGCTGGACACGACCGCGGCCCAGTCCGGGTCACCGGACCGGGCGGTGCTCCGGCTGGGCCGCGCCGCGGTGGACGCGGCCGTGCGCCGCTGCGAGCAGGGCGGCACGCTCGACGACCTCGCTTCGGCGGAGTTGATCGCACTGCTGCGCAGCGACGAGGTCCGGGACTTCGCGTACCTGCGTACCGACGGCAGCGACGTGTGGCACCTGCGGCTGTGGCTGGGCCTGACCCGCCGGGCGATCCCCGGCTACGTCGCCGGTCCGGCATGCCTCGCCGGGTACGTGGCGTGGCGCACCCACCGGCCGGAGCTCGCCCGCCTCGCCGTGCACCGGGCCCTGAGCGACGACCCCGGTCACGCCCTCGCGGCGATCCTGCTGCAACTGCTCGACGAGAGCGTCCCGCCGGAGCTGGCCGAGCTCCTGCTGGCTCATCACCGGCCGGACAGCGGCATGGAGCCGCCGATGCAGTAGCCGTACACCGTCCCGCAGCCGCCGACCCGGCGGTCGCGGTCCCACACCTCGTGCCTACGGGCAGGCTGGGGCCGCACCGCCCCAGCCTGTCCGCCGCCACGAGGCGGGGAACAGGAGGCCACACACCGATGGCCAGGCAACACCAGCACAGCACCACCGGACCGCAGCCCGCGCGCCTGCTCGAGCAATCCCCGGCATGGTCACCCGTCGGTACCGCCGGTGACACGATGAGCGGCGACGAGGCCCGGACCGCCCGGGCGAACCTCAGCTGGGTCTTCGGACCCGGCCGCCGGGAGGTCATCCAGCTCATCGCCGAGCACGGCCCAGCGGCCGCGTTCGACCGGCTCACGGCCGGCGAACCCGACGCCGACCTGCTGCGCCCCGAGGTCCGCGACCGTCCCGGCACGTTCCGGGACCGGCTCGCCGTGTCCACCGACGCCGTCGCCGACGCACAGACCCGGTGCCGGGTCGTCATCCCCGAGGACCCGGACTGGCCGGCCGGCCTCACCGACGTCGACGCCGCCGGCGGATACACGCCCGTCTGCCTGTGGGCGCTCGGCCCCGCCCCGCTACCGCAACCGGCGACAGCGGTGACGATCACCGGCACCCACACCGCCACCGCGTACGGCCTGTGGACCGCCGAGGAGCTCGCGCTCGGCATCACCGTCGCCGGCCGCACCGTCGTCACGACCGGCGCACCCGGCATCGACAGCACCGCCCTGCGGGCAGCCGCCACCTGCGGCAACCCGGTCGCGCTCCTGCCGTGCGGGCTGCAGCAGCTGTACCCGGCGGCGAGCATCAGCCTGTACGACCGGATCGCGGAGACCGGGCTGCTGCTGACAGCGTGGCCGCCGGACGCCCGACCGACCAACCGGCGCTGGCAGGCGAACCGGAGACTGCTCGCCACCGTCAGCGCCGGCACCGTCGTCGTGGAGAGCCCGGCACGCGGGGCCGCGCTGGCCACACTGCGGCGGGCGATGCGGTACGGACGCCTCGGGATGGTCGTGCCCGGGCCGGTGACATCGGCGATGTCGGAAGGCTGCCACCGGGTCCTGCGGGCCGACCCGCAGGTCCGGGTCGTCACCAGCGCCGCCGACGTCCTCGAGGACCTCACCAGTGCCGTGCTGATTGGAGGGGTGTAGATGACGACTCCACCGGTGGTCCCGCCGCACCTGCTCGACCGGCCCGTCGCCGGCGGCCTCGTCGTCCCGTGGATCACCCCGGTGACTGCGGGCGGCGTGTACCTGTTCGGCAGCCTCGCCGCCGCCAGCCAACGCCAGTGCCTGCACGAGCAGCGGTGCCAGATCTGCGGCCGGCCGCTGCCGGACGAGGCGGTACTGTTCGCCCGCCGGTCCGACCTGCGGCTGCGATGCACGTCAGAACCGGCGACGTGCCCGCCGTGCGCCGCGTACAGCGCCCAGGCGTGCCCGATGCTGTCCGGCGCCCGCAGCACGTACCGGACGGCGACACACCCGGCGCTCGCCGGCACCCCGGACGACGGGCAGCGACACCTACGGCAGGGCGCACCGGCGGAACGCTGGCACGCCGTCCACGTCCAGGAGTACGACGTGATCCGACACCCGAGGTGGCCGCAGACCCTGGCCGCGTCGTGGGGCCGGATCCCGCCGGTGCGGATCGACGCCGTGCCGGTTACCGGCTGACCGTGCCGGCGCCCGTGCGGCCCGGGCCGCACTGACCCGCGGGGCGTTGCTGTCCCTCGCCCTTCTTCAGCAGGCACGCCCCGGCACAGCTCGAGGTGGCGGACCCTTCGCCTGGGTCAGCCACCTCGGGTCACCGCGACGGTCCTCACGCTTCCACCGGCTGCGTCGGTTCTTCGCCGGCCACCGCCCCGAACCCGGGCACCCGCTCTGGCGTTCGCGACACGCTGCGCATCGCCCGCCCCTGCACCACAGCTTCGCCGCTCATCGCGCGCACAGGCGCGCTCTTTTGTGTTTCTGGAGGTATGTCATCACCACTCCCCCGTCGTCGCGCCGCGCGGCAGGACCCTGGCGATGACCACGAGATCCTGGGCCTCGTCATCGCCTGCTGCGTCGGCGCGGTCGTCGTCTGCGCTGCCGGCCTCGGGCTGCTGACCGGCCATGCCGCCGGCTGCGCCGACCAGACTGCGGCGAGCGTGGCACTCCAGGCGTGGACCGCGGCCTGAACACCGCTCACAGCCCCAGGACGATCCAGAACCCCACTATTGGCGCCGCGAGCAGCGCGATGTTGACCAGCCGTGGCCGCCGCCGAACGACGCCTCCGGTCGGGGCCGCCGGCAGGTCGGCGAACAGCGCCAGCAGCTGCCGCGACCGGTACGCGCTGCGGCCGCGCGAGCGGGAGGTCGCCGGGACCAGGCTGGGCTGCCACGCGCCCAGCCCGATCTTCGTGCCGTCCGTCAGGACCAGATCCATCCCGAGCCGGTCGACCTCCTCAACCCGGTCCACCAGACCCCTCGGCACCCGGTGGATGACAAGCCAGTTGGCGACGGTCACCTGTTCCGGGCCCACCGAGACCCACACGGCAGGCCCGTCGATGTAGCACATCACCAGCAGCACGGCGACCGCACATCCCGCCAGCAGCGGCGGCTTTACCGGCTGTGGCCAGTTCACCAGCACCGCCACCGGGAAGCCAACGGCGATGAGGGCTCCGACCAGCAGCGGCGGGGCCTCCCACCTACGGTACTTCCGTGTAGCCATACGTTCCGAACCTTCCGCCGCGGTCGTGGGAGCAGGCGCCTTCGAGCGGGTTGTTGTTCTGGTACATGCTGCTCGTGGTCAACGTCGCGATCATGCTGAACGCCTCCTGGCAGTTACCCGGACCGGACTTCCACCGGCAAGCGACGACGAGCTTACGAACAAAGATCAACCACCTACACGGTCAACCTCCATTCTCCGGGTGAGTAGCGACGATGGCCGCGACTCCGGGATCAGTTGATGTTGGTGCAACACCAACCCGCTGAGTACCCGGACTTCCAGCACAATCGGGCGTCGTTCCTCGGAACAGCGGACCGCACGGGCAGCTGATCGAACCGCTCCGGCAGCCACCCGACGGCCGCCGACCCGGCGCCCTACGGCAACGCGTTTGCGGCCCCGGTCAGCGCTGTGCGCGCACGTTGTCCACCATGTAGGCAACCGCGGCGTTGGCGTCCCATTCGAACCCCCACCCTTCCGCCAGTCGGTTACTCGCGTACCAGCCGGGCCGAATCAAGAACGCGGTGACGAGCACGTCGTGGGTGAACGCGTCCTCAGCCAATGCGAACCGGTGCCCCAGGTACGGGAAGCACCCCCGCAGGACGGCGTTCTCCGATGCCGCCGTGATCAGGTCGTGGAAGCCCTCGGGGTCCCCCTCCACCGATTCCAGCATCGTCCGCCACTGATGCTCGACCGGGTCGCCGCGCTCCCGGGCGAGCGCGATCGCGGAGAACTCGACGAACGGATACCGGGCGGCGAGCTCCTCCAGCCCGGACCCGCGGATCCACAGCGCCGCCGCGCCGGCCGCCGAGACCGCGTCCGGCGTCACCCCACGCGCCTGCCCGGCGCCCTTCCACCCGAACTCGAGTCGGAATTCCGAGCCGTGCGGGTGCACCGCAGCCGTGCGGTCCCCCGCACGCATGACCGCCGGCGCGAAGGCGACCCGGCCTGTCACAGCGAACCGCTGTGGCAGGTCCCGGCCCAGCGCTTCGTTCAGCAGTGCGGCAAGGTCACGACCTGGCACCGTCGTCCCCCATCGTCGGAGTCGCCAGACATCATCCGCCCAGCCCCTCATCTCATCAATGAGCAGCCGGCCGTGCAGATACCAGGACACTCGGCCCCTGATCGCGGCCGCCGGGTTGTAGATCGCCATCTGCAGCTGCCGCATCTCCCAGAAGGTGCCCCGGACATGCTCCGGGCGGCCAACACCCTCAGCGGCTGCACGCATACGCCACATGCATCGCCATCTGCCATTGCGAGGTAGAGGACCCCCTGCACCGTCCGACCCAACTCCTCTTGACGCTGGCGCATAAGTGCCGCGGTTCGCCGCCGCCCCGGGATCCTCCGCCACCGCCACCCCGACGCCCGCCTCCGCTGGCGGGCCGACCCGCGGCAAGGATGGCAAGTCCGGTTTGGCGTGCCGTAACGGGCGCGGTGGTTCGGGTTTGCGGACCTTGAAACGGGCGATCGAGAGGGTGGTGGTGCGGGCAGCCTCGGTGAGGAGTTCGTCGCCGTCGTAGACCCAGAACGTGTGGTCAGATGACTTGACCGTGACCGTGCGACCGGCGTGGATCATCCCGACGTGAATGCACGGCAACGGGTTGGGCCGAAACGAGGGCTGTAGCGTTACACGGTCAAGGGAACGAAAGTAACGGGTTCCACCGGGCCTGCATCCGTGAAATAGATCTGGAAACGACCTTGCTCACCGAATCTTTCCGATTCCGGATACGACTCGACGAACGCTAAGGTCACAACCGACGTGGGACGTGGAACCGTTCTCATGTCTACAGGCTTACCGAAAACCTCGAATGCAGTCACAACGCATTCAACTTCAGGAATCGCTAACCAGCAGGTTTCCCCCTGTCGGAACTCTACGTTCGATTGGACGCGCCACGGCGATTGAACCCATTCCAACATCGACGGATTCGTCGGCACTGCTATCGGCTCTTCCCACGCATAACCGGATCGCGGATCCAGTTCCGTCCACGGCCACTCAACGAACACGAAGCCCGTCATGACATCAGCCACCCGAACCTCGCAAGGCTCGCAGCGAATGAGCACTCGCTGCCCGATCCGGAATTCCATATAACCTCAGCTAACCTTCGAACTACCACTCAGATCCGACAGGCCGATGGCGCTATCCACAGCGACATACACGCCAGTCACCGGATCCCGAACGATCACCTCAACATCAGTCATGGCAACCTCCGCCGTCTCGTTGTCTGGAACGGTCCCTCAAACCCATCCGACCGCGACCCAGCGCCAGCCACAACAACACTTCACACCACCGGAGGAACCCCAGAACGAGTGAACCTCCTCGACCGATCGGCGTCAAAGGCACGACGAGCGCCTACTCATGGCCGACAAGCGCCCGCTCGACCAGGCTCGATCAGTACGGTCCCATGCATGACACCGATGGCAGCCATCGACGTATCGGCGGGCTTCGCCGGTGAGGTGCTGGGACCGGTCCCGATCGACGAGGCGGCGAGCCGGATCCGGGTGTACTGCACGTCGCGGTACAGCGGCTGGGCCGTCTACGACCTGGCCGGCATCAGCGCACGGGCGGCGGGCCTCTTCACAGAGGTCTCAACGTGGTCGCTGTTGTTCGCCAACACGCTCAACGGCCGGGTGGACATCACGCAGCTCGCCGACTTCAACCGAGCGCTTCGGCGAGAGTTCGCCGATCGGATCGGCCGCATCCCAGCCGACCAGGACCTGCATGCAATGACCGAAGAGGAGGTTGCCGGGGTAATCCGCGCCTGCCAGTTCGGCTTCAACGGTGCATGGCGCCGAGAATCACCAAGCTGGGTGCCCTGTACAGGCCCGCCGCTATCCCGGTGCTCGACGGCTACGTTGGGATGGCGTTCGGCTACCAGCGCGACGACCTCAGCATCACGGTCCAGCGCTTCGGCCTGAACCGTCAACAACGCATCGCCGCGATCGTCCGCGCGCTGGCCACGTACCTCCACGACCATCGCGACACCATGGCGCAGCTCCGGGCTTTGGTGCTGGCGCAGGACACGGTGCCGTTCGCGTTGTGGGCGGCCGCGACCCACCTCGCCGACTACCGGGCGGCGATCCTGACCTGCGTGGCGGCCAGCGGCGACGTCGACACCACGGCGGCGATCGTCGGTGGGGTGGTCGCCGCGGCGATCGGCCGGGACGCGATCCCCGCGGCCTGGCGCACCCAGCGTGAGCCGCTGCCCGCCTGGGTCCGGACACCCGGTGCGGATTGAGTGCAAAGTTTCCGGCACTCCTGGCGTCTGAGGGGTGAAGGAGGTACCCGTCGTGCAGAACCCACTGGAGGCCGAGTTCTCGGCCTTCGTCGAGCAGCGCGCGCATGCGTTGCTGAAGACGGCGTACGCGCTGACCGGCGACCGGCACGCCGCTGAGGACCTCGTGCAGACCGCCCTGGCGAAGGCGTTCGCACGGTGGCGGCGGATCGACGAGCCGGAGCCCTACCTGCGGCGCATGATCTACAACGAGTTCGCGTCCGGGTGGCGCAGCCGGCGCAGGCAGGCCGAGGTGTCGGTGGCGGAGCCGCCGGAGCGGGCCGCTTCCCGATACCTGGAGGCCGACACCGCGCTGCGGCTGCTGCTGCGCGACGCGTTGCAGACGCTGCCACCCCGGCAGCGGGCGGTGCTGATCCTGCGGTACTTCGAGGACCGCAGCGTCGAGGAGACCGCGGAGATCCTCTCCTGCCGCCGGGGCACGGTGGCCAGCCATGCCTCGCGGGGGCTGGCCAAGCTGCGCGAGCTCGTGCCGCAGCTCGACTGGAGCGAAGACTTCGTGGAAGGACGGCACTGATGCGCTTCGAAGAGCTGCTCCACGAGACGATCGACGAGATGTCCGGCGAGCTGCACGGGCCGTCCGCCAGGCTCGCCGCGCGCAGCATGGTCAAAGGCCGGCGCATCCGGCGCAACCGCAGGCTGGCCGCGACCGGCGGCGCGGTCCTGGTGGTGATCGCCGTCGTGCTGCCCTGGGCGGTCCTGTCCCGCCCCGGCGTCGTCGCCCCGCCACCCGCAGCCGCCGGATCGAGCCGGCCACAGGCCCGGCCGACCACGCAGGTGCCGACCCCCACGACCCCCGGTGGACTGCCCGGAGGCTGGGTCGTCATCGGGAAGGGGGACCAGGTGCTGGAGCGGTCCAGCGGCCGGTACATCTCCGTGCGCAACCAGGGCCAGCCAGCCCCGACCGGCGACCGGCTCCTGGTAAGGCCCGGTCCGAGCGAGGCCAAGGTGACGGACGTGCGTGGCGGCCACCCGGTGACCGTCGAGCCGGCCGGCTTCATCGGCACGTATAGCTGGTCACCGACCGGCGACCGGCTCGTCGGCGGGCTGACCCGGAAGGATCCGTTCAAGGTCGGCTTCGGGGTGATCGACGCCCGCACGGGCAAGGTGCGCACGCAGTGGATCGACGCGGACAGGTACCCCTGCAGCCAGTGCTTCTTCACCTGGACGCGGGACGGCAAGGAGATCGTCATGGCCGTCGCCTACCGCTCGGAAGGTGCTGCCCTGGAGCAGGTCACCGGCCTGCAACTGTTCGACGCCGAGACCGGCGAGCCCACCAGGTCGCTGCCGGTGACCGCGATGCCGGCCGGGCCGTTCGCCTGGTCGCCCGACGGGCGGTACGTCGTCGCCGGTCCCGAACCCGGAGAGGCGGACGGTCCGAACGGTACGACGACCAACTGGTCGCGGTTCGACGTCCTCACCGGGCAGCGGGTGGAGTTCCCGTTCGCCGCCGTGTGGGTGAGCGACGACGTGCTGCTCACCGGCCGGGACGGCGAGGTGCGCACCCTGACCCGCGACGGCACGGTGACCAGGACCACGGCCGTCGGCGCCCCGAGCGACCGGACCATCACCCTCGGCCCGCCGTAGCGGGCCGCAACGAGCGTCAGCGGGGCACGCGGAGCGGGCGGGCCACGGCGTCCTGCGCTGCGACCGCGGCCATCAGCGCCCGGTACTCGGCCGGCTCCAGATCACCGGCCAGCAACCGGTCGAACGCCTTCGCCGCCCGGCGGGCCAGATACGTGCCCGCCGGGCGGGGCGCCGGCAGTGGACCGAACCGGGCGGCCAGCCATCGCGCCGCCCGCGGCTCGTACGCGCCCTCGACCCGGTGCCGCCGGATCATCCACGCGTGCATGAGTCCGTCGGCGTGATCGAACCACTCACCGGAGGCGAAGATCTCTTCGATCGGAACGTCGATGGTGTCGCTCACCCGGGCTTGGTCGCATATGGCCGTCGCGCACGAGACGGGCGTCCACAACAGCTCCGCCACCGCTGGCGGGATCACGGTCAGGAACACCTCCTCGACGCATGCCTGCTCGACATCGTCGAGTTCGAACTCGCCGAGGCGGCGCCAGTTGTCCATCAGGGCATCAAATGTCTGCACCTCGTCCCACGGCACCCGCAGGCGTGCGGCCGGAACGTTCTCAACCCGCATGTCGGGGTCGTCGAGGAAGGCAACGTCAACTCGCGCGCTGGACTTCTTCGGCGAGATCGCCTCGGTGCGGACCCGCTCGGATGCGGCAGTGTCTCGCAGGCGGTAGGCCCACTCGTCAACCCAACCACCGGAACATTCCGGGTATTCGAATCGGGCCCAGACGGCGGCACCCTCACAGCACGCAACTTCGACTACACACATGCCGACGTCCACCGCCAAGACTGACCCGAGCCCGCGCAGGCCGGCCCACTACGGCCCACTGCTCGCTCAACGGAGATCACCGTACGGGCGTACGTGTCGCAGATGTGTCGCGATCATCCACAGTGGACTCGAAGTCGCCCGTCGCGGTCAAGGGGCCTGGCTCAAGACGACCGTCGATCGAGGCCGGACCTGAAAGCGCTGGTCAACATACATTTCGCCCGATCATCAGGGCGGCCGCGCTGGTCGCGGCAGACCTGCGCGCTAACGGGCCTGGGCGAGATCAACAGTACGGCCAGCAGCAAGTTCGCGGAAACAGTACGCGCGTACGTGCAAAAACAAGTGTCATGACAGGACCAGCGCATTGATTGAGGTCAACAAAAAGGCCAGCTCAGCTGGCCTTTCGCAAAGTCGGGACGGCGGGATTCGAACCCACGACCCCTTGACCCCCAGGGGTCGTCGGAGGCCCCAGCGACGTGCTCAAGCACGTTCTCCCAGGTCACCAAAAGCATAAACCGGCCGAGTAAAGGGGTCCACGTCAGAGAGCCCTCCGGCTACGCCGCCTCGGCTTGGTTGCCATACCGGCCAGCGACAACCTTCCTCAGCACCTCAAGTGCCCGCTGCACATCGTCAAGCCCCGCTGGCGCAGTCCGTTCCCTGATGTAGGACGCCAATGCCTCCCGCATAACGTCGGAGCGGCACGCCTGCTGCACGTCCGCGAGACCGTCCAACTCCTCAACTATCGCGACCCAGCAGCCGGATGCTGATCATCGCTATCGGCCCGTCCGCCGCCGGGGGAAACCACTCCGTCAGCGACAGGCTCCACAGCGGACAGCAGTGGCGAGACGTCATCCGAGGCGTCGAACCAGGCGACAACCTCGTCCTTGGGCATCCACTCGAAGTCAGGACCACTCACAGGACTCGCCTTCTCCGCTCATCCGATGCCGCTGCGTTCGACCCAGTCTTCACCGCCGCGGCATCGGCGTACTCTGCACACCGCCGCAGGCACCACGTGCGAACGCTGTTGCAGAGCGCTGGGTCGACACGGTTCGACGCGAGGGCGCTGTTGCATTTGCCGATCGGAGGGCGCGTTTGGGTGAGTGCCGGCCGGTCTTCAGATGGCGGTGGTGGCGAGCTCGGTGAACGCTGCGGCGACTCGGAGCCCGGACGGTGCGTCGAGCCCGAGTTCGTAGTGTCCGCGTCGGAGGTTCTACATGAAGGCGTGTCCGGCGATGATCGTCTGTGCGGTGCGGTCGGCACGCAGCCCGCGCATCGGTCTGAGCCGGTGCTTCAGCTGGCCGTGATCGGCCTCGATCCGGTCGTTGGCATGGCGTTCGACGTGGTGCCACGCCGACGGGACCAGCTCGTCGAGGACGGCCGGGTACACCGGTGCCGCGTCGGTGACGACCTCGCTCGGTGTGACCTTCAGCGTGGCCAGCGCCCGGCGGAAGAACCGGCGTGCCGCGGCGGCGTCGCGGCGGGCGGAGACGAGCACGTCGATGACCTGGCCGTCCTGGTCGACGGCGCGATACACGTACCGCCAGACACCGTTGACCTTGATGTAGGTTTCGTCGACGAACCATCTGTCGCCGGGCGCATGCCGGCAGAACCGGGCCGCGTCGGCCAGCAGCGGCGTGAATCGTTGCACCCACCGGAAGATCGTGACGTGGTCGACCTCGGCACCGCGTTCGAGCAGCAGTTCCTCGACGTCGCGGCAGGACAGGCCGTAGCGCAGGTACAGCCGGACCGCGACCACGATCACGTCCGGCGGGAACCGGAACCCGGCGAACGCTGACTGCGGCGGCAACGACGGTCTGCGGCTTGGAGACTTCACTGCTCAAGCCTGCCTCGATCATGCCGAACAGCGAATGCAACAGAGCCCGCCGACCTACAAACCGTCGCGACCGCGCTCGCCGCCATGACCAACCGACCGCACCCGCTCGCGCAACCCGTCGACAGTCAGCCGGGTGGTCACCCGCGACCTTGAACACGTCGACGTCGCAGCTCTGCGGTAGCGCGATCAGTCGCGGTCGGCGTGCTCACGTGCGGCTACGTCACACCGGTCGGCTGACCCCCTTGACTCCCGGGATGGCTCCTTCACCGTACGGTCGCCTCGGCGTCGGTGAAGTCGACGGGTGCGTCGAGAACGACAATCTCGTCGAGACAATCGGCGAATCCCGAGGCGGTGCTGTTTACGAAACCGGAGGTTGCCCGCCATCCATTCTGTCCACCTTGAGGAATCGCACGACGCCGGTATGGATTTCCACACCATAGATTGCGAATACGGTCCCACGCCGGCGGGATGGCTTGCTCGCCGAGAGAGTAGTACCCACTCTCACGAACATAGAAGATTGCCGATCTGCCGGAGTTCGAAAGTCGGAAAAATCCCCGCTGGACGGCCGAGCAGATGGTTTTTGCAACCTTCTGCTCGGCCGGCATGTCCCAACCGGCAACAATGTCGACCAGCGAAACCCTCAGGGCATCAGTCAACACGGACCGGCAGAAGCACGTTGCCTTCGGAAACCAGCGCTGTGAACTCCCGGCGGGTCAGCGGCCCACCTGACAGGATGCGCCGACAGCACTGCTGCATGAAGTTCAGCGCTGCGGCTACTGCCGGATCCTGGGGTAGCCTGTACAGCCAAGCTGTATATCCAAGCCGTCGTACGAGTGCAATGTCTCTGGCCTGAACAGATGAGGTCAATGGCTCCAGTGCATACTCGATCCAGATACTCTCCGGCTGAGCATCGACGGACGCGGCAGCAAGTCCAGCGTCCGCGCAAATTATTGCGGCCTGCACGTTAGTGCTCCACGGGCCGTCGAGGTCGTGGCCATTTGGAACTGAGGCCGCGAGACTGGCACGAAGCTCGCCGTGATCACCTGCCGGCCCGGCATCGAGCGCAAAGGTTTCTATGACCTCCAACGCTGGAGCGTAGTCACGAAATGACCACACTCCAGCGTATCTCCGCTCAACCTCAACGACCAGCGGCGCGAGCACCCGAGCGCACAGCCCGAATATTGTCGCCCTCCCCGTTGGCGACATCTCGTCGAGGGAAGTCGCCAGTCGTTGGATCTCAAAGTCCATAGCCGAATACTACACTTTGCTCAGTTATGTTGAATTCCCCGACTGTCAAGTTGACCAGCGCAGTCATGTCGATCAATTCCGCACGGAGGCTGATTGTCGGACGCGACCCGTTCGAGCGGCCACAAACTGTTGTCATTGTCCGCGAGGAGATCTTCTTCGGCATGATTAGGTCCGCGACTTGTAACCAGCCGAATATTCAAACTGTCCGCCACAGCACGCGAGCCCGAGTCCCACCCGTTGCTTGAACCAGCAGTTCAGCCATAAACCAACATGTACCGTGCTTCTCGTGCAGCTCCGTTACAACTTCCGCGTGTATCCGACGCCTGGCCAGCAGATCGAGCTGGCGCGGGCGTTCGGGTGCGCGCGGGTGGTGTTCAACGACGCGCTCAGGCTGCGCCGGCAAGCCCGTGA
>NZ_BAAAQD010000065.1:0-21574 GCF_039531485.1 Dactylosporangium maewongense | reverse complement strand
CGCTTTGGGTGGTCATTCGCTGTTGGCGGTGCGGTTGGTCAGTCGGGTGCGGGTTGTTGTCGGTGTGGAGGTGTCGCTGCGGGCGTTGTTCGATGCGCCGACGCCGGCGCGGTTGGCTGGTCGGCTGCCTGGTGCGGGGCAGGCGCGTCAGGCGTTGGCGCCGTGGGTGCGGCCGGAGCGGTTGCCGTTGTCGTATGCGCAGCAGCGGTTGTGGTTCATCGGTCAGTTGGAGGGGCCGTCGGCGACGTACAACCTGCCGACCGTGCTGGGGTTGCCCGGCGATGTTGACGCTGTGGTGTTGCAGGCGGCGTTGCTGGATGTGATCGGCCGGCATGAGGTGCTGCGGACCGTGTTCCCGACGGCTGGTGGTGCGCCGTTCCAGCGGATCGTTGCGGTCGGTGACCTGGACTGGCAGTTGCACACGAGTGCCGTGCCGACTGTGGACCTGCCCGGCGCGGTGGAGGCAACGGTCGGGTACACGTTCGACCTGGCGGTGGAGGTGCCGATCCGGGCGTGGTTGTTCGAGGGTGGCTCCGGTGAGCGGGTGCTGGTGGTCGTGGTGCATCACATCGCCGGTGACGGCTGGTCGATGCGTCCTCTCGCCACGGACCTGGCGGTCGCGTACGCGGCCAGGGCTGAGGGCCGGGCACCACTGTGGGCGCCGCTGCCGGTGCAGTACGCGGACTATGCCTTGTGGCAGCGGGACCTGCTGGGCGACGAGACCGACCCGGACAGCCTGATCTCCCGCCAGGTCGCCTACTGGCGTCAGGCCCTGCACGGCGCACCGGAAGAGCTGACCCTTCCCACCGACCACCGCCGCCCGGCCGTCACCGGCCACCACGGCCACACAGTGCCTGTGACGGTGCCGGCACACCTGCACGCCCGGCTGCTGGAGGTGGCGAAGGCCCAGGGCGTGACGGTGTTCATGCTGCTGCAGGCCACCGTCGGGGTACTGCTGTCGAAGCTCGGCGCCGGCACCGACATCCCCATCGGCACACCGGTGGCGGGCCGCGGCGACGAGGCCCTGGACGACCTGGTCGGCTTCCTCGTCAACACCCTCGTCATGCGCACCGACCTGTCCGGTGACCCGACGTTCGCCGACCTCCTGGGTCGGGTTCGCGAGACGACACTGGCCGGTCTCGAGCACCAAGACGTGCCGTTCGAACGCCTCGTCGAGGAACTGGCGCCGGCGCGTTCCATGGCCCGGCACCCCCTGTTCCAGATCATGCTGACCCTGCAGAACAACGCAGAGACGGCCCTTGACCTGGCGGGTGTCAGGGTCGGCGCGCCGGGCCTGGCGGCTGTGGCCCCGACGGCGAAGTTCGACCTGGACTTCACGGTGTCGGAGACCTTCGACGCCGATGGCGCCGCGCTCGGGTTGGCCGGCGTCGTCACCGGCGCCGCGGATCTGTTCGACGCCGGCACCGTCGCGGTCATCGCCGGGCGTTGGGTGCGTGTCCTGGAGGCTGTCCTGGCGGATCCGGAGTCCCCGGTCTCCACTGTGGACGTCCTCGACGCCGTCGAGCGGGAGCGGCTGCTGCACGGCTGGAACGACACCGCGGTGGAGGTCGCGGACGGGACGGTGCCGGAACTGTTCGCCGCGCGCGTGACGGCGGATCCCGACGCTGTGGCGGTCGTGTTCGAGGGCGTGCCGGTCACCTACGGTGAGCTGGACGCGCGAGCGAACCGGCTGGCCCGGTACTTGACGGAGCGAGGGGTCGGCCCCGAGTCGGTGGTTGGTCTGTGCCTGCCGCGCGGTGTCGACGTGGTCGTGGCGTTGCTGGCGGTGTGGAAGGCGGGCGGCGCCTATGTGCCGATTGATCCGGAGTACCCCGCCGATCGGGTGAGCTTCATGGTGGCGGACGCGGCACCCGTGTGCGTGCTGTCGGTGGCGTCCGTGGCCTGGGTGCTGGTCGGGGCCGGCGCCGACGTGGTGCTGCTGGAGGACCTGGCACTGGCGGAGGCCGGCGAGGAACCGCCGGCCCGACCCCTGCCGGGGCAGTTGGCGTATGTGATCTACACGTCGGGTTCGACCGGAACCCCGAAAGGTGTGGGTGTGTCCCACGGGGCGCTGGCGAACGCGGCGCACGTGTTCGCCCCGATCTTCGGGGCCGGTCCCGGGCTGGGCGTGCTGCAGTTCGCGTCGTTCAGCTTCGACGCGTCGGTGTTGGACGTTGCGGTGGCGCTGACCGCCGGTGCCCGCCTCGTGGTGGCGTCGTCGGCGCAGCGCGCCGACGCGGCCCTGCTGCGGGAGCTGGTGGCCGCGACCGGCGTGGATATCACCAGCGTGGTGCCGAGCCTCCTGGAGGTCCTCACACCGCAGGACCTGAGCTCCGTGCGCCGTGTCGTGGTGGGTTCGGAGGCCATCTCGGCCCGGCAGGCGGGGGTGTGGTCCGCGGATCGGGTGTTGGTGAACACGTACGGCCCGACCGAGGCCGCGG
The DNA here is from genome assembly GCF_039531485.1 of Dactylosporangium maewongense. NCBI lineage: Bacteria > Bacillati > Actinomycetota > Actinomycetes > Micromonosporales > Micromonosporaceae > Dactylosporangium > Dactylosporangium maewongense. Next base: position 19,133 of record NZ_BAAAQD010000065.1, on the reverse strand, counting down.
TCATGGTCGCCGCCGGCGTGGTCGACCTGGATCGGTTCCCCGCCGGTGGTGCGGTGCCGTTCGGACGGCCGACCGGCAACAGCCGGATGTACGTGCTGGATGACCGGCTCGCGCCGGTTCCGGCGTGGGTGGCCGGCGAGTTGTATCTGTCCGGGGTCCAGCTGGCCCGCGGCTACCTGGGCCGGTTCGCGCTGACCGCCGAACGGTTCGTCGCCGACCCGTTCGGTGACGGCGGCCGCCTGTACCGGACCGGCGACGTGGTGCGCTGGACCGCCGACGGCGATGTGGTCTTCGCCGGCCGTGCGGACGAGCAGGTGAAGATCCGCGGGTTCCGGATCGAGCCCGGCGAGATCACGGCCGTGCTCACCGGGCATCCACACGTCGCGCAGGCCGCCGTGATCGCCCGGGAGGACACCGCCGGGGACAAGCGCCTCGTCGCCTACGTGATCCCGGCGCCCGATGCCACTGACGGTCTGCCGTACCAGCTTCGTGAGCTCGCGGGCGCACAGCTGCCGGAGTACATGGTGCCTGCGGCGGTCGTCCTGCTGGAGCGGCTGCCACTGACACCGAACGGGAAGCTCGACCGTGTCGCGCTTCCCGCGCCGGACTTCGCGTCCGGGGCGAAGTCGGGCCGGGGCCCCGCCAACGCTCGTGAGGAAGTGCTGTGCCAGGGCTTCGCCGAGGTGCTGGGGCTCGAGTCGGTCGGCGTCGAGGACGACTTCTTCACGCTGGGCGGGCACTCGCTGCTGGCAGTGACGCTCGTCGAGTGGCTCCGGGTCCGGGGTGTGTTCGTGTCGGTTCGCGCGCTGTTCCTGTCGCCGACGCCGGCCGGGCTGGCGACCGAGGCCGGTGCGGCGGCGGTCGACGTGCCGCCGAACCTGATCCCTGACGGCGCACAGACCGTCACGCCGTCGATGCTGCCGCTGGTCGAGCTGACCGAGACCGAGGTCCGCGCCGTCGTCGGCACGGTCGAGGGCGGCGCCGCCAACGTCGCGGACATCTACCCCCTCGCGCCGCTGCAGGAAGGCATGCTGTTCCACCACCTGCTGGCCGACGGCGGTGAGGACGCTTACGTCACGTCGTTCGTGCTCGAGTTCGCCGACCGGGGCCGCCTCGACGGGTTCGTCGGGGCACTGCAACGTGTCGTCGACCGGCACGACGTGTTCCGGACCTCGGTCGTGTGGTCCGGGCTGCGTGAGCCGGTGCAGGTGGTGTGGCGGAAGGCGACGCTGCCCGTCGCCGAGATGAGCCTCGACGTCGTCGGTGCCGACGCGGCCGCCGAGTTCGTGACGCGAGTCGGGTCGTCCATGGATCTGGGCCGGGCCCCACTGGTGGACGTTTCCATGGCGGAGCTCCCCGACGGTCGGTGGCTCGGCGTGATCCGGCTGCACCATCTGGTGCAGGACCACACCGCGCTCGAGGTGGTCCTGGGCGAGATCGAGGCCACCGTGTCGGGTCGTGCCGACACGCTGCCGGAGCCGTTGCCGTTCCGCAACTTCGTGGTCCAGGCCCGCGCCGGCCTGACCACGCTGGACCATGAGGGGTACTTCCGCTCGCTGCTGGCCGGTGTGGACGAGCCGACCACGGCGTTCGGTGTGACGGATGTGCACGGCGACGGTTCGGCTGTCATGACCGTCCGGGCCGAGATGGACGCTGGCCTGGGTGTGCGGCTGCGTGAGATGTCCCGGCGGCTCGGGGCCAGCCCGGCGACGGTGATGCATGTGGTGTGGGCACGCGTCCTCGCCGCGGTGTCCGCCCGCGACGACGTCGTGTTCGGGACGGTGCTGTTCGGCCGGATGAACGCCGGTGTCGGCGCGGACCGGGTGCCGGGTCTGTTCATCAACACGCTGCCCGTGCGGGTCCGTACCGGCGGTGCCGACGTGCTGGCAGCCGTCACCACGATGCGCGGACAGCTTGCCGGGCTGCTGGAGCACGAACACGCGCCGCTGGCCGCCGCTCAACGGGCGAGCGAGGTGCCCGGCAACTCGCCGCTGTTCACCACGCTGTTCAACTACCGGCACAGCACCACCGACACGTACGGCGCCGACGAACGCGTGAGCGACGGCGTACGACCCGTGTACGTCCGGGACCGCAACAACTATCCCCTGACGGTTTCGGTGAACGACGACGGCGTCGGGTTCGGGCTGGTCGTCGACGCGGTCGTCCCCATCGACCCGGACGCACTGACCCGGATGGTGTTCACCGCGGCGGACGGTGTGGTGTCGGCCCTGGAGCGGAGTCTGGACGGTGGGGCGCCGACGCCGCTGCCGGCGGTTCCGGTGCTGGACGCGGCGGAGCTGGACCGGTTGGTGTCCGGCTGGAACGACACGGCGGCCGACGTCGCTGGCGTGTCGGTGCCGGAGTTGTTCGCGGCGCAGGTGGCGCGGACACCGGGCGCGCCGGCGGTGGTGTGTGACGGCGCGTCGGTGTCGTATGCCGAGTTGGACGCGCAGTCGAGCCGGTTGGCCAGGTATCTGGTGGGTCAGGGTGTCGGTGCGGAGTCGGTGGTGGGTTTGTGCCTGCCGCGGGGTCTGGACATGGCCGTGTCGTTGTTGGCGGTGTGGAAGGTGGGTGCGGCGTATCTGCCGGTGGATGTGCAGTCTCCGCCGGAGCGGGTCGGTTTCATGCTGTCGGACGCTCGGGCGGTGGTGGTGCTCGGGTTCGAGGATGTGCTGGACGAGCTGCCGGTGGGTCGGGTCCGGTCGGTGGCGTTGGATGATCCGCGGGTCGCCGCTTCGATCGGGCGGCAGTCCGCTGAGCCGTTGGGTGTGCGGGTGTTGCCGTTGCAGGCGGCGTACGTGATGTACACGTCTGGGTCGACCGGGATGCCGAAGGGTGTCGCGGTGACGCATGTCGGGTTGGCGAACTATGTGGTGTGGGCGGTGGGTGCGTACGGGCCGTCGGGTCGGGGTGCGGTGTTGCACTCGTCGTTGGCGTTCGACTTGACGGTGACGAGTGTCGTGGTGCCGCTGGCGTCGGGGTCGCGGGTGGTGGTCAGCGTCGACGGCGGTGCCGATGGTCTGGCCGGTGTGGTGAACGGCTCGGACGGTTTTGATGTGTTGAAGGTGGTGCCGGCGCATCTGCCGTTGCTGGCGGAGTACCTCACGGACGACGCGGCAAGAGACGCCGCGAGTGTGCTCGTGGTGGGCGGTGAGGCGCTGCCGGGTGGTGCGGTGCGGCGGTGGCTGGACCGGGCCCCTGGTTCGGTGGTGGTGAACGAGTACGGTCCGACGGAGACGGTGGTCGGGTGTTGCGTGTATCGGGTGGTGGCCGGGCAGGTCGTCGATGATCTGGTGCCGATCGGGCGGCCGGTCGCGAACACTCGTTTGTACGTGTTGGATGAGCGGCTGTCGCCGGTGCCGGTCGGGGTGCCGGGTGAGTTGTACATCGCCGGGGTGCAGGTCGCGCGGGGCTATGTGGGCCGGGCGGGTCTGACCGGTGAGCGGTTCGTGGCCGACCCGTTCGACCCGACCGGCGGCCGGTTGTACCGGACCGGGGACGTGGTGCGCCGCGACCCCGGCGGAGACCTGGTGTACCTGGGCCGGGCGGATGAGCAGGTGAAGATCCGCGGGTACCGCATCGAACCGGGCGAGGTCGAGGCCGTCCTGGCGGCTCATCCGCGGGTCGGCCAGGCCGCGGTGGTCGCGCGCGAGGACGTTCCCGGCGACCGCCGCCTGGTCGCCTACGTCGTAGGGGACGGCCGGCCGGACCAGCTGCGCGCGTTCGCCGCCGAGCGCCTCCCCGAGTACCTGGTCCCCGCGGCTGTCGTGGTCCTGGACGCGCTGCCGCTGACCGCCAACGGCAAGCTGGACCGCAAGGCCCTCCCCGCGCCGGAACTCGGCGCGGGGCGGACGGCCGGGCGCGCGCCCGCCAACACCCGCGAGGAACTGTTCTGCCAGGCGTTCGCCGAGGTGCTCGGCCTCGACCGGGTCGGCGTCGACGACGACTTCTTCGCGCTCGGCGGTCACTCGCTGGTGGCCGTGCGCCTGGCCGAGTGGCTGCGGGTGCGCGGCATGTCCGTGTCGGTGCGGGCACTGTTCGACGCCCCGACGCCCGCCGAGCTCGCCACCGTGGCGGGCTCCACGGCGGCGGCCGTCCCGCCCAACCTGATCCCCGCGGACGCGCTCGACATCACGCCGGCCATGCTGCCCCTCGTCGAGCTGTCCGAGGCCGACATCCGGACCGTGGCGGCCAAGGTGCCCGGGGGTGCGGCCAACATCGCCGACATCTACCCCCTCGCCCCGCTCCAGGAAGGGATGCTGTTCCACCACCTGCTCGCGGACGGCGGCGACGACGTCTACGCCGCACCGTTGGTGATCGAGTTCGACCACCGGGACCGGTTCGACGGCTTCGTCGCCGCGCTGCAACGAGTGATCGACCGGCACGACATCTTCCGGACGGGCGTGATGTGGGCCGGACTGCCGGAGCCGGTGCAGGTGGTGTGGCGTTCGGCGACGCTGCCGGTGACCGAGGTCGAGCTGCCGGCCGGCACCGAGGACCCGATGGCCGACCTGCTGTCGGTGGTCGGGCTGTCGATGGACCTCAACCGGGCGCCTTTGATGGACCTGCACGTCGCGGCGCTGCCCGACGGACGCTGCCTCGGACTGCTGCGGATGCACCACCTCGTCCAGGACCACACCGCCATGGGCGTGGTGATCTCCGAGATCCGCGCCGTCCTCCACGGCCGCGCCGACGAGCTCACGACGCCGCTGCCGTTCCGCAACTTCGTGGCGCAGGCCCGCGCCCGCCTGCGCGACGGCGACCACGAGGAGTTCTTCCGCGACCTCCTGGACGGCGTCGACGAGCCGACGGCGGCGTTCGGCATCCGTGACGTACGCGGCGACGGCACCGACGTGGTGCGGGCCCTGCTCGAGGTCGACGCCGGCCTGGGTCTGCGGCTGCGCGACGTCGCCCGCCGGCTGGGTGCCAGCACGGCGACGGTGATGCACGTGGCGTGGTCGCGGGTCCTGGCCGCGGTGTCGGGTCGCGACGATGTCGTGTTCGGCACCCTGCTGTTCGGCCGCATGAACGGCGGTGAAGGCGCCGACCGGGTGCCGGGCCTGTTCATCAACACCCTCCCAGTGCGCACACGGACCGGGTCCGACGATGTCGTCGCCGCGATCACCGCGATGCGCCGCCAGCTGGCCGGGCTGCTGGAGCACGAGCACGCGCCGCTGGTCCTGGCCCAGCGTGCCAGTGCGGTGCCGGCGGACCAGCCGCTGTTCACGACCCTGTTCAACTACCGGCACGAGGACACCACCGGACCGGACGGCGAAGAGGCACCCGAGGAGCTGGAAGGCATCCGGACCCTCTACTCACGCCAGCGGACCAACTATCCGCTGTACGTGTCGGTGGACGACGACGGATCACGGTTCGGCCTGGTGGTCGACGCGGTTCAGCCGATCGACCCGGCAGCCGTGGCCGACATGCTGCACACCGCGACCGGTCACCTCGTGTCGGCGTTGGAGCAGGCACTCGACGGCGGCACACCGGCGCGACTGTCGGTGATGGGTGTGCTGGACGAGGCCGCGCTGAGCCGGACCCTCGTCGGATGGAACGACACCGCGGCCGAGGCGCCGGCGGGCTCGGTGCCGGAGATGTTCGCGGCGCAGGTGTCACGCACGCCGGGCGCGGTGGCGCTGGTCGCCGACGGCGCCGAGCTGTCGTACGACGAACTCGATGCGAAGGCGAACCGCCTGGCCCGGTACCTGGCGGGCCAGGGTGTCGGTGTGGAGTCGGTGGTGGGTCTGTGCCTGCCGCGTGGCGCGGACATGATCGTCGCGCTGCTGGCGGTGTGGAAGGCCGGGGCGGCGTACCTGCCGCTCGACCCGGCCGCGCCGGTGGAGCGGATCGCGTTCATGCTGTCCGATGCCCGGGCCGTGGTGTTGATCGGCACCGAGGACGTGCTGGACGAGCTGCCGGCCGGCCGGGTGCGCACGGTGGCGGTGGACGACCCGCGGGTGGCCGCGGCGGTGGCCCGGCAGTCGGCGGAGGCGCCGGCTGCGACGGTGCAGCCGGGGCAGCTGGCGTACGTGATGTACACGTCGGGGTCGACCGGCACGCCGAAGGGCGTCGGCGTGACCCACGGCGGTCTGGCGAACTACGTGGCGTCGGTGCCGGACCGCGTCGGGCTGGCCGGCCCCGGCCGGTCCGCGGTGCTGCAAGGACAGGTGACCGACCTGGGCAACACCGTCGTGTTCGGGGCGCTGGCCTCGGGCGGCACGTTGATCGTGGTGCCGGAAGAACTGGTGACCGACCCGGTCGGCCTGGGCGAGTTCTTCACCGAGCGGCAGGTCGACGGCGTGAAGGTGGTGCCGTCGCATCTGTCGGCGTTGGGCGCCGGCCCGGCGGGTGTGGCGGGAGTGCTGCCGGCGCGGACGGTGGTGCTGGGTGGTGAGGCCGCCCCGGTCGGTTGGGTACGCGACCTCGTCGCGGCGGCCGGTGAGCGGGCGGTGTACAACCACTACGGCCCGACCGAAACGACGATCGGTGTCCTGACGGCGCGGCTGGACGGGTCGGGCGTCGTCCCGGTCGGTCGCCCGGTGGCCAACACGCGGGTGTACGTGCTGGACGCGCGGTTGTCGCCGGTTCCCGTGGGGGTGGCCGGTGAGTTGTACGTCGCCGGGGCCCAGCTGGCCCGCGGGTACGTGGGCCGGGCGGGACTGACCGCGGGACGGTTCGTGGCTGACCCGTTCGACGGCGGTGGCCGGTTGTATCGAACCGGTGACCTGGTCCGGTGGACGGCCGACGGGCAGCTGGTGTTCGCGGGCCGGGTCGACGACCAGGTGAAGATCCGCGGCTTCCGGATCGAGCCTGGCGAGATCCAGACCGCGCTGATGGCCCACCCGCAGGTGCTGCAGGCGGCGGTGATCGCCCGGGACGACGCGGCCGGCGGCAAACACCTGGTCGCCTATGTCGTGCCGGTCGAGGCCGACGAGACAACGCCCGCGGCGGTACGCCAGCACCTGGCGGCCCGGCTGCCGGACTACATGGTCCCCACCGCCGTCGTGATGCTCGACGCGCTCCCGTTGACCGCCAACGGCAAGCTGAACCGCGTCGCTCTGCCCGACTCGGACTTCACCGCGGCCGCCGGGGCCGGGCGCGCCCCCGCCAACGCCCGCGAGGAGATCCTCTGCCAGGCCTTCGCGGAGGTCCTCGGACTGGAGTCGGCCGGCGTCGACGACGACTTCTTCGAACTGGGCGGCCACTCGCTCCTCGCCGTCCGCCTCGTCGAGTGGCTCCGCGTCCGCGGCGTCTCGGTGTCGGTGTCCGTGCTGTTCGAGGCACCGACACCGGCCGGGCTGGCCGTCGCGGCGGCGTCGGTGACCGTCGAGGTCCCGCCGAACCTGATCCCCGACGGCGCCCAGGTCATCACCCCTGACCTGCTGCCCCTGGTCGACCTCACCGCGGCCGAGCTCGACACCGTGATCGGCACGGTGCGCGGCGGGGCGGCGAACGTCGCCGACATCTACCCCCTCGCCCCGCTCCAGGAAGGCATCCTCTTCCACCACCTGCTCGCCGAGGGCGGCGGCGAGGACGTCTACGTCACGCCGTTCGTCGTCGAGTTCGACGACCGCGGGCGGCTCGACGCCTTCGTGTCGGCGTTCCGCCAGGTCGTCGAACGGCACGACGTGTTCCGGACATCGGTGGTGTGGGCGGGACTGCGGGAGCCGGTACAGGTGGTGTGGCGCACGGCGCCGCTGTCCGTCGTCGAGGTCGCGCTGACCGGCGACGGCACCGACGTCGTGACCGACCTGCTGTCCGTGGTGGGCCTGTCGATGGACCTGCGCCGCGCGCCGCTGCTCGACCTGCACGTCGCCCCGTTGCCCGACGGCCGGTGGGTGGCGCTGTTGCGCCGGCACCACCTCGTCCAGGACCACACGGCGCTGGAGGTGATGCTGACCGAGATCGAGGCGGTGCTGTCGGGTCGCGCCGGCACGCTGCCGGAGCCGCTGCCGTTCCGCAACTTCGTTGCCCAGGCCCGGGCCGGGTACACCAGCGGCGAGCACGAGGAGTTCTTCCGCAACCTGCTGTCCGATGTGGACGAGCCGACGGCGGCGTTCGGGATCAGCGATGTGCGACGTGACGGCACCGGTGTCGTCACCACACACACGGTCGTCGACGCGGAGCTCGGTGTGCGGTTGCGGGACGTCGGCCGGCGGCTCGGGGTGAGCCCGGCGACGGTCGTCCACGTGGCGTGGTCGCGGGTCCTCGCGGTGGTGTCGGGCCGGGACGATGTCGTGTTCGGCACGGTGCTGTTCGGCCGCATGAACGCCGGTGCGGGCGCGGACCGGGTGCCAGGCCTGTTCATGAACACGCTTCCGGTCCGGATCCGGACCGGCGAACTGGACGTGCCGGCGGCCGTCAAGGCGACCCGCAACCAGCTGGCCGGGCTGCTGGAGCACGAGCACGCACCCCTCGCGGTGGCCCAGCGGGCGAGTGCCGTGCCGCCGGACGAGCCGTTGTTCACGACGTTGTTCAACTACCGGCACAACACCGCACCGGCCGGAGACCCCGGCGGCAGCAACGGCTTCGACGGCATGCGGGTGCTGTTCTCACGTGACATCACGAACTATCCGTTGATGGTGTCGGTCGACGACAACGGCGACAGCTTCGGGCTGGAGGTCGACGCGGTCGCCCCGATCGACCCGGACGCGGTCGCGGGCATGGTGCACGCGGCGCTCGCCCACGTCGTCGCGGTGCTCGACGGCGACGAGCAGGTGCCGCTGTCGGCGGTGTCGGTTCTGGACGAGACCGAGCTGAGTCGCGTGCTGTCGGGGTGGAACGACACGGGCGTCGCGGCCCCGGCCGACACGCTGCCGGGCCTCTTCGCGGCCCGGGTGGCGCAGACGCCGGACGCCCCGGCGGTCGTGTTCGAGGGCGTGCCGATGTCGTACCGGGAACTCGACGCACGCGCGAACCGCCTGGCCCGGCTGCTGATCGGCCGCGGCGTGCACACGGAATCGGTCGTGGCGGTGGCGATGCGGCGGTCGGCGGACCTCGTGGCCGGGCTGCTGGCGGTGCTGAAGGCCGGGGCGGCGTACCTGCCGGTGGACCCTGACCTGCCGGCGGAGCGGGTGTCGTTCATGGTCGGTGGCGCCGGCGCGGTGTGCGTGCTGACCGATGCCGCGTCGTCCGGGGAACTGCCGGCCGGGCTCGGCGTGCCGGTGGTGACGGTCGACGAACCGGGGTTGCCGGCGCGGTCCGACGGCGACATCGGTGTGCCGGTGCAGCCCGCCCAGGCGGCCTACGTCATCTACACGTCGGGTTCGACCGGGCTGCCGAAGGGTGTGGTGATGTCGCATGCGGGCGTGGTGAACACCATCCGGTGGCTGCTGGACGAGTACGGCCTGACCGCCGCGGACCGCGTGCTGCACAAGACGCCGATCGGCTTCGACGTGTCGGTGTGGGAGCTCTTCCTGCCGCTCGCGTCCGGCGGGTGTGTGGTGGTGGCGCGGCCGGGCGGGCACCGGGAACCCGAATACCTGGCCCGGTTGATTCGCGACCAGCGGGTGACGAGCGCGGAGTTCGTGCCGTCGTTGCTGGAGGCGTTCGTGGCGGAGCCGGCCGCGGCGGAGTGCGTGTCGCTGCGGCAGGTGCTCAGCGGCGGCGAGGAACTGTCGGCCACGCTGCGCGACCGGTTCTTCGAGGTTCTGCCGGCGGCCCGGCTGCACAACACGTACGGCCCGACCGAGGCGGCCATCACCGTGACGTCGGCGGAGTGCGCCCCGGCCGCCGACAGTGTGGTGCCGATCGGCCGGCCGATGGCGAACGTGCGGGCGTACGTGGTGGACGCGCGGCTGTGCCCGGTGCCGCCCGGGGTCGCCGGTGAGCTGTACCTGGCCGGGGTGCAGCTCGCGCGCGGGTACGTCGGCCGGGCCGAGCTGACCGCGGAGCGGTTCGTGGCGGACCCCTTCGACGCGGAGGGCGGCGGCCGGCTGTACCGGACCGGGGACGTGGTGCGGTGGTCCGCCGACGGCGAACTGGTGTACCTGGGCCGGACCGACGACCAGGTGAAGATCCGCGGATTCCGGATCGAGCCGGGCGAGATCGAATCGGTGCTCGCCGCCCACCCGGAGGTGGCGCTCGCGCGAGTCATCGCACGGGAGGACACCGCCGGCGACAAACGGCTCGTCGCGTACGTCGTCCCCGCGGACGGCGCCGGCGCCGGGCTGCCCGCGGCACTGCGCGCATACGCCGCCGACCACCTGCCGGAGCACATGGTCCCCGCCGCGGTGGCGGTGCTGGACGTGCTGCCGCTGCTCGTCAACGGCAAGCTGGACCGCAAGGCACTGCCCGCGCCGGACTTCGCGGCGACCGCCACGACCGGCCGTGCCCCCGCCGACGCGCGCGAGGAGCTGCTGTGTCTCGCGTTCGCCGAGGTGTTGAACACCGCCTCGGTCGGCGTCGACGACGACTTCTTCGCCCTGGGCGGGCACTCGCTCCTGGCGGTCCGCCTCGTGAGCCGGATCCGCGCCGTCTTCGCGGTCGAACTGTCGCTGCGGACCCTGTTCGAGGCGCCGACGCCCGCCGCGCTGGCCCGCCGGTTGCCGGGGGCCGGGGCGGCCCGGACGCCACTGGTCGCGTCGGCGCGCCCACCGCGGTTGCCGCTGTCGCATACCCAACAGCGGCTGTGGTTCATCGGGCAGCTCGAAGGCCCGAGCGCCACATACAACGACCCCATGACGCTGCGGCTGTCCGGCGACGTCGACGCGGCGGCGCTCGAGGCGGCCTGGCTCGACGTGATCGGCCGGCACGAGATCCTGCGTACAGTGCTGCCGGTCGCCGCCGACGGACAGCCGTTCCAGCACGTCATCGCCGTCGAAGACCTCGACTGGCGGCTGCGGGTCCTCGAGGTGACCCCGTCCGCACTGTCCGCCGAGGTCGCGGTCGCCGCCGGGTACGCCTTCGACCTCGCGGTCGAGGCGCCGATCCGGGTGTCGCTGATCGGGACCGGCACGGACGAACGGGTGCTCGTGGTGGTCGTGCACCACATCGCCAGCGACGGCTGGTCGATGGCGCCGCTGGCCGTGGACATCTCGACGGCGTACGCGGCGCGGCTCGCCGGCCGGGCCCCCGTGTGGGAACCGCTGCCGGTGCAGTACGCCGACTACACGCTGTGGCAGCGGGATCTGCTCGGTGACGAGAACGACCCGGACAGCCTCGTGTCGCGGCAGGTGAGCTACTGGCGTCGGGCACTGGCCGGTGCACCGGAAGAACTGGCGCTGCCGGCCGATCGGCCACGCCCCACGGTCCCCAGTCACCGCGCTCACCAGCTGGCGACCGAGGTGCCGGCGGACCTGCACCTCCGGCTGACGAGGGTCGCGCGTGGGCAGGGCGTGACGATGTTCATGCTGCTGCAGGCCGCGCTGGCCGTCCTGATGTCGAAACTGGGCGCCGGCTACGACATCCCGATCGGCTCAGGGGTGGCCGGCCGCAACGACGAGGCGCTGGACGACCTGATCGGGTCGTTCGTCAACACCGTGGTCACCCGCACCGATCTGTCCGGCGACCCGACCTTCACCGAGCTGCTGGCCCGGGTCCGGGAGACCGTCCTGGCCGGCTACGAGCACCAGGACGTGCCGTTCGAGCGCCTCGTCGAGGAGCTCGCCCCCAGCCGTTCCCTGGCCCGGCACCCGCTGTTCCAGGCCCTGCTGACCATGCAGAACACGGCCGACGCGGTCCTCGACCTGCCCGGCCTGGCCGCGGACGAGATCGCCTCCGGCCATGCGGCGGCGAAGTTCGACATCGCGGTGATCGCTCGTGAGATCTTCGGACCGGACGGGGCTCCGGCCGGCATCCGCGGCGGTGTGACCGGGTCGGCCGACCTCTTCGACGCCGAGACCGTCGCGACCATCGGCCGGCGGTGGGTGCGAGTGCTGGAGGCGGTCGCGGCCGACCCAGCGCTGCCGCTGTCGGCGATCGGTGTGATGGACGACGGCGAGCTCGACCGGCTGCTGGTCGAGTGGAACGACACCACGGCCGATGTGCCGGCGCGGTCAGTGCCGGAGATGTTCGCGGCGCAGGCGGCACGCACGCCGGACGCGGTGGCGCTGGTCGCCGACGGCGTCGAGGTGTCCTACGCGGAGCTCGACGCGAAGGCGAACCGGCTGGCTCGGTACCTGCACGGGCTCGGCGTGGGCACCGAGTCGGTGGTGGGGTTGTACCTGCCGCGCGGTGAGGACATGATCGCCGGGCTGCTGGCGGTGTGGAAGGCGGGCGCGGCCTACCTGCCGCTGGACCCGGCCGCGCCCGCCGAGCGCATCGGGTTCATGCTGGCCGACGCGCGCGCGGTGGCGCTGGTGAGCACCGAGGAACTGCTCGACGAGCTGCCGCCCGGCCGGGTGCGGTCGATCGCGCTGGACGACCCGCGGGTGACCGCGTCGGTGTCGTCGCTGCCGGGTGCGGCCCCGGACGGTGCCGTACTGCCGGACCAGCTGGCGTACGTGATCTACACGTCGGGGTCGACCGGGACGCCGAAGGGCGTCGGCGTGACCCACGGCGGCCTGGCGAACTATGTGGCGTCGGTGCCGGCCCGGATCGGGCTGGCCGGGCCGGGCCGGTTCGCCGTGCTGCAGGGCCAGGCGACCGACCTCGGCAACACCGTCGTGTTCGGTGCGCTGGCGTCAGGGGCGACCCTGGTGGTGGCGCCGCCCGGGTCGGTGACGGATCCGATCGCACTCGGTGAGTTCTTCGCGGCCGAACGCGTGGACGCGGTGAAGGTGGTGCCGTCGCATCTGGCGGCGCTGGGTGCCGGCCCGGCCGGCCTGTCGGGTGTGATGCCGGCCAGGAGCCTGGTGCTCGGCGGCGAAGCCGCACCGGCCGGCCTGGTACGGGACCTGCTCTCGGCCGCCGACGGCCGGGTGGTGTTCAACCACTACGGCCCGACCGAGACCACGATCGGTGTGCTGACGGCGCCGCTGGACGGGTCCGAGGTCGTGCCGATCGGTCGTCCGGTGGTCAACACCCGCGCGTACGTGCTCGACGAACGACTGTCGCCGGTGCCGATCGGGGTGGCCGGTGAGCTGTATGTCGCGGGTGGGCAGGTGGCCCGAGGGTACGTCGGCCGGTCGGCGCTGACCGCGTCCCGGTTCGTGGCCGACCCGTTCGACCCGGCCGGTGGTCGGTTGTACCGGACCGGGGACCTCGTGCGGTGGACCGCCAGTGGCGACGTGGTGTACCTGGGCCGCGTCGACGACCAGGTGAAGATCCGCGGGTTCCGGATCGAACCCGGCGAGATCGAGACGGTGCTGCTGGCCCATCCGCGGGTGGTGCAGGCCGCGGTGATCGCCCGGGACGACCCGGCCGGCGACAAACACCTCGTCGCCTACGTCGTCGCCACCGACGGGGACGAGACACCGCCGGATGCGCTGCGCCGGTACGCCGGCACCCGGTTGCCGGACCACATGGTCCCCGCGGCCGTCGTCGCTCTCGACGCCCTGCCGCTGACCGCGAACGGCAAGCTCGACCGCAGGGCCCTGCCCGCGCCCGAGTACGCGACCACGGCCGGCAGCGGGCGGGCCCCGGCCAACGTCCGCGAAGAGCTCCTCTGCCAGGCGTTCGCCGAAGTGCTCGGACTGGACACCGTCGGCGTCGACGACGACTTCTTCGACCTCGGCGGCCACTCGCTGCTCGCGGTCAAACTGATCAGCCGCATCCGCACCCTGCTGCAGACCGAAATCGACATTCGCACCCTGTTCGAGGCCCCGACCGTCGCCGGTCTGGCCGAGCACGCAGACAACCGGAAGTCGACCAGGCCGGCGCTGCGGCCGATGCACGTCTCAGAGGAGTCCTGATGATCCCGTTGTCGTATGCGCAGCAGCGTCTGTGGTTCATCGGGCAACTCGAGGGCCCGAGCGCCACGTACAACATCCCCGCCGCCCTGCGGTTGTCGAGCCGGATCGACGTCGACGCGCTGAACGTGGCACTGCGGGACGTCCTGGGCCGACACGCCGTCCTGCGCACGACGTTCCCGACGGTCGACGGACGGCCGTACCAGAACATCATCCCGCTCAAGGAACTGCAGTGGTCGCTCACCGTCGTCGAGGTCCCGCCCGGCGACCTGCAGGCGGCCGTCGACGACGCCGCTGACTGCGTGTTCGACCTGGCTGTCGACGTGCCGATCCGCGCCTCGCTGTTCTCCGCCGGACCGGAGGACCACGTCCTCATGGTCGTGATGCACCACATCGCCAGTGACGGATGGTCGAAGGCGGCCCTGGCGAGAGACATCACCACCGCGTACGCCGCGCGCAGCGAGGGCCGGGCGCCGGACTGGAAACCACTGCCGGTGCAGTACGCCGACTACACCCTGTGGCAGCGGGAACTGCTCGGCGACGAAACCGACCCGGAAAGCCTGATCGCACGGCAGCTGTCGTACTGGCGGCAGGCCCTCGCCGGTGCGCCGGAGGAGCTCGCGCTGCCGACCGACCGGTCACGGCCGGCCATCGCCGACCATCGGGGCCACCAGCGGCCGGTCGAGCTGCCCGCCGCGGCGCACGCCCGCCTGATCCAGGTCGCCCGGGCGCACGGCGTGACCACGTTCATGCTGCTGCAGGCCGCGCTGGCGGTACTGATGTCCAAACTCGGCGCGGGCGACGACATCCCGATCGGGTCGGCGGTCGCCGGCCGCACCGACGACGCGTTGCACGACCTCGTTGGGTTCTTCGTCAACACCCTCGTCATCCGGTCGGACCTGTCGGGCGACCCGACCTTCGCCGAGGTCCTGTCCCAGGTTCGCACGACCAGCCTCGCGGCCCTGGCCCATCAGGACGTTCCGTTCGAACGCCTCGTGGAAGAACTGTCCCCGACCCGTTCGCGGGCCCGGCATCCGCTGTTCCAGGTCACGCTGACCGTGCAGAACAACGCCGGCGCCGTGCTGGACCTGCCCGGCCTGCGCAGCGAGATGGCGATCTCTTCGGACCGCACGGCGGCGAAGTTCGACATCGAGGTCAGCCTCACGGAAACGTTCCACGCCGATGGCGCCCCGGCCGGGCTGCGGGGCCTGGTCATCGGCGCGGCCGCGCTGTTCGACGCGACGACTGTCGACGTGATGGCCGCTCGGTTGGTGCGCGTGATCGAGGCGCTGGTCGCGGATCCGGGCCGGCGGCTGTCGTCGGTCAGCGTCATGGACGCGACCGAGCTGGAGCAGGTGGTGGTCGGTTGGAACGACACCGGGTCGGTGGTGGCGGACGCCACCGTGCCGGAGTTGTTCGCGGCGCAGGTGGCGCGGACTCCGGATGCGCCGGCGGTGGTGCACGGTGGCGTGACCGTGTCGTATCGGGAGCTCGACGCTCGGGCGAATCGTCTTGCCCGGCTTTTGGTGGCTCGTGGGGTGGGTCCGGAGTCGGTGGTGGGTGTGCGGCTGCGGCGTGGGGTGGATCTGGTTGTGGCGTTGTTGGCGGTGTGGAAGGCGGGTGGTGCGTTTCTGCCGATCGATCCGGGGTTGCCGGTTGAGCGGGTGGCGTTGATGGTGGCGGACGCGGCCGCGGTGTGTGTGGTCGACGACGTGGCGGCGGAGTCGATGTCTGATGCCCCGTTCGGTGTTCGTGTTGGTGTGGATTGTGCGGCGTATGTGATGTTCACGTCGGGGTCGACGGGGACCCCGAAGGGTGTGGTGGTCACCCATCGGAATGTGGTGTCGCTGTTCGCCGCGACGCAGGGTCTGTTCGCGTTCGGCGCCGAGGATGTGTGGTCGTGGTTTCATTCGTTCGCGTTTGACTTTTCGGTGTGGGAGTTGTGGGGGGCGTTGCTGCACGGCGGTCGGGTGGTTGTGGTGCCGTTTGAGGTGTCGCGGTCTCCGGAGGAGTTCTGGGATCTTCTGGAGCGGGAGCGGGTGACGGTGTTGTCGCAGACGCCGTCGGCGTTCTATCAGCTGATGGCTGCGGGTGTGGACCGGTCGGGTGGTTCGCTGCGCACGGTGGTGTTCGGTGGTGAGGCGTTGGATCTGGGTCGGTTGGGTCCGTGGTGGGAGGGTCGGCCGGACGGGCCGCGGTTGGTGAACATGTACGGCATCACCGAGACGACGGTCCATGTCACGCATCGTTCCCTGGTCGTGGGTGAGTCGGGGGACAGCGTGATCGGTCGTGGCCTGGCTGGGTTGCGGACGTACGTGCTGGACAGCCGGTTGCGGCCGGTGCCGCCGGGTGTGGTGGGTGAGTTGTATGTCGCGGGTGGTCAGGTGGCTCGGGGTTACCTGAACCGGCGTGGGCTGACGGCGGGTCGTTTCGTGGCTGACCCGTTCGACGATGGTGGCCGGTTGTATCGCACTGGTGATGTGGTGCGTTGGACCGCTGACGGTGACTTGGTGTTTGTCGGCCGGGCGGATGAGCAGGTGAAGATCCGCGGGTTCCGCATCGAGCTGGGGGAGATCGAGGCTGTCATCGCGGAGCATCCGGACGTCGCCCAGGCGACCGTGATCGCCCGAGAAGACGTCCCCGGCGACAAGCGCCTCGTGGCCTATGTGGTCGGTGCCGCCGACGGTGCGACGCTGAAGACCCACGCCGCCGAACGGTTGCCCGACTACATGGTTCCTGCGGCGTTCGTGGCTCTCGACGTGTTGCCGTTGACGGTGAACGGGAAGCTGGATCGCAGGGCGTTGCCTGCTCCGGGCTTCGGGTCGGTGGTGGGTGTCGGTCGGGGGCCGGGTAACGCGCGTGAGGAGGTGTTGTGTGAGGCGTTCGCCGAGGTGTTGAACGTTGAGCGTGTCGGGGTCGATGACAACTTCTTCGGGTTGGGTGGTCATTCGCTGTTGGCGGTGCGGCTTGTCGAGTGGCTGCGGGTGCGTGGTGTGTCGGTGTCGGTGCGTGGTTTGTTCGATGCGCCGACGCCGGCGGGTTTGGCCGCGTTGGCGGAGGCTGCGATTGTTGCGGTGGCGCCGAACCTGATCCCGGCTGACGCGCGGGTGATCACGCCGGGGATGCTGCCGCTGGTCGAGCTGACCGAGGCGGAGATCGAGGCCGTGGTCGGCACGGTCGATGGTGGTGCGGCCAATGTCGCGGACATCTATCCCTTGGCGCCGTTGCAGGAAGGCCTGTTGTATCACCACCTCCTCGCCGACGGCGGCGACGACGTGTACGTCACGTCGTTCGTGCTGGAGTTCGACGACCGGGACCGGCTCGACCGGTTCGCCGGCGCGCTGCAACAGGTCATCGACCGGCACGACGTGTTCCGGTCGTCGGTGGTGTGGTCGGGGCTGCGCGAGCCCGTCCAGGTGGTGTGGCGCTCGGCAACGCTGCCGGTGATCGAAGTGCGCTTGCCCGACGCCGTCGCCGACCAACCGGCGAGCTTGCTGTCGATGGTCGGGTTGTCGATGAAACTGGACCGGGCACCGCTGCTGGACCTGCACGTCGCCCCACTCGCCGACGGACGGTGGCGGGGGCTGTTGCGGGTCCATCACCTGGTGCAGGACCACACCGCGCTGGACGTGGTGAGGACCGAGATCGAGGCGGTCCTGACCGGCCGGGCCGACCAACTGCCCGAACCGTTGCCGTTCCGCGACTTCGTGGCTCAGGCCCGGGCCGGACGCACCACCGACCAGCACGCGGCGTTCTTCGCGGAGCTGCTGTCGGACGTGGACGAGCCGACCGTCGCGTTCGGGGTCAGCGACGTGCGCGGCGACGGGTCGGGGCTGGTGCGGACCGGTGTCGACCTCGACGCCGGCCTGGGCGGACGGCTGCGTGAGGTTTCCCGCCGGTTGGGGTCGAGCCCGGCGACGGTGATGCACGTGGCGTGGTCGCGGGTCCTCTCCGTCGTGGCTGGACGGGACGACGTCGTGTTCGGCACCGTGGTGTTCGGCCGGATGAACGCGGGCGCGGGCGCGGACAGGGTGCCCGGTCTGTTCATGAACACCCTGCCCGTCCGGGTGCCGACCGGCGACCTCGACGTGGTCGACGCCGTCACCGCGATGCGCGGCCAGCTGGCCCGGCTGCTGGAGCACGAGCACGCGCCCCTCGCGCTGGCCCAGCGCGTCAGCGCCGTCCCGGCCGACACGCCGTTGTTCGCCACGCTGTTCAACTACCGGCACAACGCTGCCGTCGAAGCCGAGTCGCCCGAAGGGGTCCAGGGTGTCCGGACCGTGTACTCCCGGGAGGGCACCAACTACCCACTGACGGTGTCCATCGACGACGACGGGACCGGATTCGGCCTGACCGTCGACGCGGTCGGCCCGATCGACCCGCGGGCGGTGGCGGGAATGCTCCACGTGGTGGTCGCCGGCCTCGTACCCGCGCTGGAAGCCGGTCTCGACGGCGGATCGCGGACGCTGTTGTCGGAGATCGGTGTTCTCAACCCCGGCGAGCTCGACCGCGTCCTGCACGAGTGGAACGACACGGCGGCCGACGTCCCGGTGGCGACGTTGCCGGCTCTGTTCGCCGAGCAGGTGGCGCGCACGCCGGATGCGCCGGCGTTGGTGTTCGAGGGTGAGTCGTTGTCGTATGCGGAGCTGGAGGGTCGGGCGAGCGGTCTGGCGCGGCTGCTGGTCGAGCGTGGTGTGGTCGTGGATTCGGTGGTGGGGGTTTCGCTGCCGCGTGGTTTCGACTTGGTGGTGGCGTTGTTGGCGGTGCTCAAGGCTGGTGGTGCGTATCTGCCGATCGACCCGGATCTGCCGGCGGAGCGGATCGCGTTCATGGTCGCGGACGCGGGTGCGGTCTGTGTGCTGTCGGAGGGTCCGTTCACCGAGACGGCGACGGCTCCGGATGTTGTGGTGGTGCCGGGTCAGGCGGCGTACGTCATCTACACGTCGGGTTCGACCGGTCTGCCGAAGGGCGTCGCGGTCACCCACGAAGGCATCGTGAACCGCCTCGTGTGGATGCAGGCGCAGTTCGGTCTGCGCCCAGGTGACCGGGTGTTGCAGAAGACGCCGTTCGGGTTCGACGTGTCGGTGTGGGAGCTGTTCTGGCCGTTGATCCAGGGCGCCACGATGGTGATCGCCCGGCCGGGCGGTCACCGCGACCCCGGCTACGTGGCCGAGCTGATCCGTGATGAGCGGGTCGACACCGTCCACTTTGTACCGTCGATGTTGGAGGCGTTCCTGGCGACGCCCCAGGCCGCGGAGTGTGGCGGGCTGCGGCGGGTGGTGTGCTCCGGCGAGGCCCTGAGTCCAGCCGCACGCGACCGGTTCTACGAGAACCTTCCGG
>NZ_BAAAQD010000064.1:0-25941 GCF_039531485.1 Dactylosporangium maewongense | reverse complement strand
CGGACCGCCGACCCAGGCGGTCCGGCCGCGGCCCCGGTGTCTGCAACCTCTTGCCCTGAAGGAGATGCATCATGCTGTCCACCCCTGAACCGCCAGCCCTGGCCGACGACGCCTACACCTGCCAGATCACCGCCAAGCCGGTCGGCGGCGAGTACGGCGTCCACACGTTCGGCCGGGCGATCACGACGCACCTGCGTGATCTCCTGCACGCCGACATCGAGGCGCCGCGCTACCGCGAGAACCGCCGCGATGAACGGCAACTGCCGAAGGCGTGCACCTGGACCTGCACTGTCGCCGGCCACACCGTCGTCATCACCGGCTTCGAGGTGAAGCTGCCGCTGCTGCGGGAACCAGAGCCGGTCTACGCGATCCACGTCGACGACGTCCGGGTGCCATTTGAGGTGTCCACCTACCGCGACGTCGACTGGCAGCTCGCCCGGACGGTCTGGATCGCGGTCGACGACCTGCGCATCGCCGCCGACCGGCAGGCCCGCGACGCCGCCGACGCACCGCAGCCCGGGGACGCGCCGGCGGTGACGTCGTGATCATCACTGACCCGGCCGCGTTCCGGGCACGGTTCGACGAGGCCCTGCGCACCGGCCCAGCCCGGGTCGACCGGATCTTCGGCGCCGACGACCGCGAACCCGGCCAGGTCGCGGTCATCGCCGCGGACCGCACCGTGTTCTGGTTCCTGTACCTGCCTGAAACCGGCCGCGCGTACGTGTTCGCGGTACAGGAGCCCGGCCGCGAGCCCGAGATGCCGACCGGAGCCGGATGCACCGAGGACGGGTTCCGGCTCGCCGGTGCCCACCCGCACCTCGTCCTGGAACTCCTCGCCCTGACCCACCGGGACCTGACCATCGCCCGCGGCCAGCCCGGCGCGTTCATCGGCGTCGGCATGCCCTGACCGCCCAGCTCCCCCATTCCGTCGCGCCCCGGACCAGCAGCTGGTCCGGGGCGCGGCCGTCTCCAACCCGATACCGCTCACTCGTCCAGGAAGACATGACATGTTCCGTACCCCACCCCCACCGCCGCTGCCCGCGGGCGGCGACCGTCACCAGATCCCGGACCGGCGCGACCGCAGTGAACCCGGCGCGCTCACCTTCGGCCGCGACATCAGCCACAACCTCACCGACCTCCTCGGCATACCCGTGGACCCGCCCGTCCTCGTCCACGGCGACGACCTGAGCGGCACGCAGGTCTTCGGCTACGACCTGACCGTGGCCGGCCTACCCGCCCGGATCACCGTGTTCCCGGTCCGCGACCCGCTGCTACACACCACCCTACCCGGCTACAGCATCGAGCTGCCCGGGCAGCGGGTGCCGTTCGACCCAGACGGCTACCGCGACCTGGACTGGCAACTGGCCACCACCCTGGCGGCCGCAGTTCACACCCGCACCGCATCCGCCGCGACCCAACCGGACAGTGCGCAGCCGCTGCCGGCCGACGGCGTGGTCATCACCGACCCCGCCGCGTTCGAGGCCAGGATTGCCGCCGCGCTCGCGGAAGGGCCGGTGCGGGTCGACCGGCCGGTGACTGGCGACGGCGACTGCGCGGAGCTGTGCGTCATCGGCGCCGACGGCGTCCTGTTCTGCCTGCTGTACCAGCCCGACAGTGGTCAGGCGTGGGTCCGCGCCGTGGGGGAGGTTGGAGGTCCGCTCGCCGAGCTGACCGGGGCCGGCTGCCCCGGCGGCGGGTTCCGGCTTACCGGCGATCTGCCGTACCGCGTCCACGCGTTGCTGCGCGGTGCCCACCGTGGTCTGCGCGTCGTGCGCGGCGCACGGACCGCGTTCGACGAGGTGGGTCTGCCATGATGCCCTGGCTCCCCGACCGCCACGCCGCCGCCGACCGTGATGCCCTCGACCAGATCCACCAGACGATGCACCATGCGCTCCGGCGGCATCACGGCGACGCGTTCGCGGTCATCGACCGGATCACCACGATCCTGCGCGGCTCCGGCCGCCCGTGCCGGCCGCTCATGCCGCCCGGTCACGGCCTGCCGCTGCACGTCGCCGCGCGGCACGGCGGCAGCATCGAGCTCACCGTCGGAGCCGCCGGCTGCCGCGTCGCGATCCGCCCGCAGCTGGACACCGATGGCCGCCAGACGGTGGACATCGCTGTCGACGACTGCGGCGGCACCGACATCCGGATCGCGGTCGACGGCATCCCGGCGACCGGCCGGATCGAGCCATCGGACGGCGGTGACCGGCCATGACCCGCTCCTTGCGGCTGCCGCTGCCGCCGCCGTATGGGCCGTTGACGGTCCTCGAGACCGTCGACACCGTCACCGGAGCGGTGCGCTACCTCGTCTCCGCGCGGCGACTGTCCGGGGTGTTCGTGTTCCGGCCCCACCCTGAGCGCGACGTCGCGGTCCCGACCCGCGTCGCGGTCGAGTACGGCGACGGGCCCGACGGCCACCACCGGACCGGCGACCGAATCGACCGGCCCACCGTCCACGGCATCGACCTCATCGGCGGCACTGTCATCGACCCGGCCCGCATCGAGCCGCTCACCCGCCGCGACGTCACCGTGCACCGCAGCACCGGACCGCTGACCCGCCGGCCGGTGCCCGACCGCACCGCCGACTACGTCGCCGCGGTCATCGACACGCTGCGCACCCACTGGCAGGCCCAGCCGGGCCGCGACGCGCTCATGCTCACCGCTGCCCGCCACAGCGCCCCCGGCCGCGTACGCAAGGTGATCCACGACGAGCTGAGACCACGCCGGGCACGGCGCGACCTGCTCAACGCCGAGATCCACCGCTACGAACGCCTGGTCGAGCATCTGCACAAGCTGGCCGGCATGCCGGCCACCGACGCAACTGGAGCGGACTGGTGACCGGCGACCCGCACGGCGAGCGGGAAGTGTTCCGGTTCCTCGCCTGGGCCTGGGACGTCACGGCCGGCAACGCCCTGGCCGTCGACTATCCGGTTCGCCGCGCGGACGTCACCGTGCTAGCCGGGATCGCTCAGCTCATCGGCGTGCACCAGGCCAGGGCCGCAGTTGCGGACCTGGCCCGGCCGCTGCTGGTCGCCCCGATGCCGGGTGCCGGATTGTTCATGATCGATGGCTGGCACCGCATCACTCGCGCGCTGGCTGAAGGGGTCACCCACCTGCCGGCCAAGGTGCTGACCGAAGCCGACGAGGCCCGCATCCGGCTGCGCGGCCCCTGACCCCTGGATCGGCCAGAGCCGCGTCCCGTCGCACCACCCCGGACCCGCCCATGTGGCGGGTCCGTTGCATGTCCACCCCTCGTTTTGGAGCGAATGCCATGGACCGTCGCTGCCCGCCGTTCAACCCCCTTGCCACGCGCCACATCCTCGGCCACCCCATCAGCGAACCTTTTCCGGGCAAGCAGATCTGTCAGCCCGGCCGGCGCCCGGCCCAGCCGCGCAGCGTCGACGCCTCGCGCAGCGACGGGTCCGGAGCGCAGCCGTGACCGCCAGCCCGATCACATTGGGCCGGTTCAGCGGACCGCCTGCCGAGATGGCCTGCGCCACCTGCGGCCGGATCCTCAACACCTACCGCACCCCCGGCGGGGGCGTCTCACACCTGCACCCGACCGGCCCCCGGGACTACGACCACCGCCCGGTGCCCGTGCCCGCCGACCAGCTCACTGCCGTGGCCCGTGACTGCGACTTCTGCAGCGACCCGTATCCGATCCTGTCGATTCGCAGCGGCCCGGTCCACGCGGTCACCATCGGCGGGGACACCCGGACCAGCCACAACTTCGGTGACACCTGGGCTGCGTGCATCACCTGCGCCCGCCTCGTCGAAGACGGCAAGGCCGCGCCTCTCGCGCGCCGCGCCCTCGTCGGTGCGCGCTGGGCCACCGACACAATCGCCGTCCACGCCGTGCAGCACATCCACGCTACCGTCCTGGCCACCCGGCAGCCCGGCACTACCCTGCTCACCACCACCGACTGGCCCCACACGGCGATCCCGGCGACCACCCTGCCGAAAACCCGCGACGCCGCAGCCAGACTGCTGCACGCCGACGCCATCACACTAACCGCGTTCGACGACCCGGTCCGGCGCACGATCGCCGCCGGACTCGACCAGGCCCACCTGTACGCAATCGACGAGGAACTCACCGACCTCGCCCACCACGCTGCCGGCGACCTCCCGGCCGGGACCGTCCTCACCCCGGCCGACCTGCCGGTCCCGCACGGAATGCTGCTCTGGGCACGGCCCCACGGCCCGCACCGGATCAGCGCCGCCTCCTGGACCGCCACCGGCGACAAGGTCACGATCACCACCTACCGCAGCATCGGCGCCGGCCTGCCGCCCGAGGCACTGCAACACCTCCGCGAGGACGTCGGCTGGCTGCTGCCCGTCACCGCCACCAGGCAGGGCGTCGCTGCGACCGGTGCCGACGAGACGCTGCTAACCGCCACGCTGCTGCTCATCGCCCAGCGCTGCACCGAAACCGTCGACGTCGAACCCGACCAGCGCATCGCCAGGGCCTACCAGCGCAGCCGCCGCCCGCTGCCCATCGTCCGGCTGGTCCAGCTCCGAGGCCGCTCCGCGCAGCCTCGACCCGTTCAGCCGTCGCCGGCGTCAGCCACACCCGACCGGCCCACACCACAGGTCCGGCGCTGGATCTCCGGATTCTGGCGGCAGCAACCGTACGGGCCCGAACGATCGCTGCGCCGCTGGCAGTACATCTTCGCCTACCTCCGCGGCCCCGACACCGCACCCATCGCCGCATCCACCACCGTCCGCATCCTCAGCAAGGTCCCACCTCGCCCGACGGGGCCAGCCCCCAGCGCACCCATCGTGCGCAGCTGAGGCCGGTTAGGCGAGTCTGGTCGTGCCGCCGCAGACCGGTTCGAGGGCCGACGCTCCCGACTCCGGACAGTTCTGAGCCCGCAATCGAGGCGTGTGCCCATCCGTCGATGGGAGCTCCAGCTCCACTTGGCCCCACGGATCGCGGGGCCGGAACAGCCGAACTCCGGCCAGCGAAGCCCGACGAGCCGGCAGCCAGGCCGTCGGCCCGGGGACGTTGCGCTCCCACCAGCACCTTGGCATAGCGATTCGTTGGCAAGCCGATCGAAGACCAGCGCGGCAGCACGCCGGCGCCGAGCCGCACGAACCGATGGAGCAAGGCGACGCCGCCGAACGTCAGCGCCCATGTGGAGCCACAGGTTTCTGAATTCGAGGTGGTGGGCGCAGCAATCGATGGAGAAACTGGGGCCGAACGACTCGGAGAGAACACGACCGGCCTTGTCGCGGTCAAGCCCTGTTCATACCGTTGAAAAGACCACCCACCTCCCGTGGTCGTGCAGCACGATTACCTCGTGGCCGCTGCCAGACCCGCTCACCACAGCCGGTCCCGGACCCGACCGGAAGCGACGAACGCTGCCGCCCCAGATCCACGGGTGCACTGCGCTGTCGTGTGACTGGCCGCACTCGGCCCCTCGCCGGCCCGATGGTGATAGCCACCGCCCGCACGCACCTGGCCAGCGGCCCGGGGCGCTGTACGAGGTACGGCGCACCTTCCTCGGCACAGCCTGAGGAACGTTGATAGGACCGGGCCCGGCACGCCAGTCCTGGTGGTCGCACATGCGGTGCCTTGCGCAGCCTCCGGTCGAGGGCCGTCCGGGCGCTGCTGCCCTGCCGCGCTTGTACCGTCCCCGACCTCGCCCCGCAAGGCGCCCCGGCCAGCATCCGGACCGCAGCAGCTGCAGGGCTTCGACCTGACTGCCGGGCGGACGTACAGCGGCCGGCGGCCATTGCACGGCCACGGCCGTCGGGACGGTCCGCGCATCGGGTCAGCACGGCTCCGGAACGGCACCCGCCGCCCCAGAGCCGCTCAGGTCACGCCCGGTGGTTGCCGGGCACGTCACCGATCGGCGTGGCCCGGTCGCCACCGTGAACGGAGTACTCGCATGCTCGACGCTTCCGTACCGCTGCTGCTGCGCAGCCCGGAGGACATACTCGGCAAGATCCCCTACCTTCTCGGCTTCCACCCGTCCGACAGCATCGTCACCCTCTACCTCGGACCGCAGGGGCAGCTCCGGACCTTCAGCAACACCTCCCTCGGCATGCCCGTGCACGTCATTGCTGACGAGATCCGCGACATCGCCACCCGCGCCTCCGCGGAGATGGTCGTGATCGTCGGGTACGGCCCGCTCACCGCCAGCACGACGGTCACCGCCGTCGCCGACGCCGCCGGCCGGCACGTGCGCGCCTTCTACACCTGCCTGCTGTCCGGCGGCTACCGCTACTGCCTGCGCAGCGGCTGCAGCTGCGCCGCGGTCACCGGGGTCGCATTCGACCCGAACGCCACCGCGGTCGCCGCCCACGCCACGGTCCTCGGTGAGGTCGCGTTGCCGTCCCGCGACGCCCTCCTCGCCCTGGCCGACGCGGACCCGGTCGCACAGGCCGGCGTCCAGGCCGCGCTGCCCCAGGCCCGGGGCATCCAACGGCCGGAGCTGGTCGAGCTCGACGAGCTGATCGGGCAGGCGATGCTCGACCAGCGGCTCACCGACGGCGAAGCGGCCCGTATGGCCCTGCTGCTGCGCCGGGTCCCGGTCCGTGACGCGGCGTGGCAGCGGACCGACCAGGAGATGTGGCAGCGCAACCTGTGGCTGGACCTCACCCGCCGCGTTCCCGACCAGTACGTCGCCGCACCCGCGGCGCTTGCCGCGTGGTGCGCGTGGCGGCGCGGGGAACCAACCCTCGCTCTGGCCGCAGCCCGCCGTGCTGCCGCTGTCGACCCGACCGGCACCATCATCCAGGTCGTCGTCGCCGCGATCCGGTCGCGGCGCAAGCCGACCGACCTCATCCCCGTCTGGCCCCTGCCCCTGGCCGGCCGCGCCGCCGCGGACCCGTCGTGAACGCCGCCGATTCTGGCATCGAGTACCCCGTCGGCAGCCGTCGTGCCGCCGGCGGGGCACCGCGCCCGGCCGCCGGCCGGAGCGGGTCGTCGACGGCCGCGGTCGCACTGATCACCGCCGACCCGCGCATCCGTACTCAGGTGCGCCGATGCGCGGCCCGGGCCGGGACATTCCTGGCCGAGTACACAGACCTGCCGTCCGCGCAGCAGCACGATGTCGACGCCGCGGTCGTGCTGCTCGGCGCCGACCTCGCCGCCCACCTCGCCGCCCACCTCCCCGGCAGCGCGCCGCAGACCGTCGCTGAGGCGTGGCTGGCTCCGCCCGGGCAGTTGCTCGTCGTCGTGGCCCGCCACGCCGACGACGGTGTGTTCGCCGCCGCGGCGGCCCTACATGCCCCCTACGTGACGCTCGCCCCGACCGAACTGGCGTGGCTCACGACCCGGCTGCGCGCCGCGGCAGCGGCCACCGTGAACCGGCTGCGGCAGGCCGGGTTCCGGCTCGGCTACACCGCCCCCAAAGGCCGCCGAGCCGTACGGCCGCGTGCATCCTCTGCAGGTCACCAGCGTCCGGCTGCACGACGAACAGGTCCTGTACGTGATCCTCGAGAACGTCGCCCGCGACGACCGCGACGCCGGGCAGACCGCCGCAGTGCACCGCAGCAACTATCGGACCCTGCATCGCCGCTACCCCGACCTGTGGACGGATCTGCGGTCCCAGACCGTGACCGCGCTCGGCGCGTTCGTCGCCGACCTGCCACCGGCCGTCGTGGACCTGCTCTACCGACTGCAGCACGAGCACCCGGTTCTCGACCAGCACGACTGGCCGCAGCCGCCACGGCGTATGTGGCAGAGCTGCTGTCAGGTTCAGGCGACGATGTTGAGCGGGTGGAGAACCAGTTCTACGAACGGGTGACGCTGATCGATGCAGGCATGTACACCACCCGGATCACCTGTCCGCGCTGCGCAGGTAACGTCGCCATGGACTGGCTGGGCGACATCGTCAGGCAGAACGGTGGCGTGAGCTTTGAACACGAGGACGTTAGTTTTCCCTGCTGCAACGCCGTCGTCGAACTGGACGGCTTGCACTACGACGAACCGATCGGCTTCGCGCGGTTCGAGATCAGTGCCATGAATCCCACCCGAGTGACTGACCTTCTTGGCCACCCGGTCGCCCAAATCGTCGCGGCGATGACGTCACCGCCGTGCGGAGCCGTTCGACGTCGATCCGGCCTGCCGACAACGCGTTGTACAACGCTCCGTGTCCCCGGCGGTGCTCCGCCACCAGCGACAAACCGGGCAACGACGTCACCAGCCCGTCCGCGCACAACACCGCATCAGCCAACTCGAACAAGGCGTCACCACGACGGGTCAGACACCGATGGAACTCTTGCCGAAACACGGCAAGGTCCCCGGCCGCACCTGCACGCCGGGGCTCGGGCACACCGATCATCGACAGCCCTTGGTCGTGACGTTCTTCCCTAGACAAGAGGAATGATCACCCAAAGGCTGCCCTAATGATCAGCCGGGGCCGATGCCGAGCCCCTCAAGGTTGAAGATCAAGTTAGCGCTGGGAGCCGAGCGCCGGCAACGGCTACGCGGCGGCCACGCGTCACACGGCCCAGACCGCGACGGCGGTGCGATCGTCGTCGTGGGTCTTACGGGCGAAGTCGACCTGCGCGGCGAACTGCAGCGGCGCCGGCGGCTCCCGCCACGCCTCGGCCAGGAACCTCCCGACGGTGCGGCTGCCGTCCTCCAGCGGGTCGCCGACGCCGTCGCTCATGAGCACCACCACATCGCCCTTCCTCACCGCCGTCATGATCGCCCTGCCGGTCGGGGGACGGCTGAGGGGCAGCGCCCGCGTCACGGACGTCGCCGCTCCGTCCCCGCTGTTCTTGGTCTCGAACATCGGCTGCCAGTGCCTGCCGTCGCGCAGCGCCCACGCCGAGGAGTCCCCGACGGCGTAGAAGTACGCGTCCACCTCCGGATCGGCCGGGCGCAGCTCGATCACCCCGAACAGCGCCGTGGCGGCCAGGTGGTGGGCGACCTCGCCGACGCTGAGCTCGCCGCCGTCCGGCGCCGGCTCGACGAGTTTGCGCCCGAGCCGGACGATCTCGTCGCTGAGCCGCGTCACGATCTCCGGCCAGTCGATCTCGGCCGGGAGCTTGCGGGTCAGCGCGAGCGCGACGAGCTCGGCGCCCAGCCGGGACACGACGGCCGCCGCCTTGTGCGAGAGCTTGCCGTTGGAGACCCCGTCGGAGACCACGACCACGAGATGGCGGCGGTCGTCGGTGCAGCGGAACGCGTAATCGTCCTGCCGGACGGTGCCGTTGTACCGGTGGCTGAGGCCGCGGAGGCTCGCGGCCCGAAGCTCCAGAGCCGCTTCGCCGGTCGGTCCATTGATGCGAACGCCGTCGATCACGGTGTCACGGTGGTCCCACTCGTACGGAGTGGGCAGGGACGGCGCCGAACTCGCGGCGGCACCCGGATCGCCGACCGAGTAGGGCGTGAAACTTCCCACCCATTCTGGCGGCATCGAGTCTGGCGCCGGCGAGGGCCGTGCGCGTCTGGCCGGTGCCGGACTCGGCATCAGGGCCGCCGCGGCGGCTGAGACCCGCTTGCTGTCGTCATCGGCGAGCACTGAGATCGCCTCGGCAACCCTGCTGCGGACGACCGTGTTGCCGGTACGCAGCAGGTGCCCGAGCCGCTCGACCGCGCCGAACCGGTCGGTGGCGTAGGGGCTGGTGGCGGCGTGACGGAGAGCTGCGGGCAGGCTCCAGTTCGCGTTCTGCGCGATGACGGTGCTGCCTTCGATGTTGTCCTGCTTCTTCGGGCGTTGCTGGGGCATGTCCTGCACGACGTGCCGGTATACGTAGGAGTACAGCTCGTCGACCGTGATGTCCCCGTCGCCGTCGAGGTCCGCGCTGCCGTCCCGGAGACCGGCGACCAGGTGCCGCGTGAATACCGACTGTATGGCGTCCCCGTCCGCCTGCCGGCCGTCGAAGGCGTACTGCGTGGCGTCTGACGCGGTCAGCACGGTGCGCCCACGACCGCTGCTGCCCTTGAAGCGTTCCAGCGTGTGCACGGCCGTATCGGACTTGGTCATCCGACCCATGGGGAACGCTCCGCCGTAGCAGCAGTCGAGAATCAGCACCTGCCGCCGCGACATGCTGTCTTCCATCGACTCCAGCAGGTGCTCGGCCGAGATACCGGTGAAGGGCAGCGTGTCGCAGGAGGTGTTGGACATCGCGAAGTACAGGCGACCCCGGTCGTCCTTCAAACCGTGGCCGGTGAAGTACAGCAGCGTCAGGTCGTCGCCGCGGGCGTCGCGATAGAAATTGCTGATGGCGCCGGCGACCAGGTCGTACGGCTTGTTGATCAGAGTGGTGACCTCGAAGTTGCCGATCGAGGTGTCGCTGAGCACGGTGGCCAGGGCCTCGGCGTCGTGCGCAGGTGCGGTCAGTCGGCGTAGCCTCGGATCGCCGTACTTATAGGTGGCGATCAACAACGCGGCCCCGCGGCTCATCCGTCGTCTCGTCCGCCAGAGTGCCGCCGCACGTAGGCGTCGATGAGGGCGAACCGCTCCTCTGCCGAGGCGGCCTGCAGCTCGATGGTGTCGCCGTCGATGGTCACCATGATCCGCTGCCCGGCACGCTGACGCCCGAGCCAGTGGTGCAGCGTCCCGATCAACGTGGTGAGCACCCCACCTGATGCGCTCAGCGCGACGAGCAATGTGCCCAGTGTCGCGCCGTCAACGCCTTTCGTGCCCTCGGGTGTGGATGCGCTGCTAGCCATACGCACGTGTTCGACGTCGAGGTCCCGAATCTCCCGCTGAAGCTGCCGGCCCAGGCGTTCCGTGACCGCGGGGTCGGCGTCCGGATCCGGTGCCACGACCACCAGCACCTCGGTGCGCCTGCCGTTCCCGCCGTTGCTTTCGCCCATCGACCCTCACTC
The DNA here is from genome assembly GCF_039531485.1 of Dactylosporangium maewongense. NCBI lineage: Bacteria > Bacillati > Actinomycetota > Actinomycetes > Micromonosporales > Micromonosporaceae > Dactylosporangium > Dactylosporangium maewongense. The sequence goes on along the minus strand of NZ_BAAAQD010000064.1, from coordinate 15,149 downwards.
CTCGACCTGGACGCGGTGTACGTCACCATGGTCGATGAACCCATCGAGTCACGCCACCTCCTGAGCCGAACGGACGCACGAATGCCGCCGATCGGTTGGGGAAGGGTAGGCCGACCGCGGAGGGTGGCGCCCGGCGACTGGGCGCCACCCTCCGCGGTCTCTCGTCCTCGTTCGTATCCGGCCTGAACGCGGAACCCGAGTTCGGACCATTGCTGGCGTTCCCGTGCCTGGTATAGGCGGTCGCGTTGGCTGCAAAGTTCGTCGACCTGTCCGGGGTCGGCGTCCGTGTTGCGGGGGAGCGGTGGTTGATCGGTGTCGACACCGCTGGCAAGTTCGGGTCGCGTCCACGGAGGTGGTGTACGACTCGCCTGCTTTGGGCGTGATGTGGTGAATGGGAACGGCCACCGCTAGATCCTTCGGAACGACGAAGAACTGAAGGAGATCAAGCGATGGCCGCACCTGTGAGCGTCCACAGAGCCTACCGGGGCGATGGCCGAACGCCGCCGCGCCCACCACGCCCTCGTGCACGAACTGCTGGCGTAAGGCGCCGGGTTCCGGCAGATCGCCCGGCATCTGGGCTGGAGCCACCACACCGTGTTGCGATATACGCCCACGCCTCGACGTGGCAGGAGATGATGGTCGGTCAGAAGGTCCGGCCGAGTCTCGTCGACCCGTTCAAGCCCTACCTGATCCGGCGGATCAGATAGGGCTGCCTCAAGGCCACCACGTTGCACCGTGAGATCCGCGCTCAGGGCTTTGCCGGCAGCTACGCGATCCTGCGCAAGTTCGTCGAGCAGTACCGCAGCAAACCCGACCTGACATCGACGCGCCGCCCACCCTCGGTGCGGCAGGTGACCGGATGGATCTGCCGACGACCCGACGACCTGGCCGACCGCGACACCGTCCAACTGCAAGCGATCCTCCAGCGATGCCCGCAACTGCGCGCCGCCGCCGAACTGGTGCGTTCGTTCGCCGACATGCTCACCCACCTGCGCGGTCAGCAGCTCACCGCCTGGATCGCCGCAGCCGAAGAAGCCGCATTGCCCGGCATCACGAAGTTCGCCACCGGTCTGACGGCAAACTTGGACGCTGTGACCGCCGTTCTCACCCTGCCCTTCAATTCCGGACCGGTCGAGGCAACGTCAACCGCATCATTCTGTGGAATCAGAGGTTGTCGATGGATGCTGTTGATTCCCTCGGCGCCGAAGTCGGTGGGAGCACGGTCAGGGGCAGTTGCCTGCCGGGCTCGGCGCGTAGTTGGTTCGGCGTCGGACCGGCCGGGGTGGCGACGTTGGCGAGGCGTTGCAGGAGGCGGTCGACGGCGGCTTGATCGTTGTCGAGCCACTCCCCGGGCGGTAGCCGGCGGGCCACACCTCGTGGCGTCGGGTAACCTGCAACGACGTGCGCCTGGAACTGCGCGACGCCGCCCGCGACGTGTACGACGCCCTCGACCCCGACGACCGGGACGAGCTGTGGTGGGCCACCGTCGACGGTATCGACGCCTGGCCCGAACACGACGGGCACCGCGTCTGCTGGGACCTCGAACGTCTCGTGCCGGCGTTCGCCGCCCGGCTGCACGCCGAGCTCCGCCGCACCTGGCGCCCGGACCCGCGCTACCAGATCAGCCCCATCCAACCCCAGCGGACCTGGGACCCATGCTGGCAGGTCCACCACAACGGCCACCTGATCGCCACCGCATACACGCGCCACGAAGCACGGGTCGCGACCTGGCGGCACCAGCGCACCGGCCGGACCTGACCAGCAGCCCACCGCCAGTCGGTCAGCACGAGGCTCAGAGGCCCCGGCGACCTCGAGCATCATCTCCGGGCACGACCGTCGCTGCACCCCGCGGTGCCGGCTCCGGACCTCCCGCTGACGCCAGCCGGTCCGCGCCGCCACGACGGCGCAAGCCCACACCGTCCCAGCTCCGGGCTCGTGCCCGCCCGGATCATCCGAACCCCCGCCCACAGCCGTCCTGCCCGCCGATCCCTCCCGGCGGGCAGGGCGGCTGTTTCGGCGTGCCCGCAACCACTCGTGACAGGAGCTGCCCATGCCGCTCATGTCCGCCGCTGACCCACGCAGTACCGAGCGCCGGCTTCAGTTTCAGACCATGCCGGCCACGCCTGCGACCGCACCCCGGACGACCTCGCCGACGAACTCTGCGCCGTGCCGAACACCGACCTGCCATACCTTCCACCTGGCGCGCTGATCCTGGAGCCGTCCGCCGGGGACGGCTCCCTCATCGCGGCGATCCGGCGGGCCAACCCCGGCGTGCGCATCGTCGCCGTCGAATCTGACCCCGAACGCGCCGCGATCTGCGCCGCCGATCATGCGGCACACCCCGCGGCCGTGCTGCTGCACCAGGGCACGTTCGAGCAGTACGCGGCGACCGCCGCCACCGAACGGACCGTGTTCGACGCGGTCGTGATGCACCCGCCGCGAACCGCTGCAGCAGCAGTGACCGGCAACCCTGAGCTGTGGCTGGAGCATGTCCGGGTGGCGTGGCAACTGCTGCGTCCCGGTGGCTGGCTCGTCGCCGTCGTCCCCGGCGGCGCCGTCTGGCCCCTCCGGCACGAAGCACGAACAGGCGCGGACGTTCCTCGAACACCACGGCAGCCATACACCGCTGCCCGCCGAGACGTTCACCGAATCCGGGCCGACAATCCGATGCCGGATCGCGCGGCTCACCAAACCACTCCGAACCGACCAGCCGGAATACCTGCTCACGACGCCGCAGCATCCAGCGGTCCGCGTCGAGCGGCCGCTGTTCACCGGTGCTGCGGCCGCGGGCCGGCCGGTTCAGGCATGGTCCGGCGGTTGGGTGGGTCGGGACCGGATCGTGCGCTACCGGGGCCGATGCATCGAGTGCCGGTGGCTGCTGTGGAGCTGCGACGACGGCGACAACGACCCCCGCGGTGCGCTGGGCGAGTTCAGCGCCGGCTACAGCCTGGACCCGGACGAGTTGGGGATGACCGGACCGCAGATCGGGCTGTGTCACCGGTGCGGCAACGACGGCGAACGCCTCCGCACCGCCTACCAGCGCGCCGTGCCGCATTGGAAACGACCAGCAGAACGGACGGCGTGACCCGTGCCCACCGACGGCCATGGGCGGCCGGATGCGGTTGCTGGGCCCTCGATCCTGGCCGACCGCGGCTTGCCCCGCAAGGCCCACCCCCGACAACTCGCCCTCCACGGCGCAGCGACCGAACGGGTGGGTCTTGCGGGCCGGCGCCGATCGGCCGGCCGGGCGGATCGGGCCAGCACCGCACACCGGCTCGCACGCAGTCCGGTGGCGGCAACCCAATTCTCACTCCTCATGGAGGACAAACAGCATGAGCACAACAGTCCTGCAGCCCCCGACCGACCCCGCCACCGCCGATCTCGACGTCACCGACGTGGAGGACGGCACCGAGCTCAGCGAGCCGGACCCCGTCGAGCAGGCCGACAGCACCGACGAGGCGTCCGCCGCGGACCCGACCGGCGACGACCCGGCCAATGACCCGGCCGATGACGGTGCCAACCTGCCGCCGCTGGTGACCGCATACCTCGACGCCCGCGAGCTGGTCGACGACCCGAAGAACCTGCGCAAGAACCTGCGGGAGAGTCTCGGGCTCACCCCCGCGCCGCTGGCTGACGACCCCGACATCGACGAGCTCCGGAAGCTGGTCGACGGCGACCTCGAGGAGCTTCCGGCGGGTGTCCGGCAGCTGGCGGAGCTGAAGGCGTCGATCAAGGAGGTCGGTATCCTGCAGCCGCTGGTGGTCGTCCCGGCGCCGGGCCGCGACGGCGCCTGGCAGATCGTGATCGGCCACCGCCGCAAGTACGCCTCGATCCTGGTGAAGAGGTTCCAGGTGCCGTGCATCCTGGCCACGGACTACGACGAGGTGAAGCGGATCCTGGCGCAGCTGGCCGAGAACGTCCACCGCGTCGGCCTGACCGCCTCGGAGGAGGCCGAGGCGTTCGAGCAGCTCACCATCATGAACTGGACGACCGAGCAGATCGCCGAAGTGCGTGGGGTGCCGGAGGAGTCGGTGCTGCGCAGCCTGCGGCTGCGCAGGCTGCCCAAGGCGGTGTCCGCGGCCCTCGACAGCGGCCAGCTCAGCCTGGACGAGGTCGACGACGACATCGAGGCCCTAGGTGGCCACCCGACCGCACTGGCCAAGGTCCTCAAGGCCCAGTCGGGGTGGAGCCGCCGGCACACCCTGGCCAGCGAGCTGTCGAAGATTGCCTCGGCGAAGGCGAAGGAACTGGCCAAGGCGAAGCTCGTCATCGACGGTGTGACGGTCACCAGCAAACCGGCCGGGTTCGGGTACACCAGCATCGCCACCGACGTGCGGAAGCTCGTCGACGGCGACGGCAAGCGCCTCGACCCCGACGCGGTCAAATCGCTGCCCGGCTTCGCCGCGTTCGTGGAGAAGGTCGGCAGCGGCGCCGACACGGTGGTGTACTGCACCGACCCGGCGAAGTACGGCTACACGAAGTTCAAGCCGACCTACGGCCGGCAGCTGACCGACGAGGAGATCGCCGCGCAGGTCGAGGCCGAACAGGCCAAGGCCGCGTTCCTCGACGCGCTCGAGGCGGCCAAGGGAGAGCGTCGCAAGCACATCCTGGACACGTACGGCCCGCCCAAGGGCGCGAGGCGGCTGTTCACCACCGCGCTGCGCCAGGACCTCATCCGCGTGCACCAGATCAGCTACGCCGACGTCGACGGCCTGTACGCGAACCTCGGCGGCAGCAGCGACGACGTCCTGCGCACCGCCGGGGAGGACCGGCTGCGGCGCAGCGCCGTCTGCAAGTGGATCTGCGCCCAGGAACGCAACCTCGCCCGCGCCATCGACAAGCCGGACTGGGGCTTCGACCGCACCGCCGTCATCGACTGGTACGCCCAGCTCGTCGCGGACGGCTACGGCCTCGCCGACGCCGAGCAGCAGCTCCTGGATTCCCTCACCGGCACCAACCCCGGCGACGAAGACGACGAGGACGAGGACGAGAACGACGTGGAGGACGGTCAGCTGCCCGGCAGCCCCGGCGACGAGACGGACGAGGACCTCGCCGACGCGGTCGCGGATCTGACTCTCGACGCCGCGGACTCCGAGATCCCGGCTCAGCCGGGTACCGATGATGCGTCCAGCACCTCCGGCGTGAACGACGCCAACCCGTCCGACATCGACCACAGCGAGGAGCACAGCGAGGACCTTGAGCGGGGCCTGGATGACCTGGTCGGTGCGGAGCTCACCGCCACCGGCTGAGCATCGAAGAATCCGCAGCACTCGTACCGGCGGGGCCCCATGTGTTCAGGGGGCCCCGCCGTTTCGCGTTCCGGGCACGCGCTGCTCGGCCCGGCGGGACCGGTCTCGGCCGGGCCGTCGCCGCCGATCGGCTGCCTGGATCCCTGTGACCCTGATGGAGCGACCGCATGACCTTCACCAGCAGCGAACCCGACCGACCGCGGGACAAGCGTCACCCGGACACGTTCATCGTCGACGAACTCACCGCCTACCTCAACGGCACCGCCGACCCGTCCGGCGGCGACCTCATGGACCTGGTGGGCCAGCTCATCGCCGGCAGCGGCCGGCCCCTGCTCAACCAGACCTGGGACGTCGCCGCCGAGGTGACCGAGGACCGGTACGGCCTGCTCACCGCCACAGTCACCGCCGGGCCATACACCATCCGCGTGGCCCAGACCACGAGCGGACCCGCCGACCTGTGCGTCGCCATCACCAGCGGCGACACCGAAGCTGACCACGACGACTGGGGGCTGGCCATCACCGTCGATGACCGGCCGGTCCTCGATGCGATGCCGAACACCTGGCACAGCACCGTCCCGGCCGACCTGCAACTGACGAAGGAGACCCACCGATGAACCACACCACGCAGACCGAGGCATGGCGGCAGATCCGCGACTGCGCCGACGTGAAGGCCGGCCGGCTGACCGGCCGGTGCCTGCGCCACACCTACCTGACGCCAGTCCTGCCCGGCAACCTCACCGAAGACGCCGCCCTGCAACTGCACGACAGCGTCTACCCGCCAACAGGCACCACGCCCGGCCCGGACACCATCTGGTACGTCGTCTCCTGCGACGGCACCCCAGTCGCGTGGCTCACCCGTGCGGCCGAAGTCGTCACCTCACCCGCGGACCTCACCGACTATCAGCGCCACATACAGACCCAAGCGGTGACGGCACTGTCGCAACCGACCCGCAACGCCCTGCTGGAACTGGCGAAGATCCGCGACAAGCGCGAGCACCGGATCCACAGCGACCTGCCACAGGTCCGTCCGGACGGCCGCCCAGCCGACGCCGAGACCCGCATCCTCGTCGCCACCCCGGCCGACCCGACCCTCACCTACTGGATCCGGGGCACCGGTGACCGAACGGAGACCCGGCTGCACGTCGCGACGGTGACCGGCGTCGCCGAGGGCAACGACGCGCTCATCCTGGACGTGCACGGGTACGGCAAGTATGGGGAGCGCCGTGCCCGGTTCGACCTGCCGATGCTGTGCACCATCGAGCACCTCGCCGCCACGCACGACCTGCCGGCCGCGGCGATCGGGACCTGGCTCGACCTCGCCGGCGCCAGCACCACCGACCCGACACCCGACACTGTCACCGCCGCGTTCGGCGACGCTTACGCCGGCATCCACGAGACCCGGCACACGTTCGCCCTCACCGAACGCGACCGCAACGGCTGGACCAAGGCGTTCGCCGCCGCCGGGATACCGGACCGGTACTTCAACCTCGACGCGTTCACCGAGCACCTGTTCCGTGCTGAGGTCCACCGGGTCGACCTCGCCGACGAACGCATCGCCGTGTTCCGGCGCTGATAGGCGGCCGATCCCCGACCCAGCACGCCGTGCACTCACCTAATCCTCTCGCCCCGGCGTGCCCACGCCGGGGCGTCGCTGTGTCAGGAGCCTCACCATGTCTGCACTGCCGAGCACCCATCGAGTCCAGCGCCCGCTCACCGATACCGAACTCGCCGCCCTGCGCGACCGCATCGACGCCGCCCCCGGCACCGTCCAACTGCTGCACACCACACTGACCGGCGTCCTGGAGGCGCTGCTCGCCGACGTCGGCGACAGCATCACCAACTACGGACCGCAGACACCGCTGGACCCGCGGCAGTACGCGATCCCGGCCAGCCAGTGGGCGGCAATTGCCGCCGCGGCCGTCAACCCGGGCCCACGCCTTCGGCACCGCCGTCGGCGTGGGCCAAAGCCTCAGCAAAGTCATGCCATCGACCTACAACGACCCCGACATCGCAGCACCGGACCTCACCGTCCGCGACTACCGGCCCGACCGGTACCGCATCGACGTCACCCGGCAGGCCGCCGACGAGATCACCGCCTGCGAACAGCACCTGCAAACTCTCGCCGACGCCTACGGCACCGACAGCGACCGCTACCGCTCCGCTCTCGCCAGCTGGCACCGGCACCTCGCCGGCCTGTTCAGCACCAGCCGCGGCGCCGAGACCAGCGTCCAACGCGACGGCCCGCTCTCCTTGTACGTGACCGCGAGCTCCGGCTTCGTGTACGGCGTCATCTTCCACGGCGAGCAGCGCCGCTGCACCGCACCCGGCTGCCCCGCCGTCGCCGACGACGACCCGCAGCACCCCACCGCCGTCATCTGGCGACCGGCACCCACCGCCGCGAGTGTGCTCGACCACGAGCACCAGCCCAGCTATCCGGCCGGCGCGCCGCAGCCGGGCATCTGGTCCGCGCACTCCTGACCGACACCGAACCTCACCGACATCCGGAGGGCCGTTTTGGGATACACACACTCCTGGCGCTACCGGCCCGGCAGCGCCGACTACGCCGCCGCCTGGCCGCAGATCCTCACCGACGTCACCCACCTGCTCGGCACCCTGCAAGGCGACGCGATCGACCTCGCCGGCCCGCAAGGGTACGCACTGCCGATCATCGACCCGGTCGACGGGATCGCGTTCAACGGCGCCGTCCCCGAGGACTACGAGTGCTTCGATCTCGACAGTCCCGGCCCCGACCGGCCGGTGTGGCGCTTCTGCAAGACCGACCGCCGCCCGTACGACCTCGCCGTGACCGCGGTCCTGCTGCGCTGCCACCAGCTGTTGCCCGGCAGCTTCCTCATCGGCAGCGACGGCTCCTGGGACCGCGACTGGCACGCGGCACGGGGTGTCGTACGGGAGTGCTTCGGCGCCGTCACGGGTACCGACCCGCTGTGCGACACCACCATCGGCCTGTTCCCGCCCGTCCATTGACCCCTGGCGCCGGGCCGTCCTCACCTGCCGTCCCCGATGCACCCACCCGGGTCCGCCGGCGCGGGGCGGCCCGGCGGCCGCCAACACCACCTCGGAGGCGTACCCCATGACCACGACCACCATCCGTCCGGCGCCGGACGACGAACCGGTCACCGTCCACACCACCGTCCGCGCCGCCGGCGCGGTCGCCTACCAGCTCACCGGCGCCCGCCTGCACGGTGCAGTGCTCATCCGGCCGGACATCCCGGACGCCGCACCGCTGCCGAGCCACCTGAGCGTCCAGTTCGGCGCCGAAGTCCGCACGCTCGCCACCGTCCCGACCGACCTGCCGGTCGTAGACGGTGTCACCACCGACGGCTGGGGATACGCACCCCTGCACGCCTCGACCGGCCGGGCGCAGTTCTCGATCCGCAGTACCTCACCGCAGCGCAGCGTGTCGTGGCAGTACGCACCGCTGCCCACCGAGTCCAGCCAATACCTGCACCGCGTCCTGGACACGCTCGTGGCGCAGTACCAGGCACTCGACGTCGACGCGCTCGCCCTGGCCGCCGCCCGCGCCAGCGCCGATCTGCGGCTCAGCCGCCTCACCCACGCCGCCATCCTGCCCACCACCCGGCTACTCACCGAAGTGACGGAGGAACTCGCCGCCGCCCATGCGGCCGCAGCACTGCTGCAGGAACTGTCGCCGCTGCGCCTGCCGCCCACACCGGCACCACCGCACCGGCATCGCTTGCCCGCCGCCAACCCGGAAACGCGGGTGACCGCCACGGACGACGGCGATTGGCTCACCTGCACCACCTGCGACGCGTGCACGGTGCTCATCGAACCCGGCACGACCCTGATGCGGCTATTGCAGGCGCACACCGAGCACCGCTGCCCACCCACGCCGCTCGCAGTGACCGCGCAACCGCCCCAGAGGCACGCCTGACCGCGTCCTCCTCGTCCTCGCTCGCAGTCCGCATCCGGTGGTCCGGTGCGGGCTTTCGCATTCCCGCGACGGAAAGGAACCGCATCCATGCCCGTATCACCCATTACGGCCGGCAGCACCAGCACGGCCCGCACGCCGAGACGGCGACCGTGAGACGCCACATCCCGCAGCACACGACCAGCACTACCCATGCCGACCCGAAGGGAGGTCCCGATGTCCATCGCCGCAATCACCGAACCCGCCTCGGCGCCCGGTCTGCTCGCCGAGGCCCTGCACTACGCCGCCGCCGGGATCCCGGTGATGCCCCTGCACACCCCGCACCCGACCCGCGGGTGCAGCTGCCGCAACGGCCTCGACTGCGGATCGCCCGGCAAACACCCGCGCCTCGAACACGGCCTGCGCGACGCGTCCACCAACCCGAGACTGATCCGGGCCTGGTGGCGGCGGTGGCCCGGCGCGAACGTCGGCGTCGCCACCGGCACAGTCCTGGACGTGTGCGACGTGGACACCGCCGACGGGATGCGCCGCGTCCTGGACGTGCTGGACGTCGTGCGGCCCGCCGCGCCGCTCGTGCGGACCGGGCTCGGCTGGCACATCTGGTACGCCAGCTTCGGGCTGCCCAGCCGGGTCGGGATGCTGCCCGGCGTCGACTGGCGCGGCCGCGGCGGCTCCGCCGTCGCGCCACCCTCCCTGCACGCCGTCGGCACCCGATACGTCTTCCAGCAGTCGTGGACCAGCGCCCCGGCACTGCCCGACTGCCCACCAGCCCTGCACAGCATCGTCATCCCGCCCGCAGCACCGGCCGGCGTCGCACGCGCCGACGGCGGCATCACCCACCTCGACCGGTACACCGCCGCCGCACTGCACGGCGAGGTCGCCCGCATCCGCGGCGCACCCCGACCGGTCGTGCACGGCGGGCGGCGCGTCGTCGCCGGCGGCCGCAACAACGCCCTGCACCTGGCCGCGTTCCGGCTCGGGCAGCTCGCCGCCCGCAGCGACCTCGACGAGCACACCGTCTGGTCGCAGCTCACCGACGCCGCACTCGACGTCGGCCTCAGCCCGGCCGAAGCCCGGCGCACCATCCGATCCGGGTGGCAGGCCGGCCTACGACGTCCCCGGCGCTGACCCGTCATCCCTGCCCGTCAGGGAGCGGACCGCACCACGCGGGCCGGAACCCGGAACGACGGCTGCGCCCGCCAATCCAGCGGGCGCAGCCCTGGCAACCACGTCTGCGAGGAACCATCGTGCCCACCGATGACCCGCCGGAACTGGAACCCGACGCCTACACCCTGCCGATCTCCGCACAGCCGACCATCGGCGAGTACGGCGTGCACCGCTTCGGCCGCGACATCAGCCATCACCTCAGCCGGCTCCTCGGTGTGACGCTCGACCCGCCGGTGTACCGGGAGAACCGCTGGAGCCAGCGACCCGTCCCGCACGCCTGCACGTTCGAACTGACCGTCGTCACCCGCGTCACACACACCTTCCTCATCACCAGATTCGACGCAACGCCACCCGCAGGCCGCAGCCCGGTAACCGCATTCGCCATTGCCGTGGATGGACGGCGGGTACCGTTCGATCCCCCCACCACCCGCGACATGGCCTGGCAACTGGCCAACGCCGTCCGGACCGCGGTGCACGAGCACGACCAGGCCACCCTGCACCCCACCGCCGGCCAGCCGGACGGACAAACCGCTGCCGACAGCGACACCCATTAGGGCCACGGACCTGGCCTCCCTGGACGCTGAACACGGGGGTGCGTCACCTGCACGCCGCCACCGCCGGGTCGCGCTGCGACGTCGCTGCCGCCACGATCGGCCCTCGAACGACGCCGAACGCTGCGGTCGTGTCCGTGCCAGTAGCCGGTTTCGTCCACTCGCCCATCGGGTCGTGGGCGACCCACGTGGCCTTTGCCAGCCAAGATTGCCCAGCGTTAGGTCCCCTGCCTGGGCGGACACGGTTGGATGGCGCAGCGAGGTCCTGGCGGAATCGACCTTGGGGTGGGGGCGTGTGTGCCATCGAAGTTTGCCCAATCGGCGGGCCGGCCCGTCGCCCGTTCTCCGGCGCGGCTGGGCCGGGTTGTTCGGTGATGCACCAAGGGCAGATGATCAGGGCGGCCTGGCTGGGTACGGCGTTCGCGCGGGCGCAGGGGTTGCGGCGGCGTTTGGGGAGCGTAGCTAAGGATCTTGCGACCAGGTATCAAATAGTTGATCTTTAGTCGCCGGGTCACCCCCAGCTACTGACGCTGCGCTCCGCACTGCCGTGCAGCGACGCTCACCCCAGACCCCGAACGTACCGCGGTTGAACAGATGCCTCGCGAACGATCTCGGCAGGGTCCCTATTTGGCGGAGATGGTCCGTTGTTCAGCATTCGCCTAATAGTGCTATGGGTAGGTGCATCGTGGAATGGTCGGCTGCAGGTGTGGCACGCGCCGGCCATGGCCGCGAGGAGGCGTTGCAGGAGCCAGAGTACGGCGTAGAGGGTCAGGCCGGCGCCGGGGCTTTGGGTCCAGGTGGCGCGGCCCGGCCCCACGGCTCGATCTGCTCGGCGTCAATCGCCGAGGCGGACCTGGACTCCTACAGTGACGAGACCCGCGAAGGTGTGGCGTTCACCCCACCACCGCCCGCAGATCAGCTACGGCCGGTGATGCGCATTGCGCCAGGGAACCGATCCACCGCCAAATGCCGGTAGCCGACGATCAGCGCCGCCGTCGGCAGGCCGAGGCTTCGCATGATCGACTCGTGGTGCCGCTCGGCAAACACCAGGTCCTCGGGGTCGGCTTCCCCGCGCAGCGCCACCCCGATTCGGTCCGGGTCCGCGACATCGGCGGCGAACACGGCGAACGCGGCCGGGTCGGCACCGGCCGGCCCTTGCGGAACCGGCGCCCCGTCCGGCAGTACCTCCCCGTCCAGTTCGGCCCGGAACCGGCCGTCATCGTCCTCGAACCACTCGACCGTCATCTGCACCTTCGACACGTACCGGTGGACGCGGTGGCCGTCACGGTAGACCAGGCACACCACCAGGTCCGAGTCCGACACCTCCGACACCAGGACTGGACAGCGCAGTTGCCCGCTCACCGACGCCGCGAGCGGCCGCACGTCGGCGACGTCGTAGTCGCCCTCACGGGGCACGACCGCCACCCGCCGGTCAGCGACGGGCACGACGACCGCCTCAGCACCAGTCGCGGTCACGGCCCGCACGACGGCATCGAGGTCTGCCGCCACGAGAATCGTTTCGTAGCTCGTGCCCACCGTGTCACTCCGCCCCAAGTTCGGCAGCGTCGCGCAGGACGACACGCGACGGGTTCTTGCCGTGCATAGGCCGCCCCAGGTCGCGGGGCAGCCCGGGACGCAGCGCCGGGGCCACCGCCTCGAAAACTCGGCCGAGGGCTACGTCGTCGAACTCGCGGTAGTCGTCGGTCGCCTGCAGCCACACGCCCCCGCCGGTCAGCGGCCGCACCTGCGTGAACGCACCACTGTCCCGCAACCGCGACACACCACCGACCCGGGGCAGCAACTCCTCCGGAACGATCGTCACCCACGAATACCCGCGCAGATACCGACGGCACTCGTTGAGGGCATACTCGCGATAACGAGCGGCGAACGGCATCGTGGTCGGCACCGCCCCCTCCAACGCCGTGGTTCCCCCGTCGTAGTACAGGCTGATGTGACCGAACCCGGGATTGACGCGGTCGGCGAAGGTGAACAACGCCTCCAGCCACAGCCGCTGCTCGTCGAGCCCGGCCACCGGGTCCACGAACGACGACACCAGCGGATTGCCGGACAGGGCCAGCCACCCCGGCGACTCGTCCGCGTCGTGGGTCACGTCCAGCACCAGACTCTGCCAGCGGCGGGCACCGTGCTCGTCATGCACACCGCACCACAGGTCAGCCCGCGACGGCTGACCCTTGCCCAACTCTGTGCGCAGCCACTGCAGACCGGCCGTGCTGCAGTTGCGGGTCGTCTCCCGGTAGCCACGGGTCACGCCGAGCACACCGAACGGCGTGCCCGGCTCACCCGACGCCGGCAACTTCGCCAGCTGACCGGCAAGCGCGGCACGAACCTGCGGACGGATGCCGACGGACATCTCGTCGATCCACCGATAGGTCAACTCGGCGAACTCACCGGCGGACGCGTCGACATCCAGTTGAACGTCCATCACCAGCGTGTCAGCCATCGTCACCCCTCCACTACCGCTATCTCAGTCGAGACCGGCCGTCCTAACAATAAGGATCTTTCGGTGGGTGACGGTCCTGGTTGCAGGCCGGTGTGGTGGAGGATGTTTGAACCACAGTTGGTAGCTGCCGCCCATGCGGTGCAGTCTGGCGTGTGTGTCCCGCCCTGGGTTTGATGGAGACATCGAGCCCGAGGCGGGTCGGCACGGTGATCGACCAGACCGACAACGCCCCGTGCCTCGTAGCGTTGCCGCAGGTACTGGACCGTTCTGGCGGTCACCGCCTGCCCGTCACCGGAAAACTCGGCCGCCTTCGCCCGCTCCCGGCTGGTCAACGAGTGCAGCGACGGGTCGTACAACGATTGAGGTAAGGTGCCCGGCGCCGCGTCTGGCCGAACGCCATGCAGCACCTCAAGGATATGCGGCCCCCACCACAACGCCCGCGCGACAACCTCGTCGGGCAGTCCTTCCAGCAACCCTGTCGCTGGCAGTGCCCGGGGTGCCGGACGGTCCAGCACCGCGAAGTCCGGTCTGGACTGAAGCGACGTCAGCGGCATCTCGGTCATGCCACCGCACGCGTCGACCAACCGCACCAACACGCCTGAGAACCCGACCACGGTGCGCACCGCCGCGTCAGCGCGTACGCGGTCCCCGACTGTCAGCACGGCCGGCCCGCTCATGGCTGCCGACCCACCCGGACCAGGGTCCCCGGCCGTAACGGCTCGGTAGTCAGGTCAACCTGAAGCACCTGCCGCCACAGCAGGTGATACGCCACCGGCAGCACCGCAAGCCGATCCCCGACTTCCGCCACGCCAGCAAACAAGCCGGTGGGCTCGGCGAACACCGCCAGGAGCGCCTCGACGACGTCGCGCCGGCCCCGGCAACGAGAATGTCGATATCGCGCCAACCACCGCACGTTCGCTACGAGCACCGGATCTGGCGCACCGACCCGGCGGTAGGACCACCCAACCTCGGCGTGCGCCCTCGCCGTCGCATCGAACGCCTCGGCGTCAGCCTGCTCGATGCGATCGTCGGGACGCACATCGATCACCACAGCGGTTCCGTCAGCGCGCCGAGCGAAGAAGTCCGGTGCGTGCCGACGCATCCGGCCGTCCTGCGTCCGCAGCAACCAGAACGGCTGCGACGCAAACGCCACCACATCCCGGTCCTAGTCCAACAGCATCGCGTGGTCGCGCTCGAGCCAGGATTCGAACCCCACATGCTGCGCCATCGTCTCCGACCACCACCAGCCCGCGAAACCGCCCGTCCCTTTGGCCCATCGAAATTGCCGTACCGGCGGCACCTGCTCGAACTCCACCTGCCAGCAGGACCCGAGGCGCCCACCTTGGACCTCACCGTTTCCGTCCACGAACTTTGCCCGCGAATGTCGATCGACCGTCCACCGCCGTCGAGGCCACAAACTCATCCACCAGCGTCACTCAGACAGCACCGCGCCCGGTGGACAAACTTCGATGGTGCCATGCCGCCACTCGGACAGACCTTCATGGCACCGGACAAGCTTCGATGGCACGGGACAATCGGCCCTCGAACGACGCCGAACGCTGCGGTCGTGTCCGTGCCAGTAGCCGGTTTCGTCCACTCGCCCATCGGGTCGTGGGCGACCCACGTGGCCGGAGACGCCACTGCTGAACGGAACCAGGTCAGCCCACCCAGGCCAGCGGCGCTAAGGGGGTGTCTCACTTGGTGAGTTTGGTGAGTCGTCGGTGGCAGATGAGGATGGCTGCGAGGTCGGCGAAGGCTTGGAAGTGCTCGGCTTTGCGTTCATAGCGGCGCACAAGGCGCCGGTTGTTGGT
>NZ_BAAAQD010000063.1:0-28305 GCF_039531485.1 Dactylosporangium maewongense | reverse complement strand
ACCTCGACCGCCGTGTCGTTCCACTCGTGCAGCACCCGGTCCAGCTCGGCGGCGTCCAGCACACTGACCGCCGACACCCGTGCCGACGGGTCGGCCAGCACGGCCTCCACCACCCGCACCCACCGCTCGGCGACGGCCGCGACCGTGGCCGCCTCGAACAGGTCCATCGAGCCGGTCAACATGCCCGCCAGCCCGGCCGGGCGACCGTCGGCGTCGAACGCCTCGCTGACACTCCACTCGAGATCGAACTTGGCCACCGACACCACCGGAGCCGGCGCCGCCGCCGGGACCGGTCCTGCGGGGCCGCCGACGCCGGCCCCGGGCAGGTCGAGCACCGCGTCCGCGGTGTTCTGCAGGGTCAGCATCACCTGGAACAGTGGATTGCGGGCCAGCGACCGGGCCGGGGCGAGCTTCTCCACCAGGAGTTCGAACGGGACGTCCTGGTGCTCGAAGCCGGCCAGCGTGGTCTCCCGGACCCGCGCCAGCAGCTCCGTGAAGGTGGGGTCGCCGGACAGGTCGGCCCGGATCACGAGGGTGTTGACGAAGAACCCGACCAGGTCGTCCAGCGCCTGGTCGCTGCGGCCGGCGACGGCGGAACCGATCGGGATGTCGGTGCCGGCGCCGAGCTTGGACAGCAGCACCGCGAGCGCGGACTGCAGCAGCATGAATACGGTCACGCCCTGCTCGCGCGCCACCCGCAACAGCTGGGCGTGCAGTTCGGCCCCCAGCCTGACCGGCACGGTGTACCCGCGATGCCCGGCCTCCGCCGGTCGCCGCCGGTCCCCCGGCAGCGTCAGCTCCTCGGGCGCTCCGGCAAGGGCCCGCCGCCAGTATGCGACCTGCTGCGAGATCACGCTGCCGGGGTCGTCCTCGGCTCCGAGCAGTTCCCGCTGCCACATCGCGTAGTCCGCGTACTGCACGGGCATAGGCCGCCACACCGGGCTCCGTCCGGCCGCCCGCGCCGCGTACGCCGCCGAGACGTCCGCGGCCAGCGGCCGGGTCGACCAGCCGTCGGTGGCGATGTGATGGATCACCACCACCAGCACGCGCTCGCCGTCGCTGCCCTCGAACAGCGTGGCCCGGATCGGCACGTCCACCGCCAGGTCGAACGGGTGCTGCACCGCCGCCACGGCCTCGGCCAGGTCGGCCGACGGCACCTCGGCCCGCCGCATCCGCCAATCAAGGTCCTCGACCGGAATGATCTTCTGGTACGGCTCGCCGTCAGCGGTCGGGAACACGGTGCGCAGCACCTCGTGCCGGTTGATCACGTCCCGCAACGCCGCCGCCATCGCGTGCGGGTCGACCTCCCCGGACAGGCCGAGCACCGTCACGAGGTTGTAGAGCGTGCTCGGACCCTCCAGCTGTTCGATGAACCACAGCCGCTGCTGCGCGAACGACAACGGCAGCCGCTCCGGCCGCGCCCACGGGACCAGCGCGGGCCGCGCCACCTCGGCCCCCGGCAGCCGCCGGGCCAGGCCGGCCGGCGTCGAGGCCTCGAACAGCGCCCGCAGCGACAGCTCCACACCGAACACGGCGCGGACCCGGCTCATCAGCCGCACGGCGAGCAGCGAGTGGCCGCCGAGCGCGAAGAAGTCGTCGTCCACGCCGACGTGGTCAAGATCCAGGACTTCGGCGAACGCCTGGCACAGCAACTCCTCGTGGATGCCGGCCGGGGCCGGTCCCGCTCCGGCGGCCGCGCCGAAGTCCGGCGCCGGCAGGAGACGCCGGTCGAGCTTCCCGTTCTGCGTCAATGGCAGCTCGGCCAGCACCACGACAGCCGACGGCACCATGTAGTCGGGCAGCCGGTCGGCGGCGAACTCGCGGAGCGTGCCGGGCAGCGTGTCCAGATCGCCGGCACGGTCGGCCGGGACCACGTACGCGACAAGGCGCTTGTCGCCGGTCGTGTCCTCCCGGGCGATGACCGCCGCCTGCGCCACCTGCGGATGCGCGGTCAGCGCCGCCTCGATCTCGCCCGGCTCGACCCGGAACCCACGGATCTTCACCTGCTCGTCGCCGCGGCCGACGAACGCCAGGACACCCTCACCGGTCCAGCGCACGACATCGCCCGTGCGGTACAGGCGGCCACCGTCATCGTCGAACGGGTCCGCCACGAACCGCTCCGCCGTCAACCCGCTCTGCCCGACATACCCTCGCGCCAAGCCCGCACCGGCCACATACAACTCGCCGGCCACACCCACCGGCACCGGCGCCAACCGCTCATCCAACACGTACGCCTGGGTACCGGCGATCGGCCCGCCGATCGGCACGCTGCCGCCGTCGAGCACATCCTGCGGACGGATCGTGTGCACCGCCGTGAACGTCGTGTTCTCCGTCGGCCCGTAACCGTTCACCAACCGCACACCCGGCAGCTCCTCGAGGACCTTCCGGCAGGCCGCCGTCGACAGCACGTCACCGCCGGCCAGCACCTGCCGTACGGGCGCCAGTGCCTCGATGTCGGCCCCGACCACCTGATGGAACCAGCCGGCCGTCATCCACGCCGTGCCGACCCGGTGCTCGGCGAGGAACGCCCGCAGCTCCGCCACCGACATCGCCCCCGGCCGCGCCACCGCCAGGGTCGCACCGTTCAGCAGCGCGCCCCACACCTCGAACGTCGCCGCATCGAACGACGCCGACGCCAGGTGAGCGACGACGTCACCTGCGCCCAGGTCGACGTAGCCCGCCGGCCGCACCAGACGCACGACCGCCCGGTGCGGCACGACCACGCCCTTCGGCACACCCGTCGAACCCGACGTGTACATCACGTACGCCGCCTGCTCCGGCGACACCCGCACACCCACCGGCGCACCAGACAGACCCGAGACCGCACCCGCCACCCGCGGATCGTCCAGCGCGACCGCCCGCACCCGACCCGACGGCAACTCATCCAGCACATCCTCGAAGCCCAGCAACACCGCCGCCCGCGCATCCGCCAACACGAACCGGATCCGCTCCACCGGCAGTTCGGGGTCGATCGGCAGGTACGCGCCGCCGGCCTTCACCACCGCCAGCAACGCCACGATCAGATCGACACCCCGAGGCAGGCACAGGCCCACCACCGACTCCGCACCGACGCCCATACCGGTCAGGTACCGGGCCATCCGGTTCGACCGCTCCTCCAGCTCCGCAAACGTCAACGACGCACCATCAGACCGCAACGCCACCGCGTCCGGGGTCCGCGCCACCTGCCCCGCGAACAGCTCCGGCAGCGGCACCTCAGCCACCGCCGACGCGTCGTTCCACCCGAACAGCACCTGCTCACGCTCGGCCGCATCCAGCACGTCCACCGCGGACACCGGCATCGACGGATCCGCCACGACCGCCTGCAGGGCACGCTGCCACCACCGGGCGATCGACTCGACCGTGCCCGCGTCGAACAGATCCACCGACCCGGTCAGCACGCCGCGCAGACCGGCGGCGGCACCATCGGTGTCGAACGTCTCGACGACGATCCAGTCCAGATCGAACTTGGCCACCTCGAGTTCGGCCGACGTGGCGGCCGGTCCGATGGCCGCGCCGGGCAGTTCCAGCCGCCCGTCAGCGGTGTTCTGCACGGTCAGCATCACCTGGAACAGTGGATGGCGCGCCAGCGACCGCGCCGGCGACAGCTCCTCGACGAGGCGTTCGAACGGCACGTCCTGGTGCTCGAACGCCGTCAGGCTCGTCTCCCGCACCCGCCCGAGCAGCTCGGCGAACGTCGGGTCACCCGACAGATCCGTCCGCATCACCAGGGTGTTCACGAAGTACCCGACCAGATCGTCCAGCGCCTGATCGGTGCGCCCGGCGACCGCGGCGCCGATCGGGATGTCGGTGCCGGCACCGAGCTTCGACAGCAACACGGCCAGGCTTGCCTGCAGCACCATGAACAGCGTCACGCCCTCGGCCCGGACCACCTCCAGCAGCCGGGCGTGCGCATCGGCCGGGACGCTGATCGGCACGACGTGCCCCTTGCGGCTGGCCACCGCCGGACGTGGCCGGTCGGCCGGCAGCGCCAGCTCCTCCGGCGCGTCGCCGAGCGCCTGCCGCCAGTACGACACCTGTCGGGAGATGACGCTGTCCGGATCCGACTCGTCGCCGAGCAGCTCCCGCTGCCACAACGCGTAGTCGGCGTACTGCACGGGCAGCGGCTCCCACGACGGCGCCGCACCGGAGTGCCGCGCCGTGTACGCCGTGGTCAGATCCGCCGCCAGCGGTTCCATCGACCAGCCGTCGGCGCCGATGTGGTGCACCACGATGACGAGCACCTGCTCCGGCGTGCCGTCGCTGAACAGCCACGACCGGATCGGCACGTCGACGGCCAGGTCGAAGGGGTGCTGGGCGGCCGCGGCGACCGCGGCGGCGAGTCCCGCCGGCGTCACGTCGACCCGGTGCAGCTGCCACGCCAACTCCTCCAGCGGGATGACCTGCTGGAACGGCCGACCGTCGGCCGCCGGGAACACCGTGCGCAGCACCTCGTGCCGGCCGATCACGTCCCGCAGCGCTGCCCCGAGTGCGTCCGCGTCGACGTCACCGGACAGCCCGATCGCCATTGGGACGTTGTGGGTCGAGCTCGAACCCTCCAGCTGCCAGAGGAACCACAGCCGTTGCTGCGCGAACGACAACGGCAGCCGCTCCGGCCGTTCCCACGGCACGAGCGCCGACCGGGCCGCGTCCGCACCCGACAGCCGCTCGGCCAGCCCCGCCACCGTGGGGACCTCGAACAGTGTGCGGATGGACAGGTCGACGTCGAGGTCCGCGCGGACGCGGCTGATCAGGCGCACGGCCAGCAGGGAGTGGCCGCCGAGGGCGAAGAAGTCGTCGTCCACGCCGACGGAGTCCAGACCGAGCACGTCGGCGAACGCCCGGCACAGCGTTTCCTCGCGGGCATCGGCCGGCGCCCGCCGCGAACCGGTCGTCGTCACTTCCGGGGCCGGAAGCGCATGCCGGTCCAGCTTGCCGTTCGCCGTCAACGGCAGCGCGTCGAGGACGACCACCGCGGCCGGGACCATGTAGTCCGGCAGCCTCGATGCGACCAGGTCCCGCAGCCCGTCCAGCCCGTCCTCGGCCTCCGCCACCACGTAAGCGACCAGCCGCTTGTCACCCGGGACGTCTTCACGCGCGACAACCACGGCCTGGACGACCTGCGGGTGCGAGGCCAGGACCGCCTCGATCTCACCGGGCTCGATGCGGAACCCGCGAACCTTCACCTGCTCATCCGCCCGGCCCACGTACACCAGGTCACCGCCGGCGGTCCAGCGCACCACGTCGCCGGTGCGGTACAACCGGCCACCGTCGTCGAAGGGGTCGGCCACGAACCGGCCCGCCGTCAATCCGGCCCGGCCCGCGTATCCCCGCGCCAGACTGGCGCCGGCCACGTACAGCTCGCCGGCCACCCCGGCCGGAACCGGCAGCAGGCGGTCGTCGAGCACGTACACGCGGGTGTTGACGATCGGGCCGCCGATCACCGGGGGGTCGACCGCCGACAGCGTCCGCGACATCGACGCGCACACCGTCGTCTCGGTCGGCCCGTACGCGTTCACGAAGCGGCGGCCCGGCGCCCACCGGTCGACCAGGTCGCCGGGCAGCGCCTCACCGGCCGACACGATCGTCGACACCGAGGCCAGGTCCTCCGGTTGCAGGACCGCCAGGACCGCCGGGGGCAACGTCGCGTGGGTGACGCCGAACCGGCGCGTCACGGCGGCCAGACCCGGCCCCGGCAGCAACTCCTCCGCCGACGCCACCACCACCAGGCAGGCGCCCGAGCACAACGTCACAAAGATCTCAGCACTCGCCGCGTCGAACCCGGCCGACGCGAACTGCAGCACACGGCCACCCGCCCCCAGCGCGAACCGCTCGGCCTGCGCCGCCACCAGACTCGCCAGACCCGCATGCGACACCACCACACCCTTCGGCGTCCCCGTCGACCCCGACGTGTAGATCACATACGCCGCCTGCCCCGGCACCACCCGCACACCCACCGGCTCGCCGGACTGCCGCGACACCGAACCGGCCACCCGCGGATCGTCCAACGCCACCGACCGCACCCGACCCGCCGGCAACTCGTCCAGCACGTCCTCCATGCCCAGCACCACGACCGCGCGGGCGTCCGCCAGCATGAACCCGACCCGCTCGACCGGCAGCCCCGGATCCACCGGCAGATAGGCGCCACCCACCTTCGCCACCGCCAGCAACGCCACGATCAGGTCGACGCCCCGCGGCAGGCACACACCCACCACCGACTCGGCACCGACACCCACACCCACCAGATAGCGGGCCAGCCGGTTCGATCGCACATCCAGCTCCGCGAACGACACCTCGACCCCGTCACCGACCACCGCCACGGCATCCGGTGACCGCACCGCCTGCGCCGCGAACAGCTCCGGCAATGACGCCTCCGGCACCACCGCCGACGTGTCGTTCCACCGCACCAGCAGCCGGTCCCGCTCCTCGGCGTCCAGCACGTCCACGCCGGACACCGTCACCGAGGGATCGGCCAGCATCGCTTCCAGTGCCCGCAGCCACCGCCGGCCGATCGACGCCACCGTCTCCGCGTCGAACAGGTCCGCCGCGCCCGTCAACGCGCCCCGCATCCCGGTCGGGGTGCCCGCCTTGTCGAACACCTCGCGAATGTTCAGGTCGAGATCGAAACGGGCCGTCGCGACCTCACCCGCTCCGGCGACGCCACCGCCGATCGCCACCCCGGCCAGCTCCAACGCCGATTCCGCGTTGTTCTGCACTGTCAGCATCACCTGGAACAACGGGTGCCGGCCCAACGTCCGCGCCGGCGCCACCTCCTCGACGATGCGGTCGAAGGGCACGTCCTGGTGCTCGAAGCCCGCCAGCGACGTTTCCCGCACCCGGCGCAGCACCTCGGCGAACGACGGATCACCCGACAGGTCCGTCCGCATCACCAGGCTGTTGATGAAGAACCCGACGAGATCGTCCAGCGCCGCGTCGGTGCGACCCGCCACCGCGGCGCCCATCGGCACGTCCACGCCCGCGCCCAGCCGCGACAACACCACCGCCAACGACGCCTGCACCACCATGAACGCCGTCACGCCGTGCTCGTACGCCACCTCGCGCAGCCGCGCGTGGACTTCGGCCGGAACCCGGCAGTCCACCTGAAAGGCCCGAAGTGTGGGCACCGCGGGGCGGGACCGGTCGACCGGCAGGTTCAGTTCGTCCGGCAGTCCGGCCAGAGCCTGCCGCCAGTAGGCGATCTGCCGGGAGATGAGGCTGCCGGGATCGGCCTCGTCACCCAGCAGTTCCCGCTGCCACAGCGTGTAGTCCGCGTACTGCACCGGCAGCGGCTCCCACCGCGGAGCGTGGCCGGCGCTGCGCGCGGCGTACGCCGTCGAGACGTCCCGGGCCAGCGGGGCGGTCGACCACGCGTCGCAGGCGATGTGGTGCACCACGAGCACCAGGACGTGTTCGTCGGTGCCGGCCGAGATGAGGTGCGCCCGGATCGGCAGGTCCGTCGTCAGGTCGAAGACACACTCCGCGGCCTCGTCGACGGCCGCCTGCAGCTGGGCCGGTGCGACCTCGACGATGGCGAGGCTCCAGTCCAGGTCCGCCGGGTCGAGGATGTGCTGGTAGGGCTGCCCGTCGAGCGCCGGCAACACGGTCCGCAGCACTTCATGGCGGCCCAGGACGTCCTTGAGCGCCTGGTCCAGCGCGACCCGGTTGACGTCACCCGACAGCCGCAGCACGACCGGGACGGTGTAGAGCGGGCTCGCCCCTTCCATCTGCTCGAGGAACCACAGGCGCTGCTGCGCGTACGACAACGGGATCATTTGGACTCCTTCGAGGTACGCATCGGCCGGAGTGCCGGGCGGGTCGACCTTCGGTCACCCATGTGCTCGGCGAGCCCTGCGACAGTTGGGATTTCGAACAGCGTGCGGATGGACACGTCGACGGTGAGGTCCGCTCGGATGCGGCTGATCAGGCGGACGGCGAGCAGGGAGTGGCCGCCGAGGGCGAAGAAGTCGTCGTCGACGCCGACGGAGTCGAGGCCGAGGACGTCGGCGAACGCCTGGCACAGTGCCGCCTCGCGGGCATTGGCGGGCGCCCGCCGCGATCCGCTCGTGGTCACTTCCGGGGCGGGCAGGGCCCGGCGGTCGAGCTTGCCGTTCGCGGTCAGCGGGAGCGCGTCAAGGACCATCACGGCGGCCGGCACCATGTAGTCGGGCAGGCGGGCGCCGACCAGTTCCCGCAACGCACGCGGCACGTCGTCCGGTTCGTCGCCGTCGGTCGTCCTCACCACGTACGCGACGAGCCGCTTGTCGCCCGGGACGTCTTCACGGGCGATGACGGCTGCCTGCGCGACCTGCGGGTGTGATGCCAGCACCGTCTCGATCTCGCCGGGCTCGATGCGGAAGCCGCGCACCTTCACCTGTTCGTCGGCGCGCCCCACGTACGCCAGGTCGCCGCCGGGGGTCCACTGCACCACGTCGCCGGTCCGGTACAACCGGCCGGCCTCGCCGAACGGGTCGGCGACGAACCGTTCGGCGGTCAGCGCGCCCCGCCCGACGTATCCGCGGGCCAGACCCGCACCGGCCACGTACAGGTCGCCGGCCACGCCGGGAGGCACCGGCGCCAGGTGTTCGTCCAGCACGTACACCCGCGAATTGGCGATCGGGCCGCCGATCACCGGGGGGTCGCCCGCCATCAGGGGCCGCGACATCGACGCGCACACCGTCGTCTCGGTCGGCCCGTACGCGTTCACGAAGCGGCGGCCCGGCGCCCACCGGTCCACCACATCGCCGGGCAGCGCCTCACCGGCCGACACGATCATCGACACCGAGGCCAGGTCCTCCGGTTGCAGCACCGCCAGGACCGCCGGGGGCAACGTCGCGTGGGTGACGCCGAACCGGCGCGTCACGGCGGCCAGACCCGGCCCCGGCAGCAACTCCTCCGCCGACGCCACCACCAGGCAGGCGCCCGAGCACAACGTCACAAAGATCTCGGCACTCGCCGCGTCGAACCCGGCCGACGCGAACTGCAGCACACGGCCACCCGCCCCCAGCGCGAACCGCTCGGCCTGCGCCGCCACCAGACTCGCCAGACCCGCATGCGACACCACCACACCCTTCGGCGTCCCCGTCGACCCCGACGTGTAGATCACATACGCCGCCTGCCCCGGCACCACCCGCACACCCACCGGCTCGCCGGACTGCCCGGCGATCGACGCGGCGACCCGACGGTCGTCCAACGCCACGAACCGCACCCGACCCGCCGGCAACTCGTCCAGCACGTCCTCGAACCCGAGCACCACGACCGCGCGAGCGTCCGCCAGCATGAAGCCGACTCGCTCGACCGGCAGCCCCGGATCCACCGGCAGATAGGCGCCACCCGCCTTCGCCACCGCAAGCAACGCCACGATCAGGTCGACGCCCCGCGGCAGGCACACACCCACCACCGACTCGGCACCGACCCCTGCGTCGACCAGGTACCGGGCCAATCGATTCGCCCGCGCATCCAGCTCCGCGAACGACACGTCAACCCCGTCACCGACTACGGCCGCGGCGTCCGGCGAGCGTGACACCTGCGCGGCGAACAGTTCCGGTAGCACCGACGCCGGCACGACCGCGTCCGTCGCGTTCCACTCCACCAGCACCCGGTCGCGCTCACCGCGATCCCACAGGTCGACCGCCGACACGCGCACCGAGGGGTCGGCCAGCACCGTTTCGAGGACGTGCCGCCACCGCCGGCCGATCGCCGCCACGGTCGACGCGTCGAACAGGTCCGCCGAACCTGTCAGCGCGCCGCGCAGCCCGGCCGCGTTTCCGGTCTCGTCGAACACTTCACGGATGTTCAGGTCCAGGTCGAACCGTGCCGTCGCCGCCGCACGCCCGGCCGGCGGGCCGCCACCGACGGACACGCCCGCCAGCTCCAGCACGGCATCGGCGTTGTTCTGGACCGTCAACATCACCTGGAACAGCGGATGCCTCGCCAGCGACCGCGCCGGCGACAGCTCCTCCACCAGACGCTCGAACGGCACGTCCTGGTGCTCGAACCCCGCCAGGGACGTGTCCCGCACCCGGCCCAGCACCTCGGCGAACGACGGATCACCCGACAGGTCCGTCCGCATCACCAGACTGTTGATGAAGAAGCCCACCAGATCATCGAGGGCCTCGTCGGTGCGGCCCGCGACCGCCGCGCCCATCGGCACGTCCACACCAGCGCCGAGCCGGGACAACACCACCGCCAGCGACGCCTGCACCACCATGAACACCGTCACACCGAGCTCCCGCGCCAGTTCCCGGGCCCGTGCGTGGACCTGCGCAGGCACGGTCACCGGCACGCCGTGCCCCAGGTAGCTCGACACGGCCGGGCGCGGGCGATCGGTCGGCAGGTTCAGCTCGTCCGGCGCGCCGGCCAGGGCCTGCCGCCAGTAGGCGACCTGCCGGGAGATGAGGCTGCCGGGATCGGCCTCGTCACCCAGCAGTTCGCGCTGCCACAGCGTGTAGTCCGCGTACTGCACCGGCAACGGCTTCCACTCCGGCGCTCGTCCCGCGAGCCGCGCCGCGTAGGCGGCCGACAGGTCACTCGCCAGCGGGCCGGTCGACCAGCCGTCGCCCGCGATGTGGTGGAGCACGATCACCAGCGTCAGCCCGTCCGAGCCGTCGCTGAACAGCCAGGCGCGGATCGGGACCTCGGCGGCCAGATCGAACGTGTACCTCGTCGCGGCCGCGACGGCCTCCGGCAGGTCCTCCGCCGGAACCGGGACCGGCCGCAGTCGCCAGTCGAGCTCGTCCAGCGGGATGACGTGTTGGTACGGTTGGCCGTCGGCCGCCGGGAACACGGTGCGCAGCACCTCGTGCCGGCCGATCACGTCCCGCAGCGCGGCCTCCAGCGCGCCGGCGTCGACGTCGGTCAGGTGCAGCACGGCCGAGATGTTGTAGATCGCGGTGTGGCTCTCCAGCTGTCCGATGAACCACAGTCGCTGCTGCGCGTACGACAGCGGCAGCCGTTCCGGCCGGTCCCACGGCACCAGCGCGGACCGGGCCTGTTGCGCCCCGGACAGCCGCCCCGCGAGCCCCTGTGGTGTCGGCGCGTCGAACAGCACCGACATCGCCAGCTCGACGCCCA
Organism: Dactylosporangium maewongense; assembly: GCF_039531485.1. Classification (NCBI taxonomy): domain Bacteria; kingdom Bacillati; phylum Actinomycetota; class Actinomycetes; order Micromonosporales; family Micromonosporaceae; genus Dactylosporangium; species Dactylosporangium maewongense. The sequence goes on along the minus strand of NZ_BAAAQD010000063.1, from coordinate 17,238 downwards.
GGACCGCTCGGATGCGGCTCACCAGACGCACCGCCAGCAGCGAATGCCCGCCCAGGGCGAAGAAGTCGTCGTCCACGCCGACCGTGTCGCGGCCCAGTACCTCCGCGAACGCCTGGCACAGCAGCTCTTCCCGGGCGTTCGCCGGCCCCCGGGAGACACCCGTGGCCGCGTACTCCGGTGCGGGCAGCGCCCGCCGGTCGAGCTTGCCGTTCGCGGTCAGCGGCAGCGCGTCCAGCACCACTGTCGCCGACGGCACCATGTGCTCCGGCAGCCGCTCGCCGGCGAGGGCTTGCAACAGTTCCGGCAGCCCGTCGCCGTCGTCGGCGACCACGTAGGCGACGAGGCGGCGGTCGCCGGGCACGTCCTCACGCGCGACCACCGCGGCCTGACTGACCCGCGGATGCCCCATCAGCACCGCCTCGATCTCACCCGGCTCGATCCGGAACCCACGGACCTTCACCTGCTCGTCCGCCCGACCCAGATACACCAGATCCCCACCAGCGTCCCGGCGCACCACATCACCGGTCCGATACAACCGGCCACCGGTGGGGTCGAACGGGTCGGCCACGAACCGCTCCGCCGTCAACCCGGCCCGCCCGGCATACCCGCGCGCGACCTGCACCCCAGCGACGTACAACTCCCCCGGCACCCCGACCGGCGCCGGCGACAACCGCTCATCCAACACGTACAACCTGGTGTTCGCGATCGGCCGGCCGATCGGCACCAGATCATCGACCACCTGACCCGCCACCACCCGGAACACGCAGCAGCCGACCACCGTCTCCGTCGGGCCGTACTCGTTCACCACCACCGAGCCGGGCGCCCGCTCCAGCCACTGCCGCACCGCAGCACCGGCAAGGGCCTCACCGCCCACCACCAGCACCCCTGCCGCGTCCCGGGCAGCGTCATCGGTGACGTACTCCGCCAGCAGCGGCAGATGCGCCGGCACCACCTTCAACACATCGAACCCGTCCGACGCGTTCACCACCGCGGCCAGACCATCAGCGCCACCGCCGACGCTCACCACCACCGGCGAGCCCGACACCAACGGCACCAACACACTCGTCACGGTCAAGTCGAACGCCAACGACGAATGCAACACCGCACCACGACCGGACAACGGCCCATACTCGCCGGCGGCCCACACCACATAGTTCGCGAGCCCGCCGTGCGTCACAGCGACCCCCTTCGGGGTACCCGTGGACCCCGACGTGTAGATCACGTACGCCACCTGCAACGGCAGCACCCGCACGGCCAGCGGCTCACCCGACTGCCGGGCGACCGATGCCGCCACCCGCGGGTCGTCCAACGCCACCGCGCGGACCCGGCCCACCGGCAGCTCGTCCAGCACGTCCTCGAACCCGAGCACCACCACCGCCCGCGCATCGGACAACATGAACCCGACCCGCTCCGGCGGATACTGCACATCCACCGGCAGATACGCCGCACCCACCTTCCACGCCGCCAACAGGGCGACGATCATGTCGATGCCACGCGGAAGGCACAACCCCACCACCGACTCCGCCCCGACCCCCTGGGCATGCAGATACCGGGCCAGCTGGTTCGCGCGCGCGTCCAGGTCCACATAGGACACCGGCACGCCGTCACAAACCACCGCCGTGGCCTGCGGCGACCGCCGCACCTGCGCCTCGAACAACTCCGGCACCGACACACCCGCGACGTCGGCGGTCGTGTCGTTCCAGCCGGACACCAACCTGTCCAGCTCCGCCGCGTCCAGCACAGGAATCGTCGACAACGGGGTCCGGTCACCGTCGTCGAGGCCGGACTCGAGGGCCGACACCACACCGGTCACGACGGTCGACCACATCGCGACCACCGAGTCGGGGTCGATCGGGGCGACCGCGTCGACGACCAGCCGGAACGCGTCGCCGCTGTCGTCGACCGCCACGGACAGCGGGAAGTTCGTCCGGTCCCGCAGGAGCATGTGCCGGACCCGGGCGGTGGCGCCGTCGTCGCCGGGAGTGCTCGGCCGCGGCTGTTCCGGCAGGTTGTGCCGGTAGTTGAACAGAGTGTTGAACAGCGGCACGTTCGCCGGCACGCCGCTGGCCCGCTGGGCCAGGACGAGGGGCGCGTGCTCGTGCTCCAGCAGGCCGGCCAGTTCGCCGCGCATCGCGGCGACCGCGGCCGTCACGTCGAGGTCGCCGATCGCCAGCCGGACCGGCAACGTGTTGATGAACAGGCCCTGCACCCGGTCCGCTCCGCTGCCGGCGTTCATCCGCCCGAACAGGACCGTGCCGAACACCACGTCGTCGCGCCCCGCGACCACGGCGAGGACCCGCGACCACGTCACGTGCATCACCGTCGCCGGGCTGACCCCCAACCGACGGGACACGTCCCGCAGCCGCACGCCGAGGCCGGCCTCGATGTCGCGCCGCGCCGTGACGACGGCCGAGCCGTCACCCCGCACATCCGTCACGCCGAACGCCACCGTCGGCTCGTCCACACCGGCCAGCAGCTCGCCGAAGAACCGCTCGTGCTCCTCGGCGCTGCGCCCGAGCCGTGCCTGGGCCACGAAGTCGCGGAAGGGCAGCGGCTCCACCAGCTCCTCGGGCCGCCCCTCCATGATGGCGCGCACCTCGTCGTACACCGCCTCCACCGCGGTGTGGTCCTGCACCAGATGGTGGATTCGCGTCATCACCATCCATCGGTCGCCGGCGAGCGGGGCGACGTGGACATCCATCAGGGGTGCCCGGCCAAGATCCATCGTCAGCCCCACCGCCGACACCAACGCGGCTGCCGGATCCGGGGCGTCGGTCGCGACGTCGACCTCGGCCACCGGCAGCGTCGCCGATCGCCACACCACCTGCACCGGCTCCCGCAGCCCCGACCACACCACGGATGTGCGGAAGATGTCGTGCCGCTCGACCACCTGTTGCAGCGCCCCGACGAACCCGTCCACGGCGGCCCGGTCGGCCACGTCGTACACCCGCACCACGGCATACGCGTCGTCGCCGCCGTCGGCCAGCAGGTGGTGGAACAGCATGCCCTCCTGCAACGGCGCGAGGGGGTAGATGTCGGCGACGTTGGCCGCACCGCCCTCCACCGAGCCGACCACGACGTCGATCTCGGCGTCGGTCAGCGTCACCAGCGGCACCATCCGCGGCGTGATCACCTGCGCGCCGGCCGGGATCAGGTTCGGCGGCACCTCCACCGCCGCGCCGCCGGCCACCGCCGCCAGCCGTGCCGGCGTCGGGGACACGAACAGCGCCCGCACGGAAACCGACACACCCCGCACCCGCAGCCACTCCACGAGCCGCACGGCGAGCAGGGAGTGGCCGCCGAGGGCGAAGAAGTCGTCGTCGACGCCGACCGCGGGCAGGCCGAGGACCTCGGCGAACGCCTGGCAGAGCAGCTCTTCGCGGACGGTGGCCGGGCCCCGCCCGGCCCCGGCCGCGGCGGCGAAGTCGGGCACCGGCAGGGCTTTGCGGTCCAGCTTGCCGCTCGTGGTCAACGGCAGCGCGTCGAGGACGACGACCGCCGCCGGCACCATGTAGTCCGGCAACCGCTCGGCCGCGACGTCACGCAGCACGACCGGGAGCCCGTCGCCGTCGTCGCCGTCGGCGGGGACGACGTAGGCGACGAGACGCTTGTCCCGGGCGGTGTCCTCCCGGACAATCACCGCCGCCCGAGCCACCCGCGGATGCGCGGCCAGGACCGCCTCGATCTCGCCCGGCTCGATCCGGAACCCGCGGACCTTCACCTGTTCGTCGACGCGGCCGACGTACACCAGCTCGCCGTCGGCCGTCCAGCGCACCACGTCACCGGTCCGGTACAGGCGGCCGCCGCCCGTGCCGTCGAAGGGATCCGCCACGAACCGCTCGGCGGTCAGCCCGGCCCGGCCGACGTAGCCGCGGGCCAGCTGCGCGCCGGCCAGGTACAGCTCGCCGGCCACGCCCGGCGGGACCGGACGGAGGCGGGAGTCCACGACGTACGCCCGCACGTTGATCATCGGCGGGCCGATCGTGACCTCCCGGTCCACGCCCGCCACGACGTCGCCGGTCGACGTGGTCACGGCCACTTCCGTCGGGCCGTACGTGTTGAACAGCCGCGCCCCCGGCAGCACCTCGTAGAACCGGTCCCGCAGCGCCGCCGTCAACGCCTCGCCGCCCGACATGATCTGCCGCAGGGACACACATCGGGCCGCGTCAGGTTCCGCCAGGAACGCCTGCACCATCGACGGGACGAAGTGCGCCGCGTCCACCCGCTCCGCACGGATCAGCTCCACCAGGTACGCCGGGTCCCGATGGCCGCCGGGCCGGGCCAGGATCATCGTCGCGCCCGCCACCAACGGCCAGAACAGGTCCCACACCGACACGTCGAAGCTGATCGGGGTCTTCTGCAGCACCCGCTCCGGCAGCGCCATCCCGTATCCGCCGACCAGCCACCGGAACGAGTTCACGATCCCGGCGTGCGGCATCACCACGCCCTTCGGCACACCCGTCGAGCCCGACGTGTAGATCACGTATGCCGCCTGGGCCGGATCCACCCGCACCGCCGGATCGATGGCCGGCAGCGCGGCCAGCTCCGGGTCGGCCAGGTCCAGCACCGGCACGGGGAACGCCGGCAACATCGCGCCGACCCCGCCGTCGGTCACCACACACGCGGCACCCGCGTCGGCCACCATGAACGACACCCGGTCCGCCGGCACGTCCGGATCGATCGGCAGGAACGCCGCGCCCGCCTTCAGTACACCCAGCAGCCCGACGACCAGGTCCACCGACCGGTACAGCGCCACACCCACCACCGAGCCGACACCGACGCCACGGCCCGACAGCCACCGCGCCAGCCGGTTCGCCCGGGCGTCGAGGTCCCGATACGACACCGACTCGCCCTCGAACACGACCGCCACGGCGTCCGGCACGCGCGTCACCTGCTCGCCGAACAGCCCGTGCAGCGTCGCCGCCGGGACGTCGACCGTGGTGTCGTTCCAGCCGCGGACCACGCGATCCAGCTCGGCGGCGTCCACCACGCCGACGTCCGACAGCAGCACCGGGGCGCGCTCCTCCAGCGCCGACACCACTCCCGCCACCGCTGTGCCCAGCATCCGCGCGATCGCCCGCGGGTCGATCGGCCGCACCGCGTCCACCGTCACGCCGAAGCCGGTCTCGTGGTCGTCGACCGACACCAGGACGGGGTAGTTGGTGCTTTCCCGGGTACGGACGGTCCGGATGCCCTGGGGACCGGCCTGATCCGCGTCGTCGCGGGGCGCCGGGGCGCCGCTGTGCCGGTAGTTCAACAGCGTGGTGAACAGGGGCGCGTCTGCCGGGACCGCGCTGACGCGCTGGGCCAGGGCGAGGGGTGCGTGCTCGTGCTCCAGCAGCGCGGCCAGCTGGCCGCGCATCGCGTTCACCGCGGCCGCGACGTCGACGTTTCCCGACGGCATCCGGACCGGCAGCGTGTTCATGAACAGGCCGGGCACCCGGTCCGCGCCCGCGCCCGCGTTCAGCCGGCCGAACACGACGGTGCCGAACACCACGTCGTCACGACCCGACACCACGGACAGGACGCGCGACCACGCGACGTGCATCACCGTCGCCGGGCTCACCCCGAGCCGACGGGACGCCTCCCGCAACCGCACACCCAGGTCGGCGTCCAGACCGGCCACGGTCCGTTCCACACCCGTGCCGTCGCCGTGGACGTCACTGACCCCGAACGCGGCCGTCGGCTCGTCCACACCTTCCAGCAGGTCCCGGAAGAACGCCTCGTGGTCCCCGCCGGAACGCGCCTGGGCCACGAAGGTGCGGAACGGCAGCGGCTCCGGCAACAGGTCGGCCCGGCCGGCCAGGATCGTTTCGATCTCGCCCGTCATCACGTCCAGCGCGGTGTGGTCCTGGACCAGGTGGTGTACCCGCAGCGCCGCCAGCCAACGACCGTCGGCGAGCGCCGCGACGTGCAGGTCCATCAGCGGCGCCCGGCCCAGGTCCATTGCCGTTCCGACGAGCTCCAGCAGTCGCGCCGCCGGGTCCGCGACACCGGTCTCGACGCCGGTCTCGGCGATCGGGAGGGCGGCCGAACGCCACACCACCTGCACCGGTTCCGGCAGACCCGCCACGACGATCGAGGTCCGGAACACGTCGTGCCGGTCGACGACCTGTTGCAGGGCCGCCGCGAACCGGTCCAGCCGATCCCGGCCGTCGAACTCCAGGACGAACGACGTGACGTACACGTCGTTGCCGCCGTCGGCGAGCAGGTGATGGAAGAGGATGCCTTCCTGCAGCGGGGCGAGCGGGTAGATGTCCGCCACGTTGCCCGCGCCGCCGTCGACCGTGCCGACGACCGCCTCGATCTCGTCCTCGGTCAGCTCGACCAGTGGCAGCATCCGCGGCGTGATCACTGCCGCGCCGGCCGGGATGAGGTTCGCCGGCACCTCCACGGCGGCGCTCACCGCGGCCGCGGTGGCCAGCCCGGCCGGCGTCGGCGACAGGAACAACGCCCGCACCGAGACCGACAGGGCCCGCTGCCGCAGCCACTCCACCAGCCGCACGGCCAGCAGCGAGTGGCCGCCGAGGGCGAAGAAGTCGTCGTCGACGCCGACCGTGTCGAGGCCCAGCACCTCGGCGAACCCCTGGCACAGCAGTTCCTCGCGGGCGTCGACCGGCCCTCGTCCGCCACCGGCGGTCGCGGCGAAGTCCGGCGCGGGCAGCGCCGCGCGGTCCAGCTTTCCGTTCGGCGTCAACGGCAGCGCGTCGAGCACCACGACCGCCGCCGGCACCATGTACTCTGGCAACCGTTCGGCGGCGAACCCACGCAACGCCGCGCCGTCGACCGCCCCGACGACGTACGCGACAAGGCGCTTGTCCCCTGAGGTGTCCTGCCGGGCGATCACGGCCGCCCGGGCCACCCGCGGATGCGTGGTCAGGACCGTCTCGACCTCGCCCGGTTCGATGCGGAACCCGCGGATCTTCACCTGCTCGTCGGCCCGGCCCACGAACACCAGGTCGCCGTCGGCGGTCCAGCGCACCACGTCCCCGGTGCGGTACAACCGGCCGCCGTCACCGAACGGGTCGGCAACGAAACGGGCCGCGGTCAGCCCGGCCCGGCTGATGTATCCGCGCGCCAGCTGGGCGCCGGCCACGTACAACTCACCGGCCACCCCCGCCGGCACCGGGGCCAGCCCGTCGTCCAGCACGTACACCCGGCTGTTGCCCGTCGGCCGGCCGAACGGCACCGCCCCGGCCGACAGCCGCTGCGGGGTCACCTCACCGGTCGCCATGATCACCGCGGCCTCGGTCGGACCGTACGCGTGCACCAGCAGCCGACCGGCAGACCACAGTCGCGCCTGCGGCACCGAGATGCCCTCGGAACCGACCACCATCCGCTCCACCGGCGCCAGGTCTTCCGGCGACAGCAGCTCGAGCAGGCTCGGCACGACGCTGGCCGCCCGCACACCGGCCGACGCCACGAGCTCCCGCAGCGACGCCGCGTCCACGCGTTGCGCCGACGACGCCACCACCAGGCACGCGCCCGAGGTCAGCGCCACCGCGACGTCCAACACCGACGCGTCGAAACTGAACGACACGAACTGCAGCACGCCCACGCCCGGGCCGGCCCCGAACACCGGACCCAGCACACCCACGACGTTCGCCAGCGCACCGTGGGAGACGCCCACACCCTTCGGGGTGCCGGTCGACCCCGACGTGTAGATCACATACGCCAGCCCGTCCGTCGGCAACCGGTCCGGCAGCACCTCGCCCGCGGCCCCGGCCGCCGGGCCGTCCAGCAGCACCACCTCCACGCCGACGCCGGCCAGTACCGGCGCCACGGACGACACCGACACCACACACACCGGTGCCGCGTCCGCCACCATGAAACGCACCCGATCCGCCGGGTACTCCGGGTCGATCGGCACGTACGCGCCGCCGGCCTTCCACACCGCCAGCACCGCCACCACCATGTCGACGCCCCGCGGCAGGCACAGCCCCACCAGAGACTCAGCGCCCACACCGAGACGCACCAGGTTCGCGGCCAGACGGCCGGCCCGCGCGTCCAGCTCCGCGTAGGTCAGCGACACGCCGTCACACACCACCGCAGGCTCGTCCGGCACCCGCGCCGCCCGCGCCGCGAACAGCTCCGGGACGGTGGCGGCGGGAAGCGCGACCGCGGTGTCGTTCCACCGTCGCAGGACCCGATCCCGCTCGGCGGCGTCGAGCACGTCGACGGCGGAGGCGGGTGCCCGCGGACCGGTCAGCACCGACTCCACGACCCGCAGCAGCCGCTGCGCGACGGCCTCGACGGTGGTGGCGTCGAACAGATCCGCCGCGCCGATCAACACACCCCTCAGCCCCGCGGCGCGGCCGTCGGCGTCGAACCGCTCGTCGACGATCCATTCCAGGTCGAACCGCGCGACGGACGCCGCCGACGCCGAGCCGGCATACGCGCCCGCGGCGGCAACGGGCAGATCCAGCACACCGGCGGCGGTGTTCTGGACGGTCAGCATCACCTGGAACAGTGGGTTGCGCGACAGCGAGCGCACCGGCGACAGGTCCTCGACGAGACGCTCGAACGGCACGTCCTGGTGCTCGAACCCGGCCAGTGTCGTCTCCCGCACCCGGCCCAGCAGCTCGACGAACGTCGGGTCACCGGACAGGTCGGTCCGCATGACGAGGGTGTTGACGAAGAACCCGACAAGATCGTCAAGGGCCTGATCGGTGCGCCCGGCGATCGCGACCCCCACGGGGATGTCCGTGCCGGCGCCGAGTTTCGACAGCAGCACACCCAGGGCGGCCTGCAACAGCATGAACACCGTGACGCCCTGCGCCCGGGCCAGGTCCCGCAGCCGCGCATGTCCCTCGGGGCTCATCCGGACCGGCACCGTGTGCCCGCGGTAGCTGGCCACGGCCGGGCGCCGCCGGTCCACCGGCAGCGCGAGCTCCTCCGGTACGCCGGCCAGGGCCTGACGCCAGTAGGCGACCTGACGTGACATCACACTGTCAGGGTCGTCCTGCGCACCGAGCAGGTCGCGCTGCCACAGGGCGTAGTCCGCGTACTGCACCGGCAACGGATCCCACGCCGGCGCCTGGCCGGTGGTGCGGGCCCGGTACGCCGTGGACAGGTCCGCGGCGAGTGGTCCCATCGACCACCCGTCACCGGCGATGTGATGCACCACGATGACCAGGACGCGTTCACCGTGCTCATCGGCGAACAGCCAGGCCCGGATCGGAAGCTCCGTCGCCAGGTCGAAGGCGTGCCGTGTCGCCGCGCGCACGCGCCCGGGCAGATCCGCCGCGGGCACGTCGTCGCGTTCCAGGTGCCAGTCCAGGTCACCGGCCGCCACGGTCTTCTGGTACGGCCGGCCGTCGACGGTCGGGAACGTCGTGCGCAGCACCTCGTGCCGGCCGATCACGTCGCGCAGCGCCTCGTCCAGCGCGCCGGCGTCGGCATCGCCCGACAGGCTCAGCACCGACGGGAGGTTGTAGGTCGCGCTCGGACCCTCCAGCTGGCCGATGAACCACAGCCGCTGCTGCGCATACGACAGCGGCAGCAGCTCCGGCCGAGCCCACGGCACCAGCGCCGGCCGGGCCTGCTGCGCACCCGGCAGCCGCTCGGCCAGCCGCACCGGGGTCGGTGCCTCGAACAGCGCGCGCAGCGACAGTTCGGCGCCGAACACCGATCTGACCCGGCTCACCAGACGCACCGCCAGCAGCGAGTGGCCGCCGAGGGCGAAGAAGTCGTCGAAGACGCCGACCGCGTCGAGACCGAGGACCTCGGCGAAGGCGAGGCACAGCAGCTCTTCCTGGACGGTCGCCGGTCCCTGCCCGGCTCCGGCCGCCGCCGCGAAGTCCGGTGCGGGCAGGGCCTTGCGGTCGAGTTTGCCGTTCACGGTCAGCGGCAAGGTGGCCAGCGCCACCACGGCCGCGGGGACCATGTACTCGGGCAGCCGTTCGGCGGCGAACGCGCGCAACACCGCACCGTCGACGGCGCCGACCACGTACGCCACCAGACGCTTGTCGCCTGTCGTGTCCTCCCGGGCGATGACCGCGACCTGGTTCACCTGCGGGTGGGTGGCGATCACGGCCTCGATCTCGCCGGGCTCGATCCGGAACCCGCGGATCTTCACCTGCTCGTCCGCCCGGCCGAGGTACGTCAGGTCGCCGTCGCCGCCCCACCGGACCACGTCACCGGTGCGATACAACCGACCACCGTCGTCGAACGGGTCGGCCACGAACCGGTCGGCCGTCAAACCCGCCCGACCCACATACCCACGGGCGAGTTGCACACCGGCCAGATACAACTCCCCCGCTACCCCGACCGGCACCGGCGCCAACCGGTCGTCGAGGACGTAGACGCGGGTGTTGAACACCGGACGACCGATCGGCACCGAACCCTCCGCCGGAACCTCACATGCGGTCACGTCCACCGACGCCTCGGTCGGACCGTACAAGTTGAACAACCCGACACCCGGAAGGATCTCGAAGAACCGGTCACGCACCGCCGAGCCGAGCGCCTCACCGGAACACACCACCCGCCGCAACCCGCCACACCCGGCCGCTTCCGGCACGGCCAGGAACGCCTCCAACATCGACGGCACGAAGTGGACCGTGTCCACCCGCTCAGCACGGATCAGCTCCGCGACATAGCCGGGGTCGCGGTGACCACCGGGACGGGCGATCACCATCGTGGCGCCCTGAATCAACGGCCAGAACAACTCCCACACCGACACGTCAAACCCGAACGGCGTCTTCTGCAACACCCGATCACCCTCTTGGATGCCGAACCGGGACTGCATCCACACCAGACGGTTCACGATGCCCTCGTGGGTGACCACGACGCCCTTCGGCACACCCGTCGAACCCGACGTATAGATCACGTACGCCGCCTGACCCGGCACCACCACAACATCCGCAGCCGCGTCCTCACTGGACGGGGGCACCTCCGAGACAACACACACCGCACCCGCGTCCGCCACCATGAACGCGACCCGCTCCGCCGGCAGATCCGGATCGATCGGCAGATACGCACCACCAGCCTTGAGTACCGCCAGCAACGCCACCACCATGTCCAGCCCGCGCGGCAGGCACACACCCACCACCGAATCCGCGACCACACCACGCTCGACCAGCAGCCGCGCCAGACCGTTCGCCCGACCGTCCAGCTCCGCATACGACAACGACTCACCCTCGAACACCAGCGCCGGCGCGTCGGGCGTGCGCTCCACCTGCCGGGCGAACAACCCCGGCAACGTCGCCGCGGGCACGTCCACCGCGGTGTCGTTCCACTCGTGCACGACACGGTCGAGGTCACGGGCGTCCAGAACGCCGACGTCGGACAGCGGCACGGGCCGGTCACCGTCCAGCGCGTCTTCGAGCGCGGCCACCAGGTGCCCGACGGCAGTGCCCATCATCGCCGCCACGGCCTGCGGATCGATCGGCCCGACCGCGTCGACGACCAGCCCGAACCCGGCGCCGTCGTCGTCCACCGCTACCGTGAGGGGGTAGTTCGTCCGTTCCCGCAGCAGCAGGTGCCGCACCGCGACAGCGGGATCGACCGGGGGCTCGGCGTCCTGCGGGCCCGCGGCGACGTTGTGCCGATAGTTCAGCAGGGCCGTGAACAGGGGTGCGTCGGCCGGGACCCCGCTCGCCCGCTGGGCCAGCGCCAGCGGGGCGTGCTCGTGGTCCAGCAGGCCGGCCAGCTGGCTCCGCATCGCGGTGACCGCGGACACGACGTCGAGGTCGCCGGTGCGCAGCCGCACCGGCAGCGTGTTGATGAACAGGCCAGGCACCCGGTCCGCGCCGGCACCGGCGTTCATCCGGCCGAACAGCACCGTGCCGAACACGACGTCGTCACGGGCCGCGACCACCGCGAGGACACGTGACCAGGCGACGTGCATCACCGTGGCCGGGCTGACCCCCAACCGGCGGGACACGTCGCGCAACCGCACACCCACGCCGGCGTCCACGTCGCCGTGTGCGACGACGACCGACGAGCCGTCGCCGTGGACATCGGTGACGCCGAACGCCGCGGTCGGCTCGTCGACGCCGTCCAGCAGGTCACCGAAGAACCGCTCGTGCTCGTCGGGGGTGCGTCCCGAGCGCGCCTGGGCCACGAAGTTGCGGAACGGCAGTGGCGCGGCCAGGTCGTCGGCGCGACCCGTCAGGATCGCCCGGACCTCGTTGAAGACGATCTCGACGGCCGTGTGGTCCTGGACCAGGTGGTGGATCCGCACCATCGCCATCCGGCGGCCACCGGTCAGCGCGGCCGTGTGGACGTCGATCAGCGGGGCGTGACCCAGGTCCATGGCCAGACCCACGGCGTCGACCAGGGTCGCGGCCGCCGCCTCGCCGTCGGTGCCGGCCTCGAGGCCGGTCTCGACGACCGGCAGGGTCGCGGAGCGCCACACCACCTGGACCGGTTCCCGCAGGCCCGACCACACGACCGAGGTCCGGAACACGTCGTGCCGGTCGATGACCTGTTGCAGCGCGTCCACGAAGGCGTCGAGGCCCGCGCGGTGCGGCAGCTCGAACACGCGCGCGACCGCGTAGGCGTCGTCGCCGCCGTCGGCGAGTAGGTGGTGGAACAGGATGCCTTCCTGCAGCGGGGCGAGGGGGTAGATGTCGGCGACGTTGGCCGCGCCGCCGGCCACGGTGGCGACGACGAGCTCGATCTCCGGCTCGGTCAGCTCGGCCAGCGGCAGCATCCGCGGGGTGATGGTTCGTGCGCCGGCGGGGATGAGGTTCGCCGGCACGTCCACGGTCGCGGCGCCGGCGGCGGTGGCGAGACCGGCCGGGGTCGGGGCGTCGAACAGGCTGCGCACCGAGATCGGCACACCGCGGACCCGCAGCCACTCCACCAGGCGTACGGCGAGGAGCGAGTGTCCGCCCAGGGTGAAGAAGTTGTCGTCGACGCTGACGTGGTCGAGGCCGAGGATCTCTGTGAACGCCTGGCACAGCAGTTCTTCGCGCGCGTTCGCCGGGCCGCGTCCGGTGCCGGCCGCCGCCGCGAAGTCCGGGGCGGGCAGGGACTTGCGGTTCAGCTTCCCGTTGGGTGTCAGCGGCAGCGCGTCGAGGGTCACGACCGCGGACGGGACCATGTACTCGGGCAACCGCTCGCCGGCGTGCTCCCGCAGCGCCGCGCCGTCGACGGGTCCGACGACATACGCCACGAGGCGCTTGTCCCCTGGTGTGTCTTCCCGGGCGATGACCGCGACCTGAGTCACGTCCGGATGCGCGGCCAGCACCGCCTCGATCTCGCCCGGTTCGATCCGGAACCCGCGGATCTTCACCTGCTCGTCCGCCCGGCCGAGGTACGTCAGGTCGCCGTCGCCGCCCCACCGGACCACGTCGCCGGTGCGATACAAACGGCCACCGTCGTCGAACGGGTCGGCCACGAACCGCTCACCGGTCAGCCCGGCCCGACCCACGTAACCCCGAGCCAGCTGGACACCGGCCAGATACAACTCCCCCGCCACACCCACCGGCACCGGCGCCAACCGGTCATCCAGAACGTAGACGCGGGTGTTGAACACCGGACGACCGATCGGTACCGAACCCTCGGCCGGAACCTCACATGCGGTCACGTCCACGGAAGCCTCGGTCGGACCGTACAGATTGAACAAGCCGACGTCCGGAAGGATGTGGATGAAGCGGTCCCGCACCGCCGGGCCCAGGGCCTCGCCGGAGCACACCACCCGCCGCAGACCACCACACTCAGCCGCCTGCGGCACGGCCAGGAACGCCTCCAACATCGACGGCACGAAGTGGACCGTGTCCACCCGCTCAGCACGGATCAGCTCCGCGACGTAGCCGGGGTCGCGGTGACCGTCGGGCCGGGCGATCACCATCGTGCCGCCCTGGATCAGCGGCCAGAACAGCTCCCACACCGACACGTCGAACCCGAACGGCGTCTTCTGCAACACCCGGTCACCTGGGCGCAGACCGAACTGCGCCTGCATCCAGACGAGGCGGTTCACGATGCCCTCGTGCGACACCACGACGCCCTTCGGCACACCCGTCGAACCCGACGTGTAGATGACGTACGCCGCCTGACCCGGCACCACCACAACATCCGCAGCCGTCGCCGTACCGGCAAACGGGCCCTCCGACAACACACACACCGCGCCCGCATCCGCCACCATGAACGCGACCCGCTCCGCCGGCAGATCAGGGTCGATCGGCAGATACGCACCACCGGCCTTGAGCACCGCCAGCAGTGCCACGACCAAGTCGAAACCACGCGGCAGGGAAACACCCACCACCGAGTCCGCGACCACACCACGCTCGATCAGCAGCCGCGCCAGACCGTTCGCCCGACCGTCCAACTCCGCGTAGGACAGCGACTCACCCTCGAACACCAACGCCGGCGCGTCCGGTGTCCGCGCCACTTGCCGGGCGAACAGCCCCGGCAGCGTCGCCGCCGGCACGTCGGCCGCGGTGTCGTTCCAGCCGGACAACACCAGATCCAGCTCGGCGGCGTCCAGCACGCCGATGTCCGACAGCAGCGTCCGCGGCCCGCCGGCCAGGCCGCTCTCCAGGGCCGCCACCATGTCGCCTGCCGCGGCGCGGACCATCCGTACCACCGCCGACGCGTCGATCGGCGCCGCCGCGTCCACGGTCACGCCCAGTTCACGACCGTTGTCGTCCATCGTCACTGTGAGCGGGTAGTTGGTGCGCTCGTGGGAGTACACCAACCGCGTGCCGGCGAGCTCGGCGGACCGTTCGATGTCACGTTCGTCGATGTTGTGCCGGTAGTTCACCAGCGTGGCGAACAGAGGAACGTCGCCCGGCACCGCACTCACCCGTTGCGCCAGGGCCAGCGGCGCGTGTTCGTGCTCCAGCAATTCCGCCAGCTGGACCCGCATCGCGTGGACGGCGGCGAGCACGTCCGGGCCGCCGGTCGGCACCCGGACCGGCAGCGTGTTCAGGAACATCCCCGGCACCCGGTCCGCGCCCGCACCGGCGTTCATGCGGCCGAACAGCACGGTGCCGAACACGACATCGTCCCGTCCGGACACGACGGCGAGGACCCGCGACCACACGACGTGCATCACGGTCGCGGGGCTGACGCCCAATCGGCGCGCCGTCTCCCGCAGCCGTGCCGCCAGGCCGGGTTCGAGCCGCACCCGGGAACGAACCAATCCTGAGCCGTCCCCGCGGACGTCGGTGACCCCGAACGCCGCCGTCGGCTCATCCACCCCGGCCAGCAGCGCCCGGAAGTACGCCTCATGGTCCCCGTCCGCGCGGGCCCGCGCCACGAAGTCGCGGAACGGCAGCGGCTCCGGCAGCGTGCCGGCCCGGCCGGCCAGCACGGTCCGGATCTCCGCCATCAGGACGTCCAGCGCCGTGTGGTCCTGGATCAGATGGTGCATCCGCACGAGGCCGAGGCACCGGCCGCCGGCGAGCGAGGTGGTGTGGACGGTCAGCAACGGCGCACGGCCCAGGTCGACGGAGAGGCCGACCGCCGACAGCAGCGCTTCCACCGGGTCGCCGTCCTGCCGGCCGACCTCGGTAACCGCCAGTGTCGCCGTCCGCCACACCACCTGTACGGGCTCGGGAAGACCCGTCCACACCATCGACGTGCGGAAGATGTCGTGGCGATCGATGACCCGCTGGAGTCCGGCGACGAACGCGTCGAGCCGGCCACGGTCATCGAACTCCAGCACGAACGGTGTGACGTAGACATCGTCGCCGCCGTCGGCGAGCAGGTGATGGAACAGCAGGCCTTCCTGCAGCGGCGTCAGGGGGTAGATGTCCGCGACGTTGGCGGCGCCGCCCTCGACGGTGGCGATGACCGCCCGGATCTCGGCGTCGGTCAACGCGACCAGTGGCAGCATGTCCGGGGTGATCACGTCCGCGCCGGCCGGGATCAGGTTCGCCGGGACCTCGACGGTCGCACCACCGGCGGCGCCGGCGAGCCCGGCCGGGGTCGGTGACAGGAACAGCGCCCGCACCGAGACCGGCACATCGTGGACCCGCAGCCATTCCACCAGCCGTACCGCCAGCAGCGAGTGGCCGCCCAGCGCGAAGAAGTCGTCATCGACGCCGACCACTTCGAGACCCAGCACCTCGGCGAACGCCCGGCACAGCAGTTCCTCGCGCGCGTTCGCTGGGCCGCGTCCCGCACCGGCGGCCGCGGCAAAGTCGGGCGCGGGCAGGGCCTTGCGGTCCAGTTTGCCGTTCGCGGTGAGCGGCAGCGCGTCCAGGACCACGACGGCCGACGGCACCATGTACTCCGGCAGCCGCTCGCCGGCGAACGCGCGCACTGCCGCACCGTCGACGGCGCCGACCACGTACGCCACCAGGCGCTGGTCACCGGGCGTGTCCTCACGGGTGATGACGGCGGCCTGCGCGACCTGCGGATGCGTGGCGAGCACCGCCTCGGTCTCGCCCGGCTCGACCCGGAACCCGCGGATCTTCACCTGGTCGTCCGCCCTGCCGAGGTACATCAGGTCGCCGTCGGCCGACCACCGGACCACGTCACCGGTGCGGTACAGCCGTGTCCCGTGGTCGAACGGGTCGGCGACGAACCGCTCACCCGTCAGGCCCGGCCGGCCGGCGTAGCCGCGGGCCAGCTGCACACCCGCCAGGTACAACTCCCCGGACACGCCGACCGGCACCGGCGCCAGCCGGTCGTCGAGCACATACACGCGGGTGTTGAACACCGGACGGCCGATCGGCACCGGACCTTCGGGCCGGACCTCGCATGCGGTCACGTCCACCGAGGCCTCGGTCGGACCGTACAGGTTGAACAGCCCGACACCCGGCAACACCTCGAAGAACCGGTCACGCACCGCCGGGCTGAGGGCCTCGCCGGAGCACACCACCCGGCGCAGCCCGATGCACGCGGCGGCCTCAGGCACCTCCAGCAAGGCCGCCAGCATCGACGGCACGAAGTGCACGGTGTCCACCCGCTCGTCCCGGATCAGGCCGGCGATGGACGACGGGTCGCGGTGCTCGCCCGGCCTGGCGACCACCATCACCGCACCCTGGATCAGCGGCCAGAACAGCTCCCACACCGACACGTCGAACCCGAACGGCGTCTTCTGCAACACCCGGTCACCCGGCCGCAGACCGAACCGCGCCTGCATCCAGACGAGACGGTTCACGATGCCCTCGTGAGCGACCACCACACCCTTCGGCCGGCCCGTCGAGCCCGACGTGTAGATGACGTACGCCGCGTGACCGGGCAGCACCGCGACATCGGGAGCCGTGTCCGAACCGGACCGGGGCACCTCCGAGATCACACACACCGCGCCCGCGTCCGCGACCATGAACGCGACCCGCT
>NZ_BAAAQD010000062.1:0-29280 GCF_039531485.1 Dactylosporangium maewongense | reverse complement strand
CGCGCCGTGCGGGCCGCCGCGGCCGAACGCGCCAGCGGCGACCGGACCGCCGCGGAGAAGTCCGAGCGGCAGACCGCGCTGGGCCGCCGGCTGCAGTCGCTGGGCGTGCCGTCGGACATCGCGTTCCGGGCCAACGCCGCCGACACCTACAGCGCCGTGGTCGACGCCTTCGCGGCGCTGCCCGTCGCCGAGCCCGCGCCCGATGGCCCGGGGGAGACGCTCATCGTCGTCGGCGAGTCGACGCACGCGGTCGAGGTCGCCCGGTGGGTCGCGGAGACCCAGCGGCTCGACAGCGACCACATCCTCTTCGCCGGCCGCAACGCCGCCGCCGCGGGCATCGACGCCAAGCGCCGCGTCACCGGCGCCCACGACGCCCGCCTCTGGGCCAAGAAGCTGCGCAAGTCCGACGCGCCCAGCGTCGTCGCCGTCGAGGCCGCCCTGGACGAGTCCGCCTGGGCCGCCGCGATCGTCGAGGCGGTCCGCCCCGTCGCGGTCTGGGTCGTCGTCGACGCCAGCCGCAAGACCTCCGACGTCGCCCACCACCTGCAGGGCCTGCGCCGCGTCGACGCCATCTGCCTGCGCGGCACGATGTCCAGCGGCGACCCGGCCAGCCCGCTGTCGCTGCGGGTGCCCGTCGCCCTCCTGGACGGCCGGCCCTCGACACCGTTCCAGTGGGCCGCGATGCTCTGCGAGCGCCTGAGCCTGGTGGGCGGCTGACGTGCTGGGGATGGCACGCTTCTCCACGCTGTTCCTCGCCGTGGTGATCGCGTCGCCCGCCCTCTACGCCACGTTCGTCACCCACCACCTCGACCTGCAGACCGGGCTGCTCCGCCTGCTCATCGCCGTGCCGGTGGCCGCGGTGATGCTCGCCGTCTTCCGGATGGTGACCCACAGCTACGGCAAGCCCGACAAGAAGCGCGAGCCGTCCCCGGACGCCGCCACCGGCGATGAGCCGCTGCGCGCCGAGGCCGTGGCCGGCGAGCCCTTCCCCCAGCGCCGCGCCGAGGACAACCCCTGACCCACCCGCACCGCTGACGCCCCGCGCCGCGGTCAGGCGGCCAGGAGCTTCAGGACCAGGGTCACGGAGCGGTCGGTCAGGTTGGCGATCGCGTTCGGCAGGAGCATCATCGCGGTGCCGACGATGACCAGGGTGAGCAGGACCTTCGCCGGGAAGCCGAAGGAGAACGGGTTGAGGGCGGGGGCGGCGCGGGTCAGCAGGCCCAGGGCGACGTCCACGGCGAGCATGATCGCGACCAGGGGGGCCGCGATCTGCAGGCCCGCCAGGAACATCTCGCCGAAGCCGTCCTTGATGATGCCGGCGAAGGTCTCCAGGGAGAAGGCGTCGTTGAGCGGGATCGCGGTGTAGGAGCGGGCGAAGCCGCGCAGGATCAGCTGGTGCGAGTCGGTGGCGAACATGAGCGCCATGCCGATGAGGTTGTAGAAGCGGCCGAAGACGGCGTTGCCCTGGAGCATGAAGGGGTCCATCGAGAACGCCAGGCTGAAGCCGCCGACGAGGTCGATCATGTTGCCGGCGATCTGGACCGCGGCGAAGAGCAGCGCGGTGATGAAGGCGAGCGCCGCGCCGATGACGGCCTGCTCGACGGCGTTGAGGATGAGCACGCCGGTGGACATGCCCGGCGGGATCTGCGGGGCGAGGCGCGGGGCGATGGGCAGGGCGATCGCCACCGACAGCAGGGCCTTCACGGCGGCGGGCGCGCCGCGGTTGTTGAAGGGTGGGCACAGGGCGAGCCACACGCCCGCCCGGATCGAGCCGAGCAGGATCGCCAGGACCGTGCTCAGCGGCACGGTGTAGGACTCAGGCACCCTTGATCAGGTCCGGGATCTGGGCGTAGAGCTGCTCGGTGTAGGTGACCATCTCGTGCAGCATCCAGTTGCCGGCGAAGAGCAGCGCCAGCCCGATGGCGGCCGCCTTCGGGACGAAGGAGAGCGTCGACTCCTGGATCTGGGTCACGGACTGGAAGAGCGAGATGGCGAAGCCGACGACGAGCGCCGTGAGCAGGATCGGCGCGCCGAGCTTCGCGGCGATCGTCATGGCCTCCAGGCTGAGCTCGAGGATCTTGGTGTCGGTCATGCGGGGTACACCTCGTCAGTGGTAGCTGGCCACGAGGGCGGTGAGGATCAGCCCCCACCCGTTGACCAGGACGAACAGCAGGAGCTTGAACGGCAGCGCGATGGTGACGGGCGGCAGCATCATCATGCCCAGCGACATGAGGGCCGCCGAGACGACCATGTCGATGACCAGGAACGGGATGTAGATGACGAAGCCGATGATGAACGCGGCCCGCAGCTCGGACAGGACGAACGCGGGGATCAGCGTCGACAGCGGCACGTCGTCCTTGTTCTTCGGCAGCGGCCGGTCGGCGATCTTCGTGAAGAGCGCGATCTCGTCCTTGCGGGTCTGCTTCAGCATGAACGCCTCGAGCGGCTGCATCCCGTCCTTGAAGGCCACCGCCTGGGTCTTCTCTCCCTTCAGATAGGGCTGGAGCCCGACGTCGTTCACCTCGGAGACGACCGGCGACATGATGAAGAGGCTGACGAACAGCGCCAGGCCGGCGATGACCTGGTTGGGCGGCACGTTGCTGAGGCCGAGCGCGTTGCGGGTGATCGACAGGACCACGAAGACCTTCGTGAAGCTGGTCGTCATCAGCAGCAGCGACGGCGCGATCGACAGCAGCGTCAGCAGGATGATGATGGTGATCGACTGGCTGGGCTGGACGCCGCCGACGTCGATGTTGACCGTGCCGTCGGGTGGGGTCGGCGACACCGGTGGCTTCGGCGTCGGTGCGGCGTGGGCGGCGGCGGGCAGGAGCAGCGCCGTACCGAAGGCGGCAAGAGCCAGCAGGAGCCTCATCGCTTGCCCCTCAGGAACCGCCAGGCCTCCGCCGAGAGCAGCGAGCCGGCCAGGGGGGACGGGCGCGGATCCTCCGGCGCGCCGGCGGAGAACACCGCGGCGTCCGCGTCGGCCAGCAGCGACACCCCCGCGTCGCTGACGCCGAGCACGAGGGCCCGGTCGGCGACCTTCACGACCGCGACCGACGAGCCCCGGCTGAGCTGCTGGCGGGCGAGCACGGTGACCAGCCCCGCGCCGTGGCCGCCGCCGACCCCGCGCCGGGCCAGCCGCGCCAACGCCCACAGTAGGACAAACACTACGGTGAGTGAGCACAGGACGCGCAAAGCCAGTTCGAACATCAGCGACTAGGCCCGGTCCGAAGGGCCGACGATCTCGGTGATCCGGATGCCGAAGTTCTCGTCGATCACGACCACCTCGCCGCGGGCGATGAGCCGCCCGTTGACGAGCAGGTCGGCGGGGCCGCCGGCGGCCCGGTCCAGCTCGATCACCGCGCCGGGGGCGAGCGACAGCAGCTCCCGCACGCTCATCCGGGTCCGCCCGAGCTCGGCGGTGACCTCCATCTCGACATCGTGCAGCAGGTCGAAGGCCGGCGGCCGGCCGCGGTCGTCGCGGTCGTCGCGGAAGTCGCCGGCGCCCCCGCCGGAGGTCACCTCGACCGCCACGGCCAGCGCGACGACGGCGTGGACGGCACCCTCGTCGGTGGTGAGCGGCACCAGGACGCCGCCCGCGGCGACGACCTGCCCCATGGCGCCGGCCGGCTGGAGCACCTCGCCCGGGTCGACGACGACCGGCCCGACGGTGGTCGCCGCGGCCTCCAGGGCGGGCCGGACGGCCTGGCTCAGGTCCAGGGCGCCCATGGGGGAGTTCGCGAGGGCCTCGACGAGGTCCTGGGTGACGACGATGGCGACCTCGCCCTGCGCGGTGCCGGCGAACCGGGCGCGGACGGCCTGGCCGTCGATCGCGAGCTCGTCGACGTTCTGCGTGGGCGCACCGACGGAGAGCGGGGAGCTGGCGGGCAGCAGCGCCACGGCGGCCTGTGCGGCCGCCTCGGCGCGGGCCAGCAGTGCCTCGTTGGTGGCGATGGTCATCGGCGGTTCTCCTCAGCGCGGTTCTGGCCGAGCTGTCCGGCCGGCTGTCCTGCGGGCCGGTGTGTCGGTCGTTGACCTGGCTGCGGGCTCGGCACCACGAGACAGGCCAGACGGTTGCCCTGCGCGCCCGGGACGGCGTAGGCGAACGTGATGTCCGCCGTGGTCACCGCCAGGGGCGTCGAGGTGGTGTGGGCGAGCGGCACGACGTCGCCCGGCCGCAGCCCGATCAGGTCGGCGGGGTGCATGCGGACCGGCTGGAAGCGCACCGCGACCTCGATCGGCGCGCCCTCCAGGCCGGCGACCACGTTGCGGTAGGCGATCTCACGGGCCGCCCGCTGTGCCTCGGTGAGCACCGCGCTGCCCTGCTCGCCCTGCAGCTTCGGGAAGATCGAGCCGAACGGCAGGCAGATGCTGGCGACGCACTCCTCGCTGCCGACCCGCATCTCGAAGGACGCCACGATCACGGCGTCGGACGTCGCGCCCGCCTGGGCGAACTGGGGGTTGTACTCGATCGTCGTCATCTCCGGCCGTAACGCCACGATGCCCTCGAAGGCGTAGCGCAGCTCGCCGAGCGTCCGCTCGATGAGGCCGTGCAGCAACGGCATCTCGATGTCGCTCAGCGGGCGCTGGGGCTGCGGGCCGCCCGGGCCGCCGAGCATGTGGTCGATGCAGGCCATGGCGGTGCTCAGGGAGAACTCCAGGATGGCAGTGCCGGGTAATGGGTCGATGCTGAACATGGCGACGACGGTCGGACTGGACAGGCCGCTGATGTACTCGTCGTAGGTCAGCTGTTCGATGGAGATCAGGCTGACCTGCGACACCGCCCGGAGGCTGGTGGTCAGCAGCGTGGCGTACTGGCGGGCGAAGGTCTCGTAGGAGATCTGCAGGGTTCGGATGTGTTCGCGGGACAGTTTGGTCGGACGCCGGAAGTCATACGGCTCAGGACCGGAGCTCTTGCCGCCACGCCGGCTCATCTTGCCGGGCGTGCGGCCGCTCCCGGTCGCCGACGTTGACTGCGTCACTCTCTTACCATCGGTCTTTTTGGGTGCAGCTTGACGTAAAACGGCCGAAACGGACCTAGAGGTTTCCTTGAAACCCCCAGATCCGCCGGTTCGGGCCTACTGGATCACGAACGACGTGAAGTACACGTCCATGATCTCTTTCGTCTTGTCCACCGTGTACGCCTTCTCGATCTTCTCCCGGAGCTCCGCCTTCGAGCGCTCCCGCTCGGTGTTGGACATGAGCTCCGCCATCGGCCGGTTGCTGTACAGCTCGATCGCGATGTCCAGCGCCTTGCTGCCGTCCGGGGCCTCGGCCGCGTCCGCGGTCGCCTGCAGCGACAGCCTGAGCTTCAGGAAGTGCCCGTCGGCCAGGTTGATCGTGACCGGGTCCAGCGGCACCACCGCGCCCGGCTCGGGCTCGGGCGCCGCGGTCGCGGAGGACGGCTTGAACATGAAGTAGCCGCCCGCCCCGCCGCCCAGCAGCACCACCACGATCGCGATGATCATGATGAGCTTCTTCCTGCTCTTCTTCGGCGCCTCTTCGGTCTCCGCCTGAGCCGCCTTCTCGTCCTTCGCCATCCAGGCCGCTCCTTACGAGGTCGGGGTGGCCGAGGGCAGCAGCGCCCGGGTGTCGGCCGGAAGGGAGGACAGGACGATGATCTCCACCCGCCGGTTGAGCGACGCCGCTCGCGGGTCGTCCGCCGCGTACAGCGGCTTCGTGTCGGCGTAGCCGGACGCCATCAGGCGGGTCTCCGGGATGCCGGCGTTGCTGTGCAGGAAGCGCACCACCGTCGAGGCGCGGGCCGTGGACAGCTCCCAGCCGCTGGGGTAGTTGCCGGTCGTGGCGGCGAGCTGGTTGGTGTGCCCGTCGACCTCGATCTTGTTGGGCAGGCCGGCGATCGCCGGGCCGATCCCGGCCATGATCTCCCGGCCGGCGGACAGCAGCTGCGCCTCGCCGCCGTCGAACACGATCGCGCTGGTGACGACGGTGACGACCAGGCCGCGCTCGTCGATGGTGAACTTCACCGAGTCCTGCAGGCCCTGCTTCTCGAGGTTCTTCTCGATCTGGTCCTTGATCTTCTCGAAGTTCTCGACCTCCTGCTGCGCGGCCTTCTGCTTCGCCGACGCCGTCGCCCGCTCCTTCGCCGCCACGGCCTCCTGGATCGCCGTCGCGTCGCTGGTGGTGCCGCCGATGCCCGAGGACAGGTCCATCGGGGAGTCGCTGTCGGAGGACTCCATGAGGTTGGACTCGCCGCCGTCGAACGCCACCGAGGGGGAGCCGAAGCCGACCGCGAGACCGTTCTTGAGCTCCGCGAACTTCTTCTGGTCGACCTGGCTGATCGCGAACAGCACGATGAAGAGCACCATCAGCAGCGTCATCATGTCGGCGTAGCTGACCAGCCAGCGCTCGTGGTTCTCGTGCTCCTCCTCGTGCGCGCCGTGCTTCTTGCCGTGGCCCTTCGCGTGCGCGCCCTTGGTGCCGCCCTTGGCAGCGTGCCCACCTCCGCTCATGCCGCCACCTCCGCTGCGCTCCGGCGTCGGCCTGAGCCAAACCTGTCACATGATGAGCGGACCGAGCCGCTTCGCTGTCCGCTCATCAGGCGGCCTCCTTCTTCTCAGTGACGCTGCCCGGCGGCAGCAGGCTTCGGAGCTTCTGTGCGACCAGGCGGGGGTTGGCCCCTGCCTGGATGTTGATGATGCCGGCGATCACGAGCTCCATCTGTGCGCATTCGAGCTCGGACAGCCGTTTCAACTTGGCTCCCATCGGCAGCCACATGACGTTTGCTGAGAGAACTCCCCAGAGCGTCGCCACGAAGGCGCCGGCGATGAGGTGGCCGAGCTTGTCCGGCTGGCTCAGGTTCTCCAGTACGTGGATCAGGCCGATGACCGTGCCGATGATGCCGATCGTCGGGGCGTACCCGCCCATGCCCGTGAAGATCGTCGCGGCCTGCTTGTCGGCCTTGCGTTTCGCGTCCACCTCGGCCTCGAGGATCGTCGCGAGCTCCTCCGAGTCGGTGCCGTCGATGGCGAGCTGCAGGCCCTTCTTGAGGAACGGATCCTGCACCTCCTTCATCGCGTCCTCCAGCGCGAGGAGCCCCTCGCGCCGGGCCTTCTCGGCGAGCTTGACGATGTCGTCGACCAGCGCGTCGGCCGGCTGCACGCTGCCCAGCAGCACCCGCTTGAACGAGTCGCCGAGCGCGATCGTGTCCTTCAGCATGCCGCCGGCCATGGCCGCGCCGAGCGTGCCGAAGAAGACCAGGATCAGCGGAGGCAACAGGAAGATGGAGCCGGGGCTGCCGCCTTCGAGGATCATCGAGACGAAGATCGCGATGAAGGCGAGCACGACCCCGATGATGGTTGCCGGATCCATGTGTCAGCGCTCCCGACGGTGGAGATGGACGACGTTGGTCTCCTTGGCGCGCTCCCGGGCCTCGTCGGCGCGCTCCGCCGACGTCTGCCCCACGAGCTGCTGCGCGTCCACGACCACCTGCGCCCGGTACTGGCGGATCAGCGCCACCAGCTCCGGCAGTGACTCGGCGATCAGGTACTTGGTGCCGTCGACCAGGGTCACGACGGTGTCGGGGGTGCAGTCGGCCCGCTCGACCAGGTCGGGGTTGAGGGCGAACACCGGGCCGTTGAGTCGGGTCAGCAGGATCATCGACGCGCTCCCGTCCTTGGTGGTAGTGGGCGAGGCCCCCTCCGTGGTGCCTTCGGAGTTCACATCGGACCGATCGGCCGACAGGTGAGGAGTTGACGGTTGCCGTGGAGGTGCTACGCAAAAAGCCCACCCCGAAGGGTGGGCCTTTTGTCCGATGGAATCCCTTACCGCTTCAGGTTCACCAGCTCCTGCAGCACCTCGTCCGACGTGCTGATCACCTTCGAGTTCGCCTGGAAGCCGCGCTGGGCCACGATCAGGTTCGTGAACTCCTGCGCCAGGTCGACGTTGGACATCTCCGTCGCACCGCTCTGCAACGTGCCGAGACCCGCCGTCCCGGCGACGCCGACCTGCGCCAGGCCCGAGTTCACCGTGAAGCGGTACAGCGAGTCGCCGACCTTCTCCAGACCGGGCGGGTTGTTGAAGTTGGCGAGCGCGAGCTGCGCCACCGTCTGCTTGTTGCCGTTGGAGAACACGCCGACGAGCTGACCGTCGGGGTTGATGCTGAAGGACTGCAGCGTCGCGGCCGGCGAACCGTTCTGGCTCAGCGGGCTCACCGTCGTGCTGCCCGTGTACTCCGTCAGGCCCGCCAGGTCCACCTCGACGCCGTTGCCGTCGCTGTCCGGGTCGTACAGCAGGCCGATCTTCGTGTTGCCGTTCGAGTCGGTGTACGTGGGCCCGCTGATCTGCCCGTTCGGCAGGAACGTCAGGCTCGCCGGTGACGACGGCGTGGTGCCGTCGCTGACGCTGACCTCCCACCCGCCGGCGGTCAGCGTGAACGTCGACGTCAGCGTCACCACGTTGCCCTGCACGTCGTACGTCTTGATCGACCGCGGGATCGTGGTGTTCAGCGGCGCGTCGGCCGGCAGGTTACCGGCGATGACCATGTTGCGGGTGGCGTTCGGTGCGATCAGTGTGCCCATCGGCAGCCGGATGTCGCCGATCGGCGCGTTCGTGTTGACCGTGCCGTTCACCGCCGGCCAGCCCTGCACCGCGGCGCCGGTCGGCGTGACCAGCTTGCCCTCGGCGTCGAAGTTGAACGCACCGGCCCGCGTGTAGAGCATCTCGTCGACGGAGTTGACGACGAAGAACCCGTCGCCGGAGATCATCACGTCGGTGGCGCGGCCCGTCGTCTGCGCCGAGCCCTGGATGAAGCTCGTGTTGATCGCGCCGAGCCGTACGCCCAGGCCGACCTGGGCGGGGTTCGTGCCGCCCTGCCCCTGCTGCGGCGCGCCCGCGGCCCGCATCATCTGGCTCAGCGTGTCCTGGAACACCACCTGCGACGACTTGAACCCCACGGTGTTGACGTTGGCGATGTTGTTGCTGGTGACATCCATCATCTGCTGGTGGGCCCGCAGACCGCTGATGCCGGAGAAGAGTGAGCGGAGCATGGGGGAGGGGTCCTTTCAGGATGCCGGGTTGCGGACTTCCTTGACCGCAGTGAGCGCGACATCCGTGTCGCCGACCCGCAGGGTGGGGCTGGTGCCCGAGAACGTCGCCGCGGTCACCACGCCGGACTGCTCCTTGCCGTCCTTGTCGGTGTACGCGACGGTCTTGCCGATCAGGTTGCTCGCGCCGAGCTGCAGCTGCGCGGTGAGCAGGCTCTGCTGCGCCGTCGCCAGGTCGGTCAGCTTCTCGACCGTGGTGAACTGCGCCGTCTGCGCCAGGAACTCCGAGTTGTCCATCGGCTTCATCGGGTCCTGGTACTTCAGCTGCGCGACGAGCAGCTTCAGGAACGCGTCCTTGCCCAGGTCGCCGCCGGGCTTCGCGGGTGCCTCCTGCTTCGTGCCGTCCGTCTTCGCGACGTCGCCGGGCGCGTTCGTCTTCGGCACGTAGTCGCTGACGTTGCCGGGGACCGGCTTCGGGACGTAGTCGCCGACGTTGCCACTGACAGGACCACTGACAGGACCGCTGGCAGCGCCACTGTTGGTGCCACTGGCAGGACCACTGGCAGGGGCGCTGACAGGGGCGCGGGCGGGGCCACTGGCAGGGCCGGTGACAGGGCCGGAGACCGGCGTGATCGGGGTGGTGATGGCGAAACCCCCTACCTAGATGCGCACGTCGACCAGGGCGTCCGGGTCGAGGACCGGTTCGGTCGCCCGCGACTCGGGTGCCTGCTGATGAGATCGACCCTGCGACTGCCAACCTGAGAACTGTTGCGACTGGTTGCCGGGCCGGTCAGTGTCCTGGTGCAGATCCAGTGAGCACTGCCCGAATCCCGCGTCCCGCAGGTCCTGCCGCAGGTCCGGCAGCGCCGCCTGCAGCGCGGCCCGCGCCGCGTCACTGCCCGCCGCCAGCTGCACGGCGATCGTCCCGTCCCGCACCTCGGCGACGATGCTGACCTGCCCCAGGTCCCCGGGGCTGAGCTGGATCGTCATCCGGTGCACCCCGTCGGGCCCCTTCCGCAGCGGCGTCAGCACCATCGCGACCTGCGTCGCCACCGGTGCCGGCGGCGGTGCCTGCGCGGGCGCGGGAGTTGCCGCGACGGCCTGCGTCATCGGCGGCTGCGGCAGCTGTACGGCCACCGCCTGCCCTCCGCCGGCACCGTCCTCGATCCGCGCGGGGTGCCGCGCGTGACCGTTGCCGCCGGGTGTCCCGCTCTGGCCGCCCCGGCCCTGCGCGTCGCCGGCGAGCGCGCCCTGTGCGGCTCCCTGTGCCGCCCGCTGCGCCGCGAGCTGCGCCGCCTGCTGACCGCCGTCGACCGCCCCGCCACGCGCCTCGGCCGGCACCGCGTCGGTGGCGGCGATGGCGGCCGTGGGCACGGACTGGGGGAGCCCCTGCGGGCTCGCTGCGCCGCCGGCCTCGGCGGCGGACCGTGCCGCGGCCTGAGCGGCTGACTGGGCGGCGGCTGACTGGGCCGCGAACTGAGCGGCTGACTGGGGCGCGGACTGGGCGGCGGTGGTGGGCTGGGCCGTGGTGGGCTGGGTCTGGTGCTGCGGGTCGAGCGGTGTGGTGGCCGGCGTCGCCACGGGCGGCGCTGCCTGCGCCGTCAGGGTGGCATCGCCGGTGAGCTGGGCGGTCGCCGGGTCGGTGGTCCGCGGCGCCCGGGGGAGCTGGGCCGGGTCGGCCGCCGGTGCCGCCTCCTGCTCCGTCAGCAGCGCCGCCGCCTGGGCGAGCAGGCCCTGCGCGGGGGCGGCCGGGACGGTGGCGGATGCTGCCCCGGAGCCGAGCGCCTGCGTGGCGCCGGACGCGGCCACGACGGGCGCCGCCACCGGAGTGGTCGCCGCGGTGGCGGTCAGGCCGGCACCGGGAAGCGGGTTGCCGGTCCAGGCGGTCAGGTCCTGCCCTTCGCCGGCCGGCCGCGCGGCTCGGGGATCGGCCGGCACCTGCGGCGGTGTGGCGAGTCGCGCCGCCGGGTCGGGCAGCGCCTGCGCGGCGGCCTGCGCCCCGGTCAGCGCCGCGTCCTGTCCGGCGGCAGCCTGCGCCCCGGCGCGCGCCGCGAGCTGCGCCCCGATCCGAGCCGCGTCCTGCCCGGCTGCCTGTGCCCCGGTCCGTGCCGCGTCGTGCCCGGTGGCCTGCGTTCCGGCCTGAGCCGCGAGCTGTGCTTCAGCCCGCGCTGAGAGCTGTGCCCCGGCCTGCGTTCCGGCCTGCGCCGCGAGCTGCGCTCCGGCCTGAGCTGAGAGCTGTGCCCCGGCCTGCGCCGCGGTCTGTACCCCAGCCTGCGCCGCGGGCTGTGTCCCAGCCTGCGCCGCGACCTGGACGTCGGCCTGCGTCGAAAGCTGTGCCGCGAGCTGTGACCCGGCCTGTGCCGCGAGCTGTGACCCGGCCTGTGCCGTGAGCTGTGCCCCGAAGTGAGCCGCGGTCCGGGACCCGGCCTGCCCCTCAGATTGCGCACCGGTCGCCGCACCGATCTCGGTCCCGGTGGGGGCGCCTGGCCGCAGACCGAGCTGGGCCTGGGCCGCAGTCTGCGCCGGGTCCTGTTCCTGCGGCGCTGCCCCGGCCTGGGGCACGGCCCGGGCGTCGAGCTGGTGCCCGGCCGGCTGGAGGGTGGTGGGAAGCGCCGGCTGGGGTCCTGGCTCGGCGGCGACGAGCGGGACGGTCACGACCGTCGGGCCGGTCTCGGCGGCGGCGGCCCTCAGCATGGCCTCCAGGGGGCGCCGCACGCCCGCCTCGCCGGCCGAGCCGGGGCGCGCTTCGGTGGCCGGGTGGCCGGGGGCGTGCGCGAGGGGCCGCGAAGCGCCGGGCGTGGGGTCCGCCGGGCGGGGCGCTTGCCGTACCGGAGCGGCGGCGGCATCGCGGGGCTCCTGGGGCCGCTCGGAGGAGGGGCGCCGCATCACGGGCTCCCGGTGCTGCTGGGCGGCCGCGGTGGAGGCGAGGGCGTCGGCCTCGGGAGCGCGGCGGCGGTCGTCGGCGCGGCGGTCCCGCACCGGGAAGCGCCGGTCCTGCGTCCTGTCCGTCCTGTCCGTCCTGTCCCGGTCGCGGTCCTGCTCCGGGCGCCGCACGGGGCGTTGCTCGGGGCGCTGTTCAGGGCGCTGCTCGAAGCGCTGATCGAGGCGGCGGTCGCGGGCGCCCTGGGTCGGTGCGCCCTGGGAGGCGCGGCCGTGGGTGGCGGCCGCCAGGGCCGCCGCGAACGCGTCCGAGGGGCCAGCGGCGGCAGGCTGGTCGGCGGCGCGGGTGGCGGCGGCCAGCCGGGTGACGTCCAGTGGTGCGGTCATGCGAAACCCCTTCCCGCGAGCTGTTCCATGGCCGCCTTGACCTTGGGGACGTAGGCCTGGGTCTGCGCGAACGGCGGGATGCCCCCGTAGCGGCTGACCGCGCCGCCGCCCGCGTTGTAGGCGGCGAGGGCGAGGTCGATCGAGCCGAAGCGTTCGAGGTTCGACGACAGCATCCGGGCGGCGCCGTCGACCGCCTGCGCCGGGTCGAGGGCGTCGACGCCGAGGCCGCGGGCGGTGGCCGGCATCAGCTGCATGAGGCCCTGCGCGCCGGCGCCGCTGACGGCGGCCGGGTCGTAGCCGGACTCGACCTTCGCCACGGCGGCCAGGAGGGCGGGCTCGAGGCCGTACTTCGCGCCGGCCTGCTGGAAGAGCTCCGCATAGGGCACCTCCGCCGGCGTCGCCACCGTCGCCCCGGTGAGGGCGGCGGGCCGCAGTGCCATCGCCGTCGCGGAGCGCGAGCCGGCGCCCGTCGCGCCGGACAGCGCGGAGGACCACGCCGGGTCCAGCGAGGTGTTCACGATCCGGCGGATGGCGGTGGGCGTCTCGTACACGTCCTGGACCTTCACCACGTCGCCGGCGTGCGGCGCGGCGATCATGCGGTTGTTCCCGAGGTAGATGGCGATGTGGTCGACGGGGCTGCCGAAGGCGAGCAGGTCGCCGGGGCGGGCGTGGGCCAGGTCGGCCACCGCGGTGCCCTGGCGCGCCTGGTCCTTCGCCACCCGGGGGAGCGTGACGCCGAGGTCGGCGTAGACCCGCTGGACGAGGCCGGAGCAGTCCAGGCCGCTCTCCGGCCTGGTGCCGCCGAAGACGTACGGCGTGCCGAGGTACCGCTTCGCCGCGTCCACGACGTCCCCGCCGGTGACCGCGGAGGTGCTGTCCAATGTGGACTTCAGGGTCGCCGCGAACGCCTCCCCGCTGCCGGCCGCGGCGGGCGCGCCGAGCCCGATCCGGGTCCGGATCTCCGCGACACGCGCCTGCGCCTCGTACACCGTCATGCCGCCACCTCCGCTGCGCTCCGGCGTCGGCCTGCCTGCGACCTGCAATGCTGATTCGCGGCTCCTCCGCTGCGCTCCGGCCCGCTCATGCGTCACCCCTGCGGTTGAAGGCGGCGGAGGTGGTGAGGTCGTCGACCGCCTTGGCCTCGATCGCGGCCGCCGTCCGCTTGCGGGTCAGGTCGTGCCGCTCCTGGAGCTTCTCGATCGTGCGGCGCTGCACGGCCGCGTCGGTGAGGTCGTCGAGCCGGTCCTGGACGGTCTGGTCGGCGAGCTCCGCCGCGCCGATCGCCGCCGCGAGGGCCGTCGCCGTCGCCTGCCGGGCCATGAGGGTCGCGGCGAACGCCGCCGACGTCGCCCCGTCCGGGACCCGCCGGCCGTCGAGGTCGCGCTCCCGGGCGTGCACCGCCCCGTGCGCCGCGGCGGCCTCGCCACGGGCCCGGACGACGGCCGCCTTCGCCGCGTCCTCCTGGGCCTTACGGGCTCGCAGGACCGCGCCGAGCCGGAAACCGTTCTTCGCCATCAGGAGTTCACCAGCGCATCCAGCATCGACCACGCCCGAGGAGCCGGGGTGGTGTCGTCCATGTCCTGTCGCAGGAAGTCGTTGATCTGCGGCCACAGCGCCCGGGCGCGGTCGGCGTCGGGGTTGGTGCCGCTCACGTACGCGCCGATCTCGACCAGCTCCCGCACGTCGCGGTGGGCGGCGAGCATCCGCCGCATGGCGGTGGCGTCGGTGCGCTGCTCGCGGGTGGTGACCGCGTTGGCGACCCGGGACACCGACTCCAGCACGTCGATGCTGGGGAAGTGCCCGGACGTGGCGAGCCGCCGGTCCAGGGTGATGTGCCCGTCGAGGATCGACCGGGCGGTGTCCGCGATCGGCTCGTTGTGGTCGTCGCCCTCGACGAGGACCGTGTACAGGCCGGTGATCGAGCCGACCGGCGCCGGGCCGGCCCGCTCCAGCAGGCGCGGCAGCAGCGCGAACACGCTCGGCGGGTAGCCGCGGGTAGCCGGCGGCTCGCCCGCCGACAGGCCGACCTCGCGCTGCGCCATCGCGGTGCGGGTGAGGCTGTCCATCAGCAGCAGCACGTCCTGGCCGCCGTCGCGGAAGTACTCGGCGATCCGCGTCGCGACGAAGCCGGCCCGCAGCCGCACCAGCGGCGGCTGGTCGGAGGTCGCGATCACCACGACGGACCGGGCGAGGCCCTCGGGCCCGAGGTCGTTCTCGATGAACTCGCGGACCTCGCGGCCCCGCTCGCCGACGAGGCCGATCACGGAGATCTCGGCGTCCGTACCGCGGGTGATCATGGACATGAGGCTGCTCTTGCCGACGCCGGAGCCGGCGAAGATGCCGATGCGCTGCCCGCGCCCGCACGGCACGAGCGTGTCCAGGGCGCGCACGCCGAGCGACAGCGGCTCCTGGACCCGGCCGCGGGCGAGGGCGTCGGGCGCGTCGTGCTCGACGGTGACCCGCTCCAGGCCGGTGAGCGCCGGCCCGCCGTCCATCGGGCGGCCGAGCCCGTCGAGGATGCGGCCGCGCAGCTGCGGGCCGACGGCGATCTGCAGCGGCGAGCCGGTGCTGCGCACGGGGCTGCCGGTGCCGACGCCGGTGAGCGCGCCGAGCGGCAGGCACGCGAGCCGGTCGCCGTCGATGGAGACGACCTCCGCGGGGACCGTCGGGCCGAGGCCGCCCGGGTCGCCGATCTCCACGAGGTCGCCCACGCGGCCGTCGACGCCGGCGACCGTGACCGACAGGCCGACGATCGACGTGACCCGGCCGCTGACGCGCGGGTTGGCGGCCTGGCGGGCGGCGGCGATGCGCTGCTGGAGCGACGACGTCACTGTTCGAGCACCTCCCGGACCCGGTCGAGCGCCGGCGCGAGCCGGGCGTCGACCGACGTGGCGTCGCACAGTGCGAGGGCGTCGCCCGGTCCGAGCGCCGGGTCGTCCACGAGGGACACCGTGCGGCCGTCCATGACCAGTTCCGTCTGTCCTATCGTCAGCCGGTCCGCCGGGTTGAGCCTGACCGTCACCGGACGTGTCCCGGGCACGAGTGCGAGCGCCCGTGCGAGGGCCTCCCGGCCGGGCTCGGTCGCGGTCCGCAACTCCCGGCCGAGGACCGCCTCGGCGAGCGCGAACGCAGTCGCCACGATCTGGTCCTCGATGTCCTGCGCGGCCGGCACCGCCCGGCGCTCCAGCGTGCCGGCGGCGGCGTCGATCGCCCGCAGGGCCGACTCGATGCGGCGGCGGTGCCCCTCGGCGGCCGCCGCGGCCTCGGCGGCGACCCTCGAGGCCTGCGCCTCGGCGCCGGTCTTCGCCTCCCGCATGCCCTGTGCCCACCCGGCGGCGTACCCGGCGGCCTCCGCCTCCTCGCGGACCCGCTCGACGAGCTCCGGCGGGAACGTCTCGCGCTCCCGGAGGTCGACGTCGAACCGGGCCTGCGGCGCGGCGCCGGCGCGGTCGTCGGTGAGGACGCTCTCGCCGTACTGGACGGTCGAGGGGGTCTCCGGCGGCGGGAACGCGCGGGTCGCGGGTGTCGGTGGCGGCGGGGGCGGCGGCGGGAACGCCGGGCGTGGCGTGCCCGCGCGCTTCTTCGCCGGCGGCGGGAAGGCGAGCGGATACTCAGCCGACGAACTCATCGTCGTCCCCTCGGCGGATCGTGATCTGGCCGGACTCCTCCAGGGTGCGGATCGCCTGGACGATCTTCGCCTGGGACTCCTCGACGGTGCGCAGGCGGACCGGGCCGAGCATCTCGATCTCGTCGGCGAGGTTCTCCGCGGCACGCTCGGAGAGGTTCTTCATGACCTTCTGGCGGACCTCCTCGCGGACGCCCTTGAGCGCGGTCGCGAGGTCGTTGGTCTCCACCTGGCGCAGCACCAGCTGGATGGAGCGGTCGTCGAGGGACACGATGTCCTCGAACATGAACATCTTCGAGCGGATCTCCTCCGCCAGCTCCGGGTTGCGCCCGGCGAGCCCTTCGAGGATCAGCCGCTCGGTGGCCCGGTCGGTCCGGTTGATGATCTCGACGAGCGGTTCGAGGCCGCCGACCGCGGACAGGTCGCTCGGCTGGAGCACCGAGGACATCTTGCGCTCCAGGGTCGCCTCCACCTTGCGGATGATCTCGGGGGAGGTGCGGTCCATGACGGCGATGCGGTGCGCGACGTCGGCCTGCAGCTCGGGGGCGAGCCCGCCGAGGATCTGCGACGCCTGGGTGGCGGTCATGTGGGCGAGGACCAGCGCGATCGTCTGCGGGTGCTCGTCCTGCAGGAACGACAGCAGCTGGCGCGGGTCGGCCTGGCCGAGGAAGCCGAACGGCACGTCCATGAAGACGGTGTTGAGCCGGCCGACGATCTCGCCGGCGCGCTCGCGGCCGAGCGACGCCTCCAGCAGGTCGCGGGCGAAGTCGAGGCCGCCCTGCCCCACGTACCGGTGGCCGGTCGCCATGTCGTGGAACTCCTCGAGCACCACGTCGGCGATGTCGCCCTCGACCTGCCCGAGCCGCATGATCTCGGCGGTGAGCTCCTCGACCTCGGCCTCGCGAAGATGCGCCATGATCTTCGCGGCGTCCTCCTTGCCCATCTGGACAAGGAGGATGGCTGCTTTCCGCAGCCCCGTCATCTCCCCGGTCGTCATCGGTCAACCGGCCCGCTCAGCCGCGCCGGTCGGCGAGCCAGCCGCGCAGCAGCTGCGCGACCTCGTCGGGTTGCTTCTCGACCATCTGGGTGATGTCCCGGAAGCGCCCGTCGCGGTCGAACTCCTCGCCGGGCCCGCCGGCGCCCTCGAGTTCGTGGGCGCCGCCGATGCCGCCGTGACCCTCCAGGGCGAGCTTGGCGCGGGCCGCCTCGATCGCCGCCTGCATCTCCTCCAGAGCCGCGTTCTGCTGCTCGGTCAGCTGCACCTTCTCCCGCTTGCGCCGGCGGCGGTTGGAGATCGCCGCGAGGATCAGCAGGACCAGCAGGGCCAGGATGATCAGGCCCATCTGGATGTACTTCTGCTGCAGCTCGCTCTTCTCGGCCTTCGCGGCCTCCGCCTGCGCGTTCTGCTCGGCCGTGGCCTTGGTCGTGTCGAACGCCATCGAGCTGACCGCGATCTGGTCGCCGCGGGTCGCGTCGAGGCCGACGGCGGAGGAGACGAGCTGCTGCAGCTGCGCCTCGTCGACCTTCGCCACGGAGCTGTCGACGATGACGGCGACGGCGAGCTTGCGCACCGCGCCGGGCGCGGTCTTCTTCGTCTCGGTGACCATGCCGACGGCGTTGTTGCGGGTCTCGGTGGACTGCTGGTAGGTCCCGTCGCCGCCGGCGCCGGTGCCGTTGGGGACCTGGATGTTGTCCGGGCCGAGGACGCCGCCGACCGGGGTGCCGTTGCCGCCCGTGTACTGCTCGGACGACTTGGACTCCGACAGCGGCGGCACGGCCGGATCCGCGACGTACTTCTGCGTCTTGGTCTCGGTCGCGTCGAAGTCGAGGTCGGCGGTCACCTGCACGACGGAGTGCCCCGGCCCGACGACGGTGTCGAGCATGTTCTGCAGCGCGCTGTTGAGCCGCTGCTCGAAGGCGGTCGTCTGGCCGGACTGCCCGTCAGGGGCGGACCCCGGGCCGTCGCCGGCGCTGGACAGGACCTTGCCGTTGGCGCCGACGACCGTGACCGCGTCCGGTTCGAGCCCCTCGACGCTGGAGGACACCAGGTGCACGATCGACGTGACGGCGCCGCCCGGCAGCGGTTTCGTGCCGGTGTCGACGAGCACCGACGCGGTCGGCGCGACCTGGTCGTCGGTGAAGACGTCCTTCTGCGGGATCGCGAGGTGCACGGTGGCCTTGTTGACGCCGTTGATCGCCTCGATCGTCTTGCCGAGCTCGCCCTCCAGGGCCCGCCGGTAGGTGACCTGCTGCATGAACTCGCTGGTCATGATGCCCTGCTTGTCCAGCAGCGAGTAGCCGGCGTCGCCCGCGGCGGGCAGGCCGGCCCCGCTCATCGAGATCCGCAGGCTGTACACCTGGTCGCTGGGCACGTTGATGGTGCTGCCGCCGTCGGACAGCGTGTAGGTGACGCCGTCGGCGTTGAGCTTGTCGACGATCGCGCTCGCGTCGGTGGCGGCCAGGTTCGAGAACAGCGGCGCCATGGTCGGTTTGCCGGCCCAGGTCGCGAAGAAGTACCCGCCGATCGCCAGGGCGAGCACGGCGACGATCGTGACCGCCCGCTGCCCGGGGGTGAAGGCCTTCCAGCCGTCGGTCCCCCGCCGCATGAGGGCGGTGAGCCGGTCACGCATCAGGCCTGCATCCTCATGATCTCGTTGAAGGACTCAAGGGCCCGGTTGCGCACGGCGACGGTGAGGCTGGTCGCGAGGTTCGCCTCGGTCGCGGCGATCATGTAGTCGTGCACGTCGGTCAGGCTGCCGGTGGCGGCCTGCACGGCGAGGTGGTCGGCGTTGTCCTGCACCTGCTGCAGCCGCTGGAGGCCCTGCGTGACCATGGCGCCGAAGTCGGTGCCGGACGACGACGGGGCGCTCGAGTCGGACGCGGAGATCGGCGGGAGCGCGGGAAGGGCACTGACGGCCCCGACGGCGTCGATGGTCATGTTCAGCCCTTCCCGATCTGGATCGCGGCCTGGTAGGCGTCCTTCGCCCGGTCGACCACCGTGAGGTTCGCCTGGTAGGCGCGCTGCGCCATGATCATCTGTGTCATCTGCGAGCCGAGGTCGATGTCGGGGTACTTGACGTAGCCCTCACGGTCGGCGAGGGGGTTCTCCGGCTCGTACACCAGACGCCCCTTCGGATCGCCCAGCGCGGTGCCGGCCACGACCGCGCCGCCTTCCCCGGTGCCGTAGTCGACGGCGCGGGCCTGCACGTAGCGGGCGCGGAACACCTGGCCCGACGTCGACTGCGCGTCGTTCATGTTGGCGACGTTGTCGGCGACCGCGTCCAGCCACTTGCGGTAGACGGTGACGCCCGTGCCGGCGATGCCGATGGCGCTGAAGATGGTCATCGTCAGCCCCTGATCGCGGTCCGCAGGAGGCCGAACTTGTCGTCCACGCCGCGCAGCATCGTCTGGTACCGCAGACCGGTGTCGATGTTGGAGAGGACCTCGTGGTCGAGGTTGACGTTGTTGCCGTCCTCGCGGGTCGGCTCCAGCGACCGGGCCACGGCGATCGTCGTGTCCTGCGGCCGGCCGGCCTCGACGGCGGTGCGCAGGGAGTCCTCGAAGGACACCCGCCCGGCGAGGAAGCCGGGCGTCTCGATGTTGGCGATGTTGTCGGCGATCACCCGCTGCCGTTTCGCCAGCCCCGTCAGGGCGCTGTGCAGGGTGACCGACGTGACGTCTTCGAACACGGCTGGGACGCTCCCGTCCACCGAAAAACGGCTTGTTGCGGTGTGTCGCCGGTCCCTGGCACCTGGAGTGAGCGATCCTTGCTCATTGGAGCCATCGGCGCACGTCGGCCCGGGTTGAGGAAATCGGCCTCGGGGAAAACCCCCAATGCCCGAATCCGGGTGCGCGTCGGGTGCAGCCCGGATGTTCGCGGGGCGCGGAATCCATAGCGTCTCTTGCGTGGAGAAGAGACCAGTTACCGTACGGGTGGCGCGCTGGAGCGCGGAGCACCCTTGGCGCGCAATCGCTCTGTGGGTCGTGTTCGTCGCTGTCTGCTTCATCGGCGGGAACATGGCGGGCACCGTCGAGGCGAGCAACTCCGACCAGGCCATCGGCGAGTCCGGCCGGGCCGAGGTCATCGTCGACGAGGGCCACTTCGACAACCCGGCGAGGGAGAGCGTCCTCATCACCCCGCTGTCCGGCGCCCTGGACCGGTCCGCCGCGGACAAGGCCGCCGCCGACGTGGCGACCGCGATGAAGGCGCTGCCCGAGGTCGCCTCGGTGAGCGACCCGCTGCCCTCCCACGACGGCGGCGCGCTGCTGGTCCGGGTCACCATGAGCGGCGACCCCGAGACCGCCCAGGACCGCGTCGGCAAGCTGCGCGACGCCACCGCCGGCGTGCAGCGCGCCCACCCCGGGCTGCGGGTCGAGGAGACCGGCGGCGAGTCCATCGGCCAGGCCATGGACGACACGCTCGGCAAGGACTTCCAGCGGGCCGAGTTCCTCAGCCTGCCGGTGACGTTCGCGATCCTCATCGTCGCGTTCGGCGCGCTCATCGCCGCCGGCGTGCCGGTGCTGCTGGCGCTGTCGTCGGTCGCGGCCGCGCTCGGCCTCTCGACGCTCGCCTCGCACCTGGTGCCGTCGACCGACACCACCGCCAGCGTCATCCTGCTCATCGGCATGGCCGTCGGCGTCGACTACTCCCTGTTCTACCTGCGCCGGGAGCGCGAGGAACGGGCGAAGGGCCGCAAGCACCTCGACGCCGTCGAGATCGCGGCCGAGACGTCCGGGCACGCGGTCGTCGTCTCCGGCGTCGCCGTCACGATCGCGATGGCGGGCCTGTTCCTCGCCGGTGACGTGGTCTTCTCGTCCCTCGCCGTCGGCTCGATCCTGGTCGTGCTCGTCTCCGTGATCGGCTCGCTGACCGTCCTGCCGGCGCTGCTGTCGAAGCTCGGCCGCTGGATCGACCGGCCCCGCGTCCCGGTGCTGTGGCGCCTCACCCGGCCCCGCGCCGAGGGCGAGGGCCAGTCGAAGGTCTGGAGCTTCATCCTCCGGCCCGCCCTGCGCCGCCCGGTGGCCACGCTGGCGATCTCGGTCCTGGCGCTGCTGGCGCTCGCCGCGCCGGCGCTGAGCATGCGGCTGAGCTTCCCCGGCATGGAGGACCTGCCGCGCACCACGCCCGCCATGCAGGCCTACGACCGGCTCGTGAAGGCGTACCCCAGCAACGGCACCGTGCACACCGTCGCCGTCCGAGTCCCGGCCGGCCAGCTCGACGCCACGAAGGCCGCGCTGACCGAGCTGGCGAAGGCCGCCGCCGCCGACCCGCTGTTCGCGCCCCTCGATGAGGCGCCCGACGTCGAGGTGTCCGCCGACGGCAAGGTCGCCGTGCTCGACGTCGCCACCCCGTTCGCCGGCCGCTCCGAGCAGGCGAAGGAGTCCCTCGACAAGCTGCGGGAGGTCATGGTCCCGCAGACCGTCGGCAAGGTGCCGGGCGTGAAGGCGGGCTCGGACGCGGCCGTCGGCGGGTTCGTCGGCGCCGACGTCGACTACGCCGACCACGTCAAGCACAAGCTGCCGCTGGTCGTCGGGTTCGTGCTGGTGCTGACGTTCCTGGTGATGGCCTTCACGTTCCGCTCGGTGGTCGTCGCGGTCACCTCGATCGCGCTCAACCTGCTCTCCGCCGGCGCGTCCTACGGCCTGGTCGTCCTGATCTTCCAGGGCACCTGGGCGGAGGGCATCCTGGGCTTCACGTCCATGGACGCGGTCGTGTCGTGGCTGCCGCTGTTCCTCTTCGTGGTGCTGTTCGGCCTGTCGATGGACTACCACGTCTTCGTCGTCAGCCGCATCCGCGAGGCGGTCAAGCAGGGCATGCCGACCCGCGAGGCGGTGGCGCACGGCATCACGGGCTCCGCCGGCGTGGTCACCAGCGCGGCGATCGTGATGGTGGCGGTGTTCTCCATCTTCGCGACGCTGAGCACCATCGACATGAAACAGCTCGGCGTCGGCCTCGCCGCCGCGATCCTGCTCGACGCGACGATCATCCGCGCGGTCGTCCTGCCCTCGCTGATGACCCTGCTCGGCAACGCCAACTGGTGGGCGCCGCGCTTCATGCGCCCCCGTGAGGCGCCGCGGCCGCCCGCCCCGGTGATCGAGGGCGAGCTGGTCGGCGCGGGCCGCTGACCCCGCAGCCACGCAAAGGCCGGCACCGTCCCACAAGGGGCGGTGCCGGCCGCTTTTCCGCCGCTTCGGTTCCGCGCACGCCGCTTCGGTTCCGCGGACGCTGCTTCGGTCATGTCGACTCGCTCCGCTCACCGATCCGCGGACGCCGCCTCGGTTCCGCGGACGCCGCCCCGGTTATGTCGACTCGCTCCGCTCACCGACATAACCGAAATGTCGGACATGTTCGCGCAGCGGATATGTCCGGGGAGGTTGACCGTCCGGCCGTTCGACGTGCCGGCATGTCGGCCTTGCTGCGCGTTGGCGTCTGCGTGCCGGTGCTCAGTCAGCGGTGTTTCAGGCGTCGGCGAGCTCGATGGAGTCGGACACCTTCGGGGCGAGGACGCGCATCTCCTCCAGGACCGGGGCGCTCTGGTCGTCGGGCACCGCCGCGAGGGCCTCGTTCAGCAGCGGCAGCGCGGCCTCGTCGTGGAACATCTCCAGGGCGATCGCCGCCGCCAGGGTCCGCTCCCGCGGCGTGCGCCGCGAGTTGCCGGACAGGGCGAGCAGCGTGCAGCGCTCCGCGAACCCGTGCTGCCGCAGCCGCGCCGACCACTCCATCGCCCGGATCAGCGGGACCAGCCGGCCGACCCGGGCCGCGACGGTCAGCACCGTCGGCTCGCCGGGGTACCGGCGCCACAACGCTTCCAGCAGCTCGTCGGCGGCCTCCGGCGGCGCCTCCGCGATGCCGAAGAGCAGCCCGCGCACCCCTTCGCGGGGCAGCAGCTCGGCGACCTCCGCGAGACTGCCGTCCGCGGCGCCCAGCACCTGCGCCATCCGGGCGACCGGCACCGGCACCCGCCCCTCCCGCAGCGACCGCCGCAGCTGCTCCGCCGCCTCCTGGTTCCGGTCCAGCCGGCTGAGCGCGTCGATGTGCAGCCCGGCGAAGCGGCCCTTGCCGACGCCGTACAGCAGGTCGTTCATGCCCGACTCC
Organism: Dactylosporangium maewongense; assembly: GCF_039531485.1. NCBI lineage: Bacteria > Bacillati > Actinomycetota > Actinomycetes > Micromonosporales > Micromonosporaceae > Dactylosporangium > Dactylosporangium maewongense. The sequence goes on along the minus strand of NZ_BAAAQD010000062.1, from coordinate 6,287 downwards.
GGCAGCGCCGCGACGATCTCCAGGGCCCGCTCGTAGTCGCCCTCGGCGAAGCGCAGCTTGACCTCGTGCTCGTCGACGGTGAACGCGGTGCTGGCGATCCTGCGCAGCTCCTCGATGGTCTCGTTCGCCTCGGTCAGGCGCTTCAGGGCGAGGTACGCGTCGGCGAGGATCTTGAGGAACAGGACCCGGTGGCTGTTCTCCTTCGCCTGCTCCAGGCCGCGGCGGGACGTCTCGATGGCCTCCTCGATGTGCCCGGAGCCGATCTGGGCGCGGGCGAGGTTGCCGATGGCGGTGATCCCGCTGACGTCCTCCGCGGCGAGCTCCGCCAGCCGCAGGTTGCGCTCGGCCTTGCTCTTCACCGTCCTGCGCAGCGCGGTGTAGCCGACGTGGGTGAGCACCGCCGTGGTCAGCTGCGGGCCGACCATGGCGGTCCCGGTGACCCGGTCGACGACCTGTTCGTGCAGCCGCCCGTACAGGCGCGACGGCGACCTGCGGAAGAGCCGGGGGAAGTAGATGGTGCTGTGCCCGGAGCCGCCCTCGTGGCCCTCCTGGTTGTCGATGGTGACGAAGAAGGCCCGGGCGTCGCCACCGGCGGCGACGGCCGCCCGCACCGCCTTCGCGTCGCCGGTGAAGATCTCGTCGGCGTCGACCCACAGCGCCCACGTGCCGCGGCAGTGCTCCAGGCAGCGGTTGCGGGCGTCGCCGAAGTGCTCGTTCCAGTACCCCTCGACGACCCGGGCGCCGTGGGCGCGGGCGATCGCGACCGTGTCGTCGGTCGAGCCGGTGTCGTAGACGACGATCTCGTCGACCAGGTCGCGCAGCGCGTCCAGGGACCGGGCCAGCACGTCGGCCTCGTCCTTCACGATGAGCGCCGCGCTGATCAGCGGTGCGCCGGGCTCGTCGGTGAACTCGCCGCGCAGCCCGCAGTCCGTCGACGCCACGTGCGCCACCAGCGCCGCGTGTGCCACGGTGACGCGCCCCTGCACCGCGAGCCCGTCCCAGGGCAGGTCGGCGGTCGGCCCGCCGGCGATCGCGAGCGCGTCGCGGCGGATCGCCACGCACACGGGCCCGAGCCGGTCCACGTCGCTGAACTCGCCGCGATGGTCCTGCCGCCACTGCCTGGCGAACGCCTTGAACGCCGCCGCGCTGGCCATCGCCTCCTTCGGCAGCTCGGCCTGCTGGGGGCCGAAGCTGTTGTGGCAGCGCGGGCCGGTGGCGACCACGGACGGGTCGCCGAAGGGCTCCAGGACGGGGTCGAGCCAGTGCGCGGACAGCACGACGTCACCGTCGACGAGGATGATGATCGGGTGGCGGGTCGCGTCGACGCCGGCGGCCCACCGCTCGGCGGCCCCTGCCCCGGCGGGCGACTCGATCACCTTCAGCCACTGCTCGCCGCGCAGCTCGGCGCGCAGGTCGGCGCGGTCCGACGGCAGCACGCAGACCACCTCGTCGCGCAGGCCGAGGGAGGCGCGCAGCGACAGCAGGCAGGCGTGGAAGTCGTCAGCGCTGCCCCCAGCGGCGACGATCACGGACACCGGGATGTGGGTCATGCCGGTGTCATCGGCAGTTTCGGGCGCATTCGCAGTGCTTTTCGGTTGCGGGCGCTTTCTGCCCCGGATCCTTCAGGTGCGGTTGTCCACGTAGACGGGCACGGTCTCGGCCGCCTCGCGGTGCAGCCGGTTGACCAGCCGCGCCTGCTGGCGGTTGCCGGCGATCGCGATCGTCAGCTCCCTGGAGAGGTCGAGCTGCCGTTGTACGAGCCGCCGCGCCCGGTCCGCGAGCGCGATCGGCAGCGGGCCGAGCCCTTCCGGCGGGCTGAACGTCACCGCCGTCACCGGTGCGGCCTCCAGCACGTCGCGGTGCCGCAGCATCTGCTCGACCTCGTCGGCCTCGAGCTCCATCGCGTCGAGCGCCGCGACCCACGCCTCGTCCCACTCGCCGCCGGCCTCGCCCTGGGGCGTGGTCACGGCCCGGACCCGATCACCTGCGCGGCCGCCTCCCGCCATGCGTCGCGCAACTGCTCGGCGAAGCTCTGCACGGCCTCGACCTTGCCCCGGTCACCGGTGACGTTGGCCTGGACCAGCTCGGTGATCAGGTAGCTGTACAGCGAGGAGAGGCCCGGCCCTCCGCTCCACGCGGTGGGGTCCAGCGTCGCCCGCAGCTCCATGATGATCTCCTGGGCGTGCTGGATCCGCGCCGACGCCGTCGGCTTGTCGCCCGTCTCCAGCGACTGGCCGGCGATCATCAGGTCGAGCACCAGCCGGTCGTACAGCATGACGAGCAGCCGGGACGGGGGAGCCGTCGCGACGCTGTCGCTGACGTAGCGGTTGCGCAGGGCTTGTGTGGTCATTCGATCTCCAGTGGCCTGAGGGGGAGCAGGGCCTAACCGAGCGAGGCGAGCTGGCCGGACAGCCAGCTGCCCTGGTTCTTCAGCTTGCCGAGCGCGGTCTCCATGGCGCCGAACTGCTTCTGCAGCGTCGCCTGCCGCGCCTGCAGCCGGACGTCCCAGTCGTCGACGCGGTGGTTGAGGTCCGTGATCGCGTCGTTGCCACTGGTGATCAGCCGGGACAGCGTGCCGGTGTTGGTCTGGGTGGCCGTGTCCGCCACGCCGGACAGCTTGTCGGCGAGGCCCGTCTTCAGGGTGACGTCCGTCTGGGCGGTGTCGATGAAGAGCGCCTGCGTCTTCTCCGGGTCGGCGTCGAGCGCCGCGATGAACTTCGCCTTGTCGAACGTGAGCTGGCCGTCGCGGGTCAGCTCGATGCCGACGTCCTTGTAGCTGCCGTTGCTGGCGGTGCCGCCGGAGACGGTGTTGAGCACGTTGCTGGCGACCTGCGACATGATGCTGTTGCCGGCGAGCGGGCCGCCGGGGACCGAGCCGCTCTTGTTCTTGGTCTGGCTGGAGATCTCCGACAGCGCCTGGTTCGCCGCGTCGATCATGGCCTGGACCTTGGTGGCGATGCCCTCGTTGTCGCGGGCGACAGTGACGGTCACCGGCGGGTCGGTCGGCTGCTGCACCTTCGTGGCGGTGACGGTCAGGCCGTTCATCAGGTCCTTGAACGTGTTCGTCGACGACGTCACCTTCAGCGGGGTGGCCGGGTCGCCGACGAGCAGCTCGGCGTCCGCGCCCGTGGAGACGATCTGCTCGGCGCCGAGGGTGAAGGGGTTGCCGCCGCTGGTGAAGTCGAAGGTCGAGGCGGAGCCGGTCGTCGTCGACGTGAGTTGCATCGTGTACTGGCCGGGGGAGACCTGGAACGCGGTGGCCTTCACGCCGAGGTCGGAGGTCTTGTTGATCGCGTCGACGACGCCCTTGAGCGACGTGTCGGTGACGTTGACCGTCTTCGGCGTGCCGTTGACGTCGATCTGGAACGACGAGCCGCTCATGATCGTGTCGGTGGTCGCGGCGACCGTGCTGTTGAAGACGACCGCGTGAGCGGCGGCCAGCTTGTTCACGCGGAAGGACAGCGCACCGCTCTGCGCGCCGCTCGACGTCGTGGTCGCGGTGGCGGCGTCCGAGCTCGACGTGGCGACGCCGCCCTTCCAGGCGGTGGGGTCCACCAGCGCCTTGGACGCGGTGAGCAGGGCCTTCATCTTGGTGTTGATGCCCTGGTACGCGGTGACGACCTTCTGCTGCGTGGCCACCTTGGCCTTGAGGGCGGTCTGTGGGGCGGCCTCGACCTGCATCAGGCCGCTGATGACCGACGAGGTGCTCATGCCCGAGATCAGGCCGTCGACGCTACCCATGGTGGAACCCCCTAAAGAAGCGCAGAAGAACTGCGATACACGCGTGCGGGGAGGAAACCTCGGTCCCCTCCCCGCCTTACGAGCGCTGTCAGCGCAACAGCGACAGCACGTTCTGCGGCGCCTGGTTGGCCTGGGCCAGCATGCTGGTGCCGGCCTGCGTCAGGATCTGCGATCTCGTGAACGAGACCATCTCCTGGGCCATGTCCGTGTCACGGATCCGGGACTCGGACGCGGACAGGTTCTCCACGGCGACGTTCAGGTTGTTGATGGTGTGTTCGAACCGGTTCTGGTACGCACCGAGCGTCGCCCGGGCGGTCGACACGCCCTTGATGGCCGTGTCGATCGCGGTGATCGCCGCGGAGGCGTTGGTCACCAGGTCCAGTGCGTCGGTCCCCAGGCCGGTCGAGTCGAAGCCGGTCACGGCGACCCCGCCGAAGGCGGTGGTGCCGAGACTGACCGTGATCTGGTCCGCGGACGCGGTGTTGGCGCCGACCTGGAACGTGCCCGTGTAGCTGGCCGTCGGGTCGAGCAGCTTCTGCCCGCCGAAGGCCGTGGTGGTCGCGATCCGGTTCAGCTCCTCGTTCAGCTGCGTGAACTCGGTCTGCGCGGCGGTCCGCGCGTCGGAGTCCTGCGAACCGGTCGAGGACGCCTGCACGGACAGGTCGCGCATGCGCTGCAGGATGGAGTGCGTCTCGGTGAGCGCGCCTTCAGCGGTCTGCACGACCGAGATGCCGTCCTGTGCGTTGCGGACCGCGACCTTCAGGCCACCGATCTGCGAGCGCAGGCCTTCGCTGATGGAGAGGCCGGCCGCGTCGTCGGCGGCCCGGTTGATCCGGAAGCCGGACGACAGCTTCTCCAGCGACTTGCTCATCTGGTTGTCGGTCACCGACAGGTTCCGGTAGGAGTTCTGCGCGGCGATGTTGTTGTTGATCCTGAGACCCATGACAGTTCCTCCTTGAGCTCGGTCCGGCCCTCCGTGGCCTGTTCACGGGGCAGATCGGCCGAGCCCGGGAGGAGTTGAGGAGAAAAGGCTTGAGTGCGCCGCGCAGCGGCGCATGGGGGCCGCGGGGTGGGAACCCCCCGTGCGGGACCCGCCGCTCGCGGTGGGGCGGCTGGAGACTGGCAGGGCACGGCGCCCTGGGTGGGTGCCGTGCCCTGTCATGCCCTCGTCAGGCCATCGACTCCAGCTCCTCTAGCGCAGCAGGGAGAGGACGTTCTGCGGCGCCTGGTTGGCCTGGGCCAGCATGCTCGTGCCGGCCTGGGTCAGGATCTGCGAGCGGGTGAACGACACCATCTCGGAGGCCATGTCCGTGTCCCGGATGCGCGACTCCGAGGCGGACAGGTTCTCCACGGCTGTGTTCAGGTTGTTGATGGTGTGCTCGAACCGGTTCTGGTATGCACCGAGCGTGGCCCGAGCGGTCGAAATACCCTTGATCGCCGTGTCGATCGCGGTGATGGCCGCCGACGCTCCCGTCACGAGGTCGAGCGAGTCGACCCCGAGGCCGGTCGAGTCGAAGCCGGTCACGGCGACCCCACCGAAGGCGGCGGTGCCGAGGTTGACCGCGATCTGATCGGCGGACGCCGTGTTGGCGCCGACCTGGAAAGTACCCGTGTAGCTTGCCGTCGGGTCGAGCAGCTTCTGCCCGCCGAACGACGTGGTGGTCGCGATCCGGTCCAGCTCAGCGTTCAGCTGAGTGAACTCGGTCTGCGCGGCCGTGCGCGCATCGGTGTCCTGCGAACCCGTGGACGACGCCTGAACGGAGAGGTCACGCATACGCTGCAGGATCGAGTGCGTCTCGGTGAGAGCACCTTCAGCGGTCTGCACGACCGAGATGCCGTCCTGCGCGTTGCGCACCGCGACCTTCAGGCCGCCGATCTGGGACCGAAGACCCTCGCTGATCGAGAGACCTGCCGCGTCGTCGGCGGCACGGTTGATCCGGTAACCCGACGACAGCCTCTCCAGCGACTTGCTCATCTGGCCGTCCGTGACCGACAGGTTACGGTAGGCGTTCTGAGCAGCGATGTTGTTGTTGATGCGAAGACCCATGAAGTTCCTCCTTGAATCGGGTCGCTGGCCGGGCCATCCGTGGCCCGGTCGTTCTCAACATCGGCACCCGGTCGTGCCGCATAAGGGTTCTGGGCAGCAATTTCCCGGGAAAAACAGCGGCGGCGCCCCCGTGGGTGGGGGCGCCGCCGTGTGTCATCGACTGAGGAGGATGGTGCGTGTGTGTGTTGCTCGTGTGGTTGGGGGGATCTGTTAACGCAGCAGGGACAGGACGTTCTGCGGCGCCTGGTTCGCCTGGGCCAGCATGCTGGTGCCGGCCTGGGTCAGGATCTGCGAGCGGGTGAAGGACACCATCTCCTGGGCCATGTCCGTGTCGCGGATGCGGGACTCGGACGCCGACAGGTTCTCCACGGTGGTGTTGAGGTTGTTGATGGTGTGCTCGAACCGGTTCTGGTACGCACCGAGCGTGGCCCGCGCGGTCGAGATGCCCTTGATCGCGGTGTCGATCGCGGTGATGGCGGCCGAGGCGCCGGTCACCAGG
>NZ_BAAAQD010000061.1:0-29889 GCF_039531485.1 Dactylosporangium maewongense | reverse complement strand
GGGTCGCGCGGCGGCTGAGCGCCTGGATCTGTTTCGCCGACGAGTGCGGTCAGACGTTGCGGGCGAGGAAGGCCACGACCTGGGCACCGCGCGGGGGCACGCCGGTGGTGTCGGTGACCGCCGCCGGCAACGTCCGGGTCTCGGTGGCGGGTCTGGTCTGCTACCGGCCCGGTGACCGCTCGCGGCTGATCTACCGCACCATGCTGCACCTGGGCCGCAAAGGTGAACCGAAAGGCTTCCGGGAGAACGACTTCGCCCGGATGCTCGACGCCGCTCACCAGCAGCTTCACGGACCGATCATCCTGATCTGGGACGGTCTCAACACCCACAGGTCCGCCCGGATGCGCACGCTGATCGCCGCCCGGCCATGGCTGCACGCCTACCGGCTACCGGGCTACGCCCCCGAGCTCAACCCGACCGAGAAGGTCTGGTCGGCACTGAAACGCAGCCTGGCCAACCTCGCCACCCGGACCGCCACCGCCCTGGAACACACCGTCAAGAACCGCCTCAAACGCATGCAATACCGCCACGGCCTCTTCGACAGCTACCTCACCGCCACCGGCCTATCCCCACCCAAACCCTGACCCCGAAAGGTCTCTAGAGGCCCCATCTCTGTCTTGTCCGCGTTGCCCGGCTGGTGCGTGCCGCCCTGCCCCCAGTCACGAACGACAGGACGACGATGCCCTCCATTACACCTGATACCGCCGCGTTCGACGTCGCCGGTGGCGTCGACACCCACCTGGACACCCATACCGCCGCGGTGATCGATCCGGTCGGCCGGGTGCTGGGCACCGAGCAGTTCCCCGCCACGGCGGCCGGATACACGGCCCTGCTGGCCTGGATGCGCGGGTTCGGCCGGCTGGGCCGGGTCGGCGTCGAGGGCACCGGCGCCTACGGGGCCGGACTGGCCCGCCGGCTACGCGGCGAACAGGTCGAGGTGATCGAGGTCAACCGGCCCAACCGCAAGACCCGCCGGTTCCAGGGCAAGTCCGACCCGATCGACGCCATCGCCGCGGCCAAGGCCGCCCTGGCCGGCGACCGCACCGGCATCCCCAAACACCGCGACGGCCGCGTCGAAGCCCTGCGCAACCTGCGAATCGCCCGCCGCAGCGCCGTCGAGCAGCGCGCCGACACCCAACGCCAGATCAAGACCCTGATCGTCACCGCCCCCGACGAACTGCGCGCCCAGCTGGGCGGCCTGACCGTCAAACAGCTGATCATCGTCTGCGCGGGCCTGCAGCCCGACCGGGCCGACGCCGCATCGCCAGGCACCGCCGTCGCGATCGCCCTGTGCTCCCTGGCCCGCCGCCACCAGCAGCTATCCACCGAGATCGCCGACCTCAACGAAGTCCTCGAGCCCTTGGTGGCCACGATCAACCCCGGCCTGCTCGCCGCCAACGGCGTCGGCGCTGACGTGGCCGGCCAACTACTGGTCACCGCCGGCGACAACCACGACCGGCTCACCGGCGAAGCCGGGTTCGCCATGCTCTGCGGCGTCGCCCCGATCCCAGCCTCCTCCGGCAGGACCACCCGACACCGGCTCAACCGCAGCGGCGACCGGCAGGCCAACGCAGCCCTCTACCGCGTCGTGCTCTGCCGCCTGCGCTGGGACCCCCGCACCCGCGAATACGTGCAACGCCGCACCAAGGAAGGCCTCTCCAAGAAAGAGATCATCCGCTGCCTCAAGCGCTACATCGCCCGCGAGCTCTACCAGCTCATCGCCTCAAACGACCCTCAACCCGCCTCTTGACATCCATAGGAGCATCGTGGCGAGCGTTCGCAGCGGTCTCACCCCGACGACGGCCGGCGGTCATCACGCCGATTGATCTTGGAAGGTCAAAAGCTTCAGAACGAACCTACACGGGGAAGGGTCTCGAAGTCCGGCTGCCCTACTACCCGGCCGGATCGAGCGGCTCTGTATTCATCGGAACGCTCTACGTTGGTTGCCCTCTCACCCGAACCGTACCCCTTCTCTGGTGGCCTGGTCGAGGGTTGCTAACCGATCTCCAGGATGAGGTCGCCGCCCTCGACCTGCTGGACCTTGCCGATCGCCACGCGGGTCACGGTACCGGCGCGCTGGGCGGTGATCGCGGCCTCCATCTTCATCGCCTCGATCGTGGCCACTGTTTGCCCGTCCGCCACCGTGTCGCCCGGGCCGACCTGCAGCGTGACCACGCCCGCGAACGGGGCTGCGAGGTGCGCAGGGTTGGTGCGCTCGGACTTTTCCGCGGCCTTGACGTCGGTCTGGATCGCCTTGTCGCGCACCGTCACCGGGCGCATCTGGCCGTTGAGCGTGGTCAGCACGGTGCGGTAGCCACGCTCGTCGGCCTCGCTGATGGCCTCCAGGTGCAGGAACAGCGTGACGCCCGGTTCGAGGGCCACGGCGTGCTCGACCCCGGGCTCCAGGCCGTAGAAGAAGTCCTTGCTCGACAGCACGGAGGTATCGCCGTACGTTTCGCGGTGCGCCAGGTACTCTCGTGCCGGGCCGGGGAACAGCAGCCTGTTGAGCGTGGGCCGGCGGGCGTCGCGCAGCCCCTGCCGGTCCTCGTCGGTTAGCTCGGCCACGGACCGGGCCGCCGGGCGGCCCTGTAGCGCGCGGGTGCGGAACGGCTCGGGCCAGCCGCCGGGCGGGTCGCCGAGCTCGCCACGCAGGAAGCCGACGACCGAGTCGGGCACGTCGAACCCGCCCGGGTCGGCCTCGAAGCCCTCGGGCTTCACGCCCGCGCCGACGAGGTGCAGCGCGAGGTCGCCGACCACCTTGGAGGACGGGGTGACCTTCACTAGCCGGCCCAGCATCCGGTCGGCGGCCGCGTAGCAGTTCTCGATCAGCTCGAACCGGTCGCCGAGCCCGAGCGCGATCGCCTGCTGGCGCAGGTTGGACAGCTGCCCGCCAGGGATCTCGTGGTGGTACACCCGACCGGTGGGGGAGGCGAGCCCGGACTCGAACGGCGCGTAGACCTTGCGGACCGCCTCCCAGTACGGCTCCAGGTCGCAGACCGCCTGCAGCGACAGGCCGGTCGCCCGGTCGGTGTGGTCGGTCGCCGCGACGAGCGACGACAGCGCGGGCTGCGAGGTGGTTCCGGCCATCGACGCGACCGCCGCGTCGACCGCGTCCACCCCGGCGTCGACCGCCGCGACGAGCGTGGCCAGCTGACCTCCGGGGGTGTCGTGGGTGTGCAGGTGTACCGGAAGATCGAAACGCTCCCGCAAAGCCCGCACCAGCGCGCGGGCCGCCGGCGGGCGGAGCAGGCCGGCCATGTCCTTGATCGCGAGCATGTGCGCCCCCGCCTGCACGATCTGCTCGGCCAGGCGCAGGTAGTAGTCGAGGGTGTACAGTCGCTCGCCCGGATCCGACAAGTCGCCGGTGTAGCAGAGCGCGACCTCGGCGACCGAGGTCCCGGTCGCCCGCACGGCGTCGATGGCCGGGCGCATCTGGGCGACGTCGTTGAGGGCGTCGAAGATCCGGAAGATGTCCATCCCGGTCGCCGCCGCCTCCTGCACGAAGGCCGCGGTGACCTCGACCGGATACGGGGTGTACCCGACCGTGTTCCGCCCGCGCAGCAGCATCTGGGTGCACACGTTGGGCACGGCCTCGCGCAGCGCCGCCAGCCGCTCCCACGGGTCCTCGGCGAGGAAGCGCAGCGCCACGTCGTACGTCGCGCCGCCCCAGCACTCCAGCGACAGCAGCTGCGGCACGGTCCGGGCGACGTACGGCGCGACCGCCAGCAGGTCCCGGGTCCGCACGCGGGTCGCGAGCAGCGACTGGTGCGCGTCCCGGAACGTCGTGTCGCTGACCGCGACGGCGGCCTGCGCGCGCAGCCGCGCCGCGAAGCCCTCCGGCCCCAGCTCGCGCAGCAGCTGGCGGGAGCCGTCGGGGGCGGGCGCGCCGGTGTCGCACAGCGGGAGCTTGTCGACCGGCTCGACCACGTGCGGGCGGGCGCCGTTGGGCCGGTTCACCGCGGTCTCCGCCAGGTACGTGAGGATCCGCGTGCCGCGGTCCGCGGACGGGCGGGTGCGCAGCAGGTGCGGCCGCTCCTCGATGAACGCCGTCGTGATCCGGCCCTGCTGGAAGTCGGGGTCGTCCAGCACTGCGGCGAGGAACGGCAGGTTGGACGCCACCCCGCGGATACGGAACTCGGCGATCGCGCGCCGCGCCCGGCGTACCGCATTGGGGAAGTCGTGACCGGTGCAGGTGAGCTTGACGAGCAGCGAGTCGAAGTGTGCGCTCACCTCGGCGCCGGTGTGGATCGTGCCGCCGTCGAGCCGCACGCCCGGGCCGCCGGGGGAGCGGTACGCCGAGATCGTGCCCACGTCCGGGCGGAAGCCGTTGGCCGGGTCCTCGGTCGTGATCCGGCACTGCAGCGCCGCGCCGGAGATCTGCACCTCGTCCTGGGTGAGCCGCAGCTCCTCGAGCGACATCCCGGCCGCGATGCGCAGCTGCGCGATGACAAGGTCGCGCTCGGTGATCTGTTCGGTGACCGTGTGCTCGACCTGGATGCGCGGGTTCATCTCGATGAACACGTGGTTGCCACGCTGGTCGAGCAGGAACTCCACCGTGCCCGCGTTCACGTAGCCGATGGCCTTCGCGAACGCCACGGCGTCGGCGCACATCCGCTCCCGCAGCGCGGGATCCAGGTTGGGCGCGGGCGCGATCTCCACGACCTTCTGGTGGCGCCGCTGGACAGAGCAGTCGCGCTCGTACAGGTGCGAGACGTTGCCGCGTGCGTCGGCGAGGATCTGCACCTCGATGTGGCGCGGGCTGATCACCGCCTGCTCCAGGAACACCGTGCCGTCGCCGAACGCCGACCGCGCCTCCCGCGACGCCGCCTCGATCGCCTCCCGCAGCTCGCCGGGCTCGGTCACCCGCCGCATGCCGCGCCCGCCACCACCGGCGACCGCCTTGACGAACACCGGGAAGCCGATCGCCTCCGCGGCCCCGACCAGCGCGTCGACGTCATCGGATGGCTCGGAGGAGCGCAGCACCGGCACGCCGGCCTCGCGCGCCGCGGCGACCGCGCGGGACTTGTTGCCGGTCAGGTGCAGCACGCCGGGCGGCGGGCCGACGAACGTGATCCCGTGCCGCGCGCACGCCGCGGCCAGGTCCGGGTTCTCCGACAGGAAGCCGTACCCCGGGTACACCGCGTCCGCCCCGGCCCGGCGGGCGGCCTTGATGATCTCGTCGACGTCGAGATACGCGCGGACCGGGTGTCCGCGCTCGCCGATGAGGTACGATTCGTCGGCCTTCGCCCGGTGCAGCGAGTTGCGGTCCTCGTACGGGTACACCGCGACCGTGGAGATTCCCAGCTCATAGGCGGCGCGGAAGGCGCGGATTGCGATCTCTCCGCGGTTGGCCACCAGCATCTTCGTGAACATGCGGCGCGCGTGCTCCTTCTCTGGTGGTCGCGGTGGTCTCGATCTCGGATCTCGATTTCGGTCTCGGCGGGGCCGTCAAAGTGCAGAGCACAAGCAGTCTGCAGGAACACACGGACCGTCGTACAGGCCGCGCGGTGTGCGTGCGGACCAGATCACACGGCCGCCCGGTTCCGTCACGCTTAGTTGCCATCGGCTACCTTGCGTTACCGGTCAAATGTGGCCGCGGCGGTACCATCGTCCGTCAGGCCGTACCGCTCGATCGGGTCGGCCCGATGGACGGCGTTTCCCGGTGGTCGCCGGGATGCCGACTGTGTTCGTGGATGTCGTGTCCGCCGTCGGGACGATCTCTCACCAGGTCTTCGCTGGTAGTAGCTGGTTCTGACCCTGAACTGATGGCATCCGCGCCATCGTGACCATCGATCGATGTGGTCACCTGGTCGGACGATGGTGATCAGGTGTGCCAAGAGACGGCGGACCTCGCCGAGGGTGAGGGGGTGCTCAAGACTGCCTCCGGACCTTGCCTGCCATGGTCTGGGTGATGCTCATCCGCGGTCCTGATCCTGGTTCTCGTCGAAGCGCAGTCTCCGGGCGACGATGTCCGCGGCCACGTCGTTGAGAGATCGCTCTTGGGCATGGGCGTAGGCGCGGATCCGGACCAACGCGTCAGCGATCGCGACGCTCACCTGCACCATGACCGTCCCATGCGCCTGGACACCGCAGCGCGGTGCTCGATTGCCTCGTCCAGCCCATCTGGTCCGTCGGGTGTTGTCCTGGCGTGCTCCTGCCGTCGAGCAGGACGGTGACGGCATCGTCGGCGAAGGTGAGCGCCGCGCCGGGTTCGTGGGGCTGCCCGATGTGGGTTTCGCGGTCGCCGAGGCCGGCGTCGCGGCCGTAGAACCGGTAGCCGATGTCGATGCTGTCAGGGTCGACGGCGCCGGACGACGACTCGAGCGGACACCGGCAACTACTCCGCGGTCCTGGACCGGGGGTCAGCGAACCACGCCTTGGTGAACTGCTGCAGGGCGGGCAGGTCGAACACGGTGCAGGTGAGCCCCAGGCAACTACGTTGTCGGGGCGAACATCGCGGGCTTCTCAAGGTCGCCAACGCCATGCTCGACCTGGGGGTGGTCTGACGCGCGTCTTTGGCGAGAAGGGGGCCGCCTGGGCGGCCCCGCTCCGGGCGTGGGCTGACGGGCCAGCGACGGGGCCGGTGTCCGGATCAGTGGTCGGATCAGCGGTCGGAGGTGTCGAGCACGTCGAGGTTCGTCTCGATCGCGGTCGGCAACGCGCTGGCGCAGCCGATTCACTTCGCCTCCGACCACGCTGTCGGCGACGGAGTGTTCGCCTACGTCCGGTGGTGCCAGGCAGCGACTGGGGGAGGGCATCGCGGTGTGGGTCGGTCGGATGGACGTTGGTCTGGCTGATCCGCAGCACGTCCGTCCCGGCGCCGGGGACGCCGGCGGTGCTGGGCGTGGACGACTTCGCGCTGCGCCGTGGTCTACGGCACCGAAGACCACGGCGTGGATCGCCCGACGGGCACCGTGCGGGAGACTCGGCAGTCCGCGACCGGGTAGGCGTCGTTGTTGAGGTGTGGTCCACCAGCCTCTGGCAAGATGTTCCACCGCACAGCGTCGAAGCGGTCGGGCGCGCTGGAGGCGAAGAGTTGCGCGGTGCTCTGCACACGTTCTTGCAGGAAGTTCAGCGCGAAGGGTCCGCGCCACGCGGATGCGGTAGCGGGCTCAGGTGACGACTTCGGAGGTGAACCGCGCGGAGATCTTCTGCGGGTCTTGGCCGGACGCAGGTCGCGTTCGGCCTCGGTACTGGTGTCCGATCGCGGTGACCGCCCCGGCAGCAGCGACGTGATCGGTACCGGGTCGACAGGTCAAGCGCATCGACGGGCATCGTGTATTCGGGGTGGGGCTGCGGGTTTACGAGCGTGACCAATGGTGGTCTCACCTTGAGCTCCTCTGGTGCGGCGACAGGAACGTCCGCGGGCACTGTTTATGTTGCGGAGCTCGCGCCGTTCGATGACACGAAATCTCGTGAAATATGCCGTAAACCAAACCTGGAAGCTCGGCAACCTCTCTCCCGAGTCCATCACCTGCGAGGGAGGCTGCGATGACCGCACGGCAGATGATACGGCGCGCGGCCGATTACAAAGGCACCGAGGGACGTGATCCGCACCGCTCAGCAGCATTACACCCGATCGGACTTCACCGATGGACGGGCGCGCGAGCATCTGCCGGGTATCGCGGTGTGGCCTCAGCTGCCCCGCACCCACGCCCAGCCGAACTGCCGACAGCGGCCCGGACAGGGGTGCGCCCGCAGCGGCCGTGCCGCGTGCTCAGCGACGCCGCCGGTGTTTTCTGGGCCTGCTGCCCGAGCGCACGCGTGACGCCTCGTCCGTCGCGCCTCGTCCGCAGCAGCTTCGCATGCGGGTGACGACGCGGAACGACCGTCGTCGGCCTGACCGTGCCGCGGCGGGCGGTTCGCCTGCGCAACGGACCATGCCATGACGCCCCCGACAGCATCGTTCGATGGCTCGGCCTCGCGCCGCGGCCAGCCGGGCCCGCGGCACGCCGCGGCGCATCCGCCGGGGAGACTGCAATGCTGAGGGGCTTGCGGTCTCCCCGGCACCCCCACCGGCGGCGGCCACGTCCGCACCACCGCCGGAGCGGGCTGCTGGCGCTGGACATCGCCCCGGAAGGCTTTCTCCACCATGGTTCGCAATCCGGACTACCAACGCGGCACACATCTTCGTACCGAGTCACTCGTGGAGGCGGTACTCCAGCCGACCCTCGAGGCTATGCGCGCTGTCTGGCCCGACCGCACGCACACACAACGGCCACCAAGCGGGTCAGCAGTGGAGGTAGCGCGTGTGATGGGTTCCTAACAAAGATTGTCGGCAGGGACTGTTGTCCTTTGTGGATGATCGTTTAGCATGCTGAGCTGTGCGGCATGGTGAACAGCCGCCGTGTACGGGCGCGGAGGTGACCCGCTGTCCGAGGTAAGGACCCCGTCTGATACTTCAACTCCGCTTGTGGGACAAGCCGTCTACAGATTGGCGGCCGTCTTGGAGCGGGTGGGACGGCCGTTCACTCTCACGCATAGTCGATGGGGATGTCGTTGACGGGGAAATCGGCCAGCAGTGCAGTCCCTTGGCCGGGTGGGCTTGCGATTTCCATGTGGCCTCCGAGGGTTTCGACTCGGTCTTGCATGCCGATCAGTCCGGAGCCTTTGCCGGGGTTGGCTCCGCCGATGCCGTCGTCACGGATGGAGAGCCGGAGGTTCGCGTCATCCGCTTCGATGCTGACGTAAACCACAGTTGCCCTGGCGTGTTTTGCGGCGTTGGTGAGCGCTTCTGACACGATGTAGTAGGCGCCGATCTCGACCCGCTCGGGCAGTCGCCCGTCGATGGCCAGTGTGAGGTCGACCGGTGTCGGGTTGCGGCGGGCGAGGGCCTTGAGGGCTGGCCCGAGTCCGCGCTCGGACAGGATCGCCGGGTGGATGCCCTGGGAGACCTCACGCAGTTCCTGGTGGACGCAGGTCACGTTATTCACCGTGTCCGACAGTTGGTGCCGGATGGGGTCGAGGTCGGTCGGCAGCGACGCCTCTATCCCGCGCAGTTGGAGGGCGATCGCGACGAGACGTTGCTGTGCGCCATCGTGCAGGTCGCGTTCGATACGGCGGCGGGCGTCGTCGGCGGCGGCGACGACGCGAGCACGGGACGCGGTGAGCTGCGCGTGGCTTTCGGCGTTGGCGATCGCGGTCGCGACGAGTTCCGTGAAGTCGGCCATGCGTGCTTCGGTGTCGGCCGGCAGGGGTTCGGGCGCCATGCACGCGTAGGTGGCCACGCCCCAGAGACGGCCCTCGACCACGATCGGCACGCCGACACCCGAGCGGATTCCCATGCGCCGTACCAGCGCGGCGATGCTGCCAACGGCGTGATCGTAGCTGTTCATCCGGGCCGCGCGGCCTGTGCGCAACACCGTAGCGATGACACTGTCGCCGTCGAGGCTGAGCGACCGCACGCCGCCCAGCCAGCCACGGGCCGCGACGACGGTGGCTGTGCCGTCCGGCTCGTAGCGGTGCAGCGCCGTTCTTTCCCAACCGAACAACCGGCCCATCTCCTCGATCACCGCGTCGAACACCTCGTCCGGTGAGGCACCACGCGCGACCAGCGTTGCCACGTGCCGCAATGAGGCCTGTTGCTCGGCAAGCGAGGTGGCCTGTTCACGGCTCGCCGTCAGCGAGTTGGTGATCGTTTCGCGGTCGAGCGCCGCGCGCAGCAGTGCCGCTATAGGCGGGACAATGCGCTGCTGGATGCGGTCGAGTGTGTGGTCGGACAGGTCGACGGGGACCAGGAGAGTGCCCAGGCGGGTGTCGCCGTCGCACAGTGCGAACGCCGCCCGGCGCTCGTCGGCCGCGACCGCCCCGAGCTCGATCGCCGCAGACGGCAACTCGAACGCCTGCGCGAGCCGCTGTGACGCGGCAGTGAGCACGGAGCGCAACTCGGCGGCGCCGAGGATGAGGTTGGCCAACTCGGCCGCGAGGTCGGCCTCCCGGCGGCGTTCGGTCGCCTCGACGGCGCGTAACCGGGCTCGGTCCGTAAGGACGCTGACCAAGAGCCCGGCGCAAGTGAAGACCAGAAGCCGTACGACATCCTGGCCGGAGGTGAAGAGTGCTAACCGCCCGTAGGGCGCGATGTGGAAGTAGTTGTAGGCGAAGGCGCTGAGCACTGATGTCACCGCGCCCAACCTGGCCCCCCACACGGCCGAGACCACCAAGACGCCGATCAGGTAGACCGCCCCTTTGGGACTCTCGTGGGTGGCCGCTTTGATCGGGTACAGCACCAGCGTCTCTGCCATGATGAGCGACACCGCGACCACGAGCCCGAGCGCGACCGGCGGAGCCGTCGGGTTCGCCAGGACCGACATCAGGCGTTCGATGAGCGATCGCCCACTTCCCGCGCCATGACGCGTGGGACACGCGTTCGGTCCGGACGGCGACCGGCCACATGCCGGCGATTGTTGTACGTGCTGCCGCAAGCCCATCAAACCAATGTCATTCATGGTGGATCGTGGTGAATCACCATTCTAACCCTCGCTATCGACTGACAGCGCGACGACATTTCCACGGGCCAACCAGGTAGCAAATGGCCCTGTTCAGGCCCGGTCTCAGCAATCTCGACAGCCTTCGCGGCACTTACGACGCCGTCACTACGCGTCGTGAGCTCCGGTCCCGGTGGCTGTCACCCGAGAATGGATGCGCGAACGGCTGCACAGGTCCAACGCTGCGGATGTGGACGAGTTGGCTGACCGGCCGATCCCGGGCCGGCGACGTCGGCTCAACCACCGCAGTTTCGCGAGACGGACCAGAAACCGATGCAACGCGGTGTCGAAGCAAGCCGTGGAGCTGACTATGGGTTCGGGGTCGATGATGGGCGAGCGTGGTGTAAAGCAGTCAACACTGGCGGTGACCGTCGGCGTGGTGTTCGCGGTGATGGCGGCGGGCCTGTTGATCGCCACGGTCAATGTCCGTGCCGCGATCGCCCGCGAGCAGGCGGCCAGCAGTCGGCAGGCGGAGTTCAAACAACTGGCCCAGGACCTAACTGATGCCACCGACCGACTGACGCTCGAGGCCCAGCTCTACGCCGTGACCGGTGACCTTAAGCACCTCGACGCCTATTGTTGTGGGCTTCCCCCGGGATGTGGACACCGGGTTATGCCGCGATCTGTTGCAGGGTAGCTGATGTGAGGGTTCGTTCGTGGTCGGTGGGGCTGTGGTAGCCGAGGGCTCCAGTAGATGAGCGCCCGCAGCGTCTGCTGTCTGGGCATCGCGGCCGGACTGCCGGTGCGCAGCAGCCCATACCGGTCCTCGAGCCGATCCAGCACCTGCTGCACTGACAGTGCACGTAGCCGTACCGCCGCCAGCTCGATGGCCAGCGGGATCCCGTCGAGGCGCTGGCAGAGCCGGGCCACGGCCTCGCGATTGTCGGCGCTCACTTCGAACCCCGGAAGCGCCGCCGCAGCCCGCTCCGCCAGCAGGCTGACCGACTCATACCCGCATCAACGCCTCCGCCGGCGGCGGAATTTTGATCCGGCTCCGGCACCGACAACGACGGCACCCGCATGGTGCATTCACCGTCAACCCCCAACGGTTGCCGAGACGTGGCACGCACCCGCAGCTGTGGGCAGGAACGCAGCAACGCGTCCACCAGCACCGCGCACCGGCCACCATGTGCTCGCAGTTGTCCAGCACGAGCAGCACCTGTCTGTCCGCCAGGTGCTCCGCCAGCCGGCTCACCTGCCAATCCGCCGTCACGGCACGCAGGCCAAGCGCCGAGGCGACCGCGGGCGCCAGCAACGCCGGGTCGTTCACCCCAGCAACATCGACCAGCCACACCCCATCTCGGAACGGGCGGTGCAGCTCCCTGGCCACACGCAGCGCCAACCGGGTCTTCCCGACACCGCCGACCCCGGTCAACGTCACCAGCCGGAAGTCGGACAGCGAACGTGGCACGTCGCCCAACTCGTGGCGACGTCCTACGAAGCTTGTCACGTCGACGGGCAGGTTACCGCCGCGGGGCGGTGACACCGATACGGCCATGACGACGTCACGCTAAGCCCGGCCAGCACCGGTCAGCGAACCGCCGCAGCCGATCCCTGCTTTCTCCAGCACAGGTACCGGCACAGGGGTTCTCCCGTGTCGTAGCCGGATCCCGGCCGCGAAGCTGGTGATGTTCAGACGGCGAACCGCCGTAGTTGCAAGATTGTAGAGAGGTGTGCCATGTGTCAGCACCAAGCCCTCCTGCCCGCCAGCGACCTCGCCCGACCACACCGTGGCCTTGGTCGTCGCGTCCCATCCGGAACAGGGGTGGAGCCTGTTGTGAACGGCGTCGTGGTGTTCGAGGACACCAGCGAGCTACTTCCGGACGGGCGGATCATCCGTCCACACCGACCAACCCACGCCTGCAGGACCGCACAATCGAGCGGGTCGCAACGGTCGCTGGCCGCGTGTGCGGCGAAGGATGAGAAAGGATGAGAAAGGATGCGTCAGATCAGGATCGACAAGCCAGGGCAACGACATCCTAGGTGAGGGGAATGGCATGGCTCGCTCTACGGCTGCTTCGGTCCCTAGTCGGCAACAGCGGGTGCGTACGATCGTCGGTACTGGGGTGGGCAACGCGATCGAGTTGTACGACTGGAACGTTTACGCGATCTTCGCGCCGTTCTTCGCTGCGCAGTTCTTCAACCTGAAGCATCCGGTGTCCGCGCTGCTGGCGACGTATGCGGTGTTCGCTGTGGCGTTCGTGATGCGTCCGATCGGCGGCTTCCTGTTCGGCTGGCTCGCCGACCGGCACGGCCGGCGCATGTCGATGCTGCTGTCGGTTGGTCTCGCTTCGGCCGGCAGTTTGCTGATCGGTCTTGCTCCGACGTATTCGAGTGTGGGCCTGACCGCGTCGGTGGTGCTCGTGCTGGCCCGGTTGATTCAGGGTCTTGCTTACGGCGGCGAGATCGCCTCCTCGCACACCTATATCGCCGAGGTGGCTCCGGCGCCTCGGCGGGGTCTATGGTCGAGCATCATCTGCATCTCGAGCATGTCGGCCCTCCTCGTGGCCACCCTGCTCGGTGCCACGCTGTCCACGGTGTTGGCCAAGCAGCAGATGGTCGGCTGGGGCTGGCGGGTGCCCTTCGTGGTCGGCGGGGTGCTCGGCATCGTCGCGCTCGTCTTGCGTCGCACGCTGAGCGAGACGAACGCGTACGAGCAGGCACGGACCGAGCGGCAGACCGGTTCCCGGCCCTCCATGATGCGGGGGATCTGGCAGAACCGTATCGCGGGGCTGCGCGTCATCGGGCTCGTCGTCGGCGGCACCGTGTTCTTCTACACGTGGCTGGTCGCCGCTCCGGCGTACGCGATCACCGTGAAGCACATCCCGGCGCCCGAGGCGTTGTGGTCCGGTGTCATCGCCACCTCGGTCATGATCGTGGTGTTGCCGTTCGCCGGTGCGCTGTCCGACCGTATCGGGCGACGGCCGAACTTTGTTTTCTTCACCCTCGCCGCAGCGGCACTGTCCTTTCCGCTGAACCGTCTCATCCAGAACAAGGCATGGCAGCTCACGCTGGCCATGACGATCGCGGGCGTCACGATCGCGTTGGTGGTGTCGATCCTGCCGGCGGTCCTCGCTGAGCTGTTCCCCACGCACGTGCGGGCCGCGGGGATCGGCGTGCCGTACTCACTGGCCGTGGCGCTGTGCGGCGGCACCGCACCGTTGCTGCAGACCTGGTTGGCCACCAGCGGGCGCGGTGATCTGTTCATCGGCTACTCCGTTGTACTGCTCCTGATCGGAACCGTCGTCGTCCTGGCCATGCCAGAGACCAAGGCGAAACCGTTGGAGTAGGCGATCCCACAACACCGTGAGCACTACAGTTGCCCGGCCCACGGGTCGATGGGGATGGCCTCGACAGCCCGGCCGACCGGGTCCAGGATGCGTCCGTATAGCTTCTCCTGGCGCAGCACAGCGATCCGGTCGAGAATGACGGCGGGTCCGGTGCCGGTCCGGGCTTGATGCTGGTCTTCACGGAACGTCACGTCGCGGATGTGGTGCAGCCGGTTCTCGATGTTTCGGTGGCGGCGGATCCAGTCCTGCAGGTCGGTGGGCTGGGCGTCGGCGGCGGGTAGGGACACGGTCAGGTAGGCGGTTTCGCGGCTGGTCCGGCCGGCGGTGATGCGGGTGTGGGTGACCCGGACGGCCTGTGCGGCGTGCGGGAACGCGATCCCGCCGGGGGTATGCAGGGTGATGGCTTTGACGGTGCGGGTCTCGCGGCGGCCGTGGCCGCGGTCGCGGGTGCGGTCCCCCGCCGGGACCTGGGCCCAGGGAAGTCGTTTGAGGTGAGCCGAACAAGGTCGGCTGGTTGGCTTTGACCTGTACGAGCAGGTGCGCGCCGCGGGCGGTGACTTCGGTGGCGGGTCTGGGTGTGCAGGGCGTCGGCGACGAATACGACCCCGGTCAGGTCGCCGTGCACGGCTTCGACGGCGTCGAGCAGTGGTGCGGACGCCGGGATTTCGTTCGGCTTCGCCTCGATGGTCACCTGGGCCAGGACGACGCCGGTGCTGGTGTCCAGGGCGGCGAGGAGATGGACGTGGCCGCCGTCGGGGCGGCGGGCGCCGCGCAGGGTCTTGCCGTCCACGGCGATGACGGTGCGGTAGCAGCGGGGCCGGGGCAGCGCGGGCCGGGTGCGGGTGCGCAGCCAGCCGGCGAGGACCTGGGTGAGCAGGCCGGCGTCGAGGCGGGTCAGCAGCCGCCACATCGTCGTGCCCGCCGGTACCCGGCGGCCGAACCCGAGCCGGGTCTTGGCCTGCTCGTCGAGGTCGTGCAGCCAGTCGCTGATCGCGGCGAATGACGACGCGCCTGCCAGGACGGCGCAGACCGCGACGGTGAGCAGACCGGCGAGGGATATCGGATCCCGCGTGGGTCACGCGGGATCCGGGACTGCGGCGAGGGCGTGCAGCAGCCCGCCGTGGTCACGATCAGTGACTGGGGCAGGCGCGAAGACCGGGCCAGGCGCGGTGACAGTCAGTGCGGGGATGAGGGATGATGCCATCTGCGGGTGAGTTCCTTGCGGGTCACGGGGCGTCGAGAACTCCATGATCACCGATACGGCTTCACCCGCTTCTTCGGCCCCGGTGGCGTCCCCTCACGGCATGAACCCCTGCTCAAAGCCTCGTTGCTCGACTACGCAATCGCCCAGCGGAGCGTTGCCAGGCGCGGGCGTTGGCCTGTCGGTCCAGCCCGGCCGACCGCAACCCACCCTCCGCAGGACGTTGGCCTGCGGAGGGTGGGTTGCGCCGAGGAGACCGGCCTGCCGTGTTGGACCCTGGACATCCATCCTGACCGAGGCCGACCAAGCGGACGGGATCAATGCACACCGCCATCAGGTCCGGGCTGCCGACCTCCTTATGTCTCGTCAAGTCGCCGGCCTCGTGGGCGATCCATCAAGCCGAAGTAGTCCCAGGTTTCCTCGGCTGTGGCGATGGTTCGCCGAGTCCGCTCGGGATCGAGCGAGGCGAGCTCAGCACACAGGGCTTGGGCTACCGAGACACCGGCCGTCAACGAGGGGAAGAATGAGACGCTCTCGGCGGGAGTCAGCAGGAGGTGATGAGCGTATGCCGCAAGGGGACTGCTGATGGTGTCGGTGATGGCGCAGACGGTCGCCTCACGGGCACGCGCGAGTTCGGCGGCCTGCACCGTACTGCGATACATCCGCCAGAAACTCACCGCTACCACGACGTCGCCGGGGCCGACTCCCGCGAGCGTGTTGGCCATCGTCGTGGGCTCGTCGAGCAGCAGCGCGGGATAGCCCATCAGTCTCACGTTGTGTGCCAACGCCTTGCCAACGGCCGCGTAGCTTCCCAGGGCGACCACCAGCGTCTGGCGCGAGTGCGCGATCGCGTGGACGACCGAGGAGAAGACTTCGACGTCTTGCGCCCGGGACAATACGACAAGCGCGTCCAGATCCTGTTGCACTGAGGCGGTAGCGGGTGAGCCCGTCAGCTGACCGTGTGCGGCCGCGACCTCGGGGAGGCTCAGCGACAGCAGGAACCGTGCCCGTAGCTCCTGTTGCAGCGCCGGCCAGCCGGCGAACCCGAGCTTTTGCGCGGTCCTGGTGACCGTGGCGATGTTGACGCCGGCGCGTTCTGCGACCTCCGCCGCACCGATGTACGAAGCAGACCGCGGATGTGTGGTTAGGACTTGAACGACCTTGGCCACCTTCGCGGACAACCCTTCCCGGGGGGTGCGCGACTCCAGCCAGCCACTGAGTCCCGCAACGTCGGAGCCATCTGTGGGCAGGACCTCGCCAGACGGCTGAGGATTCAGTTCGCCGTGCTCGTCCTGCGGTACGTGACTATCGGTATCGAAGCGACCCATTGATCCAGCCTACCGAGGGGGACTTGCGGCTGGGGACTGGGCACTTTGTGGTCGTGTTAGCTCCTTGGCGGTGTGTCTCATACGACTATCCACGGACTGCACTTGAATCCATGAAGGCGGCTCGGGTCATGCGGTCGACCTCTGCCTTGTCGCTGGATCGGGCAGTGCCGAGTATGTGTCCTGCGGCGATGAAGAACATGACGTCGGATGCCTGTCGGGCCCTTTCCACGTCCTGCTCGACGAGCAGTGTCGTGCCGGAACTCCATGCCTCGCGCAGCTGGGAGTAAACGTCGTCGACGACAATCGGGGCGAGGCCCAACGAAGGTTCGTCCAGGATCAGGAATTTGGGCCGGCGAATGAAGGCGCGGCACAGCGCGACCATCTGCTGTTCGCCGCCTGAGAGGTTGCTGACCTTCTCCGCCAGCCGCCGGCTCAACCTAGGGAAGGAACGCTCGATGAAGTCTCTGTCTTGCGCGGACAGCCGTCGGTAACCGAGTTCGAGGTTCTCTTGAACGGTGAGCGAGTTCAGCATGCCGCGCCCCTCGGGCACGACGGACATCCCGTGCTTTCGAGATCTGCGGTGAGGCGGGACCGTGGATAGCTCGGCTCCATCGAACTGGATCGTGCCGGTTGACCGGACCAAACCGAGTATCGAGCGGACCAACGTCGTCTTGCCTGCGCCGTTGGTTCCTACCAATGCCACCGTCTGGCCTGTCTCCACCGTTAGTGTCACATCGAACAGCGCTTGGGTTTGTCCGTACCACGCATTTAAGTCATTGATGGCGAGCATCTTCGGCTCCAAAGTAGGTCGCCTGGACACGTGGGTCGGCGACGATCTCGTCCGGCGGGCCGGCGGCGACGAACGCGCCGCCGGCCAGCACCACGACATGGGTACATAGGCGTCGCACCATGTCGATGTCGTGCTCGACGACGACCATGGTCATGCCGAGGCTCCCCTGGACCTCTACGAGGGTGTCAAGGAGAGCGAGCCTGGCCTCCCTGTCCATCCCGGCCATCGGTTCGTCGAGCAGCAGAACCTTCGGCGATCCCGCGATCGCCCGGGCGATCTCAACCAGACGCCGCTTGGCGTAAGGCAGCTCGGCCGGCATGCGTTGGGCAAGGCTGCCCAACCCGACCATGGCCAACGCATCGATGGTGACGTCGTGGTCTCGTCTGCGGGCAGCCCGGCCCTTACCGATTCCCAGAACCTGCCTGAGCGGAGAATGCCGCTGGAGACCCTCGCAGCCGAGTGCCACGTTGTCGAAGACGGTCTCCTTCTCCAACAGCCGTACGGTCTGAAACGTCCGAACGACGCCGGACAGCACGCGCGCCCGAATGCCATCCGCGGCGAGATCAGATCCGTTCACCCGAACGCTGCCGGAGCTGGGTACTTGGAACCCCGAGACGACGTTCAGCAACGTGGTTTTGCCAGCTCCGTTGGGTCCGAGCAGGCCGCTGATACCGCTCGCCGGGAACTCGCAGGAGACGTGGTTGAGCGCGGTCACCGCGCCGAATTCGACGGAGAGGTCGTCGACTTGGAGTCCGGTCGAATCGTTCATGCCGCGGTCTCCGTCTCCTGCGTCGGCGGGCTGGGCCTGCGGAACCGCAGCGAACCGAGACGCTGCCGGACCGTACTGATCTGACCGACGATCCCGTCGGGGGCCAGCAGAGCCACGATGATCAACATGAGCCCGCCGAGGAGCGGGTAGCTTTCGGAGAGTCCGACGGCGGAGAACAGCCGCGGTACGAGGACGATGTACGCCGCGCCTATCCATGCCCCGGCGACGCTGTTGGCGCCGCCGAGCAGGACGGCGATGAGCAGGTAGCTTGATGCGAACAGGTTGAAGTCCACCGCCGATATGAACCCGGAACTGAAAGCGATCAGCCAGCCGGACGTGCCCGCGAACGCGGACCCGAGCAGAAATGCCAGAACCTTGGTTTTGGCGACGTTGATGCCGACCGACCGAGCGGCCTCGATCGAGTCGCGGATGGCGACCATGCGCAGGCCGGCCCTCGTCCGTGCGATGCGTGTCGTGAGCAGGGTTCCGAGGTACGCGAGCACAAGCCCGGCCCAGAGCGCATCATCGGGGTCCAGTAGCGCCAGGCCGGCTATCTCAATCGAGGGGGCGGAGAGTCCTTGCGTGCCCCCCGTGATCGACGGGGTGTTCTCTATGATCCAGTTGAACAGGAACCCGAATGCGAGGGTGACCACGGCGAACCGCAGACCCGACAGTCTCATCGCGGGCCCGGCCTGAAGGGCGCCGAAGAGCAGCGCGGCGGCGATCGAGAGGACGAGTGACACGGCCGGTAGGACACCGTTGTTGACGCTCACCACGCCCACGTATGCGCCCACACCCATCGAGGCGGCATGGGCGAGCGACAGCTGACCGCACCTGCCGTACAGCAGGAACAGGCCCAAGCACGCGAGCACGTAAAATAGGCCCTGACCGACGATGAAGAGCCAGTAGCTGCTGAGCACCAGCGGAGCGGCCACACCGACCAGAGCGAATGCGGGAATCGCGATCGCGTGGTTCAGCGCCGAGCGACCTCGAGGCCCGGGCACTGCGCGCACGTCGCGCCCACCTGTTGGCATAGGGACCCCTCTCATGGGCGTACCTGTTCATCAGCGATCCAGCGGGAAGGTGCGGCCGTGAGTACGACGATGAGGACCACGAAGATTGCAGGGACGCTCGCGGTCGAACCGAAGAACAGTCCCACGAGGGATTCATAGGCGCCCAGTAAGACTGCGACGAGCACCGGTGCCCAGAAGCGTTCGAGGCCACCGACCATCGCCGCTACGAAGCCGTTGATCAGTATCGGGAGCATGAAGCTGGTATCGACGAACAGGCGGCTGGCGAAGAGGATCGAGACCAGCCCGGCGATGAGCCCGCCGAGCATCCAGACACCGGTCCGGACGAGTCCCACATTCACCCCGAACGATTGCGCGATGGCCGGATCCTCGGCACACGCGCGAATCGAGACCCCAAGGCCGGTGCGCTTGATTGCCAGGTAAGCGATCACGATGATCGAGCCGCTCATCACGGCGACCAAGGGGTCGCTCATGTTGAGGTAGGCGCCCGGGGCGTTCCAACCGCGGTCGGCCAGGAGGGGAACGTACGCGTGCGACTCCGAGCCGAACACCTGCTCGGCGGCCGCCGTGAGAACGAGGAACATTCCCAGGGTGACGATGAGGTCAAAGCTCGGCCGGATCCTGGAAGCGCGACGGATGACGAACATCTCGGTCGCACCCGAGATGACGATCGCCGCGCCAAGACCGGCGACGAGCGCCATCCACACCGGCAGGACCCGTTGCTCGTACAGGAACCAGCTCCCCAGTGCGGCGATCATTCCGGTCTGCCCGTAGGCGAAGGAGACCTGTTTGCTGACCCGGAACATCAGAATGATGCCCAGGACGAACAGGGCGTAGAGGCAGCCGGTGCCGAGGCCCGCAATGAGTGTCGTCAGTATGTCACTGGGCTTTGGAAGTCCTGACATCAGAACACCTATTTGGCAGGGTTCGCGAACGGCTCGACCGTTACCAGCGATCCGCCCGTGATCTGGTCCACCTCGATGGCTGTGGAACCCTGCCGGTCCTCCTTGCCGAAGGTGATCGGCGGGACGAGGCCGGTCTCGTAGCCAGACAGAGCGTTCAACGCGTCGATGACGCAGGGGCGTGTCACGTACGTCGCCTTCTCGATCGCCTTCGCAGCGACCATGACCTGGACCCAACCGATCTCATTGAACAGCGTCGGCGCTTCGCCGGTGAGCTCCATGTAATGCTTCCGGAACTCGGCGACGGCGGGACTGTCGGATCCGGGGTTTGCCACCGGGTTGGCGACCAGCATGCCTTCCGAGATATCGCCGTAGGATGCGATCCAGCTCTTGTCGGCCATGCCGGGCCAGGCCGCGTAGCGGGGCGAGAAGCCGAGCCGTCGAGTCGCGTTTAGGAAGCCGGCCGTGTCCCCGTTCGTCATCAGCAGGACGACCAGGTCCGCACCGAACGCCTTGACGCTGGTGGCGAGTGGGGCGAAGTTGGTCGTGCCCGCGGTCTCTGGGAAGTATTCGACGGCGATGTCAGACGCCGCGAGCACTGAGTCGATACCCCGCCGCGCGTCCTCCAGGATGTCACCCTGGATGCTGACGACGCCGATCTTCTTCACGTCACTGTGCGCGATGGCGTACTTGACCAGCGCGGCAAGCTGGGCGCCGTAGTCAGGGAATAGCATGTACAGGTACGGCGTTTTCATCGTGCCCAAGTTGCTCGACCCTGCGTAGGGCCCGACCGCCGGTACGTTGAACTGGTTGAGGGTGGGAGCCCAGGCCAGCGTTGTTCCGGTCCCGCTGCCCCCGACCAGCATGAAGACGTTGTCCTGCTGGATCAGCTGCCTGACGTTGGCCTGCGCCTTGGCCGGCAGGTACTGATCGTCGAGGAACTTCATCTCGATCCGTCGCCCGTGCAGCCCACCCTGTTTGTTAAGGAATTGGATCGCCGCCTCTTCGCCCTTCCGCGCGTTCTGCGAGGTGGAAGCCGCCGAGCCCGACAGCGGCAACGTCGTTCCGAGCGTGATGATCTCCTTCGTGACGCCCGAGCTGACCTCGTCCCTGCACTCGTTCGCGGCACCGCCGCCAGGCTGTCGGGCAGAGGACGAACACGCGACCATCGAGGTGCCGACGCCGATGGCGACGATCGCGGCCAACAGGCGGTTGTTGAGTTTCATAGCTCATGCCCTCCGGGCCGAATCTGATCTGGGAAGCCTCCTCGCTGCTGCGGGAAGGCTGATCTAAGAGGGTTTGCCTTTCTCTGCGGACCGAGGGACTCGACTCCCGTCGTGCCGCAAGGCTGCCGTGTGGCACCGGACTCTAGCGAGGACTTCAGTTGGTTGCAAGAGAGCTTGCAATCTTGGCATTCTGCATGGATGATTGCATCGCCGCTCGAGTTGCCCCTGCGATGTGAGCACCAACGACAGCCCGCACTCTCAGCCTCGGCTTCCGCAGCGAAGGACCGACGAGGTACCCGGTGGTGCACCGAAACGCGGCGACCACACCGCGTCGTGACCTCAAAGTCGCGACCCCGAAACAGGCCGGGGCCTCGACCAGTGGCGCATCAGATGTCCGAGGGAAGGACTACAGGTATGGCCCACCCACCCCTACACATCCGCCACGCGATGGTCGCTGATATCGAGACGGGTACGTACGGCGAAAACATTGACCTGATCGCGGTCGGTGGACGCATCGAGGAACTCGGCTACAACCTGACGACGCCGGCGGACGCACGAGTCCTGGACGTGGCAGGAGCGGCGGTGATTCCGGGACTGATCGACGCGCATGTGCATGTCACGGCGGCGACCGTGGACCTGGCCACCCTTCCCCGATGGGCGCCCAGCTATGTGCACGCCCACGCCGGCCGCATCATGGCGGGGATGCTGCAGCGGGGCTTCACTACCGTTCGTGATGCCAGCGGAGCCGACTACGGGCTCGCTCGTGCCCAGCGGGAAGGGCTCATCCGCGGCCCCCGTCTGCTGTACTGCGGGAAGGCCCTGAGTCAGACCGGCGGTCACGGCGACAGCCGTGGCGCGGGGGACCACGTGCACGACGCTCACCCGTGCTGCACGGGAATCGGTCGGGTCGCCGATGGCGTCGATGCCGTCCGCGCGGCGGCACGCGACGAACTTCGCCGCGGCGCCGACCATCTGAAAGTCATGGCCGGCGGGGGAATCGCCTCTCCCACCGATCGGATCGACTCGACCCAATACTCGCTGGCGGAACTGACGGCGATCGTCGAGGAGGCCACGGCCGCGAGCCGCTACGTCGCAGCCCACGCCTACACACCGCGGTCGGTCGAGCGCGCATTGCAAAGCGGTGTCCGGTCAATCGAGCACGGAAACCTCATCGACGAAAGCAGCATCAAGCTGCTCGTAGCTCACGAAGCGTTCTTGGTGCCCACGCTCGTCGCCTACTGGGCGCTGCATGAGCACGGCCGAGAGTTCGGCCTGCCACCGTCCAACTTCGAGAAGCTCTCGGCGGTGATGAATGCCGGCCTCACGGCCATGGAACGAGCCAGCGCCGCCGGCGTGAAGATCGTCTTCGGCACCGATCTCCTCGGTGAGCTCCACGACTTCCAGTCCATGGAGTTCAGGATTCGCAGCGAGCTACAGCCGGCGCTCACCGTCCTCCGCGGGGCCACGAGCCTCGCCGCGGAGCTCGTGGGAATGACGGGCCAGATCGGAACGACACGCGTGGGCGGGCATGCCGACCTTCTGGTTGTGGACGGCGACCCGCTCAGCGACGCCACCGTACTTGCCGAACCGGCGAAGCACATCGTCTACGTCATCCAAGGTGGCACCGTCGTGTCGCAGCGTAACCCATGACCAATCAGCTGAGGACGCCGCCAATGTGGTCACACGACCGATACCAGGAAGCCCTCCACAAACACTTGCTCCTTCACTTCGGCAACCACGGGAAGTTCTCCGACGGCTGGCAGCCCCCAGTCCTGGTCCGAGGCGACGGGGTGCACGTCTGGGACACCCAGGGACGCCGCTACATCGATGCGCTCAGTAGTCTGTTCTGCGCACAGCTCGGCTACTCCTACGGGGACGAGTTCGCCGCCGCAGCGAGTGCGCAACTCCGTCGACTGTCATTCAACACGCTGTGGAGCACGGCGCACGTGCCAGCGATCGAGCTGGCCGAGCGTATCTCCGGCATCGCGCCACCGGGGATGTCCAAGGTGTTCTTCACCGGCGGCGGCTCGGAGGCAGTGGAATCGGCGTACAAACTGGTCCGTCTGTACCACAACGCTCGCGGCGAGGGCCGGCGGGTGAAGGTGATCGCCCGGCGCACGGCGTACCACGGGCTGAGCCTCGGGGCGCTCGCGATGACCGGAATCCCGGCGCTCAAGGCGCCGTTCGACCCGCCCGCGATCAGCGTCCACCACGCCCCCAACACAAACCGGTACCGCACCCCGGAGGTGGATGAGGCCGCCTTCGCCGCCCGCCTGCTCGCCGAGACCGAGGCCGTCATCCTCGCCGCGGACCCGGCGCAGGTCGCCATGCTCATTGCTGAGCCGGTTCAGAACGCCGGCGGGTGCCTGACGCCACCGGCTGGCTACTGGCAGGGGCTGCGGGCTCTAGCGGATCGGTACGGTTTCCTGCTGGTCGCGGACGAGGTGATCACCGCATTCGGGCGCGTCGACGGCTACTTCGCCGTGGCTACAACGGGAATCGTCCCGGACCTCATCACGGTCGCCAAGGGAATCACTTCAGCGTACGCACCACTCGGTGCGGTCATCATCAACGAGCGCGTGGCGGCGCCACTCTATGAGCCGAACCGCCCGCTCTCGCACGGCATCACCTTCGCCGGACACCCCCTGTCGGCATCGATCGCCCTGACGAACCTCGAGATCTTCGCGCGCGACGAGGTGCTGGCGAACGTCACGAAACTGACTCCCTACCTTGCGCAAAAGATGGCCGCCCTGCGCGATCTGCCGATGGTCGCCGATGTCCGCGGTGACGGCTTCTTCTGGGCGGCTGAACTGGCCGCGCTGAGCGGGGAGCGTCTGGGCGACGCGAACCGAGAGGCACTGATCCGCGGCTACCTGCCGCGGAAGTTCCGGGAACTCGGACTCATCGCCCGGGCCGACGACCGGGGCGATGCGGTCGTCCAGATCGGACCGCCCTTGGTGAGCACCGCATCGGACCTGGACGAGATGGTCGCGTTGCTCACGCAGGCGCTCGTCGAGGCCCCGCAAGAGCTCTTCGAGTAACAGCCACGCGCGTTTAGCGCCGTGGACGCGAATCAACCTAAACCAGAATGGAGACGACCCGATGCGACTGTCTGACTTTCGCGCGCTGAGCTTCGACTGCTACGGAACCCTCATCGACTGGGACTCCGGCATCTCAGCGGTGCTCGGGCCGTGGGCCAAGGACCGCGGGCTCGACATCTCCGCCGAGCAACTGCTCGCCACCTACGCCGCGAAGGAGGCGGAGGTCGAGGCCGAACTGCCGCACGAGCTCTACCCGGGCATCCTGGCGGAGAGCTTCGCCCGAGTCGGCGTGGAGCTGGGCGCATCGGTGTCCGCGGACGACCGGGAGCGCCTGGCCACCTCGGTGCCCGACTGGCCGGCCTTTTCCGACTCCGCGGAGGCGCTGGCGTCACTGCACCAGTACTACCAGCTCATCATCCTGTCGAACATCGACAACGCGTCGTTCGCCAAGAGCAACACCAAACTCGGCGTCACCTTCGACGCCATCCTGACCGCGGAAGACATCGGGTCGTACAAGCCCGCGCAACGCAACTTCGACGTGCTCTCCGCCCATCTGCGATCCGTGGGGCTGGACCAGAGCCAACTGCTGCATGTCGCCGAAAGCCTCTTCCATGACCACGTGCCGGCCCAACGGCGCGGCGTCAGGACGGTCCGGATTCTCCGTCAGCAGCCGAAGTACGGCTGGGGCGCGACACCTCGTCCGACGGTGGACGTCGAGCCGCACTGGGAGTTCGCATCACTGGCCGAGTTCGCCCGTGCCCGAGCCGAGGACGAGCATGGATCCTGAGCAAACCCGCTCCGCGATCAGCAGTGTCCCGAAGGACCTCTTCGTCGGCGGCTACTGGACGCCTGCCGAAGGCAACAGGACCATGCCGGTCGAGAATCCGGCAACAGGCGACGTCCTGTGCGCCGTCGCCGACGCTGACCGCTCTGACGCCGTCCGTGCCATTCGCGCGGCCGCAGACGCACAAGCTGCCTGGGCGGCGACCCCGCCCAGGCAACGCAGTGAGTTGCTGCGCGCCGGGTATCAGGCACTGCTCGAGGCACAGGACAGCCTCGCTCTGGTGATCTCCGCGGAGGTCGGCAAGCCATTCGCCCAGGCGCGAGCCGAGGTGGAGTACGCGGCCGAGTTCCTGCGCTGGTTCGCCGAGGAGGCAGTCCGGGTGGCCGGGTCGTTCGTTCACCATCCGGAGAACCCGGCCAGGCGGACGATCGTCATGCGCCGCCCCATCGGTCCTTCACTGCTCATCACACCGTGGAACTTCCCGCTGGCCATGGGGACTCGCAAAATCGGCCCGGCGCTCGCAGCTGGATGCTGTGTCGTGCTTAAGCCGGCACCGCAAACGCCGTTGTCCGCACTCGCCCTCGCAGAGATCCTGACGCGGGTCGGGGTGCCCGGTGGCGTCGTGAACGTTGTGCCAACGTCCGCCGCAAGCCCCATCGTGACCGAGATACTCGCCACCGGCCTCGTGCGGAAGCTGTCGTTCACAGGCTCGACCGCGGTCGGCAAGCGTCTGCTCGAACAATGCGCTGCCTCGGTCATCAGCACGTCGATGGAGCTGGGCGGCAACGCCGCGTTCATGGTGTTCGACGACGCCGACATCGACGCTGCCGTCGAGTCTGCGATGGCAGCGAAGATGCGCAACATGGGGCAGACCTGCACCTCGGCGAATCGCTTCTACGTCCAGGCCGGCATCGCCGAACCGTTCGCGAAACGACTCGTCGAACGGTATCGGGGTCTCCGCATGGACCTCCAGCAGCCTGCGCTCGGTGACGTCGGCCCACTCATCGACGGCACGGCGATCCGCAAGGTGGACCGACTCGTACGGGACGCAACGCGGCGCGGCGCCACGGTGCTCCTCGGCGGGGCCGCCGCCGAAGGGCGAGGACACTTCTATCCTCCGACCGTGCTGGCCGGCGTCTCCCCGGAGAGCGAGCTGTGCTCCACGGAAATCTTCGGCCCCGTCGCGGCACTGATGACGTTCGAGGACGAAGCCGACGTCGTGGCGCACGCCAACGCCACCGAGTTCGGTCTGGCGGCCTACGTCTTCACCCGCGACCTCAGTCGGGCGCTCCGCGTCAGTGAGCAACTGGAGGTCGGCTGTGTCGGGCTCAACACGGGCACCATCTCCGATCCGACCGCACCCTTCGGCGGGGTCAAGCAATCCGGCCTGGGCATTGAGGGTGGGCCGGACGGCATCAAGGAGTTTCTGGAGACGAAGACCGTTGCTGTTCAGCTGTAACGGCGGTCGCTGAGTGGAGAACGAATGACTGAGACGAGTTACCCCCCGCACGCCTTGGATGGCATCACGGTGCTCGACGCCGCCACGTTGGTGGCCGGCCCACTCATCGCCACCTACCTGGGCGAGTACGGCGCGGAAATTATCAAGATCGAACAACCAGGATCTGGAGATCCCATCCGCCAGTGGGGCTCGTCCAAGGACGGCGTCAACCTGATGTGGAAGAGCCTGAGCCGGAACAAGAAATCCGTCTCACTCAACCTACGCGCGCAGCGGGGCCAGGAGATGCTCCGCCAGCTCGCCGCCACGGCCGACGTCCTGATCGTCAACACCCGCCCCACGACGTTGCGAACATGGAGCCTGACCTACGAGCGCCTCAGCGCCGCCAACCCAGGCTTGGTCATGGTGCACGTGACGGGCTACGGAGCGGGCGGCCCGTACAGCGATCGCCCCGGTTTCGGCACGATCGGCGAGGCCATGAGCGGGTTCGCCCACCTCACCGGCGAACCGGACGGTCCTCCAACGCTTCCCGGCTTAATGCTCGCCGACTGCATCGCGGGTGTGCACGGGGCTTTCGCCGTCGCAACCGCATTGAGGTACCGCGAACGAACCGGAAACGGACAGTTGATCGATCTGAGCCTGCTCGAGCCGATCGCCCGCTTCGCCGAACAGGCGACCCTCACCTACGACCAACTGGGCGTGGTACCCGGCCGCGAAGGCAACCGGTGGAGCATCAGCGTGCCCCGCAACACATACCAGACCGGCGACCGTCAGTGGATTGCCCTGTCAGGGAGCTCGCCGACGATCGCGCTTCGCGTCTACGACGCGATCGGCCGGCCCGAACTCAAGGAGGATCCCGAGTACGCCGATCCGTCGCGCCGCATCCAGAATCGCGACGCGGTCGACGACCTGATCGCCCGATGGGTGCGTGCCCGACCGCTCACCGAGGTTCTGGCACGCTTTGCGGCGACCGGCGTCGCGGCGGGGCCGGTGTACGACGCGGCCCAGCTGATGGCGGACCCGCATCTCGCGGCGCGAGGGACCTTCGTCACGGTGCCGGACGAGGACCTGGATCGCGTCCGGGTCCAGGCGCCGGTCGCCCGCATGTCGAGGACTCCCGGCCAGATTCGCCACCTTGGCCGGACCGTCGGGGCGGACAACACCACCGTGTACGGACGACTGCTCGGGCTTACGTCGCAGGATCTCCAGCAGCTCCGATCGCAGGGGCTGATCTAGCGTGGTCACCGCACAGCCCCAGCGGGCTCCAGGGGCGGCCATCCCGCCGCGGCACATCGGGGCTGGCAGCAACTCGCCGATCCGTTGTACGCGGGCCGGGCGCATTGCCGTGGTGACGCTCGACAATCCGCCGGTCAACGCCATCACGGTCGATATCGCCAGGACCCTGGGTGCCATCGCCGCATCCGTGGCCTCGGATCCTGACATCGGCGCCTTGATCATCACCGCCGCCGGCGGCCGGATGTTTAGCGCCGGCTCGGACATCGTCGAGTTCTCCACGATGCTGGGACCGGGCCAAGCGGTCGAGCGGAAGCTGCGCCCGCAGATGAGGGCCTTCTCGGCACTGCATGATCTGAACAAGCCCACGATCGCTGCACTCAACGGTCACTGCCTCGGCGGCGGCCTGGAGATCGCCGTGTGCTGTGACCTGATCGTAGCGGAGGAACAGATCCTCATCGGCTCCCCCGAGATCAAGCTCGGCCTGTTCCCCAGTAGTGGCGGCACATTCAGGGTGGCCCGGCGGATCGGTCCGGGCCGGGCCAAGCAGCTGCAACTGCTCGGAGAGCCCATCTCGGCCCGTACGGCCGCGGAGTGGGGGCTGGTCAACGAAGTCGTCCCCGCGGGGCGATCATTCGATCGCGCCATGGTGCTCGCGCAGCAGTTCCTTGCGTTGTCACCGCTCGCGATCGGCCTCTGCAAGTTCGTCATCGATGCGTCCTGTGACAGCGACGACACCGCAATGACCGAAATCTCCCTCCGTGCAAGCGAGCAGGCGTTTACATCTGCCGCCTGTGCGTCAGCCGTCGAGGCGTTCCTCTCGAGTCGGGCCAGGAGGGACGCGTGAACGACCGTGAACTGCGGACAGCAGCGCTGTCCGACGTCGTTGCACGGGCCCGTAGTTTTCTCTTCGTACCAGGCGACCGACCACATGTGGTGGCCAAAGCCATCGCCACAGACGCTGACGTCGTCATCGTCGACCTGGAAGACTCGGTACCCCCGGAGAATAAGTCCACGGCCCGCGCAGCCCTCGATCGCAACGCGGGTACCGAACGCCCCACCATCATCCGGGCTAACCAGATCACGGCAGCGGTCGGGCAGCAGGACCTCCAAGCCTTGCCCCGAACAACCGTGGTAATGGTCCCCAAGGCAACGCCAGAGTCCGTCGACGCACTGCGGCGCGCCTATCCGTCGATCAGCGCGGTAGCGCTCATCGAATCCGCCGAGGGCGTGGCCGAGTGCGATTACATCGCGGCGCAACCAAACGTGCTCCGTCTCGCGTTCGGCCACCTTGACCTGGCTGCCGAGCTGGGGATCGACCCCGACGATGACATGGCGTTGCTGTGGGCCCGCTCCCGCCTGGTCTACACGTCCGCCCGGCGGCACCTCCCCGCTCCCATCGACGGGATCACCGCCAACCTAACCGCCGTCGGCAAGCTGGGTAGCGACACGCGCCGAGCGAAACGCCTCGGATACGGCGGGAAGCTACTCATTCATCCGTCCCAGATCGCGCCCGTCCATGCGGGCTTCGCACCGACTCGCAGCGAACTCGACTGGGCACACCAGGTGCTACGCGAAGCGGGTCGCGGCGTGTCCGCCGTCGACGGCGTGATGGTCGACGAGCCGGTCCTCCGCCGGGCCCACAACATTGTCGCCTCGACCGAAACAGGCATGCCATGAAGGTGTCCGCGAACCCGACGAGTCCGTTGGGCGGCATCACAGTCCTGGAGATTTCGTCTTTCGTAGCCGCACCCCTTGCCGGCATGACGCTGGCCCACCTCGGCGCGGACGTGATCCGCATCGACCCGGTCGGCGGTGGACCGGACGCACGCCGCTGGCCGATCAGCGACAGTGGGCAGAGTCTGTACTGGGCTGGGCTAAACAAGGGAAAGCGCTCGGTACACATCGACCTCAGGACGCGTTCGGGGCAACTCCTGCTGCATGAGCTGCTTCACGTCGGCGGCGATCGCGGTGGGATTGTGATCTCCAACGTCGTCGGGCAACCTGCGCTGTCCTACGATCGGCTGCGGGAAGAGCGCAGCGACGTCATCCACGTCCAGGTCAAGGGCCGGGTCGACGGCAGCACGGCCGTCGACTACACCGTGAACGCG
This sequence comes from Dactylosporangium maewongense, assembly GCF_039531485.1. NCBI lineage: Bacteria > Bacillati > Actinomycetota > Actinomycetes > Micromonosporales > Micromonosporaceae > Dactylosporangium > Dactylosporangium maewongense. The sequence continues at coordinate 243 of NZ_BAAAQD010000061.1, read as the reverse complement.
GCGACGGGGTTTCCGGCCGTAACCGGTCCGGCGGCATTGTCCGGACCGGTGAACCACGTACTGCCGGCGTGGGACGTCGCCTGTGGTGTCTATGCCGCGTTGGGCGTCGTCACGGCACTTAGAGCGACCGGCAAATGGGCGTTACTTGAGCCTGCGGGTGGTGAGTCGGGTATCCCAGCGGTAGAGCGCACGGGCGCGGCGGATGAGTTGACGGACTGTGACGAAGGCTGCGGCCAGATACAG
>NZ_BAAAQD010000060.1:0-30845 GCF_039531485.1 Dactylosporangium maewongense | reverse complement strand
CGGCCGGGGCGGCCCGCTGGGCGGCGCCCGCCTCCGAACGCGCCGCCCGCTCGGCGGCGGCGGCCGTGCGCTCCGCGGCGGTGCGCTCGGCAGGGGCCGCCGCCGCCTGTGCGGCGGCCGCGGCCTGCGCGGCGGTGTGCGGGCTGTAGGCCCCGGCGAGCCGTTCGCTCTGATCCGGTGTCCGCGGCTTCTCCACGGTGGCGGTGGCTTCAACAGGCATTGAGGACTCCTGCCAATATTCGATCTCGTCGTCGGACAGTGGGCGTGGCGGGTTCGGTCGCGCCGGGGCGCGCCGTCGCGGGTCCATCCGCGTCTGTTCGGGCCAGATCCCTCCGCCGTTCGGTGCGGCGGGCGGCTGATACCGCTGTGGTTGCGGCAGATCGTGGTGTTGCTCGTAGCGCGGGTCCAGGTCCGGCGCGGCGGGCGGCGGCGGCTGAAACCGGGGCGCCCGTGGCGCGTCGCGGCGCGGGTCGACGTCCGCCGGCGGCTGCGACCGTGGCGGCCGCGGCACGTCGTAGCGCTGGTCCATGTCCGCCGGCGGCTGCACCCGTGGCGCCTGCGGCACGTCGCGGCGCGGGTCCACGTCCGCCGGCGGCTGCACCCGTGGCGGCTCCGGCATCGGCGGCGGCTGGAACCGGGCCGCCTGCGGCACGTCGGGGCGCTGCTCGAAGCGCGGGTCCACGGTGACCTGCTGGACGCCGAGCTTCGCGATCGGCTGGCCGGCCGCCGGCCGGAACGGCCGCACCGACGGCGCGCCCGCGGGCGCCTCCGGGGCGGGGCCCTCGGCGAGCAGCCGGTTGAGCGCGTCGGCGGCCGTCGGCGGCCGCGGAGGGCCACCGGCCGGTGGCCGGGAAGGACCGCCGTCGGACGGCCGCGCCGCCGCACCCGCGGGTGGACGCGGCTGCCCGCCACCGCCCGCCGGCGCCGGCCCGGAGGCCGCCTGCGGCGGCCAGGCCCCACCGGCAGGCGGCTGGGGCGCACCTGAAGGCCCAGGAGGCACTGGAGGCCCGGGAGGCACTGGAGGCCCGGGAGGCACTGGAGGCACTGGAGGTCCGGGCGGCCCGGGAGGTCCTGGCACCGGCGGCCGCTGCGGCCCACCGGCGGGCGCCGCGCCGGGGACAGGCGCGCCGGCGGGCGGCCGGGGCGTGGCGGCCCGCGCATCCGCGAGCGCGTCCGCGAACGTCGGATTCCTGCCCTGCGATTCGGCGGCATCCGCCAGCGCGGCCAGATCCTCGATACTCAGTGTGCGATTCGGCGTGTCGCCTTTGCGCGGTGCCTGGCCTGATGATTGAGTTGTCGCAACGGCATCGGGGACCTCCACCGTCAGCTCATATTTCTGAGTTCCGAAAAGGCCACCGACCCCGCCGGTGCGCACTTTTTCGGCAGAGACGATGACAGCATCCGGCCCGTGCTCCGCGCGGACCTGCGCGAGCAGCTCTTCGAGGTCACGACCCTCAAGCAGCAACCGGGTAGGCACCATTCACCACCCCAATAGTCTCAATCCGCAGCGTACTCCCGGCGATCTCTGAGTAGGACAGAACCGGTAAACGCGGCAATGCCATCTGCACCAGTTTCCGCAGAGCGTTGCGCAGTTGCGGTGAGCAGACGAGGACAGGACTGACGCCCCGTTCCTCGCCGAGTTCGGTGATTCTGGTCAGGTCGGCGAGCATCGACTCGGCGCGTGCCGTGTCGATCAGCAACTGCAGTCCGCTGTCGGTCGGGCGCAGCGATTCCAGCAGCTGCTGCTCCAGCCTCGGCTCGAGCGTGATCGCCGTGAGGGTGCCGTCGTGGGCGTACCGGGAGGCGATCGCCGGCCCGAGTGACGCCCGCGCCGCCTCGACCAGCGAGTCGGGGTCGGTGGACTGCTTCGCCTGCAGCGACAGGGATTCGAAGATGCGCACCAGGTCGCGGATCGGCACGCCCTCGTCGAGCATGGTCTGCAGCACCCGCTGGACCTGCCCGAGGCTGAGCGCCGCCGGGGTCAGCTCCTCCACGACGACGGGGTGCGTGCGCTTGACGATCTCGGTGAGCGCGCGGACGTCCTCGCGCCCCAGCAGGCGGCTGGCGTGCAAGCGGACGATCTCCGCCAGGTGCGTGATGATGACGGACGCCCGGTCGACGACCGTCGCGCCGGTGAGGTCCGCCTGGTGGCGCAGCTCGGCCGGCACCCACTTGCCGGCCAGGCCGAAGACGGGCTCGACGCCGGCCCGGCCGGGCAGGAAGTCCAGGCCGTCGCCGATCGCCAGGACCGTCCCGGGCGGCGCCTGGCCGCGGCCGACCTCGACGCCGCTGATGCGCACCGCGTACGTCGACAGCGGCAGCTCCAGGTCGTCGCGGGTGCGCACCGGCGGCATGACGATGCCGAGCTCCAGGGCGACCTTGCGGCGCAGGGCCCGGACCCGCTCCAGGAGGTCGCCGCCGCTGGCGTCGACGAGGTCGACGAGGTCCGGCGCGAGGGCCAGCTCCAGCGGGTCGACCCGCATCTCCCCGATCAGCGTCTCCGTCGGGTCCGGCGGTGGCGGCTCGGCCTCGGTGGCGGCAGCGTCCTGCTGGTCGGCCTCGCTGACGGGTTTCGGCAGGCGCTGGGCGATGATCAGCACCGCCGCGCCGACGAGCAGGAAGGGCAGCTTCGGCAGCCCGGGGATGAGGCACAGCGCGAGCGCCGCGCCGCCGCCGATCTGCAGCGCCCGGCGGTTCTGGCTGAGCTGCTTGCTGACCGTGGCGCCCATGTCGCCGTCGTTGGCGGAGCGGGTCACGATGAGGCCGGTCGCCACGGACAGCAGCAGCGCCGGGATCTGCGAGACGAGGCCGTCGCCGACGGACAGCAGCGAGTAGGTCTGGATCGAGTCGGTCGCCGACAGCCCGCGCTGCAGCATGCCGATCGCGAAGCCGCCGATGAGGTTGACCAGCGTGATGATGATGGCGGCGATCGCGTCGCCCTTGACGAACTTCGACGCGCCGTCCATCGCGCCGTAGAAGCTCGCCTCGGAGGTGATCTCGGTGCGGCGTTTGCGGGCCGTGGCCTCGTCGATGAGGCCGGCGTTGAGGTCGGCGTCGATCGCCATCTGCTTGCCGGGCATCGCGTCGAGGGTGAAGCGGGCGCCGACCTCGGCGACGCGCTCCGCGCCCTTGGTGATGACGATGAACTGGACGATGAACAGGATCAGGAAGATGACGAGGCCGACGATGAGCGAGCCGCCGACGACGAAGTGGCCGAACGCCTCGATGACGTCACCGGCGAAGCCCTCGGTCAGCACCAGCCGCGTCGCGCTGATGTTGAGCGACAGGCGGAAGAGCGTCGCGATGAGCAGCAGCGAGGGGAACGACGAGAACTCCAGCGGCCGCTTCACGTACATGCTGACCAGCACGATCACGAGCGCCAGCGTGATGTTGGCGGCGATGAGCGTGTCCAGCAGCATGGCCGGCAGCGGCACGACCATCATGAGGATGATCAGCACGATGCCGATGGGCACGACGAACTGCGACAGGCGTTTGGGCACGCTCTCCCCGTCTTTCCGATGTGACGCGTTCACCTGATCGGTGCCGAACGGGTAGTTCTGAGGGTTTTCCTTTGGTTGCAGGGCCGGGTGCCGATCGTCAGGGGCGTGCAGCCCGCAACGACCTCCACTCCCGACTCGACCCAGCTCGTCCACATCGGACGCCAGCCGCTCTACGACTGGTCCGGGCATGTCGTCGGCTACGAGCTGCTGTTCCGTGGCGCCGCGGACGAGGTGGAGGCGTCCCGGCGCAGCGCGTACGCGACCAGCCAGGTCATCGTCAACGCGTTCACCGAGTTCGGCCTGGAGCAGCTCGTCGGCGGCCGCAAGTGCTTCATCAACCTGACCCGCGACTTCCTCGTCGGTGACCTGCCGCTGCCGTTCGACCCGGACCACGCGATCCTGGAGATCCTGGAGACCGTCGAGATCGACGACGCGGTGCTCGCCGGGACCGCGAGGCTGGTGCAGCAGGGGTACGAGATCGCCCTCGACGACTTCGTGTTCGGCCTCGGCCACGAGCGGCTGCTGGGCCTGGCCTCGTACGTGAAGCTGGACCTGCTCATCCGCGAGCCCGAGGAGCTCGCCGAGGTGGTGGCCCGCTGCCGCCGCTACCCGGGGATCAAGCTCGTCGCGGAGCGGGTGGAGATCGAGGAGCACATCCTGCTGGCGCAGCGGCTCGGGTTCGACCTGCTGCAGGGGTACGCCGTGGGCCGCCCCCAGGTGCTGACGGCGGTCGCGCTGTCACCGTCGCGGCTGCGCCGCCTGGAGCTGCTCGGCGCGGTCACCGCGGAGGACGCCGACATCGCGAAGGTGTCGGCGATCGTGCAGAGCGACCCGGCGCTGTCCTACCGCGTGCTGCGGGCGACGAACTCGGCCGCGTCCGGGCTGCCGCGCAAGGTGGCGTCGGTCCGCGACGCGGTCGTGCTGCTCGGCTCGGCGAAGATCCGGCAGTGGGCGGCGCTGATGCTCGTCAGCGACGTGGCGGAGTCGGCGACCGAGGACCAGCTGTCCACGACGATGGCCCGGGCCCGGCTGTGCCAGACCGTCGCGGAGCGGCTCGGGCTGCAGGGCGACGCGGCGTTCACCGTCGGCCTGCTCGCCGGTGTCGCCGAGCTCATCTCGGAGCCGGTCGCGGAGCTGGTCACCCGGCTGCCGCTGACGGTCGAGGTGGCCGACGCGCTCGTCGACGGGCACGGCCGGCTCGGCCAGGTCCTGTCGATCGTGCGGGCGTACGAGGTGGCCGACGAGCACGCCCTCGCCGCCACGCCGGTGTCGTCGGCGGACCTGGCGAAGGCGTACCTGGCGGCGGTCGGCTGGTCGATGCGCACCATCGAGGGCGCGCTGGGCCGGTAATGGCTGGTGAGAAGACCGAGCAGCCTACCGAGCAGAAGAAACGGCAGGCGCGGCGCGAGGGCACCCGGGCCCGCACGCCGGATCTCGGCGCGTGGGGTGGGGTGCTGCTGGCCAGCATGCTCCTGCCGATGACGGCCCGCAGCGTCATGGCACGGACCCAGGACCTGTTCTCCAAGAGCACGCAGGCGTTCACCGACCCGGAGCCGGCCAAGGCCCTGGAGCTGCTCAAGACCGGCATGACGGACATCGCGATCTGCGCCGCGCCGATCACCGTGGGCCTGTTCGTGTTCGCGATCGTCGGCACCGCCGCCCAGGGCGGCCTGCGCCCGGCGACGAAGCAGCTCAAGCCCGACTTCAAGAAGCTCAACCCGCTCAAGGGCCTGAAGCGCACGTTCGGCGGCCAGGCGGCGTGGGAGAGCGTCAAGTCCCTGGCGAAGGTAATCATCCTCGGCGTCGTCGTCTACAACACGATGCACACGCTGGTGCCGACGCTGCTGGGCGCGACCGCGATGCCGCTGCAGACGATCATCGGCCTGGTCGCCGACACGGTGCTGAAGGTCATCAGGATCGCCGCCGTCACCGGCCTCGTGCTCGCCTTCGCCGACTACTTCGTGGCCAAGCGCCGGGTCAACAAGCAGCTGATGATGTCGAAGGAGGAGATCAAGGAGGAGCACAAGAAGTCCGAGGGCGACCCGCACGTGAAGGGCCACATCCGGCAGCGGCAGCACGAGATGGCCCGCAGCCGGATGATGGCCGACGTGCCCAAGGCCGACGTCGTGGTGGTCAACCCGACGCACGTCTCGGTGGCGCTGCGGTACGACCCGACGAAGGGCGCGCCGCGGGTGGTGGCGAAGGGCCTGGGCGTGATCGCGCTGAAGATCCGCGAGGTCGCCACCGAGCACCGGGTACCGATGGTCGAGGACGTGCCGCTCGCCCGGGCGCTGCACGGCGCGTGCGAGATCGGCGACGAGATCCCGGCGGAGTTCTTCGGCGCGGTCGCCCGGGTGCTCGCCTTCATCATGATGCTCAAGTCGAAGGGGTCCGCCGCCGGCGTGCACACGGTGCCGGAGCACCGTTAGCGTGCTGGCATGGACGACTTCGACGTCGTGGTGGTCGGTGCCGGTCCGGCGGGCGCGGCGGCGGCGCTCGCCGCGCGGCGGGCCGGCGCGAGCGTGCTGCTGCTGGACAAGGCCGGCTTCCCGCGCGACAAGCCGTGCGGTGACGGGGTCGCGCCGCACGCCCTCGACGTGCTCGCCGGGCTCGGCGTGACCGGCGTCGAGGACGGCTTCGCGCCGGTGCCGTCGCTGCGGCTCGTCGGGCCCGCCGGTGGGGCGGTCGCCCGCAGGCACGCGCGCCCCGCGTACACCATCCCCCGGCTGGTCCTCGACGAACGGATCGTGGACGGTGCGGTGGCGGCCGGGGCGGTGCTGCGCCGCCACACCGTGCGCCGCATCGAGGAGCGCCCGGACCGGGTGGTCGTCGACGGGATGGTCTCGGCGCGGGCGGTCATCGGCGCCGACGGCGCGTATTCGGCGGTGCGCAAGGCGCTCGGGCAGCCGCCGAACGGCCCCGGCCACCTGGCGCTCGCCATCCGCGGCTACGCGCCCTTCGCGGGGCAGCCCGCCGAGCAGCGGATCGTGACCGCGTCGCGGGAGTGGCCGGCCTACGCGTGGGCCTTCCCGATCGGGGACGGCACCGCCAACATCGGCTACGGGGAGGTGCTGCACGGCCGGCCGGTCTCCCGGGCGCACCTGCTGGACCGCCTCGCCGAGCTGCTGCCCGACGTGGACACGGCGGCGGCGACCGGGCTGCGGGCGCACCACCTGCCGCTGTCGACGCGCCGCCCGGCGCCGGCCCGGGGCCGGCTGCTGCTCGCGGGCGACGCGCTGTCGCTGATCAACCCCTTCACCGGCGAGGGCATCTTCTACGCGGTGCTGTCCGGCGCCCTGGCCGGTGCGGCGGCGTCCGGTGACGCGCCGGGGCAGCGGTACGCCGCGGCGCTGCGCGGCCGGCTCGGGCGGCACCTGCGGCACTCGCGGGCGGCGGCGCTGCTCGGCGGCCGGCAGTGGATCGTCAACGCCGCGGTACGCGCCGCCGACCGGCGCCAGGCGGTCTTCGACGACCTGGTCGAGCTCGGCCTCGGCGACGGCACGCTGACCCCGCGCACGGTCGGCGCCATCGCCCGCCACGTGGTCACGCGCTGAGGTTCTCCGCCATCCGGGCCAGGGTGCGCACGGTGGTCAGGTAGTCCTCGGCGGGGACGCCCTCGGCGACCCGCCGGCGGACCGCGGCCACGTCGGCGGCGATCGCCGCCCTCGCCCGCTCGCCGTCATCCGTGAGCGCGCCGTCCTGCCGCATCCACCCCCGCTGGACCAGGTCCTGCCGGCACTCCCCCTGCCCTTCCCACAACGGGTCCTCCGGCCCGAGGCCGTTGAGCAGCTGCCAGTGCCGGCGGCGCAGCCCCTGCCGGTCCAGCGCAGCCCCGAACGCGCCCTCGATCCGCTGGTCGAGCTCGCGCAGCCAATAGCCGATCGGCCTGTCCTCTGGTTTCATGGGTTCCACCTGTACATGCCTCCAGAATGTAGATAACAAAAATTATGCATCCTTCCCTTGCCGCCGTCGAGACCGCGATGGTGTCGATCCGACGCAGCCAGACCCGGCGCGCACTGGCCCGCAGCGGCCCGGCCAGCGGGGTGGACCCGGCGGTCTTCGACGTCGTCGACGCGGTCGAGGGGCTGCGCGACCGCGCGACGGTGACGGCGGTCGCCGCCGCGCTCGACGTGGCGCAGCCCCGCGCGAGCAAGCTCGTCGCCGCCGCCGTCGAGGCGGGCTGGGTGCGGCGGGAGGCCGACCAGGACGACGGCCGCCGGTCGCTGCTCGTGCGCACCCCGGCCGGGCTGGCACTGTGCGAGCGGGTGCACGCCGCGCGGCGGGCGAGGTTCGCCGCGGCGACCGCCGGTTGGACGCCCGCGGAGGTGGAGACGTTCGCCCAGCTCCTGACCCGCTTCGTCGCGGGCCTCACCGAAACGGCCGGACAACGGCACTGAGCGTCGATTCTTCAATGCTCCGGCGCACGGTAATCTTCGCGCCAGAGGTGATGTGGTTGACCGGCGCCGACGGCCAGGACGATGCGCTCATCGAGCCTGCGCTGTCCGATCTCGCGCACCGGTGGGTCGCCGCCGTCCGCCGGACCAGCTTCCTCGACGTGGGCGCCGAGACGCTCCGCGACCGCTTCGAGCAGTTGGTCACGCTGCTAGCCGGCGTGCTGCGCGCCGACCCGTTCGACCCCCGGCCCGCCGCCGGAGCCGGCGCGGCGCTCATCGATGTCGGGCTGTCCAGCCCCGAGGCGCTCCAGCACTCCATCGCCGTCCTCGCCTCGCTGCCCGCCGCCGCGGACGTCAAGCCCGACGACGACGACAGGATCGGCGCGGTCCTCGGCGCGGTCGCGGCCGGCTTCACCCGCGCCGGCCGGCAGCGGATCCTCGACGACCAGGAGCGCATCCGCCGCGCCTGGGCCAGGGCGCTCACCGACGCCGAGCACAGCCTGCAGCTGGAGCTGCACCACCAGGCGCACCACGACCCGCTGACCGGGCTGCCCAACCGGGTCCTGCTCTACCGGCACCTCACCGACACGCTCGGTGAGGCCGGCGGGCGCGACCGGATCGGCGTCTGCTTCCTGGACCTCGACGAGTTCAAGACCGTCAACGACACCCTCGGCCACGGCTCCGGCGACCGGCTCCTCGTCGCCCTGGCCGACCGGCTCCGGGCCTGCGTCAACGGCGCCGGCCACTTCGTGGCCCGGGTCGGCGGCGACGAGTTCGTGGTGGTCGTGCGCCACAGCACCGGCCCCGGCCAGCTGACCGAGCTGGCCGAGGCGATGCTGGCCGAGCTGAGCAAGCCCGTCCGCCTCGACAGCCACGAGCTGTCCGTGTCGGCCAGCATCGGCATCGTCGAGCAGCCCTGCCACGGCGCCGACCCCGACGAGCTGCTGCGCGCCGCGGACGCCACGCTCTACCTGGCGAAGGAGGAGGGCCGCGCCCGTTACGCGCTCTTCGACGCTAAGCGCAACGCGCAGCAGGTCCTGCGGTACGGGCTGACCGGCCGCCTCGCGGGTGCCCTGGACCGCGGCGAGTTCGAGCTGGTCTACCAGCCGCTCGTGGCCCTCGCCGACAACCGGCTGCGCGGCGCCGAGGCGCTGCTGCGCTGGCGCCACCCGGACCTCGGCACCGTCTCGCCCAACACGTTCATCCCCGTCGCCGAGCAGTCCGGCATGATCCATCCGCTGGGCCGCTGGGTCCTGCGCGAGTCGTGCCGCGTGGCCGCCGACTGGCAGCGCTCGCACCCCGACACGCCGCTGCTCATCAGCGTCAACGTCTCCCCGCGCCAGTGCACCGACCCCCGGCTGCTCGACGACGTGCGCCATGCCCTCGCCGACACGGGCCTCTCCCCGGCCAACCTGCAGCTGGAGCTGACCGAGACCGTCCTCATGCAGTCGACCGGCCAGCCCATCCAGACCCTGCGCACCATCGCCGACCTGGGCGTGCGCATCGTCATCGACGACTTCGGCATCGGCTACTCCAACCTCGCCTACCTGCGCCACCTCCCGGTCCACGGCCTGAAGCTCGCCGGCGCCTTCATGGCCGGCATCCGCTCCCTGGCCAGCGACCACGTCGACGAGCAGATCGTGGAGACGGTCATCCGCCTGGCGCACACCCTGCAGATGACCGTCACCGCCGAAGGCATCGAGACGGCCGACCAGGCCGGCCGCCTCGCGTCGCTGGGCTGCGACCTCGGCCAGGGCTGGCACTTCGGCCGCCCCGTGACCGCCGGCGAGATCCCCTCCCGCTGAGGCCTACTTCAGGACCTCGCGCAGGCGGGGCGCGAAGGTGGCCGGGTCCTCCACGAAGGCGATGTGCCCGCCCGGGAACACGGCGCGCTCCGTGCCCAGCTCCGTGGCCAGGGCGGCCGACGTCCGGTCACAGATCTGACCGGTGGAGTCCTCCCCGACGGCGACGACGATCCGTACACCGGACGAACGCAGCGCGGCGAGATCCGGCTGGAACAGGGTGGTGCCGCGCATCTCGTGCAGGAACCAGAACCGCTCGTCGGCCTCCTGCTGGGCGTCCGGCGGGGGCGGCGCGGCCGAGGGGTCCATCGGGATGTTGGCGTTGACCAGGAACTTCATCCAGGCGCCGGGCACGTCGCCGGACGCGTAGGTGGCGATGATGTCCTCGATCGCCACCCGCTGCCCGGCGGCGTCGGGCAGGAGCTCCGTCACCGGCGGCTCGTGAGCGACGAGCGTGTGCATCACACTGGGATGCGACTGCGCCAGCGCCAGCCCGGTGACGGCGCCGCCGCTCGTGCCGAAGACGGCGGCGGGACCGGCGTCCAGGTGGGCGATCAGCGCGGCCAGGTCGGCCGCGCGCAGCTGCGGGGTCGAGTCCGCGTCCGGGTCGTCGGGGACGCTGCCGCCGACGCCTCGAGGGTCGGTCGTGAGGACGGTATGGTCGGCGGCGAGCAGGTCGGCCAGCGGCGCGAGGAACCTGGTGCCCATCGGGGCGCCGGCGAGCACCAGCAGCGGACCCCGGCCGCGCACCTCGTAGTACAGGGTGGCGTCGGGCACGCGCAGCGTGTGGTTCATGAACTCCTCCAGACAAGGGCGGTGGAAATGTCAGTCGGAACATCGGTCGACAGTGAGACCGGCGCCGGGGCGCAGAATCGTCGCGATCCCGCCGACGAGTTCACGAGACTGGTCGAGCCGCTGCGGGCGCAGCTGCACGCGCACTGCTACCGGATGCTGGGCTCGGTCCACGACGCCGACGATGCGCTGCAGGACGCGCTGCTGCGAGCGTGGCGCGGGATCGGCGCGGTCAAGGAGCAGGGGTCGCTGCGGGCGTGGCTGTACACCGTCGCCACCCGCACCTGCCTGGACCTCGCCGCGGCCCGGGGGCGGCGGGCGCTGCCGATGGACCTGGGGCCGGCCAGCGAACGCGTCGAGCTCGCGCCCGCCCCGCTGACCGAGGTGGCGTGGCTGGAGCCCTACCCGGAGGCCGTCTATGAGCGGCGCGAGACCGTCGAGCTGGCGTTCGTCGCGGCCCTGCAGCACCTGCCGGGCAACCAGCGGGCGGCGTTGCTGCTCTTCGACGTGCTGGGCTTCTCCGCCGCCGAGATCGCCGCGATGATGCGGACCACGCCCACGTCGGTGAACTCGGCGCTGGCCCGGGCCCGCCGGCTCGTCGCGGAGCGCGTGCCGGCGCCGACCCAGCAGCGGACCCTGCGCGACGTCGGCGACGCGCGGGTCCGGGAGCTCGTCACCCGCTACGCGACGGCGATGGAGCGCGGCGACACGGCCGGCCTCGTCGCGCTGGTGACGCAGGACGTGACCTGGTCGATGCCGCCGCTGCCGCACTGGTACCGCGGGAAGGCCGCGATCGAGTTCGCCGCCGAGCTGCCGCTGAAGCGCTGCGGCTCATGGCGGCACCTGCCGGCGACGGCGAACGCCCAGCCCGCCGTCGCCTGCTACCTGCGCGACGGCGGCACGGGCCCGCACCGTGCCTGGTCGGTCAGCGTGCTGACCCTGCGCGGCGAGCGGATCAGCGCGATCACGTCGTTCATCGGCGAGGAGCACTTCGACCGCCTCGGGCTGCCGTTGACGCAGTGACCGTCACGCGCTGCTGCGGCGCAGGCGGATCCAGCGGTACCCGTAGCCGGCCAGCCGCAGCGCGGTGAAGTCGCCGGCCAGGTCGTACTCCCGGTCGGCGAAGACGTCGTTGGGCAGGTGCGTCTCCTTGGCGAGGTCGCCGAGGTCGACGACGGCGTCCTCGGTGCCCAGGTTGTGCAGGAACAGCACCGAGCCGGTCGGCCCGTCGGCCCGGTGGGCGAGGACCCCCGGCGGCAGCTGCCGGTCGACGCACGTACACACGCCGCCGCCGACCTCCGGAATCTCCCGGAGGGTGCGGATCATCCGCTCGAACCACGCCAGCAGCGACCGGTCGTCGTGCCGCTGGGCGGTGACGTTGACCTTCTCGTAGCCCCACTCGCCCTTGCTGATGACCGGGCGGATGGGCTCGGCGTCGCTGAACCCTCCGTTCTTCGCGAACGACCACTGCATGGGGGTGCGGATGGCGTACCGGCCGGTCTGGGTCAGGTCCTCCCCCATGCCGATCTCCTCGCCGTACCGCAGCACCGGGGTGCCCCGCAGCGTGAACTGCAGCGAGTAGGCCAGCTCCAGGCGGCTCCGGTCGTTGCCGAGCATGGGTGCGAGACGGCGGCGGATGCCCCGGTCGTACAGCCGCATGTCCTCATCGGGGCCGAACTGCGCGAACACGTCCTCGCGCTGCTCGGCGGTGAGCCGGGACAGGTCGATCTCGTCGTGGTTGCGCAGGAACGTCGCCCACTGCCCGCCCGGCGGCAGCTTCGGCGTGGTCCGCAGCCACTCGATGACCGGCTCCGGGTGCTGCCGGGCCAGCGCGAGGACGAGGCGGCCGTTGAGCATGAAGTCGAACAGCATGTGGATGCGGTTGCCCGACCCGCCGGAGTCGCCGAAGTACTCCGGCAGCTTCTCCGGCTCCACGTTCGCCTCGGCGAGCAGCACCGCGTCGCCGCGCCGCCACTGGATGTGCTGCCGCAGCTCGCTGAGGTAGTCGAAGTCCATCGGGCTTTCGGGGACCCCGGGCTCCGTCAGCTCGATGATGAACGGCACCGCGTCCATGCGGAACCCCGCGACGCCGAGCTGGATCCAGAAGGCCAGGATCTTCTTCACCTCGGCCCGCACCAGCGGGTTGGCGAAGTTGAGGTCCGGCTGGAAGTCGTAGAAGCGGTGGTAGTACCAGGCGCGGGCCTTGCGGTGGTACGTCCACGTCTCCTTCTGCTCGCCGGGGAACACCATCCCCTGGTAGCGGTCGGACGGCTCGGTGTCGGCCCACACGAACCAGTCGCGGTACGGCGAGTCCTTCGACGCGACCGCCGACTGGAACCACGGGTGCTCGTCCGACGTGTGATTCACCACCAGATCGATGATGACCTTGATCCCGCGGTTCGCCGCCTCGTGCAGCAATTCGGCGAAGTCGCCCAGCGTGCCGAGCCGGGGATCGACGTTGTAGAAGTCCGTGGCGTCGTACCCGTCGTCCTTGCCGGGTGTCGGATGGATCGGATGCAGCCACAGGCAATTGATCCCGAGCCTGGTCAGGTAGTCGAGGCGACTGATGAGACCTTGAAAGTCGCCGATGCCATCGCCGTTGGAGTCCTGGAACGTCTCGACGTCCAGGCAATAGATGACACTCTCGGTGTACCAGCGCTCGCCCATGTGGTCCGGGGTTACCGAATCGGGCTTCACGCAAACGCGCGCTTGCGTGCCCCCGTCCCGACCGCGAGGATGGCTCCCGGGGGGCTGATGGTCGACTTCGCCGGCGCGCTACGTGACGCCATCCAGGCACGGGGCCTGGGACTGGAACGCATCCAGGAGCGGCTTCGCGCCGAGGGATATTCAGTGAGTCTCGCCACGTTGAGTTACTGGCAGACCGGACGCAGCCGTCCCGAGCGGCGTGAGTCCCTGGCCGCCCTCGCCGAGCTCGAGAAGATCCTGGAGGTCGAGCCGGGGTCCCTGGCCGCCCTCGTGGGGCCGCCGCGCCCGCGCGGCCGGCACCTGCACAAGAGCCAGGAGGCACCCGGCCTGGGTGCGTTCTGGTCCGAGCAGGACCTCATCACCGACCTGGCGCAGGGTGTCGACACCCGCTGGGACGAGCGGCTGACCCGGCTCAGTCAGCACGACCGGGTCAACGTCGGGCCGGAGCGCGAGGAGGTCTCGTTCCTCGTCCGGCAGGTGTTACGGGCCGAGGCCGACGGTCCCGACCGGTATGTCGTGATCGTGCGCCTCGACGAGCTGGAGCACCCGCTCCCGCTGATCACCGCGGTCCGCAACTGCCGCCTGGGCCGGGTGGTCGAGCACGTGGAAAGCGCGTTTCTCCTGGCGGAGCTGCTCTTCGACCGCCCGCTCGCCAAGGGAGAGACGGTCATCACCGAACATGCGCTACATAATTATCCGCCGTTTCCGACCGCGACCAATTATGAGCGCAAGTTTCGGCTTCCAGTGCGTGAATACGTGCTCGAGGTGTGTTTCGACCCGGCAGCGCTGCCGCGGGCCGTCTATCAGTTCCAGCAGATGGACGGCCAGACCGAACAGGTGACCCCTAACGAGGTCGATGTGGGCAATTCAGTCCACGCGATCGCACTGGACTACGGCCCGGGTCGTTACGGGTTCCGATGGGACTGGGACTGAAGTTCCTGCTGCTCAGATCGTCTTGGGCAGCTGGGAACAACGGGGCGCCGGTGTGACCAGCGCCCCGCCTCTGTTCCCGGACATTACCGGCGTCACCATCTGAACGGCTGGGATGTCGCCGCGACGGTAAGGGTGGAACGCATGTGCCGCCTCCACAAGGAAGTCGTTTTCCTTGCCAACGACGTTAATGGCGGCCCACGATCGACCGGAAGATCTGTCCCCCGCTTAACAGTTAACCCTCGACCCCGCCGCGCCGTTAACAGTTAAGTATTGGAAATAGACCGTTCACGAAGCGACCAAGCCCTCCGCCACCCCACCCGCCCGCAGCTCAGACCCCCAACGGCCCGGTGGCCCCTGCCACCCCGGTTATGTCGACTCGCTCCGCTCCCCGACATAACCGAAATTTCGGTTATGTCCGCGCCGCGGACATAACCGGGAAGGCAGCCGGCGAGGCCGACGCGATCCCGGCCGCAGCACCACACCACCCCGCGCTGCCTGGCCACCCCCGAGCAGCCGGCGATCACGCGGCTGCGACGCACACCGGACCGGCTGATCCAAGGACGGATCTGGCGGTGTGGGTGGCCAGGGCCGTCCTTCGATCAAGTGCTCGGGACCGGCAACGACGGTGCTGCTGAGATGTGCGCCGGACCAGTTGATCCAAGGACGGATCCGGCCGCGCGGTGGCCATGACCGCACTTGATCGAGCGCCCGAGACCGACGGCGACGCTGCGATGTGCACCCGACCGCATGGTCCAAGAACGGATCCGGTCGTACGGGTGGCCAGGGCCGTCCTTCGATCAAGCGCTCGCGGGCCGGCGACAGCGGTGCTGCCGTGATGAGCACCAGACCGCGTGAACCAAGGACGGATCCGGCCGCGCGGTGGCCATGACCGCACTTGATCGAGCGCCCGAGACCGACGGCGACGCTGCGATGAGCGCCCGACCGCATGATCCAAGAACGGATCCGGTCGTACGGGTGGCCAGGGCCGTCCTTCGATCAAGCGCTCGCGGGCCGGCGACAGCGGTGCTGCCGTGATGAGCACCAGACCGCGTGAACCAAGGACGGATCCGGCCGCGCGGTGGCCATGACCGCACTTGATCGAGCGCCCAAGACCGACGGCGACGCTGCGATGCGCACCCGACCGCATGATCCAAAGACGGATCCGGTCGTGCGGGTGGCCAGGGCTGTCCTTCGATCAAGCGCTCGCGGGCCGGCAACAGCGGTGCTGCCGTGATGTGCGCCCGACCGCGTGAACCAAAAACGGATCCGGCGGCGCGGTGGCCGCGACCGCACTTGATCGAGTGCCCAAGAC
Organism: Dactylosporangium maewongense; assembly: GCF_039531485.1. NCBI lineage: Bacteria > Bacillati > Actinomycetota > Actinomycetes > Micromonosporales > Micromonosporaceae > Dactylosporangium > Dactylosporangium maewongense. The sequence goes on along the minus strand of NZ_BAAAQD010000060.1, from coordinate 15,406 downwards.
CGGTGGCGGCGCTGCGATGTGCGCCCGACCGCGTGATCCAAGAACGGATCTGGTCGTGTGGGCGGCCAGGGCTGTCCTTCGATCGTGTGGTGAACGGCGTCGGCTTGGGTGTGCCCGCACGCTGCGGTCCGTGGGCGGGGTGGGCGACCACCGGATGCGGCGCGGATGCGGCGCTTGGCCTGGCTCGCGTCTCGGCTCGGGCAGTGCGCCGCGGAGCGGCGCATTGGGGTGCGGATGAGAATCCCGGCCGGGACCCGCCGTGCGAGCGGTCGGGTGAGAATCCGCGCCGGGACCTGCCGCGGCAGCGGTGGGGCGGAAGCACAGCGGGGGGAATTACGGCCGGGCGGTCGCACCCGCCAACTTGTGCGACCGCCCGGGGCATGTGGGCCGTCGGGTCCGGCTGGCGCTGGGCTCGGTGGCGGCCGGGCCCAGCGCCAGGTTCCAGACGGCGTCTGCGGGTGCTGCGTGGGTCAGGACAGCCGCAGCCAGGCTGAGGCGTCCACGGGGAGTGTGCCGTCGGCGTTGAGCGGCACGCTGCTGACGAGCACCTCGCGGTGCGGCGGCAGCTGGGCCGGCGCCGTGCCGAGGTTGGTGACGTTGGCGAAGGTGTCGTCGCGGGCGAAGGCGAGGACGTCGGGCGCGGAGTCGAGCCACCGCATGGGGCCGTCGCCGAGGGAGGGCTCGGCGCGCCGGATGCGCAGGGCCTCGCGGTACAGCTCGAGGAACGACCCCTCGACGCCCTCCTGCGCGGCGACGGTCTTCGACGCCCAGGCGGCCGGCTGCGGCAGCCACGGCTGGCCGGCGGCGTCGGCGGGGCTGAAGCCGAAGGGGGCCGAGTCACCGGACCAGGGCAGCGGCACCCGGCAGCCGTCGCGGCCGGGGTTGGTGCCGCCGGAGCGGTGGTACATCGGGTCCTCGCGGAGGGCGTCGTCGAGGTCCTCGACCTCCTCCAGGCCCAGCTCCTCGCCCTGGTACAGGTAGACCGCGCCGGGCAGCGACATGATGAGCAGCGCGGCGGCGCGGGCGCGGCGGCTGCCCAGCGCGAGGTCGGAGGGCACGTTGTAGCGCTTCTCGGCGAAGGAGAAGTTGGTCGACTCGCGGCCGAAGCGCGTGACCTCGCGGGTGACGTCGTGGTTGGACAGGACCCAGGTGGCCGGGGCGGAGACCGGCGCGTGCACCTCGAGGGTCATGTCGATCTCGTAGCGGAGCTTGTCGGCCTCCCACGGCGCGTTGAGGAACGCGAAGTTGAAGGCGGTGTGCAGCTCGTTGGGGGCCAGGTAGCGGGCGAAGGCCTCGTGGTCGGGCAGCCACACCTCGCCGATGAGGGCGCGCGGCGGCGTGTAGGTGTCGGAGATGCGCCGCCACGCCTGGTAGACGTCGTGGATGCCCTCGTTGTCCTCGTACTTGTCGCTGACGAGGGGGTCCTTGATGAGGACGGCGGCCGAGTCGATGCGGATGCCGTCGATGCCCCGGTCGAGCCAGAAGCGGACGATGTCCTCGAACTCGTCCCGGACCGCCGGGTGGTCCCAGTTGAAGTCGGGCTGCTCGGAGGCGAAGAGGTGCAGGTACCACTCGCCGTCGGGGACGCGGGTCCAGGCGGGGCCGCCGAAGATGGACTGCAGGTCGGTCGGCGGCTGCTCGCCTTCCGGGCCGCGCCCCTTGCGGAACCAGAAGAGGTCACGCTCGGGCGAACCGGGCGAGGACGCGAGGGCCTTCTGGAACCAGGCGTGAGCGTCGGAGCAGTGGTTGGGCACGATGTCGCAGATGACCCGGATGCCCGCGGCGTGCGCCTCCTCGATCAGCTTCTCGGCCTCCGCGAGGGTGCCGAAGATCGGGTCGATGGCGCGGAAGTCGGCGACGTCGTAGCCGCCGTCGGCGAGCGGGGACGGGTACCACGGCACGATCCAGATCGCGTCGACCCCGAGGCCCGCCAGGTACGGCAGTCTGGATCGCAGGCCCGCCAGGTCGCCGACGCCGTCGCCGTTGCCGTCGGCGAAACTACGCAAGTAGACCTGGTAGATAGCGGCGCTGCGCCACCAAGCCTGGTGGTGTTGGTCGGCCACGTGGAACCTGCTTTCTCACACTCGGTGTTGCCTATGCCCGAAGGTGTTGCCTGTACACGACAAGGTGGATCTGACGAAGGGCTAGCCCTTCACGGCCCCTCCCAGTCCGGCGCCCGAGAGGAACAGTCGCTGGAAGGCGATGAAGAACACGACCGGGATGAGCGTCGAGATCGCGAGCGCCGCGAGGAACACGCCGAGGTCGGTCTGCGACGCGATGGCGGGCAGGCGCACCGACAGCGGCTGCTTGGACGGGTCCTTGAGCACGAGCATCGGCCAGAGGAAGTCCTTCCAGCTGGCGATCGTCGCGAACACCGACACCACGCCGAGGATGGGCTTGGACATCGGCAGGACGACCGACCAGAACAGCCGGAACGAGCTGGCGCCGTCGACCCTGGCGGCCTCGAACACCTCGCGGGGCAGGCCGTCGAAGAACCGGGTCATGAGCACGACGTTGAAGGCGCTCGCGCCGGACGGCAACCACACGGCGAGGAAGTTGTTGATGAGCGAGGTGCCGACCACTGGCGGGTTGAGGATCGTGAGGTACAGCGGCACGAGGAGCACGACGCTCGGCACGAACAGTGTGGCGATCACCAGGCCGTTGACGATCTTGCCCCAGGCGGGCCGCAGGACGGACAGCACGTAGCCGCCGGTGGTCGCGACGAGCATCTGGACGAACCACGAGCCGGCCGCGAGCCAGATCGTGTTGAGGAAGTAGTGGCTGATCTGGACGTCGTTCCACGCCTCGGAGATGTTCTCCAGCCGGACGCCGTTCGGGAAGATGGCCAGCGGCGTGCGGATGATGTCCTGCGTGGGTGTGATGGCGAACTTCGCCAGCAGCAGCATCGGCCCGACGCCGACCAGGAGGAGCAGGGCCATCAGGAGCCCGTGCAGGAGCGTCATGGTGCCGCGGATGCGCGGGTTCTGCCAGTCCTTCGCCGAGACGTAGCCGCGGGTGCCTTCCGGCTGCGTCTTCTTGGGCTTGCGCGCCGGCCGCCCGCCGAGGACGGCACCGCCCGGCCCCGCGGCGACGGGCGTCTGGATCGACCCGCCCGCGTCCGCCCGGTGCCTGGAGGGATCGGTGACGGTCATGGTGGTCCTCTTCCCCTCGGAGCTGTGCTGGCCGGTCATGCGTCCTCACTTCGTTCCGGGCGCATGACCAAACACTGCGCCACCGATGACCGGCCCGAGCCGCTTCGCTGACCGGTCATGACTTGCTCCAGCCGGACGTGAGCTTGAAGTACACCAGCGACAGGATCGCCAGGAACGTGGCGAGCAGGACGGACAGTGCGGTCGCGGCGCCGTAGTTCCCACCCAGGGACCGGCCGAACGCGTAGTCGTAGATCATGAGCAGGATCGTGATGGTGGCGTTGGCCGGGCCGCCGCCGGTGAACAGGTAGGGCTCCAGGAACACCTGAACCGTACCGATGATCTGCAGGATGAACGTGATGAGCAGGACGCCGCGCAGCTGCGGCATGCTCACGTGCCACACCTTGCGCCAGATGCCGGCCCCGTCGACCTCGGCGGCGTCGTACAGCTCGTCCGGGACGCTCAGCAGCGCGGCCAGGTAGATGATCACGGTCCCGCCGGCGGCGGCCCAGGTCGCTTCGAGCACGAGCGACGGCATGACGAGCGTCGTGTCGGACAGCCAGGAATACGGGCCGAGCCCGACGTACCCGAGGATCGTGTTGAACACACCGTCCTGGGAGCCGTCGTAGAAGAACTTCCACAGCAGCACCGCGACGACCGGCGGCACCACGACGGGAAGGTAGGCGAGCACCGAGAACACGCCCTTGCGCTTGCGGACCGAGCTCATCAGCACCGCGGCCACGAGCGGGATCGGGTAGCCGAAGATCAGGGCGAGAAGCGCGAAGTACAGCGTGTTGAGAATCGCCGTGGGCAGGTCCGGATCGGTGAGCACGAACTCGAAGTTCTTCCAGCCGACCCACGTCGGGTCGCCGACGAGGTTCGTCTTCTGGAAGCTCATGACGATCGACCGGAGGATCGGCCACCACGAGAAGATGCCGAAGACGATCAGCAGCGGCAGCGCGAACAGGACCGAGCTCAGCCCACCCCGCTGGACCCAGGTGACCGGGCTGCGCCGGCGGACCTGCCGGGTCACCTCACCGGTCTGCCGCAGAGCGCCGGGTGCACTCACGACCACATCACTCCTCGTCCTGGTTTCGGGGGCAGAGCCCCCGGTGTGGGCCGCGGTGTTCCCACGGCCCACACCTTGCGGGTTTGTCTGTCAGTGGAGCGAGGATCAGCCGGCGGCGTCGATGGCGCGCTGCGCCTTCGTGTTGGCGTCGGTGAGGAGCTGGTCGATGTTGGCGTCCTTGTTGGTGAGGACGGCCTGGACGACCGAGTCGAGCGCCTTGTAGACGTCCTGCGTGGCGATGGCCGGCTCGTTGACGAGCTTGGCGTCGAAGACCTTGGTGGTGAAGCCGGTCATCTGGTCCAGCGGCACGTTGACGTACGACTTGATCCAGTCCTGGTAGGTCTGGTACTGCTGCTGCGAGAAGATGGGCAGCTCAGGGGTACCGACCGGCTGCTTGCTCGCAACCTGGATCTCGGCGTTCTTCTTCGCGGCGTCCTGGTTGGTGTACTTGCGCAGGTAGTGGTAGTCGATCCACTTGACCGCCGCGGCCTTCTCGTTGGCGGTGGCCTTGTTGGACACGGCCGCCATGGTGCCGCCGCCGAGCACGCCCGCGTCGCCGCCGGTGAGCGGGATCATCGTGAGGCCGTACTGCTTCGGGTTGATGTTGTTCGTCTGGACCAGGCTCGTGTAGACGTCCTGACCCGAGGTGTACATGCCGACCTTGCCGGCGGCGAACGCCTGGTTGATGCCGGTCCAGTCGTAGTCGAAGTTGGCGCCCATGGCGTTGTCGGTCCAGCGCAGGTCCTTCAGGAACTGCAGCGAGGCCTTGGTGGCGTCGTTGGTGAGCGTGGCCTTCTTGCCGTCCTCGAGGCGACCGCCGCGGGCGTACGTGTCGACCGTCAGCTGCCAGCCACCGGTCGCGTCCTTCGCCATCTGGGCGAAGCCGGCCACGCCGGGGTTCTTGGTCGCGATCGCCTTGGCGGCGGTGCGGACCTCGTCCCAGGTCGTCGGCGGCTTGTTGGGGTCGAGACCGGCGGAGGTGAACAGGTCACGGTTGTAGTGCAGGCCGACCGCGTAGACGCTCTTCGCCGGGATGGCGTAGGTGTGGCCGTCCGGGCCCTGGCCGTACTGCAGCAGGTTCTTGTTGAAGTTCGCGGCGTAGGAAAGGCTGCTGAGCGACGACTGCATGTCGGCGATCTGGCCGTTGGCGATCAGCGTCTTCGCGTCGGTGAAGGGGATCTCGAACACCGTCGGCAGCGTGCCACCCGCGAGGTCGGCCGCGAACGTGGTGGCCTTCCACTCGTAGTCCTTGGTCTTGACCGTGATGTTCGGGTTTTCCTTCTGGAAGTCCGCCACCTCGGCCGCGAGCGCCTGCTGCGCCTCGGGCTTCGCGCCGGGGAGCAGACCCACGACGTTGAGCGTGACGGCGGCGTTGGTGTCGGCGCTTTCCTTCTTGTCGTCGCCGCACGCGGTAAGCGTGCTGGTGAGCGCCAGCGCACCCGCGACGGCCAGCGCCATCGTGGTACGTGAGTACTTCATCGTCGCTCCTTGTTTGGGGTGTGGAGAAGTTCCGGCCCTGCACTGACTGGGCCGATCGTTCGGGGCTGTGCGGGGCGGGGCCGGGGCGTCCTACCTGGACCGCTCCGCACGGATGCGCAGCATGGGGTCGGCTGCCGGTATGCACTCGTTCGTCAGGTGCGTTGCTGTTCGGTTTCCGTCTCATCGCGCCGGCGTTTCCGCCTGGCGTAGGCAAGAGATTAGGCTCACTCGCCACAAGAAGTCCATGGGCCGTTGCAAAATTTTAATGATCCATTGGCAGTCGCTTGCATGGACCCGCTCCCACGGTCCGGGGACTTGCACGAAAGCGGCCGAAAGCGCGCAGCGAGGGCCAGAGGTCGTTGACCGCACGCGGTCGCAGGATCGCGGTGCGCAGCGGACACCTTCTTGCGGACACAACGAAAGAGCGCCACGACTCCGTGCAGGAGTCGTGGCGCTGCGCTGAAACCGGGAGGAACTACGCGGCCGAGACCGCCTTCGTCGCCTTGGGCGCGGGCACCTTGAGCGCGCCGGTGGAGCCCCGCACGACCAGCTCCGGCTCGAAGAGCATCTCCTCGGTCGGCACCAGCGTGCCGGCCACCTGGCTCACCAGGAGGGTGACGGCGGCCTGCCCCATCGCCTGGATGGGCTGACGGACGGTGGTCAGCGGCGGGTCGGTGCAGTTCATGAACAGGGAGTCGTCGAAGCCGACCACGGAGATGTCGTCGGGGACCTCACGGCCCAGCCGGCGGGCCGCCCGGATCGCGCCCAGCGCCTGCACGTCGCTGGCGCAGATGATGCCGGTGACGCCGTGCTTGATGAGGCGCGTGGCGCCGGCCCGGCCACCCTCCATGGAGAAGATGACCCGCTCGACGTCCTCGGCGTTGACCGTGTCGCTGTACTGCGCGGCCGCCTCGAAGGCGGTCAGCTTGCGGTTGGACGGGGCGTGGTCGGCGGGGCCGAGGATCAGCCCGATCCGCTTGTGCCCGAGCGACACCAGGTGGTTGAACGCCTGGTCCACGGCGTGCCCGTCGTCGACCGACACGCGTGGGAAGCCCAGGTCGTCGATCGCGGCATTGACCAGCACGGCGGGCAGGCCGCGCTCGTGCAGCCGGTGATAGTGCTCGTGCTCCGCGGCGGCCTGATGGTAGAGCCCGCCGCAGAAGATGATGCCGGACACGTGCTGGTCCAGCAGCATCTCGACGTAGTCGGCCTCCGAGACGCCGTCCGCGGTCCGGGTGCACAGCACCGGCGTGAAGCCGCGCTTGGACAGCGCGCCGGCGACCACCTCGGCGAACGCCGGGAAGATCGGGTTCTGCAGTTCGGGCAGCACCAGCCCAACGAGGCGGGCGCGCTCGCCGCGCAGTTTCGTCGGGCGTTCATAGCCCAGGACGTCGAGCGCGGTGAGCACAGCGGTGCGGGTAGCGTCGGAGATGCCGGGCTTGCCGTTGAGCACCCGACTCACGGTCGCCTCGCTCACGCCGGCGTACTTCGCCACCTCAGCGAGTCGTCGAGTCATGCCCGCAAGCGTAGTGCATGACTACGCAATTTTTTGCACGATGTCGCCCACCCAACCTCGGGAACACCGATCATGCGGCTGCGGCCATCGGAAAACCGGTACAAAGGCCGCAGCCGCGGCAGCGATCAGCCGGCGAGCGCGATGGAGATCTTCCCGGCGCCGTATCCGGAGACGTCGACGATCAGATCGAGCCGCCGCCCCAGCGCCAGCAGCCAGTTCACCGCGTCGGTCGGCGCCTTCTCGCCCGGCAGGAACGTCTGGTACAGCTTCAGGCGCGGCACACCCTCGCGGTTGAGCAGACCGGCGAGGATGTTGCACACCTCGATGGCGTTCTCGCCGATCATCTTGGAGATCTCGTTGTCCTCGATGCAGGCCTCGGCCCCACCAGGGGGGATCAGGCCGATCGCGGCGCCCGTGTAGGCGGTGAGCCCGAAGTCCATCCCGATCACGGCGAGCAGCTGCGAGCGTTCGTCGGTGTACAGGGCGACCAGGGTCTTGGGAACGTCGGCGGCTCGGAGGGGCTCGGCCGGGTTGACCTGGACCGGCCGGCCGAGAAGATCGTCAAAGAGATCCTTGACAGCCTTGGGAACGGGCAGAACATGCGACATAGCTCAAATCATCCCAAAATTGGGTCGAGTGCGTCCTTGAATGTGTCCGCTGTGAACGGCTTGGTGACCAGAAACAGTGCCCCCGCGTCCTCGGCCGCCTGCCGCATCTCGGGCGTGCCCTCCGAGGTGACGAAGCCGAACGGCACCTGGTCGCCGTTGGCCCGCAGCATCCGCAGCACCTCGACACCGGTCAGGTGCGGCATGTTCCAGTCCGACAGCACCAGGTCCGGTTTCTCCGACACGGCCTTGTCGAAGGCCTCCTGCCCGTCGCACGCCTCGACCAGGTCGTGGCCCTCATAGCCGGCCTGCCGGAGGGTCCGCGTCACGATCTGCCGCATGACCCGGCTGTCGTCGGCGATCAGAATCTTCATGCCATTGCTCCAGCGAGATCGGTGGTGCTTTCCAGAACGGTCACGGTGACCGACTCGTCCATCCAGGTACCTTCGAGGTGACACACCTCGGTCACGTGCGGGTAGCGGCCCTGCGTCCCCTCGACGTGCACGTGCGGCAGCGACAGCGCGCTGGGCTCCGGCAGGAGGCTCTTCACGTTGCCGCCGATGATGTTCGCCAGCTCGCCGAGGGCGTCCGCGACGTCCTCCTCGGCCACGTCGTCGAAGTCGATGCCCAGCAGCGCCGCCGCGACGTTCCTGGACGCCGCGTCGGAGCAGCTGACCAGGACGTGGCCCCGCCAGGCGCCCGTGACGGACACCGAGGCCGTGACGTCGGCCTGATGCTTGTCGGCGGGGAGCGGCACGAGCGGGCTGGCGCCGTCCAGGTCGAGATAGGAGGACCAGACCTGTTCGGCGATGACCTTCAGGTCATCCTCGGTTGGGTTCGTCATGCTGCGACTCCGTTCGGGACGAGGCCGAGCAGCGCCAGCTTGTCGATGATCGCGTCCGGTGTGAACGGCTTGATCACGTACTCGTGCGCGCCCGATGCGAGGGCCCGCACGATCTGGCTCTGTTCGCTCTCCGTCGTGACCATCATCAACGTCATCCCGCGCAGGCGGGGTTCGGCGCGGACCGCGGTCACGAACTCCAGCCCGTTCATCTCGGGCATGTTCCAGTCGACCAGCGCCAAGCCGGGGATCTCGCCGTCACCGTCGAGAACGTTGGCCGTGAGGTAGTCCATCGCCTCTTGGCCGTTGCCCGCCTCGACCACATCGAAGCCGAGCTGTGCCACGATCCGCTTCAAGATGAGGCGCATCGCGCGCGAATCGTCGATCACCATGGTGAGCATCTGGCGTCACCCCTTTCCTACTGCGCTCACGGAAGCGGCGGTCTTCGGTGCGGTCCGCAGCTTGTAGGCGGACGTCCGGCCGGCGACCACCCGTTCGAATCTGTCGTCGATGCCGATCGTGGTCTCGGCCGAGCCGAGAAAGAGCCAGCCGTCGGGTCGCAGCGTGCCCGCGACCCGCTGCAGGACGGTCCGCTTCGTCTGGACATCGAAATAGATCAGCACGTTGCGGATGAACACGATGTCGAACGGGCCCATGGAGGGAAACGGCGCGGCCAGGTTGAGCCGGCGGAACGACACGTTCTTGCGCAACGACTGCGCGACCTGCCAGTGCGCGCCGTTGCGCTCGAAGTGCTTCACCAGCAGCGGCGCCGGCAGTCCCCGGTTGACCTCCAGCTGGGAGTACTGGCCGGCCTCGGCGCGGGTCAGCATCTCGGTGGAGATGTCGGTGCCGATGATGTCGAAGGACCAGCCGGGCGGCAGGTTGTCCTGGAGCACCATCGCGATCGTGTACGGCTCCTGGCCGCTGGAGCTCGCCGCCGACCAGACCTTGATCGAGCGGGTGGAGGCCCGGCGTACCAGCAGATCCGGCAGCACGGTGTCGACGAGCTGCTTGAAGGGCTCGCCGTCGCGGAAGAACGACGTCTCGTTGGTGGTGAGCGCATCGACGATCTTGCGGTGAACCTCGGGCTCGGGCCGCTGCTGGGCGCGGGCGACGAACTCCGACACGCTCGGCAGGCCGGACTGCCTGGCCAGCGGCAGCAGGCGGGCCTCCACCAGGTACTCCTTGCCCGCCTCGAGCACGATTGCCGCGTCGCGCCGAACGAGGCCGCTGATGAAGGCGAACTCCTGGGCAGTCAATGTCATCGGGTCACCTCCATGGATTTCGCACCCCGGCCTCCGGCCGTACGGCTGATGAGATGGTGGGCGATCTCGCCCAGCGGCAGGACGGTGTGCGCGAGCCCCGCCGTCGCCACCGCGCCGGGCATGCCCCAGACGACCGAGGTCGCCTCGTCCTGCACGACGATCTCCGCGCCGGCCGTCCGTAGCTGCTCGGCGCCCCGCTTCCCGTCCTGTCCCATCCCGGTGAGGATGATCGCGAGGGTCGCGCCGCCGTACGTCTTCGCCACCGAGCGGAACAGCACGTCCACGGCCGGCCTGCAGAAATTCTCCGGCGGGCCGGTGTTGAGCTTGGTGATCACCTCGGTGCCGCGGCGGTGCACCTCCAGGTGGAAGTCGCCAGGAGCGATGTAGACCGTGCCGGGCCGGACGGCCATGTCGCCGGTCGCCTCCACGACCGTCAGCGCGGCGGTGCGGTCGAGCCGGTCGGCGAACATCTTGGTGAACACCGGCGGCATGTGCTGCACCACGACCACCGGCACCGGCAGGTTCGCCGGCAGCGCCCGCACGACGGTCGTCAGCGCGTCGGGCCCGCCGGTGGAGCAGCCGATCGTGACGACCTCGACCCGGTCCGACCGCGGCGCGGTGCGGACCGGCGCGGAGGTGGGCGGCGCGGTCGCCGGCGGGCGGGTCGCGGTGGGCAGGGCGTTGCCGCCGGGGCGGGCGAGCGGCGGCGCGACCGCGGTGCCGGCGCCGAAGACGCGCGTTTTTGGCCCGATGTTGGGTCCGGTGCCGATCGGTGGCCGCGCCGGGGCGAGCGTGGAGCGCCGGCCGCCGCACAGGGCGTGGATCCGCGGGATGATCTGCTCACGGACCGACCGGATGCTCTCCGCGACGCTGCCGACGTTGGCCGGCTTGGTCACGTAGTCGCTGGCGCCCGCGGACAGCGCGTCCAGGGTCGCCGTCGCGCCCGCCGCCGTCAGCGTGCTGAACATGATGACCGGGAGCCGGGCGTACAGGGCGCGGATCGCGCGCAGCGTCTCGAGACCGTCCATGATCGGCATCTCGATGTCCAGCGTCACCAGGTCGGGGCGGAGCTGCTCGATCTTGGTCAGCGCCACCTTGCCGTTGGGGGCGGTGCCGACCACGCGGATCTCCGGGTCGTCGCTGAGCGCGTCGGTGATCAGACGCCGGACGACGACCGAGTCGTCCACCACCAGAACCGAGATCACGCGCCCTGCCTCCAGCACCGGGGGCCTCAGAAAAAGCGAGGCCCGTCACGTTCCAGCGGGCTAATCGGCGGTGCTCTGGGGACGATGAGGGAAATTCCAAAAGAACCGCCCCTGCCCGGAGCAAACCGGACAGGGGCGATGTTTGAGCCGGAGAAGCCCGGTCAACAGGAACCGCGCCGTCGAGACCCCGGAGCAAACCGGACAGGGGCGATGTTTGAGCCGGAGAAGCCCGGTCAACAGGAACCGCGCCGTCGAGACCCCGGAGCAAACCGGGCAGAGGGCGTCAGCGACCGCGCCGTCGCGGCCCGCGCGTTTCAGACGGACAGCGGGCCCATCGCGGTGAAGTACGGGTCGAGCAGGCGGCGCGCCGTGGTGGAGTCCAGCAGGTCGCGGACCATGAGCGCCTGGACGGCGCCGCTGAGCAGGTTCCACACCCCGCCGGCCCGGTCGCTGACCGGCACGCCGGAGCGGTCCAGGGCCTGCACGAGCAGCAGCTGCGCGGCCGCGCCGGCGCGGACCCGGCCGGAGAGGAAGACGGCCCACGACGCGGAGTGCACGGCCGGCGCCCAGTCGGTCAGGCCGGGGCGCGAGGTGTCGGTGACCTTGTTGAGCTGACGGATCTCCGTGGCCGACAGCGAGCCGACGCGGGTCAGCAGCTGGCGCAGCTCGTCGCCCTGCGGGCCGAGGTCGTGCTCCGGCTCGGGCAGCGCGCGCAGCGCGGCGGCGTACGGGGCGCTCAGCCGGCGCCGCGACTCGTCGGTCAGCAGCTCCCGCAGGTAGGCGGCCGCGGCGGCGTCGGACAGCACGCCGGTGGCCTTGCTCGCGACCTCGCTCTGCCGCTGCCGCGGGGCGCGCACCTGCGGGGTCGGCATCGTCGCCTGCGGGGGACGGTTGCCCCAGGTCCAGTCGAGGATGTCGTACCGCAGGCAGTGCAGCAGCCCGTCGAGGGTGCCGAGCGGGGCGCGCTCGACGACAGTGAGCGCACCGGCGTCGGCGTTCACCGCGCGGCGCTCCTGAGCGGCGGCGTCGACGTCACGCCACAGGTCGACACGGTCCCAGTCGTCGTCGGCACGCGCCGACGCGACCGCGTCAAGGTCACTCTGAGTGAGCGAGAGTCCGCGAAGCAGCACATCGGCCGCGGCCGATCCGCCCTGCAGACGGGAGAGGTCGAAGCCGAGAACGGGGGCGCTAACCAGGCTGTACATGGCAACTAGTCTGCAACGCACCTGCACCCCGGTCTGTCAGCCAAAAGGGTCGCGGGCGGGGTCCTGCGAGCGTACCCCGCCCGGCCCGGTCAGATCTTGAACCGTGCGACGAGCGCGCGCATCTCACTCGACATGCGGGACAGATCAGAAGCCGCCCGTTGCGCCTCCGCTACGTTGAGTGATGTGTTCTGCGTCGCGGCGGCGACCGTGGAGACGTTCGTGGCGATCTCGACGGAGCCGGTGGCGGCCTCGCTGACGCTGCGGTTCATCTCGTTGGTCGTGGCCGTCTGCTCCTCGACCGCCGAGGCGATCGTGAGCTGGTAGTCGTTGATCCGCGAGATGATCTGGCTGATCTCGCCGATCGCGGCGACCGCGCCGGTGGTGTCGGCCTGGATCGCCTCGACCCGCCGGGAGATGTCCTCGGTCGCCCGGGCCGTCTCCTGCGCCAGGTCCTTGACCTCGTTGGCGACGACGGCGAAGCCCTTGCCGGCCTCCCCCGCCCGGGCCGCCTCGATGGTCGCGTTGAGCGCGAGCAGGTTCGTCTGCTCGGCGATCGAGGTGATGACCTTGACGACGTTGCCGATCTCCGTGGAGGACTCGCCGAGCCGGGCGACCGCCTGGTTCGTCGACTCGGCCGCCATCACGGCCTGCGAGGCGACCTTCGCCGCCTCGCTGGCGTTCTGCGCGATCTCGCGGATCGACAGCCCCATCTCGTCGGCGCCGGCGGCGACGGTCTGCACGTTGCGCGACACCTGCTCGGCCGCGGCGGCGACGAGGTTCGCCTGGTCGCTGGCCTCGCCGGTGCCGCTGGCGATCTGCGCGCTGACCCCGGTGAGCTCGCCGGCGGACGACGCGAGCGACGAGGCGGTGTGGTCCATCGTCTGCACGGTCGTGCGCATGCTCTCGGTGGCCTTGTTGAGCGCCTCGGCCATGACGCCGACCTCGTCGGTGGAGGTGACCTCGACCCGGTTGCTCAGGTCGCCGGCGGCGACGGCGCCGAGCACGTCGGCGACCCGCCGCAGCGGCCGCACGACCAGCGAGGTCACCCACAGGCCGACGCCGAACGCCGCGATCAGCCCGAGCACGGCCGCGGCGATCATCATCATCCGGCTGGCCTCGTAGTTGTCCTGCGCGGCCGCCCGCCACTGGTCGGCCTCGGCGATCTCGGTCGCCTGCAGCTTGTCGATCAGCTGCTGGGCCTTGACGATCTGCGGGGTGGCCTTGGCCGCGGCGATCTGCACGTAGAGGTCCAGCCGGCCGGCGTTGGCGGCGGGCACCATCTCGGTGTCGCGCACCGTCGCGTAGATCTTCATCGCCTCGGCGACCGCGTTGGCGTCGGCGGCCCGGTCGGCCGCGGCGCCCACGTTGTACCGGCCGATCGCCGCCGTGACGCTCGCCGCGGCGGCCTTCTGCTGGTCGGGTGACAGCGCCGCGAGGGTGTCGGTGATGCCGTCGCGGATGTCGGACAGGGCGGCGAACTGCGCGCTCTTGGCGGTGACCTTGCGGGTGGTCGCGTTGGCGTCGCTGAGCCCCTGGAGCCCGCCGACGGTCATCGCGATCATCGCGAGGCCGGCCAGGACGATGGCGCTGAGCACCTTCGTCCGCACCCCGCGGTTGGTGAACCAGCTCATGGACTATTCCTCGCGGTTGCCGGAGCCGGGCTGGCTGGTGTTGACGGCCTTCGTGGTGTCCAGCGCGAGCAGCAGCCGGCCGTCGAGCTTGAACGCGCCGGTGATGAGGTGCCGGCTCGGGCCGTGCAGCGTGTCCGGCGGCGGCTCGAACGTGTCGTCCTGCAGCGTGACGACCTCGCCGATCCGGTCGACCAGGAGCGAGACGGACTCCTCCTCGGTCTTCACGATCACGTTCATCGCCGGCTCGGCGCTCTTCGTGCGGGGTGGCAGCCCGAGCTGCACCCGCAGGTCGACCGCGGCGATCACCTGACCGCGGAGGTTGAACAGCCCGCCGACCGACTCCGGGGCGAGCGGCACGGGGGTGTACTGGTCGAAGGAGAGGACCTCCTGCACCTTGGCGACGTCGAGCCCGAAGAGCTGGTCGGCGACCTCGAAGGTGGCGTACTGGCGGCTGGCCATGGTCAGGCTCCGGCGTGCTGGTAGGTGTAGTCGGCACTGGCGTCCGACTGGTACGGGTCGTAGGGGTCGGTCGAGGTGTCGATCTTCGTGTGGAAGAGCGGGTCGGCGGCGAGGATGGCGCGGCGGACGTCGAGGAGCTCGGTGACGCGTTGCTGGATGACGGCGGAGCCGAGCAGGCCGTCGTCGCCGAAGTCGCGGCGGGAGTCGTCGAGGCCTTCCTCGACGATGTCGAGGATCTTCTCCACCGCCAGGGCGACGGACCGGCCGTTCTCGGTGTAGACGACGACCGGCACGGTCGGCCCGGACTCCGTCTCGTACGCGCCGAGCATGTGCGACAGCCGCAGCACGGGAAGGATCTGGTCGCGGTACTGCACAACCTCCCGGCTCCCGGTCCGCTCGATCCGCTCCACCGGGAACTCCTCCAGGCGCGTGACCATGTCGAGGGGGATCGCGACCCGCCGGTCACCCACACCGGCGATGAGGAGCCGGTCGCCGTTGCCGCTGCCGCGGCGCACGGTGGTGTCGCTGTCGGTCCGTTCCGCGCCGGCGGCGAGGTGCGCCCGCCGGGCGAGGGAAGCCACGTCGAGGATGAGCGCGACGCGGCCGTCGCCGAGCAGGGTGGCACCCGCGTACGTGCCGATGTCCTTGAACCGGGACGTGAGCGGCTTGACCACCACCTCCTCGGTGTTGAGCACCCGGTCCACCACCAGCCCGAACCGCTTGCCCTCCGCCTGCAGCACCGCGACGTAGACGTCCTTGTTGTGGTCGCCGTCCCGGTGCAGCCCGAGGGTGTCGTCGAGGTAGACGAGCGGCAGGAGCTTGCCGCGCAACCGGTAGACGGGGGCGTCCATCGCGTGCTCGACGACGCGGCCGGACTGGCCGTCGAGGTACACCAGCTCGTGCACCGCGACCTGCGGGATGACGTACCGTTCCTCGCCGCACTCGATCGTGAGCGCCTGAATGATGGCGAGGGTCAGCGGAA
>NZ_BAAAQD010000059.1:0-34853 GCF_039531485.1 Dactylosporangium maewongense | reverse complement strand
CGACCGCCGGGTCGTTCGCCACGACGTCGTAGGCGGCGCGGACCCGGGCGCGCATCAGCCCGAGGTCGCCGTAGTACTTCCCGGCCTCCGCCGCCGCGCTCTGGTGGTCCTCGAAGCGCCGCCCGGTGCCGTAGAGGTCGGCGGCGAAGGCGTAGTAGCCGAGGCGGGCGAGCATCTGGGCACGGGCCTTGGGGTACTCCCGCAGCCCCGTCCAGTCGTGCACGATGATCACGGCGGGCTTCGGCCCGGCGACCGCGGCGTCGTGGGCGCGGTAGCCCTCCATGGGCTGCCCGTCATGGTCGTAGGCCACCGTCGCCTCGGCGATCTGCGCGCCCGGGCGCTCGGCGACGGCGTCGATGAGCCGCCGGTGCTCGGCGGAGAAGTCGGTCATGACCCCGACTCTACGAGGCCGACCAGCCCGTCCACCGCGCGACGTCGATCGCGATCATCAGGCCCCGGATTCGGTACTGCGGGTAGCGCGCCACCAGCCGCCCGAGCGCCCGGCGGCCCTCCTCCCCCGCCGGGTCGACCTCGCGCGCGATGCCGTCGGCGCGGACCCACCACAGTGCGGACCAGTCCTCCTCGTAATGGTCGGCGAGCACGGCGGCGCGCGGCTCGGCGGCCAGGTTGGCCAGCCGCTGCAGGGCGGTGTGCCGCTTCGGCTTGGCGTCCACGCCGTGGTAGACGGTGTCGCCCTCCAGCGCGAACACGATGGGCACGGCATGCGGCGAGCCGTCCGGGGCGACGGTGGCCAGCCGGGCGACGCGCGCCGCCCCGAAATGCTGCCGGCACTCGTCCGGCGTCACGCGCCTTCGCCGGCGAAGTCGGCGATGGCCCGCTCCCACTGTTCGAGGCCGCGCTCGACGATCGAGCGCGGGCCCGAGGGGATCCACCGGCTGGCGCGCTGGACGCCGGCCTCGTGGAGGCGCTGCAGGACCGCGGGATCGGCCGGCGCCGAGAGCACCTGCACGTCGATCTGGCGCTCGGCCCGGGCCCGCAGCTCGCCGATGCGCTCGATGACGCCCTCGCCGTAGTTGGGGAACCAGGCGTCGCCGAACGCCAGCACGCGGTCCAGCACGCCCGGGCCCATGCCACCGACGAGGATCGGCGGGTGGGGGCGCTGGGCCGGCTTCGGGAAGGACCAGATCCGTTGGAAGTCGACGTACTTGCCGTGGTACGACGCCTCCTCCTCGGCCCAGATCACCTTCATCGCCTCGACCCGCTCGCGCAGCACGGCCATGCGCACCCGCGGGTCGGTGCCGTGGTTGCGCATCTCCTCGCGGTTCCACCCGGCGCCGACGCCGAACTCGAAACGGCCACCGGAGAGCTGGTCGAGCGAGGCGACCTCCTTGGCGGTGATGATCGGGTCACGCTCGATGACGAGGCAGATGCCGCTGCCGATGCGCAGCCGGCTGGTGGCCGCCGCGGCCGCGGTCAGCGCGACGAAGAGGTCGTAGGTGTGCCAGTACTTCTGCGGCAGCTCCTGCCCATCCTGGTACGGCGTGTCCCGGCTGGCCGGGATGTGGGTGTGCTCGGCGAAGAACACGGCGGACTGGCCGCGCTCCTCGACCAGCCGCGCCAGGTCACCCGGCGCCATGGCATCGTGGGTGGGGAAATATCCGACTCCGAAGTCCATGGCCCCATCTCTACCCAGCCGACGACGCTTCGACCGGCACGGGTGCACCCGCTGTCCATAGCCGCCGCGGCCGTCCCCTTGATCCCGGTGAGGCGCTTCGTCAACCCTGACCCGGTCTACCTGCAGTCGACCGGGTTTGTGCTCGACCCGACCGGGTACGTGCTCGTCAGCGTCTGCACTGCCGAGCCATCGGACAACTCGCACCGGACGACGTCATTGGACTGGTCCGCGATGGCCAGTCGGCACAGGCCGTGCAGCACGGCGACACGATCTACGCGTCCGGACAGTTCCACGAGCCCGTACCAGCCGACACGAACAACGCGATAGGTGCCGGATGAAGGCGATTGTGGTGACCGATCAGGCCGCAGGAACGGCCGGGATGACGCTGGTGGAGCGGCCCGAGCCGGAGCCGGCGATTGGTGACGTCATTGTTCAGGTTCATGCGTCGGGATTCGTCCCGACTGAGTTGGCGTGGCCCTCGACCTGGACCGATCGCCTCGACCATGACCGAACACCGTCGATCCCTGGACACGAACTGGCCGGAGTGGTCACCGCTCTCGGCTATGGCACGACGGGGCTGTCGGTGGGACAGCGGGTGTTCGGCCTCGCGGACTGGCACCGCGACGGCACCCTGGCGGAGTACGTGGCCATCGAGGCACGCAACCTCGCGCCGCTGCCCGGCGACGTCGACTTCACGGTGGGCGCAAGCCTGCCGATCTCGGGCCTGACCGCGTGGCAGGGGCTGTTCCAACACGGCCGTCTTCAGGCGGGGCAGAGCGTCCTCGTGCACGGCGCGGCCGGCGCAGTCGGGACGATGGTGACGCAACTCGCACGTGAGGCCGGCGCGTATGTCATCGGTACAGGGCGCGCTGCCGACCGTCAGAAGGCGCTCGACTTCGGCGCGCAGGATTTCGTCGACCTCGACAACGACGCCCTGGAGGACGTCGGCGGCGTCGACCTGGTATTTGACGTCATCGGCGGAGGCATCCAGAGGCGGTCCGCAGGCCTCATCCGGGCCGAAGGAACACTGGTGACCGTCGTGGGGCCGCCCGAGGCGCGGCCCGCCGATGGCCTGGCGATCGACTTCGTCGTCGAGTCCGATCGCGCCCAGTTGGGTGAGATCGTCCAGCGCGTGCGTGACCTACGGCTGCGGACGAACATCGGCAACGTTGCGGCCCTCGACGATGCCGTCGCCGCCCTCAACCCGACTGAGCGACGCAAGGGGAAGACGATCATCCGCGTTCGTCCGTGACGACCAGGAACGGACCAACGTGCCATCCCAAGCGGCGCCGACGTCCACGGAGGGTGTTACCGTACTTGCCGGAGCGATGACCAGTTCGCTGACGGCGATCTAAGGAGGTGTGTTGATGACTGGCGTGGAGACGCCCGCTGTGTGCGGTGCCAGGATCATCCTCACCTCCCGGGCCTCGTCCTGACCTTCGCCTGCCTTCCTCCCTCGTAGGAGTGTTCTCGGCACGCTGTCGTCCGGCGGGGCCCCCGTTCAAAGGTCTCCACCGTGGTTCATCGACCCACGTCATACCCATCTGATCTCTCTCCTCCTGCGCGGCGTGGGCTGCACGACGACGAAGGCCTGGACCAGACCTTCGCAGAGATCACCGACCCGGCGCGGGACTGCCGCTTCGCGGACAGCGCCCACATCAGTGAGCCGGGCTGCGCCGGGCTGGCCGCCGTCGAGGACGGCTACCTCACCCAGCGGCGCTTCGACAGCTACCACCGGCTGTGGCGCGAGAACACCTGTGCCGCCTCCCGCACCGACGCGCGGCTGCGCGGCGAGCTACAGCGGCCGATGAAGCACGGCGCGCGGCTTCGACGCGCCCTCAAGCAATCCCCGCACTTCAAGGCATGACGGAAAGGAATCTGGTCATGGACCTTCCCCGCATCTTCACCATCCGTGAGAGCAGCCACCGGATCCACAACCCGCTGACCGCGGACAAGTTGGCCGCCCTGGGCGCATCGCTCCACCTCGCCCCCGGGACACGAGCCCTCGACCTGGCCAGCGGCTCAGGCGAAATGCTGTGCACGTGGGCGCGTGACCACGGGATCACCGGCACCGGGGTCGACATCAGCACGGTCTTCACCGAGCAGGCCCAGGCCCGCGCCGCCGAACTCGGCGTCGCCGACCGAGTCGAGTTCATCCACGGTGACGCCGCCGGCCATGTCGCGGACCAGCCGGTCGACCTGGCCGCCTGTGTCGGCGCCACGTGGATCGGCAACGGCGTCGCCGGAACGACCGAGCTGCTCGACCGCAGCCTGCGCCCCGGCGGACTGATGCTGATCGGCGAGCCGTACTGGCGGCAGACCCCAACGGACGAAAAGACCGCCAAGGCATGCCACGCCACCTCCATCGCCGATTTCCTGCTCCTCCCGGAGCTGATCGAGCAGTTCCAAGAACTCGGGTACGACGTCGTTGAAATGATGCTGGCCGACCAGGACAGCTGGGACCGCTACGCCGCGGCCCAGTGGCTCAACCTGCGCCGCTGGCTCGACCAGAACCCGGACGACGAACTCGCCCACGAAGTACGGGAAGAACTCACCACCGAGCCCGCCCGCTACGCGCGCTACGGGCGTGAGTATCTCAGCTGGGGAGTCTTCGCCCTCATGAAGCGCTGACACTCCCGTCCCGCGCGGGGCCCAGACGTCATACCCTCTGGGCCCCGCACGGGCCACGTGGTCACCGCAGTGCTCAAGCCGGCAGCATGAACGAGCCGACGCCCGCCCCTCCGTCTCGTCCTCCCCGGCCGCCGGCCGGTACAGCCGCGCCGACGTTCTTAGCCTGGGTAGCAGGTTGAAGCCGAGCACGCGAGCGAAGGCGAATCCGACGATGGAGGCACCGTGCGTACGTCTGCGAGGTCCTCGTCGAGGAACTCCTCAACCAGCGGGACCAGCAGCCCGGCCCGGTGCGGCAGGGAGGTGTGGGTGGTGCCGGGAAGGATCGCGAGGCGGCAGCGCGGCATCGCGCAGACGTCGCCGGGAACACCGCCGCCGAGCAGGCGGAACATCCGCACGGCATGTTCCGGCCGGACGATGTCCGCGTCGCCGACCACGACCAGTGCGGGCACCCGCAGGGCGCGGATCTGCGCCGCCGTCCACCGCGGCGGATGCGCGTCCAGTACCGCCATCTTCGTGACGAGGCGATCCCAGCCCGCCGGGTCGGGCGCGGTACGCAGGTACTCCTCGTGCAGCTCGGAGCCGTGCAGGTGCTCGGGCCGCAGGTGCGCGGCGCCGTCGAGCAGCCCGGGATGCAGGCCACCGCGGTCGAAGGCCGGCGAGGCGAGCACGAGCCGGCCGGCCCGCGCCGGGTGGTGGGTGCCGATCCGCAGGGCGACCGCGGCGCCCAGCCCCCAGCCCAGCAGGTCCGCTCGCGCCAGGCCGAGACGGTCCAGCAGCTGCACCACCTGCGCCGCAAAGCCCCCGACGGTGTACGGCCCATCGCAGTCGGGGCTGCGCCCATGCCCCGGCAGCTCGACGGCGACGACACGCCGGGTGCGGGCCAGTAACGGCAGCAGCGTGCCGAACGACGTATGGATGCCCGACAGCGCGGCCGGCACGAGGATCAGGGGCCGTCCCGGGCCGTCACCGTGCTCCTCAAAGTACATCTCCATACGGCGCAGTGTGCGGGCCCGCGCTTACGGTCGGCTTACCGCCGTAACATGATCCGTCGTGCGCTTCGGGATCCTCGGTCCGCTCGCCGTCACCACCGCCGACGGCGAGCCGGTGGTCGTGCCCGGCGCCAAGGTGCGCATGCTGCTGGCCGATCTGCTGGCGCACCGCAACACGGTGGTCTCCGCCGACCGGCTCATCGAGGACCTGTGGGGCGACGACGCACCCGCGAACCCCGCCGGCGCGCTGCAGGTGCGGGTGTCACAGCTGCGGAAGGCGCTCAACGACGCCGAACCGGGCGCGCGTGACCTGATCGAGTCGCGGCCGCCGGGCTACCGGCTGCGGGCCGACGACGTCGACGCCGACCGGTTCGCCGCGCTCGCCGACGCCGCCGACGTCGACCGGCTCGGCGCGGCGCTCGCGCTGTGGCGCGGCCAGGCATACGCCGACGTGGCCGACCAGGAGTTCGCGCGCGCCGAGGCGACCCGGCTCACCGAGCAGCGCCTCCTCGTGCACGAGCGGCTCGCCGCGGCGCGGCTGGCCCGCGGCGAGCACGACCTGGTCGCCGCGGAGCTGGCCGAGCTCGTCGATCTCCACCCGCTGCGGGAAGGGCTGCGCGTCCTGCACATGCGTGCCCTGTACGCCGCGGGACGGCAGGCCGACGCCCTCGACAGCTACGCCGGTCTGCGGGAACGGCTCGCCGACGAGCTGGGCCTGGACCCGGGACCGGAACTGGCCGCCTTGTACCGGCAGATCCTCGAGCAGGATCCGGCCCTCACCGCACCGCCGAAGTCCGCGATCGTCCGCAACAGCCTGCCCGCCCAGCTGGACGAGTTGATCGGCCGGGCCGAGGCCCTCACGGAGCTGCGCGCCCTGATCCCGGCCGTCCGGCTGCTCACCCTGGTCGGGCCGGGCGGGGTGGGCAAGACCCGGCTCGCCGCGGCGGCCGCCGCCGAACAGGTCCACCCGGACGGCGTGCACCTGGTGGAGCTGGCGCCGCTGCCGCCGGCGGACCCGCGGGTGGCGGAGCAGGTCCTCGGGGTGCTCGGCCTGCACGAGGCACCCGGCACCACCGGGTCCGCCACCGACCGGCTGGTGACGGCGCTGCGGCACCGCGAGATGCTGCTGGTGCTGGACAACTGCGAGCACGTGATCGCGGCGGCCGCCGCGCTGGTCGGGCGGCTGCTGCGCGACGCGCCCGGGGTACGCGTGCTGGCCACCAGCCGGGAGCCGCTGCTGCTGACCGGCGAACAGGTCTGGGAGGTGGGCCCGCTTGCGCTGCCGGGCGACCCGGCCGACGTCGACGCGGTGCGGCGATCGGCCGCGGCACGGCTGTTCTCGGCGCGCGCGGCAGCGCAGCACCGCGGGTTCCGGCTCGACGAGCAGACCGCACCCGCGGTGGCGCAGTTGTGCCGCCGGCTGGACGGCCTGCCCCTGGCCCTCGAACTGGCCGCGACCCGGGTGCGCGCGCTCGGCGTTCAGGGCGTCGTGGACCGCCTGGACGACCGGTTCGAGCTGCTCACCACCCGGCAGCGGGACGTGCCGGAACGGCAGCGGACCCTCACCGCGGTGATCGCGTGGAGCTGGGACCTGCTGGACCCGCAGGACCGTGCGGTGCTGGCCCGGCTGTCGGTCTTCCGCGACGGCTGTACGCCCGAGGCCGCCGAGCAGGTGTGCGACGCCGGCCTGGACGCCGTGGACCGGCTCGTGGAACGGTCGCTGGTGGTGGCCGAGCCGGGGCCACGGTACCGGCTGCTGGAGTCGATCGCGGAGTTCGGCGCCGCGCGGCTCACCGACGCCGCCGCGGTCCGCAGCCGGCACACCGGCTACTTCCGCTCCCTCGCCGAGCACGCCGACCCGCTGTTGCGCGGCCCCGAGCAGCAGCGGTGGCTCGCGATCCTGGATGCCGAGCGGGCCAACCTGCAGGCCGCGCTCACGCACGGCGGCGGCTTGCGGATGGCGCTGGCGCTCACCTGGTACTGGGTGCTGCGGGGGCGGCTCAGCGAGGCCCGCACCGCCCTGGCGCTGACCGGCACGGCCGACGAGGAGCGCCTCGCCACGCCCTGGCGGCTCGGGCTGGCGCTGCTGCAGGGTGAGCGGGTACCCGATAACGTACGGGACGTGCTCGCCCTGGACCCGGCCGGACGGTCGGCCTGGTTCGTGGCGGACGCCGTGATGGACCGTGGTGACCTGGCGCTCGCCGCGGAGCTGCTGCCGGAGCAGTACGACGACGCGTGGACCGAGGCAGCGGTGCTGGCGTCGCGGGCGATGCTCGCGCACGCCGCCGGTGACCTGTCCGCACTGGAGGCGACCGCGACACGCAGCGACGCGCTGTTCGCCGAGCTCGGCGACCGGTGGGGGCGGCTGCGGGCCAGCGACTGGCTCGGCGGGCTGGCGGAGTTCCGCGGCCAGCCCGAACGGGCCGCCGCCCTGCACCGGGAAGGGCTGCGCTGGGCAACCGAGCTCTCGCTGTCGCCGCAGGTCGGCGCGAAACTGTCGTGGCTGGCCTGGCTGGCGGTACAGCGCCTGGACCACGAGACGGCGCGGGAGCTGGCCGAACGCGCCTACCGGCTGGCCGTGGGGCAGGGCGCGCCCACCGCGGTGGTGTTCGCCGAGATGAGCCTCGGCATCGCGGCCCGCCGCTCGGGCCGCCTCGAACAGGCCGTCACCCACCTGACCCGCATCGCCGACCAGGGCCGGGTCGAGCCGAATCCGCCGCCGTACCTGCCGATGATCCTGGTCGAGCTGGCCTACGCGCGGGAGTTGCAGGGCGACCCGGCGGCCGCCCGGGCACTGCACATGGAGGCGTACGAGAGCGCCATCGGCTCCACTCGCGACGGCATCGGCGCTGTCGAGGGCATGGCCACGGTGGCCGAGCCGGCCGTGGCGGCCCGGCTGCTGGGTGCCGCGGCCACCGCCCGCGAGCAGAACTTCGCCCCGGCCGCCCCGGCCGAGCAGGACGAGCTCGACCGGGCGGCGCGACGGGCGGTTGCCGCGCTCGGCCAGGAACGCTTCGACGAGCTGGTGGCCGAGGGCGCCAAACTCAGCCTCGCTCAGGCGGTGGCCTTCGGCCGGTAGGTCGCGACGATGACACCGTTGGTGAAGACCCGGGTGTCGATGAGTTCGAACGTGGCCTTGACATCGCTCAGCACGCTGGAGAAGTTGCCGGCGCCCACGATGACCGGGTGGATCCAGAACTTCACCTCGTCGACCAGGCCGGCCGTGACCAGCTGCGCGGTGACCGCGCCGTAGCCGTACTGCACGATGTTCCCGCCGTCCTGCTCCTTGAGCTTCGCGACCGCCTCGACCAGGTCCCCTTCCAGCACCTCGGTGTTCCTCCAGGAGGGGTCCTTCAGCGTGGTCGACGCCACGTACTTCTTGACGTTGTTGAAGAACGCGGCGCCGGTGGCGGGATCGTTCTCGTCCATCGCCGGCCAGGCCTGCGAGAAGCCGTCGTAGGTGGCGCGGCCCATGAGCAGCGCGTCCGCGCCGTTGGTGATCCCGGAGGCCACCTCGACCGCTTCCTCGGCGAAGTAGGGCGACGTCCACATCGGGTTCTCGATGACGCCGTCGAGGGTGAGGTAGGTGGAGTTGATGAGCTTGCGCATCGGAGGCTCTCCCGGCTGGGTCGTGGTGATCGCTGCTGACAGGGAACACTCTGCCGAGGGCCGCTTACGATTCGCTTCAGGTCGCCTTATGCCGGCTACGGTGAAGTCACGTCACCGACAGGTGCACCAGATCGGGGTCGCCGGTGCGCCACGCCGGCACCGCGACGGCGACGTACCGGGCGGACACCGACCCGCCGAGCGTCGCGTAGGTCACCCCGTCCGTGGACGTTTCGATGCGGGCGGCGGGTGCGGCACCGGTCGTCCACGCCAGCGACACGGCGGTCACGGTCCGGGCGGTGCCGAGGTCGACGACCATCCGCCCGTTGGGGCCGGGCCGCCAGGACGTGGCCGGGTCGCCGTCGACGGCCCGGGACGGTTCACCCATGCCGGCCGGCAGCGGCGAGGTCGGGAACGTGGTGCGGCCGCGGGCCAGGTCGGTCGCCGGGGTGACCGGCCCGCCGAACGTGGCGGTGTAGCTGCGGGTCGCGCCGGCCGGTACCTGAGCCTGCGTGGACCATCCGCCGGCGGCGAGCCGGACGTCGACGGCCGCGCCGGCCGGGGCGGTGACGGTGAGGTGGTGCGAGTCGGCGACGTTGAACCGGGTGCCGGCCGGCGCGGTGCCGGTCACCGTGAACCGGGTGGGTCGCACGGCGCCGCCGGCGGCCGGCACGGACGCGGTCAGGTCCAGCCGGCCGTCGGCGCGGACCACGGACAGCCCCCGGTACAGCCGGTCGGCGCGGGTCAGGGTCAGCACCGCGTTGTCGACCGCGGTCGTGGACAGGTTGAGCAGGGTGAGGTACCCGTCGGCGTCGCTGAGCCGCAGCGTCGACGGCCCGCCGGTCGGCAGGCGCCGGGCGGCGGCCGCGGCCAGGTCGGTGCCCGTGCCGGTGTAGCCCTCGACGAGGGTCGCGGCCGGGATGCTGACCAGGGTCGGGGAGGCGGTGATCGGGCCGGCGGCGCCGTGCGCGACGACCCCGGCCCGGCCGTCGATCCCGGCCCATGCGCCGAGTGTGGCGTCGGGTGCGGTGACGGCGGTGCTCCACGTGACGCCGTCGGTGGAGGTCTGCACGAGGTACGACGTGGCGTACGCGGCCTCCCACGTCAGCGTCACGCCGGTGAGCTGGACGTTGCTGCCGAGGTCGACGGCGAGCCAGCTGTCGGCGCGGCCGCGCTCCTCGCGGGCGACGGCCCAGCGGGTGCCGGCGTTGCCGTCGACGGCGTTCGCGGCGGGGTAGGCCGGGTCGGCCGAGGACACGGTGACGGCGCGGCCGCGGGCCAGGTCGGTGCCGGCCGTGCCGAACGCCTCGAACGCGAACAGCGAGTAGCCGTACTGGGTGGCGGCGGCCCGGCCGAGGAACCGCACGTGCCGGGCGGTGCGGGCGGCGAACGTCAGCCGGTCGGTGCCGCCGTCTCCGACGCCGGTCTGCGGGGTCACGCTGCCGGACGGGCCGGTGAACGTGCGGCTGCCGTCGAGGCCGGGCACCCCGGGCATCGACAGGTTGAACAGGGTCAGCGTGGCGGTGCCCGGTCCGGTGTAGACGACGGTGCCGGTCGGCAGCGTGGCGTAGCCGGCCCAGCCGGCGGCGGTCTGCAGCACGGTGGCGGTGGAGTCGACGCCGTCGCGGGCGGTGGTGTACGCGACGGTCGACTGCCGCAGCGGCGCCGCCGTCTGGGCGGGCAGAAACGCGGGCGCCCGGGTGTCGATCAGCCAGTTGTCGTGGCCCGGCTGCCACAGGAACTTGACCTGGCCCGGCTTGGTGACCGCGGCGGCGAAGCCCGTGGCGCTCTGGTGCGCGGTCAGCCCGACCGCTGGGCCGAAATCGCGGGTACCGGCGGCCGCGGCAAAGAACTCGGCGGACGTCACCGGCTGCACCGGGGTGCTGCGCCAGCGGTGGAACAGGTAAGCGATGGCGAGCTCGGCCCGGGCCTCCGGCTCGTACTTCTCCTCGCCGCTGAATTTCGTGAGCCGGTACTGCGGCGCGTACTGCAGGTACGGCATCAGCCGCGCGGCGAGGTCGGCCTCGGCGCGGGCGGCGTGCGGGTCGCCCTGGACCTGCGCGAGGAACGCGAGGGGCAGCACGTCGCGGCCGTACAGGTGGTACCGGTCGGCGACCATCGGCATCACCGGCTCGCCCGCGTCGCTGGCCAGCAGGCGCAGCGTCGCCCACAGCTCGCGGCCGTTGGGCTGGCGGGTCAGCACCTGCGGCAGCGGCCGGCCGG
Source organism: Dactylosporangium maewongense (assembly GCF_039531485.1). Lineage (NCBI taxonomy): Bacteria > Bacillati > Actinomycetota > Actinomycetes > Micromonosporales > Micromonosporaceae > Dactylosporangium > Dactylosporangium maewongense. Next base: position 23,768 of record NZ_BAAAQD010000059.1, on the reverse strand, counting down.
CGGCGAGGAAGTGCGCGGCCGCCCGCCCCGCGGTCCGCCACAGCTCGGCCTGGTAGTGCGGGTTCGCCGAGTTGTGGTTCTCCACGATGAACGTGTCGTGCAGATTGCGGGCGACGTTCCAGGCGCTGACCGCGCGGCCGTCGACCACGGCCGGGTTGGCCCGGTCGGCCGCGGGCAGGCCGCTGGAGTTGGCCGCCCAGAACACGAACCGCTCCTGCCAGCGGGCCGCGTCGGCGTCGCCGGTGGGCGCCCACGCCAGGCCGGGCGCGATGGCCTGGGCGTAGACGCCCATCTCCTCGAGCTTGGTGTCGCCGACGTACCCGCCGGTGCTGCCGTTCGGCGTCCAGGAGCCGCTGAGCGGGTCGTTGCCGGTGCCCAGCCCGTACGCGTACGCGGCCTGCCCCCGCGCGATCTTGTCCACGTTCGCGCGGGTGGTCGCGTCCAGGTCCGCCCACAGCAGCCGCGCGGCGAGCACGAAGTACAGCTCGAACGTCGAGTCCCAGAACAGCCGCTGCCCCCAGTCGGCGCCGCCGGCGAGCTTGTTCGTCGCGGCGAACCGGGTGATCGTGGCGAGGGTCCGGGTGCGCAGGGTGGCCGCGTCGACGCCGGCAAGGTCGGCGTCGTAGCCGTCGCTGGTCAGCAGGACGGCGTTGCCGAGGACAGCGGCGAACCGGAAGTCGGCGGCCCGGTAGGCGCCGGTCGCCGGGTCCCACTGCTGCTGCACCCAGCGGGTGTGCACGAGCAGCAGCCGGTGGTACTCGTCGGCGACCGGGTCCGTGACCGCGGCCGCCGACGGCCGTGGCAGGGCGAGGGCACCACCGGCGGCGGCGAACGCGGCGAACAGGGTGCGGCGGGTCATCATGCCGAGTACCGTCGCAGCGCCCCGATACCGAGTCAACATCTCCAAAAAGGTTTACAAAACCCTGGTCAGCGGTCGCTGTGAACTGCTCGTCCAGCTGCGCACGGACACCGTCGGCGGCCCTGGCTGAGCCGCCGACGGAGGGTGGAACCGTGCTACGTGACGGTGACCGTCACCATGGTCGCGTGCGGGGCGCCCGCGCTGTCCGTGATGGTCAGCCGGGCCGTGAACGTGCCGACCCTGTTGTAGGCGTGGGTCGTCGTCGCGGTGGTGGTACTGGTGAACACCGCCGCGTTGTCGCCGAAGTCCCACTCGTACTTCGCGATGGTGCGGCCCGCCGGTGGGGTGGCGACCGCGCTGAAGGACACGGTCCGCGGGCCGCCGGTGGCCGGGGTCGCGGTGCCGGTGACGCTGGCCCCGGTCTCCTGCTTGACGCCCGCGCCGTTGAACCGCAGCCAGTCGATCGACATCAGGTAGGTGCCCGCCGGCGGTGGTGTCGCCGGGTTCTTGAACACCAGGTACAGGTTGAACGTGGTGCCGGGGTTGGTGAGGTTCACCGTCGGGGAGACGAGGTTGTCGTAGCTGCCTGAGTTGGGCACGGTCATCGTGCCGAGCACGGTGCCGGTCGGCGACCCGTTGCGGAACTCGATCGTGCCGCCGTAGACGCTGCTGACGCCGGCGGTGACCGAGCCGATGCCCTTGAGGTTGACCGCGCCGTACTGGATCCAGTCGTTGTTGTCGATGTCGCCGACGCGCTTGCCGGCGCGGGCCGAGGCCCGGTCGAAGACGGTCACGCCGGAGCTGCTGGTGAGGTGCTCGGCCTCGGTGCTCTTGGCGCGCAGCCGCACCTGGGTCGAGCCGGTCAGCGCGGGCACCCCGCCGGTCGCGCCGCCGTCCGTGTACTGCGCGGTCAGCACGGTGTACAGGTTCTGGCCGGGACCGTGCCCGTCGCCGGCGCCGGCGTCCGTGACGATCAGCCCCGAGCAGCCGGTGTAGTTGTCCAGCGGGTGCGCGTGGCTGTCGTGGCCGAGCAGGCTCTGGGTGACGACCCGCGTGCAGACGATGGAGGCGTCCTCGGGGTCGGTGACCGTCACCGTGTACGGGATGCGGTCGCCGAAGTCGGCGAACCCGCCGGCGGGCACGCTGATCGTCACGGTGGGCCGGGTGTTGCCGGCGGTGATCTGGGTGGTGGCCACGGCGGTCAGGCCGTTAGCGGGGTTGCGGACCGTCAGCCGCGCGTTGAACTGGCCCTTCGTGGTGTAGGTGAAGGACGGGTTGGCCGCGGTGGAGTCGGTCGTGCCGTTGCCGTCGAAGTCCCAGGCGTAGGTCACCCCGGCGGTGGAGCCGGCGCTGGAGAAGTTGACCGCGAGGGGTGTCGGGCCGGAGTCCTTGTCCGCGGCGATCTTCGCGACCGGCGCGCTGCCGTTGGCCGCGTAGTCGATGCGGTAGATGCCGGCGCCGTCGTTCGTGCCGCCGCGGCCGGAGCCCGTCCCGGCGCCGAAGTCGATGACGTAGAGCGACCCGTCGGGACCGAACTCCGCCTCGAACGGCTGGACCCAGCTGAAGTCGGGGAAGACCGGGTTGATGGACTGCAGGTCGCCGACCTTCGTCGGGCCGAACCTGGCGTCGGTGAACGTCTGCGCCGTCTTGTGGATCGACAGCGTCTTGAACCACTTGCGGGTCAGCTCGTACACGAGCCACTTGCCCTCGTAGTACTCGGGGAACTTCGTCACCCGCGGGTTGGCCGGGTCGTAGTCGTAGACCGGGCCGGACATCGGGCCGCCGCCGCCGGTACCGACCTCGGGGAACTGCGTCGAGGCGGAGTAGGCGTACCAGACCAGCGCGCCGCGGGCGGCCGGCAGGTTCGTCAGGCCGGTGTTGTTCGGCGAGTTGTTCACCGGCGCCGCGCAGTTGAACTTCGCCCCGGCCGTGCTGGTGGCGAAGTTGTAGTCGTTGAACGGGGTGTTGTTGCCGATGCAGTAGGGCCAGCCGTAGTTGCCGGCCGAGGTGACCCGGTCGAACTCGACGGTGCCCTCGGGGCCGCGGTTGGCGTCGGCGGCGCGGGCGTCCGGGCCGTAGTCGGCGACCAGCACGGCGTTGGTCAACGGGTCGACGGTGATCCGGAACGGGTTGCGGAAGCCCATCGCATAGATCTCCGGCCGGGTCTTGGCGGTACCCGGCGCGAACAGGTTCCCGGTCGGGTTGCTGTAGGTGCCGTCCGCGTTCGGCCGGATCCGAAGGATCTTGCCCCGCAGGTCGTTGGTGTTGCCGGCGGTGCCCTGCGCGTCCCAGGCGCGGCGGCCGGAGCGTTCGTCGATCGGGGTGTAGCCGCTGGACTCGAACGGGTCGGTGTTGTCCCCGATCGCCGCGTACAGCAGGCCGTCCTTGCCCATGGCGAGGCCGCCGCCCATGTGCGAGTTGGCCCGGCCCTCACCGCGCCAGGTCGGGATGGTCAGCAGCACCTTCGGGTCGGTGGCTGTGGCACCGATCGTGTAGCGGGCGATGTTGATCTGCTTGGAGACCTTGTCGGTGTACAGCAGATAAACCCACCGGTTGGTGGCGAAGCCGGGGTCGACGGTGAGCCCGAGCAGGCCGTCGGACTGGGTGAGCAGGTCCGGGGTGTAGCCGAAGTCCAGCAGGGTGGTCACCGCGAGGGTGTCCTGGTTGATCACCTTGAGCTGGCCGGTGCGCTGGATGTACAGCACCCGGCGGTCGGGCAGGACGGCCAGCTCGAACGGGTCCGAGAGGTTCTGGTCGACCAGCGGGACGCGCTGGAAGTTGCCGGTCTTCGTCGCGCTGCAGTCACCGGGGACGGCGCCGGCCGCCCACTCAATGCCGCCGCGCAGGTGGTCGAGGAACGCCGGTTCGCTGAACGAGGAGCTGCTGTGCCCGCCCGCGGTGTACCAGGACCGGCCGCCGTCGTAGTTCTGGCACCACGAGTACGGGTGGTCGACGCCCTCGTTGAGCCCGGCGATGCCGTCGCGGACCTTGATCTGGGCGAGGGTGTGCACCTTCCCGGTCGGGTTGGTGATCCAGTTGTACCACTCCTCGCTGCGCTCCCACAGCTCCGGCAGGTTCTTCGTGGACGGGTGCGCGTGGTCGAGCAACTTGATCCGGCCCGGGTACACGCCGCCGGTGGCGCTGAAGTCCGGGTGGTTCTCGAAGATGGTGCCGACGAGGCCCTCGTACCAGGTCCAGTCGCGCTCGCTGGCGGTGGCGGCGTGCAGGCCGACCCAGCCCTTGCCGGCGCGCACGAAGTTCTGCAGCGCGGTGCGCTGGGCGGCGTTGAGCAGGTCGCCGGCTGCGGGCGTGGAGTTGGTGTTGTTGAACACGAGCGCGTCGAAGCGGGCGAGGTTGGCGTCGGTGAACGCGGCGGCGTCCGTGGTCGCCTCGACCTCGAAGTTGTCGGCCGCGCCCAGCTGCTGGATCGCGGTGATCCCGGCCGGGATCGAGTCGTGGTAGAAGTTCGTCGTCTTCGAGAAGACCAGCACCCGGAACCGCGCCGCCGCGTGGGCGGGTGTCGCGGTGACGGGCAGGATGAGGGAGACCGCCGCGAGCGTGGCGAGGCACGCGCGGCGGAGCTGTCGACGCATGGGCACTCCTGTCATGAGCAGCACGAACACAGAGGAACGCGCTTTCCTGGGCCGCCGACTGCCCGTAGCGTAGGACCGCCATTCGACACCGTCAATAGATGTTTCGATCGACTCCGATCTCTCCTTGCCGGGACGGGGTGCCGCCCCCTACAGTGCAGGAAAGCGCTTGCCCGCGGCGGGGCGGCGCGGCTTGGAGGTCGACGGACAATCACCCCGACGGATGGAGTGCTGATGTGAGTGTGTCCAGTTCGGCCCGGATCCCCGCCACGGTGGACCGGGACGCGACACCGGCGAAGACCAGCACCCGGACCGAGCGGCGCATCGGCGTGCGCCTGCGGCGGTTCACGGGGTCGCTGTGGCGCCCGGCCCTGGTCCTGGCCGGCCTGTTCGCCGCCTGGTGGTTCATCACCTGGCGGGAGCTGGTCGCCCGGTACCTGATCCCGCCACCGTCGGAGGTCTGGACGATCTTCCGCGACGAGTTCGGCTTCCTCATGCGCCAGACCTGGGTGACGTTCTACGAGACGGTGCTGGGCTTCGTCCTGGCCGCCGCGCTCGGGCTGGTCACCGCCGTGCTCATCGTCTACTCCCGGACGCTGGACAAGGCCGTCTACCCGCTGGTGCTGTTCGCCCAGGTCATCCCGAAGATCGCGGTCGCGCCGCTGCTCATCGTCTGGTTCGGGTTCGGGCTCACCCCGAAGATCGTCCTGGCGGTGCTCATCGCGTTCTTCCCGGTGGTCATCTCCGGCGTGGCCGGCCTGCGCTCCACCGACCCGGAGCTGCTGGACCTGTCCTCGACGATGGGCGCCGGCCCGTGGAAGACGTTCCGGAAGATCCGGTTCCCGAACGCGCTGCCGCACCTGATGTCCGGGCTCAAGGTCGCCGTGACGCTCGCCGTCACCGGCGCGGTCGTCGGCGAGTTCGTCGGCGCCAGCGAGGGCCTCGGCTACGTGCTGCAGGTCGCCAACGGCAACCTCAACGCGGCCATGCTCTTCGCCGACCTGCTGCTGATGTCCGCGATCGGCATCGTGCTGTTCGTCGTCGTCGAGATCGCCGAGGCGCTGCTCATCCCGTGGCACGCCAGCCGGCGCCGGCCGGTCTCCCTCACCACCTCCTGATCCCCTCGCCGAAGAGGAACACTTCCATGAGGTCATTCATCGCCCGTACCGCCGCCGCCGTCCTCCTCCTCGGAGTAGCCGCCTGCGGTACCGACAAGGCCGCCGAACCCGCCAAACCCGGCGCCGCCGAGAAGCTCACGCTGACCCTCAACTGGGTCCCGTACGGCGAGCACGCGCCGTTCTACTACGGCCTGAAGCAGGGCTACTACAAGGCCGAGGGCATCGACCTGCAGATCAAGCCCGGCAACGGCTCCGGCAACGTGATCAAGGCGGTCGACCAGAAGCAGACCGACATCGGCTGGGCCGACACGCCGGTGCTCATCCGCAGCGTCGCCAGCGGGATGAAGGTCAAGAGCGTCGGGGTGTTCCTGCAGAAGGGCCCCACCTCGATCCAGTTCCTCGCCGACAAGAACATCAAGTCGCCCGCGGACCTGAAGGGCAAGACCGTCGGCGGTACCCCCGGCGACGCGATCTACGCGACCTTCCCCGCCTGGCTCAAGGCCAACGGCGTCGACCCCAAGGACGTCAAGGTCGTCAACGTCGACGCCGCGGGCAAGATCGCGGCGCTGGCCGAGGGCAAGGTCGACGCGATCCAGGGCTTCTTCCACGACCAGTCCCCCACCATCGAGGCCAAGACCGGCAAGAAGATGGACCGGCTGCTGTTCGCGGACTTCGGCATGAACCTGATCGGCACCGGCATCGTCGTGCACGACGACACGCTCAAGAGCAAGGCCGACCTGATCAAGCGGTTTGTGCGGGCCACCCAGAAGTCGTGGGCGGAGGCGGCCAAGGACGTCCCTGGCGCGGTGGACGCGATGGCGGAGCTCGCCGACAACGAGCCCGCCAAGGAGGTGCTCACCAAGCAGCTCAACCTCGGCCTGACCCTGATCGAGGCCGGCGGCGGCCAGCCCGGTGTCAACGCCGAGAGCAAGTGGACCGAGACCCTGGACATCATGGCGAAGAACGCCGACCTCAAGGATCCCGGTACACCGGCGAAGTACTGGGACAAGTCGTTCACGGCGGCGGCATGACCGGCCAGCGAAGCGGCTCGGGCCGGTCATCATGTGGCAGGTTCGGGGCAGGCCGACGCCGGAGCGCAGCGGAGGTGGCGGCATGACCGCGACGCTTGCCACCGCCACCGAGCTCGACGGCGTCACCGTCCGCTTCACCACGAAGCAGGCCCGCACGACCGCGCTGGAGGACGTCTCGCTGCGGGTCCGCCCCGGCGAGTTCGTCACCATCGTCGGCCCGTCCGGGTGCGGCAAGTCGACACTGCTCAAGCTGGTCGCCGGCCTCGTCAGCCCGACCACCGGCACGGTCTCGCTGCAGGGCCGGCCGGTCACCGGGCCGCAGCGCGACATCGGCTTCGCGTTCCAGCGCGCGGCGCTGCTGGAGTGGCGCGGCGCGCGCAAGAACATCCTGCTGCAGGCGGAGATGCGCGGCATGCCCCGCGCCGAGGCCGCCCGCCGTGCCGACGAGCTGATCCGGCTCACCGGCCTGCAGGGCTTCGAGCACGCGCTGCCGCACGAGCTGTCCGGCGGCATGCAGCAACGCGTCGCGTTGTGTCGGGCGCTGCTGCACCAGCCGCCGGTACTGCTCATGGACGAGCCGTTCGGCGCCCTCGACGCGCTCACCCGCGAGCAGCTCAACGCCGAGGTCAACCGCATCTGGCGGGAGACGTCGACGACCGTGCTGCTGGTGACGCACTCGATCGCCGAGGCGGTGTTCCTCGGTACCCGGGTCGTGGTGATGAGCCCCCGGCCGGGGCGCATCGAGGAGGAGTTCGAGGTGGACCTGCCGGCGGGGCGCGAGTACGCCGCCGTCATGTCCGACCCGCGCTTCGACCGGCTCGCCACCCGGATCCGCGGCCTGCTCGGCTCCACCGCCAACCACTGACGGGTGCTTCGGGGCATCCCGGCGACGTATCGACGCGGTGCGTCGTCCGGGATGCCTCCCCCTCGCCTGTCGCTGATCCTGGCCGCCGCGGCACGCACACCGCCGGGCTTCCGTGCGGTGCTTCGTCTACCGGTCAGACCACGATGCAGGGGATGCCGTTGAGGGTGAAGGCGGCCGGTTCGGCAGTGTTCCCGGTGTGGGTGGCTTGGAAGCCGATGTCGACGGTGGCCCCGGGCGCGAGGGTCCCGTTGTAGCTGACGTTGGTGGCGCTCACCTGGCCGCTGGACGGTGCGAAGGTGGCGTTCCAGCCCGAGGTGATGGCCTGCCCTGAAGGCAGGGTGAAGCGGAGCGTCCAGCCGTTGATCGTCGCGGAGCCGGTGTTGGTGATGCTGATGCTGGCCGTGAACCCGGAGCTCCAGGTGTTCATCGTGTACGCGACCCGGGGACCCGAGCCACCGGTGGGAGACTGGCTGGGCGTGGGAGAGAGCGTGATGCTCGGCGACGGGCTGGTCGGCGGGGTGCCGCTCACGCTGGTCACGAACGTCGTCACGCTGCGGGCGGGAAGCGTGACGGTGACCGAGCCGTTCGCCATCGTCTGCGCGCTCTGCGGCGCGACATTGCGGCTCGCGTCGGTCAGCCAGCTGGCGACGCTGCCGGACGCGGTGGTGCCCGCCAGGGTGAACTGCTGGCTCACCGACGAGGTGTTCTTGTTGACCGCGACGATCACCACGGTGTCGCCGCCCCGGTACGCCGAGACGTACACGTTCGTCGCCGGGTTCGCCGTCGCGTCGACCCGCACATAGCCCGGACGCACGAACCTGGCGAACTGCGCCATCATCGCGCCGCGCTTGCTGATCTGGCCGTCCTCCCGCATCGGCCCGTAACTGCGGCGGATCGTCCACCAGATGTACGCCTGGAACTCGGCGTCGACCATGGCGTGGTGGATGTGCTCCCCCACATCGAGGGCCTGCGGCCAGAGGTCACCCGAGTCGGAGCTGTTCGGGTAGTAGACCTCGGTCATCCACAGTTCCTTGCCCGCGCCCTTCTGCTTGAACAGCGGGTACGGGAAGTTCGCATACGACGTGCCGTAGAGGTGGGCCCCGATGATGTCCACATTGGCCAGCGCCGTGGCGTCGTTGAGGATCGGGTCCGACATCGACTTCACGTACTGGAACGACTCGGGGGCGATGACCCTGGTTCCGATCGAGCCGGCGTTCTCCCGCAGGAACCGGACGATTTCGGCGGAGGTCCACCACGTCCAGTCGGTCGCGTAATCAGGCTCGTTCTGCACCGAGATGCCGTACAGGTTGACTCCGTTGTTGCGCATGTAGGTGGTGAAGTCATTCAGGTGCTGGGCGTAGGCGCCGTAGGAGCTGTACCGCAGGCGCTTCGCGTTGGTCTGGCTGCCGCGGGTGAAGGTTTCGATCATGCTCGCGGGCGGGTTCCAGGGCGAGGCGATGACGGTCGCGCCGAGCTCGACGGCGCGTTTCGCCGTCGCCAGGTCGCGGCTCCAGTCCGCCTGGTTCTCCCCGACGGGGATCCGCAGCACGGAAAACCCCAGCTGGCCGTCGCCGCCACCGAACGCCGTGGTCCGCTGGGCCGCGGTGAGGTCGCCGATCCATGCCGCGTGCGCCATGCCGCCGAAGCCCCGGATCGTCTGCCGCGGCGAGGACGGATTGATGTTCGCCGTTGCCGCCGCGGCCTCCGTCGCCCGCAGCACCGACGCCGCGACCGTGAGGACCGGCACGGCCCCCATGGTGGTCAGCACGGTTCTCCGGCTCAGCGACCGTCGCTCCGAGTGCACCGGTTCCTTCTGATCCTGCGTCATGCCTTGCCTTTCTGTTCTGGTCGTCGATGCCGTTCCGCGTCGATCGCTCCTGAAGTTGTCGTTGTTAGCGCTAACTGCGAGGCGCCGACAATGTCAGAAATACGCCGGCCATTCAAGTGGGCATCCATATCTGCCGCTGCCACCGGGCGAGGGAAGCATGTAACTTTCCGCACCATGAATTGCGACTCAAGAGGGCCCAGGAACATAACAATTTCTCAGCACTGCTCATCAAACAGCTTCCGAAGTGGAGCGGCGACCACTGCGGTGACCCAGCTCGGGAAAGCGATCCGAGTTGACGCCAGATTGAACTGCGAGACCGGACCAGCACTGAATTGTGACCACTCACCTCGCACCAGTCGTCGGCAATCGCGAACGGCGACGGACCGCACGCCACGACCACCCCACGGCTCATCCTCTTCACCCGGCACGGCAGCCACGGCACGGACCACGACCAGCGCGCCGGGCCGCGGCCGTCACCTCGGCATCACGTGCTTATACCTTCCCTGGCGGGGCAGGTCGCACGTCGACCGGTGAGCGGCCGAGCCCGGCACGGACCCGGCCACAAAGGGTGAGCTTCCGTGGAAAGTAGGCCTTGACGTGCGGGCTTTTTGGGATGCGCTGGCGGCCAGCGTCGATCGTCTGACGCTGGCCGGGTGGGTGCAGATCATCTCGAGCATCGGTGCGGTCGCCGCGGCGATCGCCGGCGCCTCGGCCGCTCGCGCGGGGCGCGCGGCGGCCCGGACCGCCGCAAGGCAGTTGCCGGAGTTGCAGAAGCAGATCGAGATCAGTGCGGCTCAGTCGAAAACCGCCGACGAGCAGGTCACCCTCGCCCAGGAGGTCCTCAAGGCCGCGACGGCGGCGGTCCGGGAAGCGGCACGCGCCAGGACGGACGAGCGGGCACCCCTCGTCGTCGCGCTGTTCGAGGCGCCGCAATGGCCCCCGTTGATCGACGCGACGCGTGACCGGATGCCGTACGGGGACGAACCGCGACTGCTCGACCAACGTTCTGTGGGGCGGGCCGAGACAGCCTCGCCGGCGCGTCTCTTCGCACGAGATGGAGCGCGGACACAGCTCATGTGGTTCCAGACCAGGGGTGTACTGATCAACGAGGGCACGACCACGGCACGGGTGCGACTCGACGACGAGGCCCAGTTCGTGGGGGCGACCGCCGCGAGGAGGGAGCGCCTCCTGCGACCGGGAGAGGTAGCCCCGTTCGAATGGGGGGCGGGTCACACGATCGCGGAGTGGGCGGTCGCCCGAGAGAAACCCGATCCGCCCAACCCGCTCGGCGCCTGCTTCTTGACGATCACCGTGTTCGACTCGTTCGAGCACGGCGTCTTCGACCACATCCACGTCGTCATGAGCGGCCGGCCGATCGTCCCGGTGGACGACACCTTCGACGAGGTGCGGCTCGCCTCCCGGGAGGCCGAGGCGGAGATGGAGGTCACGGTCTTCCCCACCCGGCGCACGTACCGCTCCGACGGCGTGCGGAGGGACCCCCTCCCTTGGGACGGCACGTACGCGGCATGGTGGAGGGCGAACGGACGGCGCACTCCGAGCCCGATGGCACCGTCGCACTGACGGCAGCGAGCGGGTGTGCGCGCAGATCACGTCCGCGAGGCGGCCGTCGTCGCCATGGGTGAGCAGCTACGGCCCGCGCACCTGCGGTTCCTTGTGCAGCTGGCCGTCGACTGGGTGCCCGGAGGTGCGGGCCGCCGCGCTGCGGGTGCTGGGGACCGCGTTCAGCGAACGGCCCGCGCTGCGGCTTCCCGCCGTCCGCGCCGCCGCCAAGGTCATCCGTCACAAGCACGCCCTCGGCACGGCCGACCTGATCACTGCATGAACGGGGCACCCAGCATCGCGCGGATCTCCTCCTCCCGCTGGGCGCGGGTCTTCGGGAAGCCCTGCGCGTCGGGGCGGCGCTGCCACGGGTGCGGGCCGCCCGGCGGGCGGTACTCGACGCCGAGCGCGTCGAGCCGGTCGAGGTGCCGCGCCAGCCTGGAGGTGAAGCCCTCGGCCGGGCCGGACCACATCACCTCGGCGAAGGCGGCCAGCCGCGGGAACGTCGCGTAGTCAACCGCGCGGGCGGACGGGAGGTGCTCGGTCCACACGTTGCACTGGGCGCCGAGCACCAGCCCCGCCTCGGCCAGGGTGAGGCCCGGCGGGACCGGGTCGAAGGTGTATACGTCGGCGACGGACAGCCGCGTGCCGACGGGGATCGGTTCGTCGGGCGCGTCGGACTGGCGGTAGTCGAGGTAGGTCCACATGTCTGGGCAGGAGACGACGTGGTGGCCTGCGCGGACCGCGCGGACGGCCGCTTCCGGGCCGCGCCACGCAGCGATCAGTGCACCGCCGGGGGCGCCGCCTTCGAGGATCTCGTCCCACCCGTGCACCGTCCGGCCGTGGCCGGCGATGTGGCCGGCGACCTGGCCGACGAACCAAGCCTGCAGTGCCGTTTCGTCGGGCAGCCCGAGCTCCCGCATCCGGTCCTGGGCTGCGGGGCTCGCCTTCCACTCGTCCTTGGGGCACTCGTCGCCGCCGATGCCGATGTACCGCCCGGGGAAGATCGCGCACAGCTCGTCGATCACGGCACGGCAGAAGTCGAGGGCGGCGTCGGACACGTTGAGCACGTGCGGTGAGATGCCCCAGCCGGTCCGCACGTCCACGTCGGCGAGGCCGTTGCCGAGCTGCGGGTATGCGGCCACGGCCGCCTGCATGTGGCCCGGCAGGTCGACCTCCGGCACGACCGTGATGTGCCGGTCGGCGGCGTAGGCGACGATCTCGCGCAGGTCGTCGGCGGTGTAGTAGCCGCCGTGCGGGCGGTCGTCGACGACGCCGTGCTGGCGCGACCCGCGCATCGTGCCATGGCGCCACGTCGCGATCTCGACGAGGCGCGGGTAACCGGGAATCGGCAGGCGCCACCCCTGGTCGTCGGTGAGATGCAGATGCAGCACGTTCAGCTTGTGTACCGACAGCAGGTCGACGAACCGCAGCACGTCGGCTTTCGGCATGAAGTGCCGGGCGACGTCGAGCATGCACCCGCGCCACGGCCACCGCGGCGCATCGTCGACGGTCACGGCGGGCAGCAGCCAGTCGACCCCGGTGACCGGCGCCCGGCGGTACACCTCGGGCGGCAGGACCTGCAGAAGGCTCTGCAGACCATGGAAGACCCCGGCAGGCGTGCCGCCGGTGAGGTCGACGCCGTCCGCGGTGATGCGTAGGCGATAGCCCTCGTCGGGCAGCGAACGGTCGACGGACAACCAGATGTCGTCGCCGGGCGGCAGGAAGCAGCCGGTGGCCGGGCCGAGCGTGGCGCGCAGCCAGGCCGCGGCCCGCTCGAGCCCGGGGGCGGCGGAAAGGGTCGTCGCGGGGGTGAGGCGAAACCCGCCGCGGTCGGGTTCCACTGTGGACGGACGGGGGATCATCCTTTCACCGCCCCGCCGAGACCGGCCACGAGACGGCGCCGAACCAGCAGGAAGAACAGCAGCACCGGCACGGTCATCAGCACGGACGCGGCCATGATGCCGCCCCAGTCGTTCTCGTCGGGTTTGAAGAACACCAGCAGCGCCATCGGCAGCGTCTGGTTCTCGGTGGCGCTGATGATGAAGGTCCGGGCGAACAGGAAGTCGTTCCACGCGGTGATGAACGAGAACACGCTCGTCGCCGCGAGACCCGGCGCGACCAACGGGAACAGGATCCGCCACAGGACGGTGAAGCGGCTGGCGCCGTCGAGGACGGCGGCCTCCTCGAGCTCGTCGGGGACGGCGGCGACGAACCCGCGCAGCATCCAGATCGCGAACGGCAGCGTGAACGCGGTGTGCACCAGCACCAGCGAGCCGAGCGTGTTGAGCCCGACCCCCGGCACGACGGTGCCGACGTCACGGACGAGGAAGAACAGCGGGATGGTCAGCGCCTCGATCGGCACCATCTGCGCGGTGAGGAACATGACCAGGATCGTCGTGCGGAACTTGAAGTGGTACTTGGTGAGCACCACTGCGGCGAGGAACGCGACGAGCGCCGACAGGCCGACCACGACGAGGGCGACGACGAGGCTGTTGAGGAAGTACCGGCCGAAGCTCTCGACGCCGAGGACGCGGCGGAAACTGTCCAGCGACGGCGCGAGCGTCCACGGCCGCTGGTGCAGCGACTGGATCTCGCCGGGCGGTTTGACCGCCGACAGCAGCATCCAGTAGATCGGGAAGATCGTGACGAGGGCGACGAGGACCGCGATCCCGTTGAGGAGGTGCTTTCTCACAGCGGTTCTCCGCTCCTGCGTAGCGCCCGCAGGTACGCGAGCGTCACCGCGAGCAGGATGACCATCATGACCACGCCGATGGCCGAGCCGAGGCCGTATTCGGACGCGGCGAACGCCTGCTGGTAGGCGTAGACGTTGAGGGTGAGGTTCTGCCCGGCGATCCCGCCACCGCCGGTCATCACGTAGATCTGGGTGAACACCTTGAAGTCCCAGATGATCGACTGGATGACGACGATGGTGAGCAGCGGCCGCAGGATCGGCACGATGATCCGCCAGAACTGCTGCCAGGCGCCGGCGCCGTCGAGCTGGGCCGCCTCGAGGGTGGCGTCGGGGATGGCCTTGATCCCGGCGTACAGGGTGACCATGACGAACGGGAACGAGTGCCACACGACGACGGCGCCGATGAGGCCGAAGGCGCTGTAGCGGTCGTACATCCAGTTGTGACCGTCGAGGCCGAGGACCTGGTTGACGAGGCCGAGGTTGGCGTCGAAGAGGAACATCCACACGGTGGACCCGGTGACCGCGGGCGCGGCCCACGCCGACAGCGCCGCGACCGACAGCAGCGTCCGCGGCCACCGCCCGACCCGGGTCAGCAGCACCGCGAGCGCGGCGCCGACGGCGAGGGTCGCCACGACGCAGGCGGCCGCGAAGCCGATGGTGGCGAGCAGCACCGACCAGAACCGTTCGGCGCCGAACAGTTCCGCGTAGTTGCCGGCGCCGACGAAGCGGGTCGGCTGCCCGCCGCTCACCTGCGCCTGCCGGAAGTCCAGCACCGACAGCAGGCCGAGCTGGTAGATCGGGTAGGCGAACAGCGGGATCAGCACCGCGGCGGCCGGGACCAGCATCCACCACGGGGTGCGCCGCGCGCGGCCGGACGGGCCGGTGGCCGGGCGCCCGCCGCGACCGTCCACCGACCCGCCGGGTGCGGACGAGCGGCGGGCCGGCTTGGACCGGCCCGTCTCGTCCAGCGGGATCACTGTCACTTGAAGGCCGCGTTCATCGCGGTCGCCGCCTCGTCGGTCGCCTGCTCGACCGTCGCCTTGCCGGTCACGATCTTCTCCAGCATCGTCGGTACGACCGCCTGCGCGTCGATCTTGCCCCAGCCTGGGTGCAGCGGGACGAACTTCGTGCCGGCCGCGATGGTGTCCATGAACGGCTTGAGGAACGGTTCCTTGCCGGCCAGTTCGGTGCGGGCCGAGGTGAGCGTCGGCAGGTTGCCCATCGCGGTGTACATCTGCTCCTGGTACTTCTTGCTCGCGAGCAGCTTCATGAACTCGGCCGCGAGGGTGCGCCGCTGGGTGCTCTTCATGACGCCGAGATTGTTGCCGCCGGCGAACGCGGGCGCGACCGACCCGGGCTTGGTGCCGGGCAGCGGCACGACCGCGTACTTGCCCTTCGCCGCACCGGCCTCCACGGCGGCCCGGTTGAAGTTGCCGAGGATCGCCATGCCGGCCTTGCCGCTGGCGAACAGCTCCACCGTCTTGCCGCCGGTGAGGTCGGCGCACTGCTGCGGCGGGCAGTTGTCGGCCTTGATGAGGTCGGTGTAGGCCTTCACCCCGGCCCGCGACTGGGGCGAGTTGATGGTGGCGGTGTAGCCGGTGGCGGACTTCGTGGCGAGGTCGCCGCCCGCGTCCCACACGAACGGCAGCGCGCCGAAGGTGTACTTGCCGCCGACTGCGAGGCCGAACAGCTCCGGCTTCTTGGCCCGGATCTGCTTGGCGGCGGCGACGAGCTCCGCCTGTGAGGTCGGCGGGGTGAGGCTGAGCTCGGTGAACACGTCGGTGCGGTAGTAGAGGGCGCGCACCCCGACGTACCACGGCACGCCGTAGAGCTTGCCGTCGATGGTGGCGCTGTTCTTCAGGTCGGCGCCGAGGTCCAGCCCTTCGGCGTCCTTGCCGACCTCGGCGAGGCCGCCGGCGGCGACGTATTCGGGCAGGTCGGTGTTGCCGAACTCCACCATGTCGGGCGCGCTGGACGGGTCGTTGAAGGCGCCCTTGAACCGTTCGCTGCGGGTGTTGACCGCGATGTAGGTGACCTCGACCGTCACGTCCTTGTGCGCCGCCTTGAACTCGGCGACGGCGTCGTTGACGACCTTCTCCTTGGGCGCGCGGTTGGGCTCGTCGAACAGCCACACCCGCAGGGCGCCGGTCTGCTTGTCGGCGCCGTCGTTCTGCGCGGGGGTGGTCGACGGCGCGCAACCGGTCAGCCCGGCGACCAGACCGGCCGCGAGGAGACCGGCGAGCGCCGTTGCGCGATATCTCATGTGGGCTCCCTTGAGGGGTGGCGCTTACGGACCTGGTTCGTATATGGTTCGTTGAACTGGCCCCTAGCCTGAGACGCCGGTCACCTCCGCGTCAATAGGTCGGCGCTCAGAAATGCGTCCGCAGGACATCCGTTACCGTGCCGTCATCGTCGACGACCGGGATCGCCCGCCACTTGTCGAAGGCGGTGCACGGGTGCGAGATGCCCAGCTCCACCAGGTCACCGGGGCGCAGCAGACCGTCCGGGTCGGCGAGGAACAGGTGGTGGTCGTTGACCTTCGTGACCGTCAGCCGGCCGTCGCGCGGGATCGGCAACCCCTCGTCGAAGGAGACGTCACGCTTGCCGGCGCCCAGGATCGCCAGCCCCGGCTCGGGTGCGGAAAGGACCTGCGCCCACAGCGTCAGCGCCGGGCGCAGCTCGCCGGCAACCCGGTTGAACGGGGTCCGTTCACGGTAGAAGCCCTCGTCGTGGGACAGGTACGCGCCGCTGCGCAGCACCGTGGTGACCCGGTGGCCCACGGGCCACCGCGCGCCGGCGCCGAGGCGGGCCGCGACCAGGTCGAACCAGGCGCTGCCACCGGTCGCGACCAGCACCTCCGGGCCGAGCAGTCCGGCCCTGGACAGCGCGTGGACGGCCGCCCGCAGGTCGTCGAGGAAGCCGGACACACCCTCGGCGTCAGGCTGGGTGCCCTCGTAGCCGGCCACCCCGGCGAGGCGCAGCGCCGGGTCGGCCTCGACGGCGGCCGCGACCGCCAGGAGCTCGTCCTGGCTGCGGCAGCCGGTACGGCCGCCGGGGTGCCCGAGCTCCACGAGGACCGGCAGCGGCAGCCCGGCGGCGGCTCGTACACCAACCACGGAGTCGACCTGGAAGATCACCTCGAAGCCGGCCTCGCGCTCCCGCGCCAGCCACTCCAGAACGCGGCGGTCGAGCAGCTGACCGGCCACGACGACCCGGGTCGCGCCGAGGTTGCGCAGCGCGAGGACCTGGCTGGCGGTGGCCGCCGTCAGCGCCCACGCCCCGGCGGCGAGCTGCGCCCGCAGCAGCGAGGGGGCCATGTGGGTCTTGGCGTGCGGGGCGAAGGCGAGGCCGTGCGCGGCGCAGAAGTCGGTCATGGTGCGCACGTTGTGCTCCAGCGCCGACTTCCGGGCCACCAGCAGCGGCCAGGTGAACGCGCCGTCGAACAACCCCGGGCGGGCCGCCAGGAAGTCGCCGGTCGGCACCGGGTCCGGCTGCCAGAATCCCTTGGTGCGCCAGTCCAGCAGTTCGCCGCTCATGAGATCTCCCGCTTGATTCTTCGGCCCGGAACCCGCAAGCTTCAACGAGCTACTTACGAACCGGCTCGTATAGCGCCGGAGCATAACGGAAGGACCCCGCCAGTGCCGGTGCCGATGGTGATCGGGCTCGTCGTGCACGCGAGCCACCGCGGCCTGTTCGAGGACGCGGCCCGCACGCTGACGGGCGTCGCCCTCGAATGGGTGGTCTACGAGCACGAGGGCCAGATCCGGGCCGGCGTCCGCGCGCTGCTGGAGCGCCGCACCGTCGACGGCCTGCTGCTCGGCCCGGTGCCCTATGCCAGATGCCGCGACGTGCTCCCCGACGGGCTGACCGTCGCCATCACCCGCTCCGCCGGGCTCGACCTGGCGCTCGCCTGGTGCAGGGCGCTCATCCGCGGACTGCCGGCGACACCGGTCAGCATCGACACGTTCACCCAGGAGACCGTCGACGACGTCGCCCACGCCCTCGGCCTCAACCGCGCCGACGTCGCGTGCCTGCCGTTCGAACCCGAACAGTCCGTCGAGGAGATCGTCGAGTTCCACCGCGCGTTCCGGGCCAGGTCCGGCAGCGCGTACACGATCAGCGTCCGCACCGGCGTGATGGCTGCCCTCGACGGCGAGCTGCCCGTCCTCAGCGGCATCACCGGCCTCGCCACACTCCGCGCCGAGCTGCACGAGCTGGCGCTGCGCATCCAGTCGAAACGGGCCAGCGAGCTGCGGTTCGCCGCCGGGGTGTTCCTCATCGCCAACCACTCCCCCAACCTCGACCGGGCCCGCATCGGGTTGATGAACCTGCTGCTCAACACCCCCGAGCTCGCTGACGGCTGGATCGAGAACCGCGACCGGCGCGGCGTCGTCGTCTTCGCGCACCGGGCGCTGTTCGAGACCCTCACCGGCAACTGGGTGAGCCTGCCGGTCCTCGCCCGCGCCCAGGAGGCCCTCGGCGTGCGGGTCGTCGCCGGGTTCGGGGTCGGCGCCAGCGCCCGCACGTGCGTCGCCCTCGCCGAACGGGCCGCCGCCCGCGCCGAGCAGGACGGTTCGCCGGTCGCGTACCTCGTCGAGGACAGCGGCGTCGTCATCGGGCCGATGGGCAGCGCCGGGACGCCGCTCACGTTCACGTACCGCGGCCACAGCGACGGCCTCGAGAGCCTCGCCCGCGGCATCGGCCTGAGCCCGGCGACACTGTCGCGGCTCGCCGCGCTCGACCGCACCCTCAACGGCCGACCGATCTCCCCCAGCGACCTGGCCAGCTCGCTGGGCATCACCGACCCCAGCGGCCGGCGGCTCATCCGCAAGCTCGGCGAGCACAACCTCGTCACCGCCGAAGGCAGCGCCCAGGCCACCCCGAAGGGCCGCCCCACCACGCTCTACCGGCTGACGATCAACGAGGCGATGGCCACCGATGGCGAGTGACCTCCTGCTGACCGGTGGCACTCTGCTCGAACCCTCCGGCACCTTCGACGTCGCCGTCCACGGTGGACGGATCGCCGCGATCGGTCCGGACCTGCCGCGCGACGGCGCCCGCACGGTCGTCGACGCCCGCGGCCAGCTCGTCACCCCCGGCCTGATCGACCTGCACACCCACGTCCACCCCGGCGCCACCTACTGGGGCATCGACCCCGACCCCGTCGCCTGGTACTCCGGGGTGACCACATGGGTCGACGCAGGCTCGGCCGGCGCGTACACCTTGGACGGGCTGCGACAGGCGGTGCGCGGGATGACCGTGCGGGTGCCCGTGCTGCTCAACATCGCCGCCGTCGGCCTCACCGGCCGCACCGGCGAGAGCAAGGACATCAACTCATGCGACGTCGACCTCGCCATCGAGACCGTCACCGCCAACCGCGACCTCGTCGCCGGCATCAAGGTGCGCATCGACCGGGAGACCGTCGGCCGCAACGGCATCGAGCCGCTCCGCCGTGGCCTGCGGGTCGCCGACGCGTGCGGGGTGCCGCTGATGGCGCACATCGGCGCCGGCCCGCCCTCCGTCGACGAGGTCCTCGACCTGCTGCGCCCCGGCGACCTCGTCACCCACTGCGCCAGTGCCATCGCTGCAGGGGATGCTGTGGTACGTCCGTCCCTTGTGGACGCCTATCGACGTGGTGTGCGGTTCGACGTCGGGCACGGCTCGGGCGGGTTCGCGTTCGACGTCCTCGAGGCGCAGCTCGCCGCGGGGCTCGTACCGTTCAGCGTCTCCTCCGACCTGCACGCGCGGTCGCTGTACGGCCCGGTGTTCGACCTGCCGACGACGATGGCGAAACTCCTCGCCGCCGGCCTTCCCCTCGCCGAGGTGGTGGCCGCGGCGACGAGCCGGCCCGCCGCCGCCCTCGGCCTGCCCGGCGGGACCCTCACCGTCGGCGCGCCCGCGGACCTCGCCATTTGGGACGTCCGCGACGAGCCGTTCACCGTCGTCGACGCCCACCAGCAGCGGCGCACCTCCCCCGTCCGGCTCGTCAACGAGGCCACCTACGTCGCGGGCCGGCTGCTGCCCGCCCGGCTGCCCGCCGACCCGCCGCCCTGGGTGCCGCTGACAGCCGCCCAGCGCTCGGCGCTGTCGGCGCGCACCGACGGGCTGCGCGCGCTGCTGAACACCCCACTCGTCGGCCCTGACGACCTCGCCGAACAGTTCCCACGCCACCACTGAAAGGTTGCCACCATGCCCAAGCGGACCGTCATGACCGACCAGGCCGCGCCACCCGGCGGGCCGTATTCGCACGCCGTCGTCGCCGGTGACACCGTCTACCTCGCCGGGGCCATCCCGGCACTGCCGGACGGGACGCGGGTGACCGGCCCGTTCGAGGAGCAGGCCCGGGCCGCCTTCCGGAACCTGGCCGCCGTCGCCGCCGCCTGCGGGGCGTCACTCGACCAGGCCGTGCGGGTCGGCGTGTACCTGCGGGACTTCACCGACTTCCCGGCGATGAACGCGATCTACGCCGAGTTCTTCGGCCCTGACGACCTACCGGTCCGCACGACGATCCCGGTGCCGCTCGTCGGGTTCGACATCGAGGTCGACGCGGTCCTGTACACGGGCTGAGCGCGCCTCTCATCGACGCCGCCGGGCCACGGGCGGCCGGCAGCGCCCGCGGAAGGCTGTGAGCAGCTCCCGCTGCAGAATGTCGGTCGGGCCGACGTCCCGAGAAGGCTGTCATGACCAGCGGCGGCGCCGGCTTCCCGCGGCGAGGAGGACGGTGCCGCCGGCGGTGGCAGCGAGGCCGGTCGCCAACATCAGCGCGATCGCCGGGCCGGTGATCGGCAGGCTGCCGTCGACGGTCGGTGCCACGGTGATGGCGAGCGCCATCGCGCGGGGCGAGCCGTCTGGGGCGACGCCCTGGGCGACCGCGGTGTGGCCACCGGCGGGCAGGCCGGGCGGGATGGTGACCAGTTTGGTGAAGTCGCCCTTCTCGTCGGTCAGCGCGGTGCCCAGAACGATCGGATCGGAGTACATCGTGATGATCGCGGTGGAGTGCGGCGCGAACCCGGTGCCGATGAACGTGATCTGCTCGCCAGGGGCCGCGCGGCTGATGTCGCCCTGGTCAGTCGTGAGTCGCAGGTCGGTCTGCGGCGGCGTGGCCGGCGGCTGCGGTGCTTGCGGCGTCGCCTCCTGCGAGGCGTCGCTCGGTGCGGAGTTGCCGGCGGCGGAGTTCGCCACGACGGTCACCGTGTACGTGGTGCCGGCTGCGGCGCCGAGGACGCAGGTGAGCTCGCCTTTGGTGCTGCAGGTCGCAGGGCCCGGGCTGGCGGTGGCGGTGTAGCCGGTCACCGGCGATCCGTTGGCCTTCGACGCCTGCCAGGTGACCGTGACCGAAGAGGTACCGGCGACGATCTTCACCTCCGACGGGGCGTCCGGCGGCAGGGCCTGGGCGAGGACCGTCAGCGTCGCCGCGCTGCTGGTCGCCGATCCGACGCTGTTGGTGAACACGGCCCGGTACTGCAAACCGGTGAGGTTCATCGCCGCTGTGAGCGACACCGACGTGCCGGTCTTGCCGGGAAGGTCGGTCCACGTGCCGCCGCTGTCGGCGGACTGCCACTGCACCGTCGGCGTGGGTGCGCCACTGGCGGCGGCCGAGAACACCACCGGTTGACCGGTGACGACCGACTGGTCCTGCGGCTGGGTGGTCACGGCCGGGACCGCGGTCACGGTCAGATCGGCGGCGTCGCTGGTGACAGCGGCGACGCTGTTGGTGAAGACGGCCCGGTACTGCTTGCCGTCGTCACCGGCGGCGGCCACGAAGGTGTGGCTGGTCGAGGTGGCGCCGGCGATGTCGGTCCAGCTGCCCGCGCCGGTCTTCGACTGCCACTGCACCGTCGGCGTCGGGTTGCCGGTCGCCGCCGCGGTGAACGACACCGAGGCGCCGGCGGTCACCTGCTGGTCCTGCGGCTGGGTGGTCACGCCCGGTCCGGTCTGGACGGTCAGTGTTGCGGCCGCTGTGGCAACCGGGGAGCCGATGCCGTTGGTGAAGACCGCCCGGTACTGCTTGGCGTCATCACCAGCGGCCGTCGTGAACGTGTAACTGAGCCCAGTCTCACCGGCGATGTCGGTCCAGCTGCCCGCGCCCGTCTTCGACTGCCACTGCACCGCCGGCGTCGGTGTGCCGGTCGCCGCCACCGTGAACGTCACCTGTTCGCCGCTGAGCTTCGTCTGCGACTGCGGGTCGGTCGTCACGGCGGGCCCGGACTGGACGGTCAGGGTCGCTGCGTTCGTCGTCGCCGGGGAGCCGATGCCGTTGGTGAAGACCGCCCGGTACTGCTTGGCGTCATCACCAGCGGCCGTCGTGAACGTGTAACTGAGCCCGGTCTCACCGGCGATGTCGGTCCAGCTGCCCACGCCCGTCTTCGACTGCCACTGCACCGCCGGCGTCGGTGTGCCGGTCGCCGCCACGGCGAACGTCACCGGTTGCCCGGCATTCTTCGTCTGCGACTGCGGGTGTGTGGTCACCGCCGGAGTCGCCGTCACCGACAGCGTAGCCGGATCGGTAGGCACCACCGGGGTCTGGCCCACCATGGTGTTGGTGAACACCGCCCGGTACTGCTTGCCGCCGTCACCGGAGGACACTGTGAAGGTGTACGACAGGCTCGTCTCCCCGGCGACGGCGGTCCAGCTGCCCGCGCCGGTCTTCGACTGCCACTGCACCGTCGGCGTCGGGTTGCCGCTCGCCGCAGCGGTGAACGTCACCTGTTCGCCGCTGTTCTTCGTCTGCGACTGCGGGTGTGTCGTCACGACCGGCGGTGTGGAGACCGTCAACGTCGCCGCGCTGCTCGCGTCGCTGCCTGCGACGTTGCTGAACACGGCCCGGACCTGCTTGCCGTCGTCGGACGCCTGCACGTTCGTGAGGGTGAGCGTGCCGGTGGTCGCGCCTGCGATGTCGACCCAGCCGCCGCCCGCGCTCAGGGTCTGCCATTTGACGGCCGGGGAGGGCACGCCTCCCTGCGACGTGGCGGTGAACGTCGCGGTGTCACCGACGTCGACCGTTTTGTGCTTCGGCTGCTCATCCACCGTCGGCGCCACGTTGGCGACGTAGGTGTACTCGATGTCGAGGTTGGAGGCGCCGTCGGGCGACGTGACGACCACCGACACCATGCCGTCGGCATGTGCCGGGGTGACCGCCGTGATCTTGACGTCGCTGTCGACCGTGTAGGAGGCGGCGTTCGTGCCGCCGAACGTCACTGCGGCCGCGCCGGTGACGCCGGTGAAGCCGCTGCCGGAGATGACCACCGTCTCACCGCCGTCGACCGAGCCGCTGGTGGGCGCGAGACCGGAGATGTTCGGACCCTCGGTGAACGTGAACTTGGTGTTCGCCGAGGTCTCCGACACCATCGGCTCGGGCCCGGCGCCCATCTCCACGTTGCTGATCGACACGGTCACGTCGACCACGGAGGCGATGTCGACCGCGGTCGTCGCGGTGATCTGGGTGTTGCTGTCGACCGTGAAACTCGACGCCTCCTGGGCGCCGAAGAACACCTTGTCCACGAGCGCGAAGCCGGAGCCGGTGATGACGACACTCGTGCCGCCCGTCTTCGAGCCGGTGCTGGGGCTGATCGACGAGACGACCGGCGGGGACAGCCAGTACACGGTCGTGGCCTCGCTGCCCACGGTCTCGGTGTCGCCGTCGTACACCGTGTAGACCTCGACGGTGCCGGCCGGCTTCGCGCTGGGCAGGACCACCTGGATGTCGCCGAACTGCAGGTCCCACGCGCTGCGGGCGATCGCTACCCCGTTGGCACGGACCTGGGTGACCGAGGCGAGGTTCGTGCCGACGATGAAGAACCCCGGCCCCGGGTTCGTCGACGAGAACTTCCGCGAGGACAACGACGTGATCGTAGGAGCCGCAGCCTCGAGGATGCGCGTGCGCGGCTCTGTGCTCACCGGCGCCGCAGTCGACCCGGACTTCGGGCGGGTCGCCGTATTTCCGGATGCTGTCGCAGGATTCTTGACCGTCTCCGCATGGCCGAGCGTGGCGGTGTCGGCCGCCGTCGCCGACCCTGCTGCGAACGCGGCCGCCGGCGCACCGTTCAGACCGACCAACGTCACCAGTACCACCAGCGTCAAGACCGCACTGGCCGATGAGCTTCCCCCGCTTTGATGGAGCGGTGGTTACCTGCCTCCGGTCGGGGCAGGGGTGAGGTTGTCTGGCCCGGTGTGGGTCTGCCAGGCGGTCTCGTATTCGTCGGGGCTGCGGTAGCCGAGGTCG
>NZ_BAAAQD010000058.1:0-34955 GCF_039531485.1 Dactylosporangium maewongense | reverse complement strand
CCACGCGGTTCGTCGCGAACCCGTTCGATCCATTCGGGGCCCGGTTGTATCGCACGGGTGACGTGGTGCGGTGGACCGGCGATGGTGACCTGGTGTTCGTGGGTCGGGCGGATGAGCAGGTGAAGATCCGTGGGTTCCGGATCGAGCCTGGTGAGGTTGAGGCGATCCTGACCGCGGATGAGCGGGTGGCGCAAGCCGTCGTGATCGCGCGGGAGGACGAGCCGGGGGACAAGCGTCTCGTCGCGTATGTCGTCGCGGCCGCGGACGGTGACGGGCTGGCCGGGGAGCTGCGGGAGGTGGCGGCTGCGCGGTTGCCGGAGTACATGGTGCCGTCCGCGGTCGTCGTGCTGGATGCGTTGCCGTTGACGGTGAACGGGAAGGTGGACCGGCGGGCGTTGCCGGCGCCGGACTTCGCGTCTGCCGCCGGCGCCGGACGCGGACCGGCGAACCTGCGTGAAGAGCTGCTGTGCATGGCGTTCGCCGAGGTCCTCGGCGTCGACTCGGTCGGCGTCGACGACGACTTCTTCGCCCTCGGCGGGCACTCCCTGCTCGCGGTGCGACTCGTCAGCCGCGTCCGGGCCGTGTTCGGCGTCGAACTCGCCTCCCGCGCACTGTTCGAAGCGCCCACCCCCGCCGGGCTCGCCGAACGGCTGCCCGGCGCGCAGCAGGCCCGCACCGCACTGGTCCCGTGGCAGCGCCCACAGCACCTGCCGCTGTCCTACGCCCAGCAGCGATTGTGGTTCATCGGCCAGCTCGAAGGCCCCACCGCCACCTACAACATCACCACCGCGCTGCCCCTGCCCGACCGGGTCGACACCTACGCCCTCAACGCCGCCTTCCGCGACCTGATCGGCCGGCACGAGGTCCTGCGCACCGTCTACCCCACCGTCGACGGCCGCCCCTACCAGAAGGTCATCCCCGTCGACGAGCTCACCTGGCAGCTGCACACCAACCCCACCGAAACCCCGGACGCAGCCACCCGGTACACGTTCGACCTCGCCACCGAGATCCCGATCCGCGCCAGCCTGTTCGCCAGTGAACGGGTCCTCGTCCTCGTCGTGCACCACATCGCCGCCGACGGCTGGTCCATGGGACCGCTGATCGCGGACCTGACCAGCGCCTACCGGGCACGCCTCGACGGGCAGGCCGCACCCTGGCAGCCACTGCCCGTCCAATACGCGGACTACGCCCTCTGGCAACGCGACCTCCTCGGCGACGACAACGACCCCGACAGCCTCATCACCCAACAGGTCACCTACTGGCGACACACCCTCGCCGGAGCACCCGAGGAACTCAGCCTCCCGACCGACCGGCGCCGCCCCGCCGTCGCCGGCCACGACGGGCATCTGGTGCCGGTGGCCGTGCCCGCCGACCTGCACGCCCGGCTCCTCGACGTCGCCCGCGCGCAGGGCGTCACGGTGTTCATGGTGCTGCAGGGCGCCCTCGCCGTGCTGCTGTCCAAACTCGGCGCCGGCACCGACATCCCCATCGGATCCGCCGTCGCCGGCCGCACCGACCAGGCCCTCGACGACCTCGTCGGGTTCTTCGTCAACACCCTCGTCATCCGCACCGACCTCACCGGCAACCCAACCTTCAACGACCTGCTCACCCGCGTCCGGGAAACATCCCTCGCCGCCTTCGAACACCAAGACGTCCCCTTCGAACGCCTCGTCGAAGAACTCTCACCAACCCGATCCCTCGCCCGAAACCCCCTCTTCCAGGTCATGCTCACCCTCCAGAACACCGACACCCTTGACCTGCCCGGCGCGCGTCCCGACGGGCCGGTCCTGCCGGCCGCTGGGCTGACGGCGGCCAGGTTCGACATCGAAGTCACGATGACGGAGTCGTTCGGCGCCGACGGCCGCGCGGCCGGGTTGCTGGGCGGGCTCATCGGCCACGCCGACCTGTTCGACGCGCCCACCGTCGCCGGCATCGTCCAGCGATGGATCCGTGTCCTGGAGGCCGTGCTCGGTGACCCGGCGGCGCCGGTGTCCGCGGTCGACGTGCTCGATGCGGACGAGCGCGACCGGGTGCTGGTGCGCTGGAACGAGACCGGGTTCGCCGAGCGAGCCATGACGGTGCCGGATCTGGTGGCGGCACAGGTGGTCCGGACACCGGACGCGATTGCCGTGGCGGATGACGGCGAGTCACTGTCATACGCGGAGCTCGACGAGCGGTCGAACCGGCTGGCGGGGCACCTGCGTGCTCTCGGGGTGGCGCCGGAGTCGGTGGTGGCGCTGTGCCTGCCGAGAAGCGTGCACCTGGTGGTCGCGGTGCTGGCCGTGTGGAAGGCCGGCGGCGCCTACCTGCCGGTGGATCCCGGATATCCGTTGGACCGGATCCGGTTCATGCTGTCGGATGCCGCGCCGGTGTGCGTGGTGACGGTGGCGGAGCTGCAGGACACGCTCGCGGGGGTGGTCGCCGCGGTGCCGACGGTGATCCTGGAAGGGCCGGAGGTGGCGGCGGCGGAGCCGTTGGCGGCGGCGGACGCGAGGCCGGGCTGTGCGGCGTACGTGATGTACACCTCGGGCTCGTCGGGCCTGCCGAAGGGCGTGGCGGTGGAGCACCGGTCGGTTGCGGCGCTGGTCGAGTGGGCCGGGTCGCGGTTCGGGGACGGGCAGTTCGAGCGGGTGCTGGCGTCGACGTCACTGAGCTTCGACGTGTCGGTGTTCGAGCTGTGGGGTCCGTTGAGCGCCGGCGGCTGCGTCCGCGTGGTCGAGGACCTGCTGGTGCTGGCGGACGACGGCGCGGGGCCGGGCGAGGTGTCGCTGGTGAGCGCGGTGCCGTCGGCGTTGGTGCGGGTGCTGGACGGCCGGGCCGCCGCGGCGCCGACCGGGACGGTGGTCCTGGCGGGTGAGGGCCTGTCGTCGGGTGTGCTCGGGGCAGTGCGGGCCGCCTGGCCGGACGCGACGGTCGCGAACATCTACGGCCCGACCGAGGCGACGGTGTACGCGACGGCGTGGTTCGACGACGGTGGGCCGCGGGAGCCGGGGTGGGTGCCGCCGATCGGGCGGCCGATCGGCGGAGCGCGGACGTACGTGCTGGACGACCGCCTCATGCCGGTCCCGGTGGGCGTGGCGGGGGAGTTGTATCTGGCCGGTTCCGGGGTGGCGCGAGGCTACGTGGGCCGCGCTGGGCTGACCGCGGAACGGTTCGTCGCCGACCCGTTCGACGAGGGCGGCCGGTTGTACCGCACCGGTGACGTGGTCCGGTGGGGCGCCGATGGTGACCTGACGTACCTGGGCCGCGCCGACGAACAGGTGAAGATCCGCGGGTTCCGGATCGAGCCCAGCGAGATCGAAACCGTCCTCACCGGCCACGAGCAGGTGGTTCAGGCCGCCGTCGTCGCCTGGGAGGACGCGGACGGGGACAAGCGTCTGGTCGCGTATGTCGTGGGCGACGTCGACGGCCGTCTGCTGCGGGAGTTCGCCGGGTCGCGGTTGCCGGAGTACATGGTGCCGGCGGCGGTGGTGACGCTGGACGAGTTGCCGTTGAACGCGAACGGCAAACTGGACCGCAAAGCCCTGCCCGCGCCGGACTTCGCGGCGCTGGCCGGGTCCGGTCGCGGGCCCGCGAACGCCCGGGAAGAGCTGTTGTGTCTCGCGTTCGCCGAGGTTCTCGGCCTGGACACCGTGGGGGTCGACGACGACTTCTTCGCCCTCGGCGGCCACTCCCTCCTCGCGGTCCGCCTGGTCAGCCGGGTGCGCGCGGTGTTCAAGGTGGAGCTGTCGCTGCGGGCCCTGTTCGAGGCGCCGACCCCGGCCGGTCTGGCCGAACGGTTGCCTGGCGCGGAGCAGGCCCGCTCGGCGCTGGTGCCGTGGGAACGCCCGGAGCGGTTGCCGTTGTCGTTCGCGCAGCGACGCCTGTGGTTCATCGGCCAGCTGGACGGGCCGAGCTGGACGTACAACCTCCCTGTCGTGCTCGGCCTGCGCGGCGTGGTGGACGCCGCGGCACTGGGTGCGGCGCTGCGGGACGTGATCGGTCGCCACGAGGTGCTGCGCACGACGTTCCCGACCGTCGACGGTCAGCCCTACCAGCACGTGATCGCGGCAGACGAGCTGGAATGGCAGTTGCAGCTGGTCGAGGTGGCATCGGCGGAGCTCGGCGATGCGGTGGCGGCGGCCGGCGAGTACGCGTTCGATCTGGCCACGGAGGTGCCGATCCGGGCGTGGCTGTTCACCGGTGACGGCGGGGAACAGGTCCTGGCCATGGTGGTCCACCACATCGCCGGCGACGGCTGGTCGATGCGGCCCCTCGCCGCGGACCTGTCGACCGCGTACGCGGCCCGGACGGAGAGCCGGGCACCGGAATGGGCACCGTTGCCGGTCCAGTACGCCGACTACGCGTTGTGGCAGCGGGAGTTGCTCGGCGCCGAGGACGACCCGGACAGCGTGATCTCCCGCCAGGTCGCCTACTGGCGCCAAGCGCTGGCCGGCGCGCCGGAAGAGCTGGCGCTGCCGGTGGACCGGCGCCGACCGGCCGTCGCCGGTCACCGCGGCTACGCCGTGCCCGTCCACGTGAGCGCCGACCTGCATGCCCGGCTGACCGAGGTGGCCCGGGCGCAGGGCGTGACGGCGTTCATGGTGGTGCAGGCCGCCCTCGCGGTGCTGCTGTCCAAGCTCGGTGCCGGCACCGACGTGCCGATCGGCGCCGCGATCGCCGGCCGCACCGACCAGGCACTGGACGACCTGGTCGGGTTCTTCATCAACACCCTGGTGATGCGGACCGACCTGTCCGGCGACCCGACGTTCGTCGACCTGCTGGCCCGCGTGCGGGAGACCTCGCTCGCCGGGTTCGAGCATCAGGACGTGCCGTTCGAGCGCCTCGTGGAGGAACTGTCGCCGGCGCGGTCCCTGGCCCGGCACCCCTTGGTCCAGGTGATGCTGACGGTGCAGAACATCGCCGGCGCCGTCCTCGACCTGCCCGGCGTCGACATCGGTGGCCCGGCGGCGTTGTCTGAGCAGCTCGCGGCGGCGAAGTTCGACCTGGATCTGATCCTGACCGAGACGTTCGACACCGCCGGCGCCGCCGCCGGGCTGCGGGGTGCGCTGACCGGGTCGGCGGACCTGTTCGACGCCGGCACCGTCGCCGCAATCGCGGAACGTTGGGTGCGAGTGCTTGAGGCGGTGCTCTCGGAACCGTCGGCGCCGCTCTCCGCCGTGCAGGTTCTCGACGCCGCCGAGCGGGACCGGGTGCTGCTGGAGTGGAACGACACCGCGGTCGAGGTCGGGTCCGAGTCGGTGCCGGAGCTGTTCGAGGCGCAGGTGCGGCGGTCGCCGGAGGCCACGGCAGTGGAGTGTGACGGCGGGTCGGTGTCGTACGCGGACCTTGATGCCCGGGCGAACCGGTTGGCCCGGTACTTGCAGCGCCAAGGGGTCGGGCCGGAGTCGGTGGTGGGTCTGTGCCTGCCGCGCGGGGTCGACATGATCGTCGCCCTGCTGGCGTCGTGGAAGGTGGGCGCCGCCTATCTGCCGGTGGACCTGCAATATCCGCCGGAACGGATCGGCTTCATGCTGTCCGACGCCCGGGCGGTGGTGGTGCTCGGCTTCGAGGACGTGCTGGACGAGTTGCCGGTCGGCCGGGTCCGGTCGGTGGCACTGGACGACCCGCGAGTGGCCGCCTCGGTGGCCGCCCAGTCCGGAGACCGGCTGGACGCGTCGGTACTGGGCGACCAGGTCGCCTACGTGATCTACACGTCGGGTTCGACGGGACGGCCGAAGGGTGTCGCGGTCACGCACGCTGGGCTGGCGAACTACGTGGTGTGGGCGGCCGGTGAGTACGGGCCGGCCGGCCGGGGTGCGGTGCTGCATTCGTCGCTGGCGTTCGACCTGACCGTGACGAGTGTGGTGGTCCCGTTGACGACTGGTTCGCGGGTCGTGGTCAGCGTGGACGGCGGCGCCGAAGGCCTGGCCGGGCTGGTGAACGCCTCGGACGGCTTCGACGTGCTGAAGGTGGTGCCGGCGCACCTTCCGCTGCTGGCCGAGTACCTCACCGACGACGCCGCCCGGGATGCGGCCGGCGTGCTCGTGGTGGGTGGCGAGGCGCTGACGGCAGGTCCGGTGCGGCTGTGGCTGGATCGGGCGCCGGGGTCGGTGGTGGTCAACGAGTATGGCCCGACCGAGGCGGTGGTCGGGTGTTGTGTGTACCGGGTGGTCGCTGGTCAGGCGGTCGCGGAGCAGGTGCCTATTGGGCGGCCGATCGCGAATATGCGGTTGTATGTGTTGGATGAGCGTTTGGCGCCGGTGCCGCCGGGTGTGCCGGGTGAGTTGTACATCGCTGGGGTTCAGGTGGCGCGGGGGTATGTTGGCCGGGCTGGG
Source organism: Dactylosporangium maewongense (assembly GCF_039531485.1). Taxonomy (NCBI): domain Bacteria; kingdom Bacillati; phylum Actinomycetota; class Actinomycetes; order Micromonosporales; family Micromonosporaceae; genus Dactylosporangium; species Dactylosporangium maewongense. Next base: position 28,638 of record NZ_BAAAQD010000058.1, on the reverse strand, counting down.
CTGACCGCGGAGAGGTTCGTCGCCGACCCGTTCGACGCTGCGGGCGGCCGGCTGTACCGGACCGGCGACGTGGCCAGGTACAACCCCGACGGAAACCTCGTGTACCTGGGCCGCGCCGACGAGCAGATCAAGATTCGCGGGTTCCGGATCGAGCCGGGCGAGATCGAGGCGGTCCTCGCCCGCCATGAGCGGGTGGCTCAGGCCGTGGTGATCGCCCGCGAGGACACGGCCGACGACCGGCGCCTGGTCGCGTACGTCGTCCCGGCCACCGGCGACGGCGACCGAGACGGACTGCCGGACCAGCTGCAGGGCCTCGCCCGGGCACAGCTACCGGACTACATGGTCCCCGCCGCCGTGGTCGTCCTCGACGCGCTGCCGCTCACCCCGAACGGCAAACTCGACCGCCGCGCCCTGCCCGCGCCGGAGCTGCACGCCACCGCCTCCTACCGGGCCCCGGCCAACGCCCGCGAAGAGCAGCTGTGCCAAGCCTTCGCCGAGGTACTGGGGCGCGACCAGGTCGGCGTCGACGACGACTTCTTCGCACTCGGCGGCCACTCGCTGCTGGCGGTACGCCTCGTCAGCCGGATCCGCGCCGCCCTGGGAGTCGAGGTGGACGTGCGATTCGTGTTCGAGGCACCGACGGTGGCCGAGCTGGCCACCCGCATGGGAAACGAGAAGACCAACCGGCCGGCGTTCCGGTCGATGCGCAACACCGAGGAGTCCTGATGCTTCCGCTGTCATTCGCCCAACGTCGCCTGTGGTTCATCGGTCAGCTGGAAGGCCGCAGCACGCTGTACAACATCCCGATGGCGCTGCAGCTCTCCGGCGCCGTCGACACGGCGGCGCTCGGCGCGGCGTTGCGGGACGTGATCGGACGCCATGAGGTGCTGCGCACGGTGTTCCCGACCGCAGACGGCGAGCCGTACCAGAAGATCATCCGACTCGACGACCTCGCGTGGCAGCTGGAGGTTGCCGAAGTAGGTGACCTCAGGTCTGCGATCGAGACGGCCACGAGCCACGTGTTCGACCTCGAGACCGAGGTGCCCATCCGCGCGTGGCTGTTCACGTCCGGGCCGACCCAGGTGCTCGTGATCCTGCTGCACCACATCGCCAGCGACGGCTGGTCACTGCGCCCGCTGGCCCGGGACCTGTCGACGGCCTACGCCGCGCGTCGCGAGGGCCGGCCACCCGCATGGGCACCGCTGCCGGGACAGTACGCGGACTACGCGCTGTGGCAGCGGGAACTGCTCGGTGACGCGGACGACCCGAACAGCCTGATGTCCCGGCAGATCGGCTACTGGCGGCAGGCCCTGGCCGGTGCGCCCGAGGAACTGGCGTTCCCGGCGGACCGGCCGCGACCGGCGGTGGCCGGCCATCGCGGGTACGTGGTGCCGCTGAACATTCCGGCGCAACTGCACGGCCGGCTGCTCGAGCTGGCCCGCGCGCAGGGCGCGACGACGTTCATGGCGTTGCAGGCCACCCTGGGGGTGTTGCTGTCCAAGCTGGGCGCCGGGACGGACGTCCCGATCGGGGTCGCGACCGCGGGGCGAACCGATGAGGCCCTGGACGATCTTGTCGGATTCTTCGTCAACACCCTGGTGATGCGGACGGACCTGTCCGGTGACCCGACGTTCGTCGAGCTGCTGGCGCGGGTACGGGAAACCTCGCTCGCCGGGTTCGCCCATCAGGATGTGCCGTTCGAGCGCCTCGTCGAGGAACTGTCACCGGTCCGGTCGTTGGCCCGCAACCCGCTGTTCCAGGTCATGCTGACGGTCGACAACAACGCTGCCGCCGCCCTGGACCTGCATGGTGTGCGCATCGACGGCCCGGGCGGCACCGTGGAAACGACAGCCGTGGAGACGACCTCGGCGGCCAAGTTCGACCTCGAACTGGCGGTCGCCGAACTGTTCGACGGCGCCGGGGCCGGGGCCGGACTGCGGGCCGCGCTGATCGGGTCGGCGAATCTCTTCGACCCCGCCACGGTCGCCGCCATCGCCGCGCGTTGGGTGCGAGTGCTGGAGGCGGTGCTCGCGGAACCGTCGGCGCCGCTCTCCGCGGTGTCGGTGCTCGACGCGGCCGAACGCGACCGGGTGTTGCGTGAGTGGAACGCGACAGCGGCGGACATTCCGCCGGCGACGGTCCCGGAGCTGTTCGCGACCCAGGTGGCGCGGGACCCGGGCGCCGTGGCAGTGGTGTGTGACGGCGTGTCGGTGACCTATGGCGAGTTGGATGCGCGCGCCGACCGGTTGGCCCGGTCGCTCGTGGCCCGGGGAGTCCGTCCTGAATCGGTGGTGGGGTTGTGCCTGCCGCGGGGCGTGGACATGGTCGTGGCGCTGCTGGCGGTGTGGAAGGCCGGTGGCGCCTACGTGCCGATCGACCCGGGGTATCCGGCGGATCGGGTCGGGTTCATGGTCGCGGACGCGGCGCCGGTCTGCGTGCTGACGGTGTCGTCGGTGGCCTCGGTCCTGGCCGGTGCCGGGTCGCCGGTGGTGCTGCTGGACCACCCGATGGACGACGTGCCGGGTGGCGTGCTCCCGGGCCGGCCGCTGCCGGACCAATCGGCGTATGTCGTCTACACGTCGGGTTCGACGGGACGGCCGAAGGGTGTCGCGGTCACACATGCTGGGCTGGCGAACTACGTGGTGTGGGCGGCCGGTGAGTACGGGCCGGCCGGCCGGGGTGCGGTGCTGCATTCGTCGCTGGCGTTCGACCTGACCGTGACGAGCGTGGTGGTCCCGTTGACGACCGGTTCGCGGGTCGTGGTCAGCGTGGACGGCGGCGCCGAAGCCCTGGCCGGGCTGGTGAACGCCTCGGACGGCTTCGATCTGCTGAAGGTCGTGCCCGCCCACCTTCCGCTGCTCGGCGAGTACCTCACCGACGACGCCGCCCGGGATGCGGCCGGCGTGCTCGTGGTGGGTGGCGAGGCGCTGACGGCAGGTCCGGTGCGGCTGTGGCTGGATCGGGCGCCGGGGTCGGTGGTGGTCAACGAGTATGGCCCGACCGAGGCGGTGGTCGGGTGTTGTGTGTACCGGGTGGTCGCTGGTCAGGCGGTCGCGGAGCAGGTGCCTATTGGGCGGCCGATCGCGAATATGCGGTTGTATGTGCTGGATGAGCGTTTGGCGCCGGTGCCGCCGGGTGTGCCGGGTGAGTTGTACATCGCTGGGGTTCAGGTGGCGCGGGGGTATGTTGGCCGGGCGGGGCTGACCGCGGAGAGGTTCGTCGCCGACCCGTTCGACGCGGCGGGCGGCCGGTTGTACCGGACCGGCGACGTGGTTCGCTGGTCGGCCGACGGCGACCTGGTGTACCTGGGCCGTGCGGACGAGCAGATCAAGGTGCGCGGGTTCCGGATCGAGCCGGGCGAGATCGAGGCGGTCCTCGCCCGCCATGAGCGGGTGGCTCAGGCCGTGGTGATCGCCCGCGAGGACACGGCCGACGACCGGCGCCTCGTCGCGTACGTCGTCCCGGCCGCCGGCACTGATCGCGCCGGGCTGCCGGAGCTGCTGCGTGTACTGGCCGGAGAGCAACTCCCGGACTACATGGTGCCGTCGGCCGTGGTCCTGCTCGACACGCTGCCGCTGACCCCGAACGGCAAGCTCGACCGCCGCGCCCTGCCCGCGCCGGACCTCACCACCACCGGTCGTCGCCCCGTCAACGTGCGGGAGGAGTTGCTGTGTCAGGCCTTCGCCGAGGTGCTTGGCCTGGACGCGGTCGGGGTCGACGACGACTTCTTCGCGTTGGGTGGGCATTCGCTGCTGGCGGTGCGTCTGGTCAGTCGCATTCGGGTGGTGCTGGGTGCGGAGTTGTCGCTGCGGGCGTTGTTCGAGGCGCCGTCGGTGGCGGGTCTGGCGCGGCGGTTGGGTTCGGGGGTGGAGCGGGCGCGGGCGGCGCTGGTGTCGGGTACGCGGCCGGCGCGGTTGCCGCTGTCGTTCGCGCAGCAGCGGTTGTGGTTCTTGTGGCAACTGGAGGGGCCGAGCGCGACGCACAACATCCCGATGGTGGTGGGATTGCCGGGCGGGGCCGATGAGGCCGCGGTGGAGGCGGCGCTGCGGGATGTGATCGGTCGGCACGAGGTGCTGCGGACGATCTTCCCGAGTGTTGATGGTGTGCCGTTCCAGCAGGTGGTTCCGGTGGAGGAGCTGGAGTGGGGTGTTACCCGGGTGGAGGCCGGCAGGTCGCTGGCCGACGCGGTCGGGGCTGCGGCACGGTATGAGTTCGATCTGTCGGCGGAGGTGCCGATCCGGGCATGGCTGTGCAGTGATGGTGCGGATGCGCGGCTGTTGGTGTTGGTGGTTCACCACATCGCTGGCGACGGCTGGTCGGAGCGTCCTCTGACCGCGGACGTGTCGGCGGCATATGCGGCCAGACTCGAGGGCCGGGCGCCGGAGTGGTCCCGGTTGCCGGTGCAGTACGCGGACTATGCCTTGTGGCAGCGCGAGCTGCTCGGCGACGAGACCGATCCCGGCAGCGTGATGTCGCGGCAAGTGGCGTACTGGCGCGGCGCTTTGGCAGGTGCACCGGAGGAGCTGGCATTGCCGGCGGACCGGCGGCGTCCCGCGGTCGGCAGTCTGCGCGGTCACGTGGTGCCGGTGAGTGTGCCGGCGGCGGTGCATGCGCGGCTGGCGGACGTGGCCCGGGCGCAAGGTGTCACGGTGTTCATGGTTCTCCAGGCCGCCGTGGCGGTAGTGCTGTCGCGGCTGGGCGCCGGCACAGACATTCCGATCGGTGCCGCGGTGGCCGGGCGGACCGATGAAGCCTTGGACGACCTGATCGGGTACTTCGTCAACACCCTGGTGATGCGCACGGATCTTTCGGGTGACCCGACGTTCGCGGAGCTGCTCGGGCGGGTGCGGGAGACATCGCTCGCCGGGTTCGAGCACCAGGACGTGCCGTTCGAACGTCTCGTCGAGGAACTGTCCCCGGTCCGTTCCCTGGCCCGGCACCCGCTGTTCCAGGTGATGCTGACCTTCCAGAACAACACCACCGCGGTGCTCGACCGGCCCGACGCCGCCACCGACACGAACGCGAATGCCGGCGGGACGGCACTCGCGGACGCCGCGCGGGCGGCCGAGCTGGGCGTGGCGAAGTTCGACCTCGACTGGGTGATCGGAGAAACCTTCGACGCCACCGGCGCGGCGGCCGGTCTGCGAGGTGCGCTGACCGGGTCGGTGGACCTGTTCGACGCGGCAACCGTGGAGTCGATCGCGCGGTGGTGGCTGCGGGCCCTCGAGGCGATGCTGGCCGACCCGTTGCTGCCGGTGTCCACAGTGGAGATTCTCGACGCGGACGAGCGCGACCAGGTGCTGTTCGGGTGGAACGACATGTCCGTGGTGGCCGGGGTGTCGTTGCCGGAGCTGTTCGCGGGGCAGGCCGCTCGGACTCCGGACGCGACGGCGATGGTGGCCGACGGGGTGTCGTTGTCGTACGCCGAGCTTGACGGCCGGTCGAACCGGCTGGCCCGGTACCTGGCGGGTGTCGGGGTCGGCGCGGAGTCGGTGGTGGGTCTGTGCCTGCCCAGGGGTGCGGACCTGATTGTGGCGTTGCTGGCGGTCGTGAAGGCGGGCGGCGTGTACCTGCCGATCGACCCCGACCTGCCGGTCGAGCGGGTCCGGTTCATGCTGGCTGACGCCCGTGCGGCAGTGGTGGTCGGTTTCGAGGACGTCCTCGACGAACTGCCGGCCGGCCGGGTGCGGTCGGTGGCGCTGGACGACCCGCGGGTCATTGCCGCGGTGGCGGCGGGGCCGGAGACCCCGATGCCGATCTCGTCGGACCCGTCGCAGGCGGCGTACGTGATGTACACGTCGGGGTCGACCGGCGTGCCGAAGGGTGTGGTGGTGCCGCATCGGGCGGTGGTGCGTCTGGTGTGGCAGGCCGGTTTCGTCGAGGTCGGACCCGGTGACGTGGTCGGTCATCTGGCGTCGGCGTCGTTCGATGCGGCGACGTTCGAGGTGTGGGGTGCGTTGTTGAACGGTGCGACCCTCGCGGTGGCGCGGCCGGGGGCGATGTCGGCGGCGGAGCTGCGGGCGTTCCTGGCCGAGCATCGGGTCGGCACGGTGTGGCTGACGGCGGGTCTGTTCGCGCAGGTTGTGGCTGACGATGTGGAGGCTCTGGCACCGGTCCGTCAGCTTCTGGCCGGTGGTGACGTGTTGTCGGTGCCGGCTTGCCGGAGGGTCCTCGAGGAGCTGCCGGGTGTGCGGTTGGTGAACGGGTACGGGCCGACGGAGAACACGACGTTCACGGCGGTGCACTCGGTCCGGGCGCAGGACGTGGCGGATGGTGGCAGTGTGCCGATCGGTGCCCCGATTCGCGGTACTCAGGCGTATGTGTTGGATGAGCGGCTCATGCCGGTGCCGGTGGGTGTGGCCGGTGAGTTGTATGTGGCGGGTGCCGGTCTGGCGCGGGGATATGTCGGGCAGAGTGCGCTGACGGCGGAACGGTTCATCGCGCATCCGTTCGACGACGGTGGCCGCCTGTACCGCACGGGCGATGTCGTGCGTTGGACCGGCGAGGGTGTCCTGGCGTTCGTGGGTCGTGGTGACGAGCAGGTGAAGATCCGCGGGTTCCGGGTCGAACCGGGCGAGGTCGAGGCGGCGCTGACCGCGCATCCGCAGGTGGCGCAGGCGGCGGTGATCGCCCGGGAGGACACGACCGGCGACAAGCGCCTCGTCGCCTACGTGGTCCCCGTCGACGGTGCGAGCGACGACCTGCCGGCGACGCTGCACGGGTTCGTCGCCGAACGGCTGCCCGACTACATGGTGCCCGCCGCCACGGTGCTACTGGCCGCGCTGCCGTTGACCACCAACGGCAAGCTGGACCGGCGGGCCCTGCCCGCACCCGACTTCGCGGCCGCCGCCGGCGCCGGCCGGGCCCCGGCCACCGTGCGGGAAGAGCTGCTCTGCCTCGCCTTCGCCGAAGTCCTGGGCCTGGACGCGGTCGGGGTCGACGACGACTTCTTCAACCTCGGCGGACACTCCCTGCTGGCCGTGCGTCTGGTCAGCCGGATCCGGGCCGTGTTCGGCGTCGAGCTGACGTTGCGGACGCTGTTCGAGGCCCCGACCGTGGCCGGGCTCGCCGCTCACCTGCCCGGCGCGCAACAGGCTCGCTCCGCGCTGGTCCCGTGGCAACGCCCGGACCGCCTGCCGCTGTCGTTCGCCCAGCAACGGCTGTGGTTCATCGGGCAGCTCGAAGGCCCGAGCGCCCTCTACAACATCCCGCTGATCCTGAGCCTGCCCGACCACGTCGACCCGGCCGCGCTGGGTGCCGCACTGCTCGACGTCATCGGCCGGCACGAAGTGCTGCGTACCGTCTTCCCCACCGTCGACGGCCGGCCGTTCCAGCACGTCATCCCCCTCGACACCGTGGACTGGCAGCTCCAGGCGAGCGACGTCGCCGCGGCCGACCTCGACGAGGCCGTGACGGCGGCCAGCGAACACACCTTCGACCTCGCGACCGACGTCCCGATCCGGGCCTCGCTGTTCACCACCGAAACCGGTCAACGGGTCCTCGTCGTCGTGGTGCATCACATCGCCGGGGACGGGTGGTCGCTGCGCCCCCTCGCGAATGACCTGTCCATCGCCTACGCCACCCGGGCCGAAGGTCGCGCGCCGGCGTGGACACCGCTGCCGGTGCAGTACGCGGACTACGCCCTGTGGCAGCGGGACCTGCTCGGCGACGAGGCCGACCCGGTCAGCCTGATCTCCCGGCAGGTCGCCTACTGGCGGCAGGCTCTGGCCGGTGCCCCGGAAGAACTGCAGCTGCCGGCGGACCGGCGGCGCCCGGCGGTGGCCAGTCACCGCGGTTACGTCGTGCCGATCCACGTCGACGCCGAGCTCCACATCCGGCTGCAGGACCTGGCCCGGGCCCAGGGCGTGACCATGTTCATGCTGCTGCGGGCCGCGCTGGCGGTGCTGCTGTCCAAGCTCGGCGCCGGCACCGACATCCCCATCGGCGCCGCGACCGCCGGCCGCACCGACCAGGCCCTCGACGACCTCGTCGGGTTCTTCGTCAACACCCTCGTCACCCGCACCGACCTCACCGGCGACCCCACCTTCACCGAGCTGCTCGACCAGGTCCGCGACACCACCCTCGCCGGCTTCGAACACCAGGACGCCCCGTTCGAACTGCTCGTCGAGGAACTCGCCCCCACCCGCTCCCTCGCGCGCAACCCCCTGTTCCAGGTCATGTTCACGCTGCAGAACAACGCCGACGCCGACGTCAACCTCGCCGGCACCGACACCGGCCGGCCCGCCACGCCGACGCGGGCCGCACCGGCGTTCGCGAAGTTCGACCTGGACCTGGCCATGGTCGAGGTGTTCGACGCCGACGGCGCGGCCGTCGGCCTTCAGGGTGGACTGATCGGTTCGGCGGATCTGTTCGACGCCGGCACGGTCGTCGACGTCGCGGCGCGGTGGGTGCGCGTGCTGGCGGCGGTCGTCGCGGACCCGTCGGCGCCGATGTCCGTGGTTGACGTGCTCGGCGCGGACGAACGCGACCGGGTGCTGCGTGAGTGGAACGCCACGGCGGTGGACGTTCCGGCGGCGACCGTCCCGGAGCTGTTCGCGGCCCAGGTGGCGCGGGACCCGGACGCCGTCGCGGTGATGTGCGACGGGGTGTCGCTGACGTACGGCGAACTGGACGCGCGCGCGGACAGTCTGGCCCGGCTGCTCGTGGCCCGCGGCGTCCGCCCCGAGTCGGTGGTGGGTCTGTGCCTGCCGCGCGGCGTGGACATGGTGGTCGCGCTGTCGGCCGCGTGGAAGGCTGGCGCCGCGTACGTGCCGATCGACCCGCAGTACCCGGCGGACCGGGTCGGGTTCATGGTCGCGGACGCGGCACCCGTGTGCGTGGTGACGGTGTCATCGGCGACCGGCGTACTGGCCGGATCCGACGTGGATCTGGTGCTGCTCGACGACCCGGCCGGAGAAGCCTCCGGCGCGTCGCTGCCGGCCCTACCGCTACCGGACCAGTCGGCGTACGTGATCTACACGTCGGGCTCGACGGGCCGGCCGAAGGGTGTGGCGGTCACGCACGCCGGGCTGGCGAACGCGGTAGGTGTGCTCGCCCCGGTGTTCGGTGCCGGTCCCGGCGTGGGGGTGCTGCAGTTCGCGTCGTTCAGTTTCGACGCGTCGGTGCTGGACGTCGCGGTCGCGTTGACGTCGGGTGCGCGGCTGGTCGTGGCGTCGTCGGTCGAACGCGCGGACGCCGACCTGTTGCGGGACCTGGTCACGTCGGCCGGCGTGGAGGTCGCCAGTGTGGTGCCGAGCCTGCTGGAAGTGTTGACGCCACAGGACTTCGCGTGCGTGCGCCGGATGGTGGTGGGTTCGGAGGCTCTCTCGGCCCGGCAGGCCGAACGGTGGTCGGTGGGCCGGCTGCTCGTCCACGCCTACGGTCCCACCGAGGCCGCCGTGATCATGGCGACCAGCGTCATGGACCCGCAGCGGATCGCCGGCGCCCCGGTGGTGCCGTTCGGCCGCCCGATGGGCAACAGCCGCACGTACGTGCTGGACGAGTGGTTGTCGCCGGTGCCGGCGGGTGTGGCCGGTGAGCTGTATGTGGCCGGTGTGCAGCTGGCCCGCGGGTACGTCGGCCGAGCGGGTCTGACGGCGGAACGGTTCGTTGCCGACCCGTTCGACCGCACCGGCGGGGGCCGGTTGTACCGCACCGGCGACGTGGTGCGCTGGACTGCGGACGGCGAGCTCGTGTTCGTCGGCCGCGCGGACCAGCAGGTGAAGATCCGCGGTTTCCGGATCGAACCGGGCGAGATCGAAGCGGTCCTGGCCGGGCACCCGCGGGTGGCCCAGGCGGCCGTCATCGCCCGCGAGGACACGACCGGCGACAAGCGTCTCGTCGCCTACGTGGTCCCGGCCGACGGTCATGGTGACGGCCTGCCGGCCGCGCTGCGCGGGTTCGCCGCTGACCGCCTCCCGGAGTACATGGTCCCGGCCGCGGTCGTGGTGCTGGCCGGGCTGCCCCTGTCGCCCAACGGCAAGCTCGACCGCAGGGCCCTCCCCGCACCCGACTTCGCGCCCGCGGCCGGCGCCGGCCGGGCCCCGGCGAACGTGCGGGAGGAGTTGCTGTGTCTCGCGTTCGCCGAGGTGCTCGGCCTTGACGCGGTCGGCGTCGACGACGACTTCTTCGCCCTCGGCGGCCACTCCCTGCTCGCGGTCCGCCTGGTGAGCCGGGTCCGGGCGGTGTTCGGCGTCGAACTGTCGCTGCGGGCGCTGTTCGAGGCCCCGACGGTGGCCGGCCTGGCCGAGCGGCTGACCGGTGCCGGTCAGGCTCGCTCCGCACTGGTCCCGTGGCAGCGCCCGGAGCGCCTGCCGCTGTCGTATGCGCAGCAACGGCTGTGGTTCATCGGCCAGCTGGAGGGGCCGAGCCCGCTGTACAACATCCCGGCCGTCCTGGGCCTGTCCGGTCAGGTCGACACCGTAGCGTTGGCTGCCGCGCTGCGTGACGTGATCGGCCGGCACGAGGTGCTGCGCACCGTGTTCCCGACCGCCGACGGTCAGCCCTACCAGCGGATCATCGCGCCCGCCGACCTGGACTGGCAGCTCGAGTCGAGTGACGTGTCGTCGGCGGGCCTCGTCGAGGCGGTGACGGGCGCGACCCGGTACACCTTCGATCTGGCTCGGGAAGTGCCCATCCGGGCGTGGCTCTTCACCACGGAAACCGGCGAGCGCGTGCTGGTCGTGGTGGTGCACCACATCGCCGGTGACGGCTGGTCGATGAGCCCCTTCGCGGCCGACGTGACCACGGCATACGAGGCGCGGGCGGCCGGCCGGCGCCCCGAGTGGGTGCCACTGCCGGTGCAGTACGCGGACTACACCCTCTGGCAGCGCGAGCTGCTCGGTGACGAGACCGACCCGGACAGCGTGATGTCGCGTCAGGTCGCCTACTGGCGGCGTGCTCTGGCCGGTGTACCGGAGGAGCTCGCGCTACCGGCGGACCGGCGGCGCCCGTCGGTGGCCGGTCACCAGGGGCATTCGGTGCCGGTGCGGGTGAGTCCTGAGGTACACGCCCGGCTGCTCCAGGTCGCCCGGGAGCACGGCGTCACCGTCTTCATGGTGCTGCAGGCAGGTCTCGGGCTCCTGCTGTCCAAGCTCGGCGCCGGCACGGACATCCCCATCGGGGTCGCGACCGCCGGCCGTACCGACCAGGCACTGGACGATCTCGTCGGGTTCTTCGTCAATACCCTGGTGATGCGGACGGACCTGTCGGGTGACCCGACGTTCGTCGAGCTGCTGGGCCGGGTGCGCGAGACGGCACTGGCCGGTTTCGAGCACCAGGACGTGCCGTTCGAACGCCTCGTCGAGGAACTGGCGCCGGTGCGGTCGCTGTCGCGGCACCCGCTGTTCCAGGTGATGCTGACCGTGCAGAACACCGGCGACGCGGTCCTCGACCTGCCCGGAGGCCAGGCGCCCCCGGCCGACGCGACCCAGGTGGAGACCGTGCAGTCGGCCAGGTTCGATCTGGACCTGGTCGTGGTCGAGGTGTTCGACGCCGACGGCACGCCGGCCGGGCTGCGCGGTGCGCTCATCGGTTCGGCGGATCTGTTCGACGCCGGCACGGTCGTCGACGTCGCGGCGCGGTGGGTGCGCGTGCTGGCGGCGGTTGTCGCGGACCCGTCGGCGCCGATGTCCGTGGTTGACGTGCTCGGCGCGGACGAACGCGACCGGGTGCTGCGTGAGTGGAACGCCACGGCGGTGGACGTTCCGGCGGCGACTGTCCCGGAGCTGTTCGCGGCCCAGGTGGCGCGGGACCCGGACGCCGTCGCGGTGATGTGCGACGGAGCGTCCGTGTCCTACGGCGAGCTGGACGTGCGCGCCGACGGGCTGGCCCGGCTGCTGATGGCCAGAGGAGTCCGCCCCGAATCGTTGGTGGGTCTTTGCCTACCCAGGGGCGTGGACATGGTCGTGGCGCTCCTCGCCGTGTGGAAGGCCGGCGGCGCGTACGTGCCGATCGACCCGGAGTACCCGGCGGACCGGGTCGGGTTCATGGTCGCAGACGCGGCACCCGTGTGCGTGGTGACGGTGTCGTCAGCGGCCCAGGTGCTGGCCGGGTCCGACGTGGACCTGGTGCTGGTGGACGACCTGCCGGCGGACACCCCCGGCGAGGCGCTGCCGGTCCGCGCGTTGCCGGGTCACTTGGCGTACGTCATCTACACGTCCGGCTCGACCGGGCGCCCCAAGGGCGTAGGCGTGTCGCACGGTGCGCTGGCGAACTCGGCGCATGTGTTCGGTCCGGTGTTCGGTGCCGGTCCGGGCGTGGGGGTGCTGCAGTTCGCGTCGTTCAGTTTCGACGCGTCGGTGCTGGACGTCGCGGTCGCGTTGACGTCGGGTGCGCGGCTGGTCGTGGCGTCGTCCGCGGAACGCGCGGACGCCGGGCTGTTGCGGGACCTGGTCACGTCGGCCGGCGTGCACGTGACGAGCGTGGTGCCGAGCCTGCTGGAGGCCATCACCCCCCGAGACCTGGGTCCGGTACGCCGGGTTGTCGTGGGGTCGGAGGCGATCTCGGCCCGGCAGGCCGCACTGTGGTCGACGGACCGGCTGCTGGTCAACACGTACGGCCCGACCGAGGCGGCGGTGATGATCGCGGCCGGCACCGTTGACATGGAGCGTGTGCCCGCCGGTGGAGTGGTCCCGTTCGGGCGGCCGATGGGCAACAGCCGGACGTTCGTGCTGGACGAGTGGCTGTCGCCGGTGCCGGCGGGTGTGCCCGGCGACCTGTACCTGGCCGGTGCGCAGCTGGCCCGCGGGTACCTGGGCCGGGCCGGTCTGACGGCGGATCGGTTCGTTGCCGACCCGTTCGACGGCACCGGCGGGGGCCGGTTGTACCGCACCGGCGACGTGGTGCGCTGGACTGCGGACGGCGAGCTCGTGTTCGTCGGCCGCGCGGACCAGCAGGTGAAGATTCGCGGTTTCCGGATCGAACCGGGCGAGATCGAGGCCGTGATCGCCGCGCATCCGCACGTGGCCCGGGCAGCGGTCATCGCCCGTGAGGACGCAGACGGCGACAAGCGGCTGGTGGCGTACGTGGTAGGGGACGTCGACGGTGGCGCGTTGCGGGAGTTCGTGGGATCGAGGCTGCCGGAGTACATGGTTCCGGCGGCGATCGTGGTGCTGGCCGCACTGCCGCTGTCTCCCAACGGCAAGCTGGATCGCAAGGCGTTGCCGGCGCCGGACTTCACGGCTGCGGCCGGGGCCGGTCGCGGCCCGGCGAGCGTGCGGGAAGAGTTGTTGTGTCGGGCTTTTGCGGAGGTTCTCGGCCTGGACGTGGTCGGTGTCGATGATGACTTCTTCGCGCTTGGTGGCCATTCGCTGCTTGCGGTGCGGCTGGTGGAGTGGCTGCGGGTGCGGGGGGTGTCGGTTTCGGTGCGGGCGTTGTTCGTGTCCCCGACGCCGGCGGGGTTGGCGGCGGCGGTGGGTGTGGTGGCGGCGGCGGAGGTGCCGGCCAACCTGATCCCGGCCGGTGCGGACGTGATCACGCCGGAGATGCTGCCGCTGGTGGAGCTCACCCAGGCCGAGATCGACCTGGTGGTCGGATCGGTGGCGGGCGGCGCCGGCAACGTCGCGGACATCTATCCCCTCGCCCCGTTGCAGCAGGGAATCCTGTTCCACCATGTGCTCGCCGACGGCGGTGAGGACGCGTACGTATCGCAGTCGATGATCGAGTTCGCCGACCGTGACCGGCTCGACGGCTTCATCGCGGCGCTGCAACACGTGATCGACCGGCATGACGTATTCCGGACCTCGCTGGTGTGGGCCGGGTTGCGGGCGCCGGTGCAGGTGGTGTGGCGGTCGGCGAGATTGCCGGTGACCGAGGTGACCCTGCCGGCCGACACCGCAGACGTGGTCGCGCAACTGCTGTCGGCGGTGGAACTGACGATGGATCTGGGCCGGGCGCCGCTGTTGGATCTGCACGTGGCCGAGGTCGACGGAGGTCGATGGCTCGGGCTGCTGCTGATGCACCACATGGTTCAGGACCACACGACGTTGGACGTGGTGCTCAGCGAGATCGAGGTGGTGCTGTCCGGGCGCGCGGACACCCTGCCGGAGCCGTTGCCGTTCCGGAATTTCGTGGCGCAGACGTCGGCCGGTGGCGATCACGAGGCGTTTTTCCGGGACCTGCTGGCGGGGGTCGAGGAGCCGACGGCGCCGTTCGGGGTCCGTGATGTGCGTGGCGATGGGTCGGGTGTGGTGCGGGCCGGTGTCTGGCTGGATGCCGGTGTGGGTGTGCGGCTGCGGGAGGTGGGCCGCAGACTGGGGGTGAGCCCGGCGACGCTGATGCACGTGGCGTGGTCCCGGGTGTTGTCGGTCGTCTCGGGCCTGAACGACGTCGTCTTCGGCACGGTGCTGTTCGGCCGGATGAACGCGGGTGCCGGCGCGGACCGGGTGCCGGGCCTGTTCATCAACACGCTGCCGGTGCGGGTTTCCACTGACGGCCTGGATGCGCTGACGGCGGTTGAGGCGATGCGAGTGCAGTTGGCCCAGCTGCTGGAACACGAACACGCGCCGTTGGTGCTGGCGCAACAGGCCAGTGGCGTGCCGAGTGACCTGCCGTTGTTCACGACGCTGTTCAACTACCGGCACAACAACCCGGGTGCGGCCGGCGGCGGCCAGACCGACAGCGGTGTCTTCGCCGGCGTGCGGTCGGTCTTCATGCGAGATAACAACAACTATCCGATGTCCGTGTCGATCGACGACGACGGCGACCGGTTCGGCCTGATCGTGGACGCGGTCGGGCCGATCGACCCTGTCGCGGTCGCCGGGATGCTCCACACCGCGGTCGCCGGCCTGGTGCCGGCGTTGGAGAACGCGGTCGACGGTGGCGAGCGGACACTGCTGTCGGACATCACCGTCCTGGGTGCGGACGAGCGCGACCAGGTGCTGTTCGGGTGGAACGACATGTCCGTGGTGGCCGGGGTGTCGCTGCCGGAGCTGTTCGCGGGGCAGGCCGCTCGGACTCCGGACGCGACGGCGATGGTGGCCGACGGGGTGTCGTTGTCGTACGCCGAGCTTGACGGCCGGTCGAACCGGCTGGCCCGGTACCTGGCGGGTGTCGGGGTCGGCGCGGAGTCGGTGGTGGGTCTGTGCCTGCCCAGGGGCGCGGATCTGATTGTGGCGTTGCTGGCGGTTGTGAAGGCTGGCGGTGTGTACCTGCCGATCGATCCCGAACTGCCGGTCGAGCGGGTCCGGTTCATGTTGGCCGATGCCCGTGCGGCGGCGGTGGTTGGCTTTGAGGACGTCCTCGATGAGTTGCCGGCCGGTCGGGTGCGGTCGGTGGCGCTGGATGATCCGCGGGTCATGGCGGCGGTGGCGGCGTTGCCGGGAGCCGCGCT
The DNA here is from genome assembly GCF_039531485.1 of Dactylosporangium maewongense. Lineage (NCBI taxonomy): Bacteria > Bacillati > Actinomycetota > Actinomycetes > Micromonosporales > Micromonosporaceae > Dactylosporangium > Dactylosporangium maewongense. The sequence continues at coordinate 13,307 of NZ_BAAAQD010000058.1, read as the reverse complement.
GCGGGTTTCGCCGGACCCGTGGCAGGCAGCGTATGTCATGTATACGTCGGGTTCGACGGGTGCGCCGAAGGGTGTGGTGGTGCCGCATCGGGCGGTGGTGCGTCTGGTGTGGCAGGCCGGTTTCGTCGAGATCGGACCCGGTGACGTGGTCGGTCATCTGGCGTCGGCGTCGTTCGATGCGGCGACGTTCGAGGTGTGGGGTGCGTTGTTGAACGGTGCGACCCTGGCGGTGGCGCGGCCGGGGGCGATGTCGGCGGCGGAGCTGCGGGCGTTCCTGGTCGAGCATCGGGTCGGCACGGTGTGGCTGACGGCGGGTCTGTTCGCGCAGGTCGTCGCTGACGATGTGGAGGCTCTGGCACCGGTCCGTCAGCTTCTGGCCGGCGGTGACGTGTTGTCGGTGCCGGCGTGCCGGGCGGTGCTGGAGCGGCTGCCGGAGGTGCGGTTGGTGAACGGGTACGGGCCGACGGAGAACACGACGTTCACGGCGGTGCACACGATCCGGGCGCAGGACGTGGCGGATGGTGGCAGTGTGCCGATCGGTGCCCCGATTCGCGGTACTCAGGCGTATGTGTTGGATGAGCGGCTCATGCCGGTGCCGGTGGGTGTGGCCGGTGAGTTGTATGTGGCGGGTGCCGGCCTGGCGCGGGGATACGTCGGGCAGAGCGCGCTGACCGCGGAACGGTTTGTCGCGCATCCGTTCGATGATGGTGGCCGGTTGTACCGCACGGGCGATGTCGTGCGTTGGACCGGCGAGGGTGTCCTGGCGTTCGTGGGTCGTGGTGACGAGCAGGTGAAGATCCGCGGCTTCCGGGTCGAGCCGGGCGAGATCGAAGTCGCCCTGCTCGCTCACCCGCAGGTGGCGCAGGCGGCGGTCATCGCGCGGGAGGACACGACCGGCGACAAGCGCCTCGTCGCCTACGTGGTCCCCGTCGACGGTGCGAGCGATGACCTGCCGGCGACGCTGCACGGGTTCGTCGCCGAGCGGCTGCCCGACTACATGGTGCCCGCCGCCACGGTGCTACTGGCCGCGCTGCCGCTGACCGCCAACGGCAAGCTGGATCGGCGGGCGCTGCCGGCGCCTGACTTCGCGGCGGCGGCCGGCGCCGGCCGTGCCCCGGCCACCGTGCGGGAAGAGCTGCTCTGCCTCGCCTTCGCCGAAGTCCTGGGCCTGGACGCGGTCGGGGTCGACGACGACTTCTTCAACCTCGGCGGACACTCCCTGCTGGCCGTGCGTCTGGTCAGCCGGATCCGGGCCGTGTTCGGCGTCGAGCTGACGTTGCGGACGCTGTTCGAGGCCCCGACCGTGGCCGGGCTGGCCGCGCACCTGCCCGGCGCGCAGCATGCCCGTTCCGCGCTGGTGGCGTGGCAGCGTCCGGACCGCCTTCCGCTGTCGTTCGCCCAGCAACGGTTGTGGTTCATCGGGCAGCTCGAAGGCCCGAGCGCCCTCTACAACATCCCGCTGGTCCTGGGCCTGCCCGGCCATGTCGACCCCGCAGTGTTGGACGCCGCACTACGCGACGTCATCGGCCGCCACGAGGTCCTGCGCACCGTGTTCCCGATCGCGGACGGCCGGCCGTACCAGAAGACCATCCCGGCCGACCAGTTGGACTGGCGCCTTCACCTCGGTGGGACGGCATCTGCGCAGGCCGTCTCGGCCGCCACCCAGTACGCGTTCGACCTCGCGGCCGAGGTGCCGATCCGGGCTTCGCTGTTCACCGGCGACCACGGCGAACGGGTCCTGGTCCTGGTGGTGCACCACATCGCCGCGGACGGCTGGTCGATGCGCCCCCTCGCCACGGACCTGTCGACGGCGTACCGGGCCCGGCTGGACGGCCGGGCCGCGACGTGGGCGCCGCTGCCGGTGCAGTACGCCGACTACGCCCTGTGGCAGCGGGACCTGCTCGGCGACGAACAGGACCCGGACAGCCTGATCTCCCGTCAGGTCGCCTACTGGCGGCAGGCCCTGGCCGGCGCACCCGAGGAACTGGCCCTGCCGACCGATCGGCGCCGCCCGGCGGTCGCCGGCCACCATGGACATATCGTGCCTGTGGCTGTGCCCGCGGACCTGCACGCCCGTCTCCTTGAGGTCGCCCGGACGCATGGCGTCACAGTGTTCATGCTCTTGCAGGGTGCCCTGGCCGTGCTGCTGTCCAAGCTGGGCGCCGGCACCGACATCCCGATCGGTGCCGCTATCGCGGGCCGAACCGACCAGGCACTGGACGAGCTTGTCGGGTTCTTCGTCAACACCCTCGTCATCCGCACCGACCTGTCGGGTGACCCGACGTTCGCCGAGTTGCTGGGCCGGGTCCGGGAAACGTCACTGGCCGGTTTCGAACACCAGGACGTCCCGTTCGAACGCCTCGTCGAAGAACTGTCACCGGCCCGGTCCCTGGCCCGCAACCCACTGTTCCAGGTCATGCTCACCGTCCAGAACAACGCCGACGCCGTCCTCGACCTGCCCGGCACGCGTGCCGGCGGCCCGGCGCCCCGACCGACGGCGGCGCCGGCGGCGGTCACCTCGTCAGCGCGGTTCGACCTGGACCTGACGGTGGCCGAGGTGCTCGACGCCACCGGCGCCGCGGCGGGGCTGGCCGGCGCGCTGATCGGCTCGGCCGACCTGTTCGACGCCGACACCGTGGCGTCGATCGCCCGGCGGTGGCTGCGGGTACTCGAGGCCGTGCTGGCCGCACCGTCCGCACCGATCTCCGGGGTCGGCGTACTGGACGCAGCGGAGCGGGATCTGGTTCTGTCGACCTGGAACGACACGGCCGTCGAGATCCCGGCGGGCACGTTGCCGGACCTGTTCGCGGCTCAGGTCGCGCGCACGCCGGACGCCCCGGCGCTGGTGTTCGAGGGCGCCTCGGTTTCCTACGCGGAGCTGGACGGCCGGGCGAACGGTCTCGCGCGGGTGCTGATCGACCGTGGTGTGGTCGCGGACTCGGTGGTGGGTGTGTGCCTGCCTCGCGGCATCGACATGGTGGTGGCGTTGCTGGCGGTGCTCAAGGCCGGCGGTGCGTATCTGCCGATCGATCCGGAGCTGCCGGCGGAGCGGATCGCGTTCATGGTCGCGGACGCGGGTGCGGTCTGTGTGCTGTCGGAGGGTCCGTTCACCGAGACGGCCACGGTTCCCGAGGTCGTGGTGGTGCCGGGTCAGGCGGCGTATGTCATCTACACGTCGGGTTCGACCGGCCTGCCGAAGGGCGTCGCGGTGTCGCACGAGGGCATCGTGAACCGCCTGGTGTGGATGCAGTCGCGGTTCGGTCTGCGGCCGGGTGATCGGGTGTTGCAGAAGACGCCGTTCGGGTTCGACGTGTCGGTGTGGGAGTTGTTCTGGCCGTTGATTCAGGGCGCCACGATGGTGATCGCCCGCCCGGGCGGTCACCGCGATCCTGGCTATGTCGCGGAGCTGATCCGTGATGAGCGGGTCGACACCGTCCACTTCGTGCCGTCGATGCTGGAGGCGTTCCTGGCCGTGCCGCAGGCGGCTGAGTGCGGTGGTCTGCGGCGGGTGGTGTGCTCCGGTGAAGCGCTCGGCTCCGCGGTGCGTGACCGGTTCTTCGAGACCCTTCCGGGTGTCGGGTTGTTCAACCTGTACGGTCCGACCGAGGCTTCGGTGGACGTGACCGGATGCGAGGTGCCGGCCGAGGGTCCGGTGCCGATCGGTCGTCCGGTGTTCAACACCCGCGTCTACGTGCTTGACGACCGGCTCAACCCGGTGCCGGTGGGTGTGGCGGGGGAGTTGTATCTGGCGGGTGTGCAGCTGGCCCGTGGGTATGTGGGCCGTTCGGGTTTGACGGCCGACCGGTTCGTGGCCGACCCGTTCTCCAACGCCGGCGGTCGGTTGTACCGCACCGGCGACGTGGTTCAGTGGGACGGCAACGGAAACCTGATGTATCTCGGCCGCGCCGACGGCCAGGTGAAGATCCGCGGATTCCGGATCGAACCTGGCGAGATCGAAGCCGTCCTGGCCAACCACCCGCAGGTCATCCAGGTCGTGGTCATCGCCCGTGAGGACACCACCGGGGACAAGCGTCTGGTGGCGTACGTGGTCGGTGCCGTCGACAGCGCGGTGCTGCGGGAGCACGCCGCGGAGCGGTTGCCTGAGTACATGGTCCCGTCGGCCGTCGTGGTCCTCGACGAGCTGCCGTTGACGCGCAACGGCAAGCTCGACCGCAAGGCACTGCCCGCGCCGGACTTCGCGTCGGCGGCGGGAGCCGGACGAGCCCCGGCGAGCGCGCGGGAAGAGTTGCTGTGCCAGGCCTTCGCCGACGTGCTGGGTCTGGACGTTGTCGGGGTCGACGACGACTTCTTCGCGCTCGGCGGGCACTCGCTCCTCGCCGTGCGTCTCGTGGAGTGGCTGCGGGTGCGGGGCGTGTCGGTTTCGGTGCGCCGGATGTTCGAGGCGCCCACCCCGGCCGGGCTGGCGGCGGCCGCGGGCACCGCGGCGGTCGAGGTGCCGCCGAACCTGATTCCCGCCGGCGCGCAGGAGATCACCCCGGACATGTTGCCGCTGGTCGAGCTGACCGAGGCCGAGATCCGGACCGTCATCGGCACGGTGGACGGCGGGGCGGCCAACGTCGCCGACATCTACCCGCTCGCACCGCTGCAGGAAGGCATCCTGTTCCACCACCTCCTCGCCGACGGCGGCGACGACGTGTACGTCAACGCGTTCGGCCTGGAGTTCGCCGACCGCGGCCACCTCGACCAGTTCGCCGGGGCACTGCAGCACGTGGTCGACCGCCACGACGTGTTCCGCACGTCGGTGGCATGGGCGGGCCTGCGCGAACCGGTACAGGTCGTGTGGCGTTCGGCGCCGCTGCCGGTGACCGAGATGCGCCTGCCCGACAACACCGGGAACGCGATGGCGGACCTGGTGTCCGCGGTGGGCCTGTCGATGGACCTGGGCCGGGCCCCGCTGCTCGACATGCATGTCGCCGCGGTCGGCGAGGGTCGATGGCTGGGGTTGGTGCGGGTGCACCATCTGGTGCAGGACCACACGGCGTTGGAGGTGATGGTCGGCGAGATCGAGGCGGTGCTGGCCGGTCGGGCGGACAGTTTGCCGGCGCCGTTGCCGTTCCGGGATTTCGTGGCGCAGGCCCGGGCCGGGCTGGCCGGCGGCGAGCACGAGGCGTTCTTCCGGGAGCTGCTGGCCGGCGTGGACGAGCCGACGGTCGCATTCGGCATCGGCGACGTCCGTGGCGACGGCCTGGAGCTCGTTCGTGCCAGTTGGGGCGTCGACGCGGGCGTGGCGGCGCGGCTGCGGGACGTGTCGCGCCGGCACGGTGTCAGCGCGGCGACGGTGATGCATGTGGCGTGGTCGCGGGTGCTGTCGGTGGTGTCGGGCCGCGACGACGTGGTGTTCGGCACCGTGCTCTTCGGCCGGATGAACGCCGGTGCCGGAGCGGACCGGGTGCCGGGCCTGTTCATGAACACGCTGCCGGTACGGGTTCCGACCACAGGCCTGGACGTCGTGACCGCGGTGACCGCCATGCGCGGCCAGCTGGGCCGCCTGCTGGAGCACGAGCACGCCCCGCTGGTGCTGGCCCAGCGCGCGAGCGAGGTCGCCGCTGACCTTCCGCTGTTCGCCACGCTGCTCAACTACCGGCACAACAGCACGGTGGAGAGCCGGGACGAGGCACAAGAGGCGGCGGTCGAGGGCGTCCGGACCGTGTATTCGCGCGAGGGATCCAACTACCCGGTTACCGTGTCGATCGACGACGACGGCACCGCGCTCGGCGTGACCGTGGACGCCGTCGCCCCGATCGACCCCGCCGAAGTGGTCGCAATGGTGCACACGGCGGTCGGCCATGTGGTCGCGGCGCTGGAGAACGCCCTCGACGAGGATGGGTCACCGACGCTGGTGTCCGACATCAGCGTCCTGGACGAGGCGGGCCTGGACCGCGTGGTGCGCGGCTGGAACGACACAGCGGTCGAAGTGCCGGCGGGCACGCTGCCGGGCCTCTTCGGGGAACAGGTGGCGCGGGCACCGGAAGCGGCGGCGGTGGTGTTCGAGGGCGACACCGTCTCGTACGGCGAGGTGGACGCGCGCGCGAACCGCTTGGCGCGGTGGCTGATCGGCCGTGGAGTAGGTGCGGAGTCCGTCGTGGCGGTCGCGATGCTGCGGTCGGTGGACCTGATCGTCGGCCTGCTGGGAGTGCTGAAGGCCGGCGCGGCGTTCCTGCCGATCGACCCGGAACTGCCGGCCGAGCGCGCACTCTTCATGATCGCGGATGCGGGGGCGGCCTGTGTGGTGACCGACGACGTGTCGGCCGGCATGCTGCCCGGGTTCGGCGTGCCGGTGGTGAACGTCGCCGATGTGTCGGGTCTGCCCGGCGACGATCCGGGTGTACGGGTGTTGCCGGAGCAGGCGGCGTACGTCATCTACACGTCGGGGTCCACGGGCGTCCCGAAGGGTGTGGTGATGTCGCATGCGGGAATCGTGAACTCGTTCCGGTGGCTGCTGGGCGAGTACGGGTTGAAGGCGCCGAGCCGGGTGATGCAGAAGACCCCGATCAGCTTCGACGTGTCGGTGTGGGACCTGTTCTGGCCCCTCGTCCAGGGCGCGACGATGGTCCTGGCGCGGCCCGGCGGCCACCGCGAGCCGGGATATCTGGTGGACCTGGTCCGGCGGGAGCGGGTCGACTCGCTGCACTTCGTGCCATCGATGCTGCAGGCGTTCCTGGCCGAGCCGGGCGCGGCCGAGTGCGTGTCGTTGCGGCAGGTCCTCAGCGGCGGTGAGGCGTTGACCGAGGCCCTGCGGGACAAGTTCTACGAGGTCCTGCCGGGGGCGCGGCTGCACAACACGTACGGCCCGACGGAGGCGGCGGTCACCACGTCGACGGGTGACTGTGGCCCCGACGGTGGCGTGGTGACGATCGGCCCGCCGATGATCAACGTGCGGGCGTACGTGGTGGACTCCCGGCTGCGCCCCGTCCCGGCCGGGGTGGCCGGCGAGTTGTACCTGGCCGGGGCCCAGCTGGCCCGCGGTTACACCGGCCGCGCCGCACTGACCGCGGAACGGTTCGTGGCCGACCCGTTCGACGAGGGCGGCCGGCTGTACCGGACCGGTGACGTGGTCCGGTGGACGACCGACGGCGAACTCGTGTACGTGGGCCGGGTCGACGAACAGGTGAAGATCCGCGGGTTCCGGATCGAACCCGGCGAGATCGAAGCCGTCCTCGCCACACACCCCGAGGTGGCCCGGGTCGCCGTGATCGCCCGCGAGGACAGCCCTGGGGACAAGCGCCTGGTGGCGTACGTGGTGGGAGCCGTCGACGGTCCGGGGGTGCGTGCGTATGCCGCCGAGCGGTTGCCGGAGTACATGGTGCCCTCCGCCACGGTGATCCTGGAAGCGCTGCCGCTGACGTCCAACGGCAAACTGGACCGCAAAGCCCTGCCGGCCCCTGACTTCACGTCGACCGCCGGTGCGGGACGCGGCCCGGCCAACATCCGGGAAGAGCTCCTCTGCCAGGCCTTCGCCGAGGTCCTCGACCTGAACACGGTCGGCGTCGACGACGACTTCTTCGCCCTCGGCGGCCACTCCCTGCTCGCCGTGCGGCTGTTGAGCCGGGTGCGGTCGGTGTTCGGCGTCGAGTTGCCGTTGCGGGCGTTGTTCGAGGCGTCGACGCCCGCGCGGCTGGCCGTTCGCGTGCCCGGGGCCGAGCCGGCACGGTCCGCCCTGGTGCCGTGGGCGCGCCCGGAACGGCTGCCGTTGTCGTTCGCGCAGCAGCGGTTGTGGTTCATCCAGCAGCTGGAGGGGCCGAGCGCGACCTACAACCTCCCGATCGTGCTGGGCCTTTCCGGCGCGGTCGACGCGACGGCGCTGAGTGCCGCGTTCCGCGACGTGATGGGCCGACACGAGGTGTTGCGCACGGTGTTCGCGGTCGCCGACGGTCAGCCGTACCAGCGGGTGACCCCGCTGGAGGACCTGGAGTGGCAGCTGCACCTGGTCGACGTCGCGCCGGCGGAGCTGCCGGCGGCCGTGGCCGCGGCGACCGGGTACACGTTCGATCTGGCCGCCGAGGCACCGATCCGGGCGACGCTGTTCGCCGGTGAGGGCGGCGACCGGGTACTCGTCATGGTGCTGCACCACATCGCCGGTGACGGCTGGTCGATGCGGTCACTGGCGGCGGACATGTCGGCGGCGTACGCCGCCCGCAGCGCCGGGCGCGCGCCCGGGTGGACGCCGCTGCCGGTGCAGTACGCGGACTACACGCTGTGGCAGCGCGACCTGCTCGGCGACCGGAACGACCCGGAGAGCCTGATGTCCCGGCAGGTCGCCTACTGGCGGCAGGCCCTCGCCGGTGCGCCGGAGGAACTGGCGCTTCCGTATGACCGGCCCCGCCCGGCGGCCAGCAGCTACCGCGGGCACGGCGCGCCGTTCCAGATCCCGGCGCAGACGCACGCGCGGCTGGTCGAGGTGGCCCGGGCCAACGGCGTGACAGTCTTCATGTTGTCGCAGGCCCTGTTCGGCGTCGTCCTGTCGAAACTGGGCGCCGGGACCGACATTCCGATCGGGACGGTGGTCGCCGGCCGCACCGACGAGGGTCTGGACGATCTTGTCGGCTTCTTCGTCAACACCCTCGTCATGCGAACGGACCTGTCGGGTGACCCGACATTCGCCGAGCTGCTGGGCCGGGTGCGGGAGGCCGGACTGTCCGCGCTGGGCAGCCAGGAGGTGCCGTTCGAGCTGCTGGTCGAGGAGCTGGCGCCGGCCCGGTCGCTGGCCCGGCACCCGCTGTTCCAGGTGATGCTGACCGTCGAGAACAACGCCGGCGCGGTGCTGGACCTGTCCGGCGTCCAGATCGGCGGGCCGGCCGTGCCGACCGAGGCGGGCACCGCGGTGGTGCCGCCGGCGAAGTTCGACCTGGACCTGACCGTGGCCGAGGTGTTCGGCCCCGGCGGTGACCCGGCGGGGTTGCAGGGTCTGTTGATCGGCTCGGTGGACCTGTTCGACGCGGAGACCGTCGTCACGATGGCGGCGCGGGTGGTGCGGGCACTGGACGTCGTGCTGGCCGACCCGTCGCTGCCGCTGTCGGCCGTGCGGGTGCTGGACGACGCCGAACTGGACCGCGTGGTCGCCCAGTGGAACGACACGGCGGTCGACGCGCCGCCCGCGTCGCTGCCGGCGCTGTTCGCGGCGAACGTGGCACGCACGCCGGACGCGGTGGCCGTGGTGTTCGAGGGCACGTCGGTGAGCTACGCCGACCTGGACGCCCGCTCGGACCGGGTGGCCGCGCGTATCCAGGCGCTCGGCGCCGGCCCCGAGTCGGTGGTCGCGGTGCGCCTGCCGCGCGGGCTCGACCTGGTCGTCGCGGTGCTCGGCGTGGTGAAGGCGGGCGCCGCGTACCTGCCGGTCGATCCGGACCTCCCGGAGGACCGGGTGGCGTTCATGCTCGCGGACGCCGGCGTGGTGCACGTACTGTCCGATGTGGACGTTCCGGACGCCGCCCGCCCGGACGTGGTGGTGCCGCCGGAGAGTCCGGCCTACGTGATCTACACCTCGGGGTCGACCGGCACGCCCAAGGGTGTCATGGTGACGCACGCGGCCGTGGTGAACACGCTGCGGTGGCTGGTGGCCGGGTACGGCCTGAACCGGTCGGAGCGGACGCTGTTCAAGGCACCGGTCGGGTTCGACGTGGCCGTGGAGGAGCTGTTCCTGCCGCTCGTGCTCGGCGCCACGATGGTGGTCGCCCGCCCGGACGGTCACCGCGAGCCGAGGTACCTCTCGAACCTGATCCAGCAGCAGCGGGTGACCGTGGCGGAGTTCGTGCCGTCGCTGCTGCAGGCGATGCTTGACGAGCCGTCCACCGTCGAGTGCCGGTCCCTGCGGTACGTGCTCAGCGGCGGCGAGGAACTGACCGCCGCGACCCGCGACCGGTTCTTCCGCGTGCTGCCGGACGCCCGGCTGTACAACACGTACGGGCCGACCGAAACGGCCGTCACCGCGACGTCGTGGGAGTGTGCCGCCGGCGACACGGACACATCGGTGCCGATCGGCCGTCCGCTGGCCAACGTCCGGGCGTATGTGCTCGACGACCGGCTGGCGCCTGTCCCGGCGGGCGTGGCCGGCGAGCTGTATGTGGCCGGTGCGGGTCTGGCGCGTGGATATGTGGGCCGGGCCGGCCTGACCTCCGAGCGGTTCGTCGCCGACCCGTTCGGCGACGGTGACCGGTTGTACCGGACCGGAGACCTGGTGCGGTGGACGTCGTCCGGCCACCTGGTGTTCCTGGGCCGCGCCGACGAGCAGGTGAAGCTGCGCGGGTTCCGGATCGAGCTGGGCGAGATCGAGGCCGTGCTCGCCGCCCACGACCGGGTGACCCAGGCCGCGGTGGTCGCCCGGGAAGACACCGCCGGGGACAAGCGACTGGTCGCCTACGTCGTCGGAGCCGTCGACGGCGCGGTGCTGCGGGAGTACACCGCCCGGCGGCTGCCGGAGTACATGGTGCCCGCGGCCGTCGTGTCGCTCGAGGCGCTGCCGCTGACGCGCAACGGCAAACTGGACCGCAAAGCGCTGCCGGCTCCGGATTTCGCCGCGACCGCCGGGGCCGGCCGTGCCCCGGCGAACGCGCGCGAAGAGTTGCTGTGCCAGGCCTTCGCCGACGTGCTGGGTCTGGACGTCGTCGGGGTCGACGACGACTTCTTCGCGCTCGGCGGGCACTCGTTGCTGGCGGTCCGGTTGGTGGAGTGGCTGCGGGTGCACGGCGTACCGGTGTCGGTGCGGGCATTGTTCGTGTCACCGACCCCGGCCGGGCTGGCCGCCGCGGCCGGTGGCGCCGTGGTGGACGTCCCGGCGAACCTGATTCCCGCCGGCGCGCAGGACATCACCCCGCAGATGTTGCCGTTGGCCGAGCTGACCGAGGCCGAGATCGACGTGGTGGTCGGTTCGGTGCCGGGTGGTGCGCGGAACGTCGCCGACATCTACCCCCTCGCGCCGCTGCAGGAAGGCATCCTGTTCCACCACCTCCTCGCCGACGGCGGTCAGGACGTCTACGTCTCGCCGTTCGTGCTGGAGTTCGCCGACCGTGCCCGCCTCGACCAGTTCGCCGGCGCGTTGCAGCAGGTGATCGACCGGCACGACGTCTTCCGCACATCGGTGGTGTGGTCGGGTCTGCGTGAACCGGTGCAGGTGGTGTGGCGTTCGGCGCCGCTGCCGGTGACCGAGGTGAGCCTGCCGGACGACACGGCCGACGCGGTGGCGGAGCTCGTGTCGGTGGTCGGCCTGTCGATGGATCTTGGCCGGGCCCCGCTGCTGGACCTCCACGTCACCGAGGTCCGCGGGGGCCGGTGGTTGGGGTTGGTGCGGGTGCACCATCTGGTGCAGGACCACACGGCGTTGGAGGTGATGGTCGGCGAGATCGAGGCGGTGCTGGCCGGTCGGGCGGACAGTTTGCCGGCGCCGTTGCCGTTCCGGGATTTCGTGGCACAGGCCCGGGCCGGGCTGGCCGGCGGCGAGCACGAGGCGTTCTTCCGGGAGCTGCTGGCCGGCGTGGACGAGCCGACGGTCGCATTCGGTGTGAGCGACGTCCGCGGCGACGGGTCGGAGCTGGTCCGGATCGGCGCCGACGTGGATCGGGCTGTGGCGGCGCGGCTGCGGGACGTGTCGCGCCGGCTCGGGGTGAGCGCGGCGACGGTGATGCACGTCGTGTGGTCGCGGGTGCTGTCGGTGGTGTCGGGCCGCGACGACGTGGTGTTCGGCACCGTCCTCTTCGGCCGGATGAACGCCGGTGCGGGCGCCGACCGGGTTCCGGGCCTGTTCATGAACACACTGCCTGTCCGGGTCCGTGCCGGGGACGTCGACGTCGTGGATGCGGTGACCGCCATGCGCGGCCAGCTGGGCCGCCTCCTGGAGCACGAACACGCGCCCCTCGCACTGGCCCAGCGGGTCAGCGGAGTCGCCGGCGATCTGCCGCTGTTCGCCACCCTGTTCAACTACCGGCACAACACCGCCGTCGACTACCGGGACGACGCGGAACAGGCAGGGGGCCACGGCGCGGTCGAGGGCGTCCGGACCGTGTACTCGCGCGAAGGCACCAACTACCCGGTGAGCGTGTCGATCGACGACGACGGCACCCGGCTCGGCGTGACCGTGGACGCGGTCGGCCCGATCGACGCCTCCGAAGTGGCCGCGATGGTGCACACCGCGACCGGGCAACTGGTGTCGGCCTTGGAACACGCTCTGGCCGGCGGGGTGCGTACGCGCCTGTCGGAGATCGGTGTCCTCAACCCCGGCGAGCTCGACCGCGTCCTGCACGAGTGGAACGGCACGGCGGTGGAGGTGCCTGCGGCGACGTTGCCGGGGTTGTTCGCGGCGCAGGTCGCGCGCACGCCGGACGCCCCGGCGCTGGTGTTCGAGGGTGAGACGCTGTCCTACGCGGAGCTGGACGGCCGGGCGAACGGCCTCGCGCGGGTGCTGATCGACCGTGGTGTGGTCGCGGACTCGGTGGTGGGTGTGTCCCTGCCGCGTGGTTTCGACATGGTGGTGGCGTTGCTGGCGGTGCACAAGGCCGGCGGCGCGTATCTGCCGATCGACCCGGATCTGCCGGCGGAGCGGATCGCGTTCATGGTCGCGGACGCGGGTGCGGTATGCGTGATCTCGGGGGGTCCGTTCACAGAAACGGCTACGGCTGCGGATGTTGTGGTGGTGCCGGGTCAGGCGGCGTACGTCATCTACACGTCGGGTTCGACCGGTCTGCCGAAGGGCGCGGTGGTTGCCCACGAAGGCATCGTGAACCGCCTCGTGTGGATGCAGGCGCAGTTCGGTCTGCGGCCGGGTGATCGGGTGTTGCAGAAGACGCCGTTCGGGTTTGACGTGTCGGTGTGGGAGTTGTTCTGGCCGTTGATTCAGGGCGCCGCCATGGTGATTGCCCGGCCGGGTGGTCATCGTGATCCTGGCTATGTCGCGGAGCTGATCCGTGCTGAGCGGGTGGACACGGTCCACTTTGTGCCGTCGATGTTGGAGGCGTTTCTGGCCGTGCCCGAGGCGGCCGGGTGTGGCGGGTTGCGGCGGGTGGTGTGTTCCGGTGAGGCGCTTGGCTCGGCGGTGCGTGACCGGTTCTTCGAGATCCTTCCGGGTGTCGGGTTGTTCAATTTGTACGGTCCGACCGAGGCGTCGGTGGATGTGACCGGATGTGAGGTTCCGGCGGAGGGTTCGGTGCCGATCGGCCGTCCGGTGTTCAATACCCGCGTCTACGTCCTCGACGACCGGTTGGCGCCGGTGCCGGTCGGGGTAGCGGGGGAGTTGTATCTGGCCGGTGTGCAACTCGCCCGTGGGTATGTGGGTCGGGCGGGTTTGACGGCCGACCGGT
>NZ_BAAAQD010000057.1:0-42641 GCF_039531485.1 Dactylosporangium maewongense | reverse complement strand
CAAGCGGCAGGCGGAGCACTTCAAGACGTCGTCGGGCATCAACACGTTCACCAAGACGACCGCCGAGGGCGGCAAGACCGTCGGCGACATCAACAACGGCGACTGGATCCAGTTCGACCCGTACAAGGTGAACAACGCCACCTCCGTCCAGGTGCGTGCCTCGTCCGCGGGATCGGGCGGCACCGTGCAGTTCCGCACCGGCTCGCCGACGGGCACCGTCATCGGCTCCGCCACGATCCCGGTGACGGGCTCGTGGGAGACGTTCACCACCGTCACCGCGGCGATCACCAGCCCGCCGGCCGGCACCACGTCGCTGTACCTCACGTTCGCCGGCAGCGGCACCGGCCTGCTGTTCGACGTCGACAGCTTCACCTTCTCCACCGGCACCCAGCAGTCCGGCGTCGGCCCGGTGAAGGGGCTGGCGGGCAAGTGCCTGGACGTGCGGGGCGGCAGCTCGGCCAACGGCACGCAGATCCAGCTGTACACGTGCTCCGGCGCCGCCGGTCAGACGTGGACGCGCTCCGGGCAGACGCTGCAGGCACTCGGCAAGTGCCTCGACGTCAACGGCGGCGCCACGGCCGACGGCACGAAGGTGCAGCTGTGGACGTGCAACGGCGGCGCCAACCAGACGTGGGCGGCGCAGTCGGACGGCACGCTGCGCAACCCGCAGTCCGGCAAGTGCCTGGACGTGTCCGGCAACAACTCCGCCGACGGCACCGTGGTGCACCTGTGGACGTGCATCAGCGGCGCCGCCAACCAGAAGTGGACCCTGCCCTGACCTGACGGGCCCGGCGCCCGCGCACCCGCGCGGGCGCCGCCGTCACCCCTGCCAGACCCCTGCCAGACGGAGGAACCATGCGCAGACTTCTCGCCGGTGCGGGCGCCGCCATCGCCCTCGCCGCCGGCACCCTCACCTCGGCCTCGCCCGCCGCGGCCGCGGACGCCCCGTACGACGTCCTCGTGTTCTCCAAGACCGCCGGCTTCCGGCACGACTCGATCGGCACCGGCATCCAGGCCATCCGGGACCTGGGCGCGGCCAACAACTTCACGGTCACCGCCACCGAGGACGCCACCCGCTTCACCACCGCGAACCTCGCCCAGTACGAGGCCGTGGTGTTCCTCAGCACCACCGGCGACGTGCTCAACGACACCCAGCAGGCCGCGTTCGAGTCCTACATCCGCGGCGGCGGCGGATACGTCGGCATCCACTCCGCCGCCGACACCGAGTACAGCTGGACCTTCTACGGTCAGCTCGTCGGGGCGTACTTCGCCTCGCATCCGGCGATCCAGCAGGTGAACGTGAAGACCGAGAACCGGGCCCACCCGGCCACGGCGCACCTGGCGCAGACCTGGACCCGCACCGACGAGCTGTACAACTACCAGAGCAACCCGCGCTCCACCGCACGGGTGCTCTCGACGCTGGACGAGTCGTCGTACTCCGGCGGCACGATGGGCGCCGACCACCCGATCACCTGGTGCAAGACCATCGACAGCGGACGGTCGTTCTACACCGGGCTCGGGCACAGCCAGGCGTCCTACAGTGAGACGGCGCTGCGCGCGGAGCTGCTCGGCGGCATCCGCTACGCGGCGAAGCGGGCGAACGCCGACTGCCGGCCCGAGACCGGCTACACCACCCTGTACAACGGCTCCACGACCGGCTGGACCCAGTCGGGCCCCGGCGGTTTCACCAACACCGACGCCACCCTCACCTCGACCGGTGGGCTGGGGCTGCTGTGGTACAGCGCCAAGCAGTACACGTCGTACTCGCTGAAGGCGGACTGGCGGATGACCGGGGACAGCAACTCCGGGATCCAGGTGGGGTTCCCGAATCCCGGCAGCGACCCGAACATCGCCCAGAACCAGGGCTACGAGATCCAGATCGACGCGACCGACACCGACGACCGCACCACCGGCGCGATCTACGGGGTCAAGGCCGCCGACATCGCCGCCCGGGACGCGGCGCTCAACCCGCCGGGGGAGTGGAACACCTTCGAGGTGCTCGTCGAGGGCCAGCGGATCCGGGTGTACCTCAACGGCACGCTGATCAACGACTTCACCAACACCGATCCGAACCGCAACCTCGACGGCTACATCGGCATCCAGAACCACGGCAGCGGGGACACGGTCGCGTTCCGCAACATCCGGATCAAGGAGTCCGGCACCCAGCCGGCCGGCGTCGGCCCCGTCAAGGGCCTGGCGGGCAAGTGTCTGGACGTGCGGGGCGGCAGCTCGGCCAACGGCACGCAGATCCAGCTGTACACCTGCCAGGGCAACGCGGCGCAGACCTGGACCCGCTCCGGTCAGACGCTGCAGGCGCTCGGCAAGTGCCTGGACGTCAACGGCGGCGGCACCGCGAACGGCACGAAGGTGCAGCTGTGGACGTGCAACGGCGGCGGCAACCAGACGTGGGCGGCGCAGTCGGACGGCACGCTGCGCAACCCGCAGTCCGGCAAGTGCCTGGACGTGTCGGGCAACAACTCCGCCGACGGCACGGTGGTGCACCTGTGGACCTGCATCTCCGGTGCGGCGAACCAGAAGTGGACCCTGCCCTGACCTGACCGGCCCGACGTACGAAGGAGCGGCCGGACCCCCGGCCGCTCCCGCACATGCCTGAAGGAGCGCTCCGTGTCCTTGAACCCCTTCCACAGAGCCGCCGCGCTCACCAGAGCCTTCGCGGTGGTCCTCGTCGCCGGCGGCGTCGCGGTCCTCCCGCCGCCCTCCACCGCCGCCGTCATGCAGACGCTGTACGCCGCGCCGGCCGGCTCCGGCACCGCCTGCACCGCCGCCCAGCCCTGCTCGCTGTCGCAGGCGCAGACGTCCGTCAGGGCGAGCGCGCCGGCCATGACGGGCGACATCGTCGTGCAGCTCGCCGGCGGCACGTACTCCCTCGGCGCGCCGCTCACCTTCACCGCCGCCGACTCCGGCACCAACGGCCACACCGTCACCTGGCAGGCCGCCGCCGGGACCCGCCCGATCCTCTCCGGCGCGCGGAAGATCACCGGATGGACCGTGTCCGACACCGCCCGCAACATCTGGCGGGCCGACGTCGGCACCGGCTTCGACAGCCGCCAGCTCTACGTCGACGGCCGCATCGCCACCAGGGCCCGCACCCAGGTCAACCGCGCGGACTTCACCGCCTCGACGACCGGGCTCAGCTTCACCACCGGGGCGCTGTCCTACCTCAACAACCTCGCCGCCAAGAGCCGGGCCGAGCTGGAGTCGGTCGACTCGTTCACCGACCGGTACGTGCCCGTGCAGACGATCGCCAACAACACGCTCACCATGCAGCAGCCCGCGTGGAACAACAACACCTGGGGCTACGACACGATCACCAGGCCGTTCCGCGGCGGACCGATGTACCTGGTGAACGCCCGGGAGTTCCTGGACGCCGAGGGGGAGTGGTACCTCGACACGACCGCCGGTGCCCTCTATTACAAGCCGCTGTCCGGGCAGAGCATGGCCACCGCCGACGTCCAGCTGCCGCGGCTGGAGTCGCTGCTGCGCGTCGGCGGCACCTACGCGTCGCCGGCCCACCATCTGACCTTCTCCGGTCTGCAGTTCTCCGGCACCAGCTGGCTGCAGCCCAGCAGCGGCCAGGGCTACGCCGACCAGCAGACCGGCGCGTACATGTACGGCACCTGGAACCGTCCGGGCGACGCGCTCACCTCCTGCCAGTCGGGCTGCCAGCTCTTCGAGGCGACCCGCCCCGCGTGGCGGCAGATGCCCGCCGCGGTGCAGGTGTCCGCCGCGAACACGGTGTCCTTCACCGGCAACCGGTTCACCAACCTCGGCCAGGTCGGTCTCGGCATCGGCAACGACGCCAACGCGCATGCCACCGGCGTCGGGCTCGGCGCCCGCGACATCACGGTGACCGGCAACACGTTCGAGTACCTCTCGGCCGGCGCCGTCATCGCCGGCGGCGTCCAGGCCGACGCGCACCATCCCAGCGACAGCCGGATGACCAACAGCAACATCACCGTGAGCAACAACGTCGTGCACGACGTCGCGTCGGAGTACCGCAGCCACGTCGGGCTGCTCATGACGTACACCGCCGGCTCGACGATGGCGCACAACGAGCTGTACAACCTGCCCTACTCCGGGATCGCCCTGGGCTACGGGTGGGGCGCCAACGACCCGGGCGGTAGCCAGGACTACACGGACCGGGGACTGTACAACTACCAGCCCCGGTACACCACGCCCACCGTCGCGGCGAACAACCGGGTCACGGCCAACTTCGTGCACGACGTGGTCCAGCAGATGACGGACGCCGGCGCGTTCTACCACCTGTCGGCGAGCCCCGGCACGACGGTCAACGAGAACTACTTCCGCAACAGCAACGGCTGGCTCGGCCTGTACTTCGACGAGGGCTCGCGCTACGTCTCCGCGGCGAACAACGTCTTCGACAACACCGGTACCTGGGCGTACACCCAGGAGTGGGCGAACAACAACACCGGCAACCTGACGTTGACCGGCAACTGGACCACGAACAACGGCAGCAACGTCAAGACCGGGACCCGGGGCAACACCAACAGCGGCACGGTCGTGGTGAGCGGCGGCAACTGGCCGAGCGGGGCACGGGCGGTCATGGCCGCCGCCGGTGTTCAGGGCACCCAGCAGCCGACGGACACCTTCGCGCTGCGTGGCACGGCGTCCGGCCGGTGTCTGGACATCGCCGGAGCGTCGCAGGCCAACGGCGCCCTCGCGCAGATCTGGGACTGCCACGGCGGCACGAACCAGCGGCTCACGCTGACCACGGCGGGTGAGCTGCGGCTGTACAACGGCGGCAAGTGCCTCGACGTGCTGGGCCGCGGCACCGCGAACGGCACCGCCGTGGAGATCTGGGACTGCAACGGCCAGACCAACCAGCAGTTCCGGCTCAACGGCGACGGCAGCGTCACGGCGGTCGGGGCGAACAAGTGCCTGGACGTCAGCGCCGCGGGCACCGCGAACGGTACGAAGGTCCAGATCTGGGACTGTCTCGGCGCCACCAACCAGCAGTGGAGCCGGGTCACGTCGTAGCTGCGCGGCCGCGGGCCGGGTGGTTCACCGCTGCAGCCGCAGCGCGCCGCCCGGCCCGTCACGGCGGGCCAGCCAGGCGTCGGTGATGTGCGCGAACATCGCCGCCGCGGCGCCGCCCGGGTCGTGCGCGGCGATGCACTCGTACACGCGCCGATGGCCCAGGTTCGACGCCACGCACAGGGCCCGCTCGGTGCGCCCCACGTACCGCGCGGTGTGGATGACCTGACTCTGCAGCGCCTTCACCACCCCGCGGGCGATGCGGTTGCCGGATGCGTGCATGACGATGTCGTGGAAGGCGCGGTCGTGCTCCTCGTACGTAACGTGGTCGTCGACGAGCTCGTCCATGCGGTCCACGAGCGAGCGGAGCCGGTCGACGGAGTCCTGGTCGGCGCGCCGGGCGGCGACGCCGGCCATGTCGGACTCCAGCAGCCGCCGGGTGACGACGACGTCGTCGAGGACGCCGAGCGTGTCGTCCCCGGCGATGCTCGCGGCGAGCACGAGCTCGTCGAGCATGTTCCACGCGCCGGGCGGTGTGACGATGGTGCCGCTGCCCTGGCGGACCTGTACGAGCCCCTTCTCCTGCAGCAGCTTCACCGCCTCCCGGACCACGGTGCGGCTCACCGAGAACATCTCGCACAGCGCTGGCTCGGGCGGCAGCGGCGTGCCCGGCAGGTGCAGTCCGCGCACGATCCGACTCACCAGTTCGGCGGTGATGGCCCGGGCCAGGTTCGCCGGCCGCCGCTTCCAGGCCGGCGACGGCGCGGCCGTCTGCGATCCCGTCCGTGTTCCCGTCATCGCGCCTCCCGACCTCCGTGGCGCGCTGGACGCGACGCCGCCCAAGCATACGGAACTGATGACGTCAGACGTAATACGAATATGTTACAGGCGCTTGCAGACGTCATACGTATGCCCTATGTTGTGGGCGCGATGCATCGGTGCTCCTCACAGTCTTCGACAACAAGGGACACGAACATGGTCGGAAAGGCACAGCACGGACACCCCCGGCGGTGGGTCGGTGCGGCGGCGTTGGCCCTCACCCTCACCCTCACCGTTTCCGGCTGCGGCAGCGACAGCGGCACCACCACCGGCTCCTACGGATTCCCCCAGGCCGCACAGGACGACAAGGCGAAGATCACGGTGTGGGTCGACGCCGACCGGTCCTCGGCGGTCGACGCCTTCAAGAAGGCCAACCCCGACGTGCAGCTGGAAGCCGTCACCTACGACGGGTCGGCGAACGGGTCCAACTCGTTCCGCACCAAGATGCAGCTGTTCGACCGCGCCGGCAGCGGCTGGCCCGACGTGGTCTTCTCCACCCAGAACAACGACGCGGCCTGGGCCAGCCAGCGCAGCAACGGCAAGCAGGCCTTCGCCGCCGTGCTCGACCAGGGCCTCGTCGCCAAGGAGACCCTGGACCGGTTCACCGCCGGCGCGCTCAACCCGTGCACCGTCGAGGGCAAGGTGTACTGCCTGCGCAACGACCTCGCCCAGGTGGTGCTCTGGCACAACAAGGCGCTGCTGGACCAGTTCGGCTACACCCTGCCGGCCACCTGGGAGGACTACCAGGCCCTCGGCGAGAAAGTGGCCCGCGAACACCCCGGCTACATCGTGGGCGCCGCCGGTGACGCGTTCACCCCCGAGATCTACCTCTGGAGCAGCAAGTGCCAGGCCAACGGCATCACCGGCCCGAAGACGGTGACCGTCAACACCGGCACCACGGAGTGCAAGCGCGCCGCCTCGATGCTCGACACCCTCATCAAGAACGGCACGGTGCCCACCGTCAGCGTGTTCTCGCCCGAGTTCGTCAAGACCTACGCGGACAAGGTGCTGCTGATGCCCGGCCCCGCCTGGTACGCCGGCGCCATCTTCAACAACCCACAGTCGCTCAACGTCCCGAAGGGCCGGCTCGGCGTGGCCGCGCCACTGGCGTGGAAAGGTGAGGAGGTGGCGACCGGCAACGTCGGCGGCGGCACCTGGTTCATCAGCAGCCACTCCAAGAACCTCAAGGCCGCCCGGAAGTTCGCCGAGTTCGTCACCACGGCCGACGACTACCAGGTGAACGTCGCTCCGGGGTACCCCGCATACGCGCCCGCCGCCGACAAGTGGATCAAGAAGCAGGAGTCGAGCGGGTACTACGCCACCGACCTGCAGGCGATGGTCAAGGCGGGGCCGCAGATCTGGGGCGGATGGGGCTCCGGCATCTTCAGCCAGGAGGCCATCTGGGCCAAGACCGTCACCCCCGCGATCGTCAGCGGCAAGAGCCTGGTCGGACTGCTCCCCGAATGGCAGACCGCGATCAAGAACCAGGCCCAGGTCGACGGCTACACCGTCACGTGACGACCGCATCCGAGGCCGCCCGCCGACCGGGCGGGCGGCCCCGCCTCACGGAGCACCGCAGCGCGGTCAGCTACGCCTTCGTCGCGCTCTACGCCGTGCTCGCGGTCGCCTTCGGTATCCTGCCGGCCGGCTACGCCCTCTACCTCGCGTTCACCGACGGCGGCGGCGCCTTCGCCGGCATCACCAACTTCACCAAGGTCGTCGGGGACTTCCGGTTCCTGCCCGCCGTCGGGCACGTCGCCTGGTACCTGACGATCTGGCTGGTCTCGCTGGTGGTCCTGGTGACGTTCCTGGCGATCGTGGTGCACGCCGTCGGCGCCCGCTGGCTGAGTCGCACCCTGCGGCTGGTGTTCTACCTGCCGGGTGCGGTCGCCGGCGCCTCCAGCGTGCTGCTGTGGCTGTTCGTGCTCGACCCGACCGCCAGCCCGGTCGGGGGGCTGCTGCGGCTGTTCGGGTTCGACAGCTTCAACCAGGTCATCGCGCCCGCGCACCTGCCACCCATCTTCGCCGTCATCGCGTTCTGGACCGGCGCCGGCGGCTGGATCGTCATCATGTACGGCGCGCTCAACAACATCAGCGCCGAGGTGATCGAGGCGGCGCGCATCGACGGCGCCGGGCCGGTGCAGATCGCCTGGCGCATCCAGCTGCCGCTGCTGCGCAAGTGGATCTCGTACATGGGCATCATGTCGCTCGCCGCCGGCACGCAGCTGTTCGTCGAGCCGCAGCTGCTGTCGCAGGCCAGCAACGCGGTCGTGCCCAACGACTACTCGCTCAACCAGCTCGCCTACCTGTACGCCTTCCAGCAGAACGACTTCAACGCCGCGGCCGCCATCTCGCTGCTGCTGCTCGTCTTCGCCCTCGCGCTGTCGGCCGTCTTCGTGACGCGCGGCGGGCTGTTCGAAAGGGACTGAGCCGATGTCGACAGTGCTCACCCGGCGCCCGCAGCAGGTGCCGGCCGGACCGTCCAAGGGCCACCGCGCCGGCGCCGGCGGCACCGCGGGCCGCGCGCTCGTCGCGGTCGTGCTCACCGTCTTCGTGCTGTTCTTCGCCATCCCGATCGTCTGGCTGCTGCTGGCCACCACGAAGTCGGCGCACGAACTGCTCGTCGGCAGCCCGTTCCTGCCCGGGACGCCGGGCGACCTGGCCGCCAACTGGCGGCAGCTGTTCGACTTCCAGGACGGTGCGGTGACCGCGTGGGTCGGCAACTCCGCGCTGTACGCGGTGGGCGCCCTGGCGATCACGCTCGTCGCGAGCATCCCGGCCGGCTACGCCATGGCGATGACGGACTTCCGGTTCCGCCGGTCGCTGCTGGTGCTGACGCTGATCGTCATGCTCATCCCGAACACCGCTCTGGTGCTGCCGATCTTCCTCGAGCTCAACGTGGTGGGGCTGATCGGCAGCCCGCTGTCGGTGATCCTGCCCATGTCGTTCTTCCCGTTCGGGGTGTACCTCGCCTACATCTACTTCTCCACCAGCGTCCCGCGGGACCTGCTCGCCGCCGCCCGCATCGACGGATGCTCGGAGCTCGAGGTGTTCACCAAGGTCGCGCTGCCGCTGGCGACGCCGATCGTCGCCCTGGTCGCCTTCTTCAGCTTCGTGCAGAGCTGGAACAACTTCTTCCTGCCCTTCGTGATGCTGCCGTCCAGCGACGGCTACCCGGTCCAGGTCGGCCTGACGTCGCTGCTCGCCTCGACACCCGCGTTCAACCCCAGCTCCGCCGGCGCCCAGTCGGTGCAGCTGCCGACGCTCGCCCTGGCGACCGTCGTGTCCGTGCTGCCGGTGCTGATCGTCTTCGTGTCCGCCCAGCGGTTCCTGGTCGCGGGCATGACGGCGGGCGGCACCAAAGAGTGAAACCGAACCACGCCGAGAAGGAGCACGTGTGAAAGTCACCGGATACCGCAGCCTGACGACGAAGCACGACTGGGGGCGGCTGATCGGCGATGCCAACGGGGTGATGTCGGAGCCGCGTACCGACGTGCATGTGCTGATCCTGGAGACCGACGCCGGGCTGGAGGGCGTCGGGCTCGGCCAGCACGGTGACATCGGCCGGGTCTTCGGCGCCGTGGAAGGCGAGGACCCGCGGGCCGTCTCCGCCCTGTACGACCGGATGCTGAACTGGGTGTTCAAGACCGGGCACGCGGGTGCGACGTTCGGTGCCGTCGGCGCGATCGACATGGCGCTGTGGGACCTCAAGGCGAAGGCCGCCGGCGAGCCGCTGTGGCGCACCCTGGGCGCGCTGGACCGGTTCGTGCCCGGCTACGCCTCCGGGCTGGACATCGCCCTGGACGACGACGCCCTGATGCGCCTCTACGAGGGGTTCGCCGACCGGGGGTTCAGCGCCGCCAAGCTCAAGGGCGGCCACGACGTGCAGCGGGACCTGCGCCGGCTGGAAGGGCTGCACGAGGTGCTGCGGCGCAACTCGGCGCAGCCCGCCCTCATGTTCGACGCGAACGAGTCATGGAACCGCGCGCAGGCGGTGCGGTTCGTGACCGCCCTGGAACGCGGCGTCGACCTCACCTGGGTCGAGGAGCCCGTGCGCCGCTGGGACGCCGCCGGGCTCGCCGCGGTCCGCCGCGGCATCCGGGCCGCCGTGGCCACCGGGGAGAACCTGACGGGGCTGGAGCAGTACCGGCCGCTGCTGGACGCCGACGCCGTCGACATCGTCCAGGTCGGCAACGTCTGGGGGATCACCCACTTCCTGCGGGTGGCCGCCCTCGCGCACGGGCACGACCTGCCGGTCAGCGCGGTCGCCTACCACGCCAACCCGACGGCGCACGCCGCCGCGGCCGTGCCCAACCACCTGGCCTTCGAGGTGCAGGACGTCTCCTCACCGATCGGCCTCACCGTCGACCAGCAGTACGAGGACGGCGGCATCGTGCTCGGCGACGAGCCCGGCCTGGGCATCCTCGTCGACGAGGCGAGCATCGTCGACCTGCAGGTCACGAGCCCGCCGGTCGTGGTCGACGGACCGCACGTCCGGCCGTCCCGCGCCGGGCTGCGGCTGACCCCGGAGGCCGGCCGCGAGGCCGACCGGGTGGGCCGGTGAACGCACCGCCGCAGACCGATCGGACGCTACGTGACGTGCCCATCACCGACCGCTCGGTTTCGGGCACGCGGAAACGGCGAGCGGGACGTCACATCTGCCCGCGTCGCTCGGTAGACTCTGGCCGACCCGCAGCACGTGACCGCGGTGGGTCGGCGGAGGGCACATGACAACATCACAGCAATCGACCGTGGACGGTTCACCACCTCCCGGATGGGTTCGAGGGCCCGCCAGCCTCGCGAAGGCGCTCACCGCCGAACTGGTGGAGCGCATCGTCGGCGGGACCTATGAGCCGGGCAGCGCGCTGCCTCCGGAGCCTGTGCTGTGCGAGACGTACTCCGTCAGCCGGACCGTGGTGCGCGAGAGTGTGAAGCTCCTGCAGGAGAAGCGGCTGGTCCAGGTCCGGCAGGGCAGCGGCACGGTCGTCAACCCGCCGGCGATGTGGGACCTGCTGGACGAGCTGGTGCTCGCCGCCTCGATCGCCGTGGACGAGGATCTGGCGGTCCTCGACGACGTGGTGGTGACCCGCCGGCTCCTGGAGTCCGACATGGCGAACGTCGCCGCCCGGCTGGCCGACGCGCAGGCCCTGCAGCGGATGCTCGCGTGCGTGGAGCACATGGACAAGACCGTCGACGACGCCGACACGTTCCACGAGCACGACGCCGCCTTCCACGACGTCATCATGCAGACGTCGGGGAACCGCATCGGCCGGGCCGTGGTGCGGTCGCTGCAGCACCAGGTCTCCAACATCGACCGCTACGTGGGCAGGACGGACCGCCCGCTGCGGGAGGAGGCCAACCGCGGCCACCGGCGCATCTACGAACGCATCGCCGCGCGGGACGCGGCGGGCGCGGCGGAGGCGATGTTCGCGCACATCACCGACGCGTGGCTGGTCCGGCGCGGCGAAGGCGCGGATCCTGGCCGGCTGCACCGGTAGCGGCACCTCGACGGCGGCCGTTGCCGTGCCGCGATCCTCCAGCCCGGCGTCGCCCGCAGGGTCGCGGGTGACGGTGGCGGCCCGGCCCATCGGCCGGGCGGCACGGTCCACGCCGGCTCGGTGCCTGATCATCATCGACGCTCTTCCGTCAGTGCTGTCGGCCGGCCGCGTGGCCGTCGCGATGATGCGGCGGCAACGAGCGGGCGGATTTCTGAAGGGGCGGGCCACGCGTTTCCAATGTGCGTGAAAGGCAGAACCGAGTCAAGGGATCGCTGGTCTCCCGTTTCCACATGCATTGTTCATCGGCGTATGCCGACTCTTTCACCATCCCACGGATAACGAAAATTGCGTGCGTATCTGTCCCTTCAAACTTGCATCGCCGAAAGTGTTTTCAGGAATATGCCCCGTCGTCGCGCCGGCCGGGACGGCGCTGCGGCCGGCGAGGATCGTCTCGGTGTGGATGGCGGGGTCATCGCGCCGCTCCCGCGCCACGAAGGGTGCGTGCGCGTCCGGCCAGCACGCCGGCGACGAGCTTGGCGGCGGTGAAGAAGAACAGCAGGGCGAACGGCCAGCGCCAGCCGCCGGTGCCGTCGTGCAGCAGACCGACCAGGAGCGGGCCGGTGGTCGCCAGGAGGTACCCGACGCACTGCGCCATCGCCGACAGGCTGATCGACTCGGCGGCGCTGCCGGCGCGGGCCATGGTGAAGTAGAGCGCGAGCCCCATCACGCCGCCCTGTCCCAGCCCGAGCAGCCCGGTCCACAGCGCGGCGGTGCTGAGCGGGGCCGCGACCGCACCGGCGAGTCCCACCGCACAGATCGTCACTCCGGCGACCGCCAGGACCCGCTGATCGGCTCGCCGCTGCGCGAGCATCGGCGTGATCAGCGCGGTCACCAGACCGCCGATGCTGAGCATCGACACGAGCAGGCCGGCCTGTCCCGGGGTCGCGCCCCGGTCGCGGAAGAAGCTCGGCAGCCAGGACAGGGTGCTGTAGTAGATGAGGCTCTGCAGTCCCATGAACGCCGCGACCTGCCAGGCGAGCGCCGACCGGTAGACGGCCGGTGCTTTCCCCGCGTCTCCCGGCGCGGTCCCGGCGGGCCGGGACCACTGCGGCAGCCACGCGAGCAGGGCCGCCACCGCCGGCAGGCACCAGACGCCGAGCGTCACGAGCCACGAGCCGCCGGACGCCTCGAACAGCGGCACACTGGCGGCGGAGCCGACCATGGCGCCGATGTACAGCGCGAACAGGTACAGCCCGAGCAGCAGCCCGGTCCGCCGCGGCTGGCGTCGCCTGATCATGCTGGTCAGCAGGACGCTCATGACGGCGATGGCACCGGCGGACATGGCGGTAGCGGCGAACAGCGCGATGCCGGGGAAGGCTGCCCGCGCGGCCAGCGCACCGGCCAGCACGAGCAGTGCCACGGCGAGCGTGCGCTCCTCGCCGTAGCGCCGCCCGAACGACGCGGCGACCGGCGCGAACACGCCGAACGCCAGGACGGGGATGGTGGCGACGACGGTGACGGCCGTCAGCGACAGGTGTAGATGGGTCTGCATCTCGGGGAAGATCGGCGGCAGGCTGGTGACAGCGGGACGCAGGTTGCAGGCCAGCAGCACCACACCGCAGCTGAGCAGCAGCAGATCCCGCCGGTCCGCGGCACGATCACGGGCAGCTGCCTCTTGCTGCGGTTCGCGGATCCGACCCGGTTTCATCGATGCATTGTTCCAGTGCGTGACGGACCCGCAACGCGATTCACCCAGTCACATCTTGTATCAGGCGCGGCCGGGAGGTGGGCCCCGCGAAGAATTCGACGTGCCTCTATGCCGGGCGGCATGCCGAATGCAGGGGCCGCGGGCGTCACCGTCCTGCTGTGGGCACTCGGCTGCGCGTCGCTCTACCTCGTCGTCCGGGCAGCGGTCCGCGCCGGCATCGAGGACGCCTGGAAGCGACGCGCACAGCGCGAGAACACGAAGCCGTAGACACCCGCGGCCGCTGCCGCCGAGCGAGCGCTTCGGGCGCGTCGCCAGCGTGCGGAATTCGGGGCAGCTGGATGGCTGGCGGGGGCATATGCTGCCGCGGCAACCCGGATCGCATAAGGAGAACTGTGAGCAGCGCTCATCCCCTCAGGCGGCTTCTGCTGTCCACGGCCGCCCTTGTCGCCGGTGGCATCGCGTCGGTCGCCCTCGTCGCGCCCAGCCCTGCCATGGCGGCGTCCCTGCCCGACCTGCGGGTCACCATCGCTGTCGCCCCGGTCAAGGCGACCTACGCCGTCGGTGACGCCATCACCACCACGTTCACCGTCGTGAACGCCGGCACGGCCACCGCCAAGAACGCCCGTATCGAAGGCGGTAACGAGGAAGGCGTCGACCGCAAGACCGACGAGCCGAGCGACCAGTTCGACCTCGCGCCGGGCGAGAGCCGCTCCATCGCCTGGGCCGGCACGATCGACCAGGCCGCGGCCGTGGATGGCTCCGCACACGGCGGCTGGTCGTTCACCAACGACGCGGGTGAGGCCAACCCCGCCGACAACATGGGCACGTTCCGCGTCGACGTGCCCGGCTCCACGGGCGTGCTGAGCGGCAAGGTCTACGTCGACGTGAAGGGCGACCACGACAGCACCCAGCCCGGGCTCGCCGGCGTCACCCTCACCGTCACCGACTCCAAGGGCAAGACCGCCGGCACGGTCAAGACGGGCACCGACGGCGCGTTCACCATGACGCTGCCGGCCGGCGTCTACGTGCTGAGCGTCGCCGGCTGGCAGGTCGAAGGCGAGAACTCCGCGAACGCCAAGGTCCTCGGCGGCCAGACGGCCGACCTCGCCCTTCCCCTGCTCCCCGGCGGCAACCAGCCCGAGCCCAGCCGCACCGCCACCCCGGCGCCGTCCAGCTCAGCTCCTGGGCTCCCGGTGACCGGCAGCAAGACCGGACCCACGCTCCTCGTCGGCGCCGCCGTGATCGCCATCGGCGCCGTCGCGTTCTTCGTGGGCCGGCGCCGGCGCCGCCGGTTCGTCCTCCCCGACTGAAGTTCCTGAGGTGCACCCGCCGACCGGCGCCACGTTCGGGCCGGTCGGCGAGTCGTGGATCACGTTCGGGGGCGGGGCCGACCCGGGCCGCGACAGAGTCGGTGCCGATGCAACCGCGTACCGAACTCGTCGCCACGTTCGCCCTGGCCACCCTGGCCTTCATCGTCGTCACCGGTGAGACCACGCCGATCGGGCTGATCAGCGACATCGCCGCGGGCGTCGGCACCAGCGAGAGCCGGGTCGGACTGACGGTCAACTGGTGCGCCCTCGTCGCGGGCGGCACCGCGGTCCCGCTGACGCGGCCAGCGCGGCGGCGAACTCGCGGAGCAGGTCGTGCATCGCGTACCGGCCCGGGCGCACGGTGCTGAGCAGGTTCGCGTCGGTCAGCCGGACCAGCAGGGGCGCCACCTCCGCCGCCGGCAGGCGACTGGCGGCGGCGCCGACCTCGCCGTCGAGCTCGGCCGCCGGCAGCAGGCCGAGCAGCCGGAACACCTGCGGTGACGTTGTTGCCGATGATCGGTAGGTGCGTCGAGATCGTCGGTGGCGAGCTGGGAGCGCAGCACGGCAACTGGCTCGAGAGTGCGGACGACCGCCGGCTGGTCATTACGGATGTCGCACGGCGGTGGCATCGACTGGACGACGGGACGAAGGCGCGCTTCGGCCTGGACTGGAAAGCATCGGTGGCCGGGTTCACCACTGCGTATGTGGACGATGTCGAGGGAGAAGAGGCTGTTCAAGCCGAATATGAGCAGCGGCAGTATGAGATCACCATGGCGTTGATCTGGCATCGGCACGCCGCGCGGCTCAGGGCCGACGACACGGTACCGGGGTGCTCCTGATCCAGCGTGCAATCCGCCACGGGTTCCGGGCGTCTGGCGCCGACGGCTCGCCAACAGGGCTGATTCGAACCAGGCGGCGTCGGGCCGAGCGGTCATGCCGGTCGCATTGAGAACAATCGGTGTCGCTGGGTGTGACCACCAGGTCACACGGTCAAGATTCGATGCGTAAAGTGGAGCTGGTCGCGGCGCTGCTGCGGGTGGCGCTCGCGGCCGCGGCGCAGGCCGCGGGCTCGCGGGCTGCTGTGCTGCGGGTCGTGACCGCCGGTTCGTGGGGCCCGCGCCGGCGGGCCGCGCTGCGCACCGCGCTGCAACGGGCCGGGGCGGGCGACGCGGAGCTGGTGGCCGCGCCGGTCGCGGTGGGCTGGCACCTGCTCGCCGGTGGTGCCGAGCTGGCGGAGCGGGCGTTCGTGGTGTGCGACCTGGGTGCCGGGTTCACCGCGACGGTGCTGGCCGGGACGGGTGGCGGGTTCGACGTCCTCGCCAGTGTCGACGCCGCGGACGGTGGTGGTGACGCGCTGGACGCGGCGGTCGCGGAGTTCCTGGCGCCGTCCGGCGGGGCGGCGGAGCTGCTGGTGCCGGCCAGGCTGGCGAAGGAGGCGCTGTCGGTGACCCAGACGGCGCTGGTGCCGGGCCCGTCGGGGGAGCAGATCGTGTTCGGGTTGCCACAGCTGCGGCAGGCGGCCGCCGGGGTGGTGGACGCGGCCGTCGCCGCGGCGGTGTAGGCGGTCGAGGCCGCTGACGTCAGGTCGCCGCGGTGCAGGGTGCCGGAGGTCTGGGAGTAATGTCACAGGTCGCTGTAGCGGATCATGACGGGGGTTTCGGTCAGGGTGAGCTCGGCGCCGCCAGCCAGGGGCTCCGTCGTGCCGTCGAGTCGGAGCAGCGCCTCCGCCGTGGCCTCGGCGTGCAGGCGTACCGAGCCGGTGTGGGTCCAGCGGATGACGGCGCGCCGGTTGCCGGCCGGGGTCGGCACGACGAACTCGCACTGCCACGCGTGCTGGGGCAGGCCGGCGGGCTGGCCGTGGCCGCAGGAGCGGATCTGCGCGCCGGCGAGCCAGCGCTGCAACTGCTGCACGGCGAGGGCGGCCTCGGTCGGCTCGCCCTCGTCGGCCTGCAGCACGATGGGGATCTTCGTGCCGCCCCAGTTGTAGAAGTACATGCGGTGCAGGTTCGTGGTGCGGGCGAGCAGCCCGACGAGGTAGAAGCGGACGGCGTAGTCGCGGGCGCGGGCCCGGTCGAGCTGGCCCTCCAGCGGGATGGCGTAGGTCGTGCCCGTGTTCCACAGCGGCGGGTGCACGCCGGCCTCGTGGAAGAGCCGGTCGATCTGCGTGGTCAGCTCCAGCATCGTCTCCGGCGGGTCCTCCGGCGAGCGCTGGTGCAGCTTGACGGCGGCGGCGTCGCAGTACTCGTAGCCGCCGAGCCGGGCGAACTCCCGCAGCACCTGCTGGCCCTCGGCGCTCCACAGGTTGCCCATGCCCGGGCAGACCACGGTGGCGGCGGGATCGGTGGCGCGGATGATCGCGTTGCCCCGGCGGGTCATCTCGACCAGGGTTTCGACGCTGCCGGTGTACATCCGGGCGTCGTTGGCGAGCACCCACAGCTCGTAGGCGGCGATGCGGCCCTTGTACCGGCCGACCAGCGCGCTGACGTACGCGTCCCACACCGCCAGGTCGTCCGGCGGCGACGACTTCGCGTTGTCCGGGTAGACCGACCGCTTGCCGTTGGGCGCCGCCCAGGCCGGCGTGCCGCCCATCGTGTAGAGCACCGGCAGCCTGGCGGCGGCGGCCCCTTCGACGAGCCGGTCCAGGATCGTCCAGTCGAACCGGTCCCGCGCCGGGTTCACCCGCGACCAGCCCGTCTCGCTGTCCCACAGGCGCACCGCGCCGGTGGTGAACCCCGGCATGTGCCCGGTCGCGCTGTTGATCGTCACCCCGAAGTACTCCGGCGGGACCGGTCGCGCGGGCAGCGTCCAGCTCGGGCCGCTGATCCACTGCGGGGTCGCGCTCGGCGGCGCGGTCTGCGGCCGGTCTTCCCTGCCCCGCCACCACACCGCCGCGACCGCACCCGCCAGCACCAGCAGCACCGCGGCCAGCCCGGCGTACAGGGCGAGGCGCCGCGGCACCGGTGCAACGGCGGCCTTCGACGAGGCGGCGGGTCCTGCGGTGGCGGCGGGTTCTGAGCCGGCGGCCGGGTCTGAGCCGGCGGCCGGGTCTGCGGTGGCGGCCGGGTCTGCGGTGGCGGCCGGGTCTTGTCGCGGGGCCGCGGCCCACAGCGGATAGAGCCGGTCGAGCTCGTCACGGTCCGCCCCGCACGCCGTGGCGATCCGCTCCACCGTGCCGAAGTCCTGCGGCACCGCCGCCCCGGCGACGAACCGGTGCACCGTCGACTTGCTCAGGTTCGTCTTCTGCCCGATGCGGGCATAGCTGAGCCCGCTGCGGTCCTTCAGCGCGGTCAGCAGCGCGGCAAGCTCGCCGGGACGGTGCGGCATCGCCGTCATCTCTCCAGGTGTCGGGGCGGGCTGCATCCTATCGGCCGTCCCAAGACCGCAACATCCCCGCAGGTCAGCCCGTTTCCGCCGTCCCGCCGTCCCAGATCGGTCCCGGCATCTGGCGCCCGTACCGCGGCGTTGACAGACTGCCAGCGCGGTGGCCCGGACCGTTGGGGGAGCGGCGGTCCGGGCCGCCGGCGACGGTGACCGGATGCGAAACGGGGGCATCCGGTCACCGTCCGTCTCGAGCGCGGCATCGACGGGTTTGCACGCGAAATGCACGGGTGCTGAAACCGGAGGCGGCCACGCCGGCGGCGCAAGCTGCGTCGGCGCCTTCGTCGGCACGGTGACCACCGGTACGAGTGGGGGCTTCACCGGGACGGTGCCGGCGCGGGCCGGAGACCGGGTGTGCGCCGTCGCGCACAACACGGGCCCGATCGTCGGGAGCGCCGACATCGGCTGCATCGCGCTCGCCGTCGCGGTCGACCCGGTCGGCGCGGTCGACCAGTTCGACCGGTCCGGGACCGACCTGGTCCTGAAGGGCTGGGCGGTCGACGGCGACACGGCCGGCGCGCTGGATCTGCACGTGTACCAGGACGGCGCCTTCACCGGTTCGGCCCGGGCCGACGGTCCGCTGGCCGTGCCGCCGGCCGGGTACCCGGAGTACGGCACCGCACACGGGTACACGATCCGGATCCCGGAGCGGGGGACGGGGCGCACACGATCTGCGTCTACGCCCTCAACGTCGGCGCGGGCAGCGTCAACACGCAGCTGGGGTGCCGGCAGTACACCGTGAAGCACGAGCCGTTCGGCGCGCTGGACGGCGTGACGCGGACCGGCGACAAGCTGCGCGTGTGGGGCTGGTCGGTCGACCCGGACGAGCCGTGGACCCCGACCGACGTGCACCTCTACGACAGCGGCGTGTACGTCGGTGCCTTCACCGCGAACGGGAACCGGCCCGACCTGCCCGCCGAGTACGGCGCGGCGCACGGCTACGACCTGACCCTGCCGGCGAACATGGCGAGGGGCGACCACTCGTTCTGCGCGTACGCGATCAACCGCTCGTACGGCAGCACCAACACCCTGCTCGGGTGCCGGCCCTACAACGTGCCGGCGCCGGTCGTCGCCCCGACGATCCTGGCGTTTCAGGACTGGGACCTGACCTCCAAGGCGGTCGACCTGGAGTGGACGGACAACTCGGGCAGCGAGACCGGCTACCGCGTCGACCGGTCGGTTGCCGGCGGGGCGTGGCAGGAGGTCTGGCGCGGCCACCCCAACGCGTGGACCTGGACGGACCAGGCGGTCACACCCAACACGCGGACTGCTGCCGGGTCGTGGCGTTCAACGACCTCAGCGAGGCGGCGGCCGAGGTCTGCGTGACGACGAAGTCTCCCGAGCTGCCCCGCCCGACCGGCATGACGGTGCTCAGCCGGACCGACACCAGCCTCACGATCCGGTGGACCGACAACGCCGACGGTGAGGACAACTACCGGTTCACGTGGGGGCTCGCCACCGACGCCACCGTGACCCACGTCGCCACCGTGGCGGCGCACCCGGGCGTCGGCGGCGAGATGACCTACACGGCGGCCGGCGAGGACCAGGTGCTCGACCGCCTCGCCGTAGGTGAACGTGCCGCCCCAGGGGTCGCGCCCGGCGCGACGGATCAGGACGGTCGACAGGTACTCCGGCAGCAGGAGCAGCAGCCCGCCGACGGTCGCCAGGGCGCCGCCGACCGGGCCCAGGAGGCGGTCGACGACCGGCAGCAGCCGTACCAGCGCCCGGAATGCGATCGCCACCAGCAGGAGCAGGAGCCTGCTCCTGCTCGAACTTCGCCTTCCACTGCAGTTCCTCGCGGCGCATGCGCTCCTCGCGCCGGACCTGCGCCTCGCGTTCGAAGTCCTGTTCCAGGCGCTTGCTCTCCAGGTCGAACTGATTCTTGAGCCGGGCGCGTTCGAGCTCCAGGGACTCCTTCA
Source organism: Dactylosporangium maewongense (assembly GCF_039531485.1). Taxonomy (NCBI): domain Bacteria; kingdom Bacillati; phylum Actinomycetota; class Actinomycetes; order Micromonosporales; family Micromonosporaceae; genus Dactylosporangium; species Dactylosporangium maewongense. The sequence continues at coordinate 22,993 of NZ_BAAAQD010000057.1, read as the reverse complement.
TCTTGGCGAGCTCGTCGTCGTAGCGCTGCTGCGTGGTGTCGCGGACGTGCTGCGCGTCGAGGATCTGGGTCTGCCCGTCGCTAAATATGGTTCGCCAGGCAGCTAAGACGTACCCATCGAAGTTGCCGAAGATCCAAGCCTCTCGGGGTCGGCTGGCGGGCGCTCCGCAGAGATCCGCCCCGACGACAAGGCCGGCGAACGCGGGTTCGCGTGATCAATTTCTCCGGTCGGATTGTCGGGGAATACTCGCGGAGGCCGTCCTGGTTGGGCCGACCGTGACAACTTTCGGAATCATCGGGGCAGGCAACATCGGCAGCCAGGTCGCGCGGGCGGTGATCGCGCTCGGGCACGACGTGGTGATCGCGAACTCGCGGGGGCCGGAGACGCTGTCGGCGCTCGTCGAGGATCTCGGCCCGGCCGCCCGGGCGGCGACCGCGCAGGAGGCTGGAGCAGCCGGCGACGTCGTGGTCGTCACGGTGCCGTTCGGAAAGTTCCGGGACGTCCCGGTCGAGCCGCTCGCCGGCAAGATCGTGCTGGACACCAACAACTACTACTGGGAGCGCGACGGCAGGTTCGCCGAGCTCGACCGGGGCGAGGCGACCACGTCAGGATTGCTGCAGGAGCACCTTCCCAAGTCGAAGGTGGTCAAGGCCTTCAACCACATCGGCGCCGCCGACATCACGACCGACGGTTCCCCGTCCGGCACGCCGGGCCGGCGCGCCCTGGTGGTGTCCTCGGACCATCCCGACGCGGCCGACTTCGCCAGGGACCTCTACGACCGGATCGGCTTCGACACGGTCGACGTCAGCCCGCTGAGCGAGTCGTGGCGCGTCGAGCGCGACCGGCCGGCGTATGTCGTCAAGCAGACGAAGGCCGAGCTGGAGGCGAACCTCGCGAAGGCGACCCGCACGGTCTGAACGCAGCCGAACGGCCCGGACCGGGCCGCCGCCGTGCTGGGGCGGCCCGGGGGCGGCGCGTCAGCGTGTCTTCGGCAGGTCGAACTGGTCGGCCCGCTGGCAGTCGCTCGAGCCTCCGATGCCGGACGAGCCCACGCGTTTCAGGGCGTCGCGGGCGTTTTCGCGGCCGAGGTTCCAGCCGTACCACGGGTCCGGCTCGGCCAGGTCGTCGACGATCCAGCTCAGCACGCAGCGACGGACCGAGTCCGGGAGGGTTGACAGGGCCGGGGTGGCGTCGGAGGACAGGGCGCGCAGGTACCAGGCGTCGATCTTGTCGGTCTCCTGGTAGCGCGCGATGTTGCGGCGGGCCGCGTAGTCCTCCGGGTTGAGCACGGCGAGGGTGAGCAGCATGATGACCGCAAGACCGACGGTCGCCGACGGGATCCAGGTGCCGCGCCAGCGGATGCCGGCCGCCATGATCATGATGAAGACGGTGCCGAGGAGCAGTTCGAACGCCATCACGAAGATGCGCTCGCCGGTGAAGCTGTAGACCTTCTGGTAGGTGTACATGCGGGACAGTGCCGACACCACGATCACGATGCTCAGCGACGAGAGCAGGCCGAGCAGCGTGCGCAGCAGGATGCGGTCGACCCGGTCCTCGCGGCTGGCCCAGCGGGTCACGCCGCCCAGCACGGCGATCGTCAGCACGGTGACGGTCGCCAGCTGCCAGAAGCCGCTGCGGGCGTATTCGGCGTAGCTGAGGCCGGCGGTCTGCAGCACGTGGTGCTGGCCGCCGAACAGGACGGTGGCCTGCACGACGACGAATCCGCTGTACAGCAGGACCAGCGCCCCGATCGGCAGCCCCCACTCCAGGCGGCGCAGCCGCGCGGTGCCCGGCTTGTCGATGGTGGACAGGTCCGGCGGTGCGGCGACGGTGTAGACGGCCGCGACGGCGATCAGCGCGCACAGGATGAACAGGAACACGCGGCCGACGCTGACCGTCGGCACGACGTCGGAGAGTACCTGCGAGAACGCGGCGTCGGCGGAGGAGAGCAGCGCGCCGAAGACCAGCACGAACAGGACGGTGATGATGACCGACCAGGCGACGCGCTGGGTGTGGCGGGGCTTGCCGTGCCGGTCGCCGGTGGCGCTGAGGTGCTTGGCCACCCACGGGATGCCGCGCAAGGCCGCGAACGGCGCCGCCACGAGGCTGAACAGTATGGAGCGGACGCGTTGGCCGCCGACGATGGCCAGGGCGGCGCAGCCGAGCGCTCCCAGCACACAGAACGTGACGAGCCACCAGGCGTTGCGGAACGCCAGCACCGACAGCAGGACGACCGCGGAGCCGGCCCAGACAGCCCGCATCGCACGGTCGGCCTTCGGCAGCGCTGCGGCGGCCGGCCAGATGCCGGCGATGACGGCGGCGACGAGCGCGAACCCGCCGAGGAACCAGCCGATGCCGACCCGCATGCCGGGCAGGACGATCGCGGCGACGAGTCCGCCGGCGAGCACGGCGACCGGTACGCGCCAGCCGCTCGCGGGCTCCGGCCCGGGCCAACGTGCTTCCAGGAACCCGGGCGGCAGCGGTCGCGGCGGCCCCATGACCCGCGGAACGGTCTGATAGGGCTGGAACGGGGGCACCGCAGGATGCGGCGGGAAGGGCGCGCCAGACGGGGGCGCGAAGGGCCGCGGTTCCGACTGGTGCTGCACCAGCGGCGGTGCGACAGCCTCCTCCTCCGCCTCCTCGTCCTCTTGTTCCTCGGCCTCTTCGAGTTCGTCGTCCGGCAGCTCCTCAACAGGCGCGTCGGCTGTGGCCACAACGGGCGTGACCGGCTCGGGCTCTACGGGCGCGGCCGTTGTGCCCTCGACAGGCTTGACCGCCGCGCCCGGAACCAGCGGCACGAACACGGCGAATCCCGGGGTTCCCGCGGGAATCGTCACGGGAATCGCCCACGTCGTCTGCCCCTCGGCGGTGCCGGGCCAGGCGACCGGCTGCGGCCGTCCATCGCCGCCGGGCATGACCAGCAGATACGGTACGGCCACGGGCGGTTGGACGGTTGGATCGATTTCGTCGGGTACGGCGTCGGTCATTGGGTAGCTCCACGTGTCGGTGGACAGTTGCCGGACCACGCCCGTGCTCACCGTCCGTCGCCGTTCCGCCGATGAGCCCAGATCGGCGGGTTGTCACGAATAGTGACGGCGCGTAACACGGCAGTGCGGAGATGGCGGGGCGTGGCGCCAACTGGCGCTTTGGTCCGGACCGGATTTTCCCTGCATGGCCCGGCGGCAGGGATCATGGCACGGCGGCGCGGCCGCGGACCAGCCCGTGGCGCACACCTGGGACGGTGGGACGTTGCGCCACCGCCCACCTGCGAAAACGCGGCTTCCCGGGACGAGGCGCCGGGCAGTCCAGTGCGGAGAACCGGCGGTGTGCGCCAGCAGCCCGACGATGCTCCGCTGTGAGGCGGGCAGGGTGAGGCGCTGGAAGAACTGCCACATCAGGGTGTTGGCGCCGATCTCCTGGGTGGTGGTGCCGTTGCCGGGGAAGGCGGCCGGGGTGCCGGGCCCGGTGTGGCCGCCGTCACCGATCGTGTACAGAACGGTGTCGGCGGCGCAGTTCGGGTAGCTGGTCCTCGTCACGTGGGTGGTGACGGAGACGGCGGCCGGGCCCGAGGTGCAGCGGTTGATCGCCGCCCAGCGGGCCTGGGCGCCCGGGATCGGGTAGCGCCAGACGTCGCCGCCGCCCTGGTAGGGGTTGGTGGCGTCCTGCTGGCCGCGGAAGGTGATGACCGGGACCGGACGGGCCGGGGCGCACGACGACGGGTCGGGCTGGGCGGGGTTCCGCGGGTCGGGGGGCCGGCGCGCAGGCCGGCGACCGGGGCGATGGCGGCGACCTGGTGCGGCCGGGCGCAGGCGGCGGCCGACGTCATCCGGCCGCCGCCGGAGTACCAGGTGCCGTAGACGCGGGTCGGGACGGCGCACAGCGCGGAGGTCACGGTGGTGAGAACTGCCTCCAGGAAGCCGACGTCGTCGCGGGCGCCCGCCGGTGGGGTGCCGACGCCGGGCACGTTCGCGAGCATCGGTGCGGGCCGCCCGGGCGGCGGAGTGCACGGCGTCGGCTTACCAGCCCACACCACTGGCGGCGACGACTGCTACATCGGCCCAACCGTCGATCAGGTGCCGACCGAGGGCGGAACCTGGCGCGGCGGCACGATGTGCCGAACAAGGGACGGCGAGTGGAGGTGGATCCCGATCATGGTTACGTCGTGCTGCCATCGGTCGAGATTGAGGGCGGTCTCATCGACCTCAAGGTGGTCGGCCGGCGGGAACGGCTGACCGTGATCCGCAAGGGTCCGCCGCCCCGCGACGACGCGCGACTCGCTCACCGCGGGTCTGTAACTCGAGCTGGCCGGTGGCGCGGGTGCCGCGGTGCAGCAGGAGGGCCTGCACCGCGATGGTGCCGTGGCCGCAGCCGGCCAGCTCGCGGTCCGCGGTGAAGAAGCGGACGTTGGGCAGCTCCCCGGCACCGGAGACGAACGCGCCGTGGGAGGTGCCGGCGCGGCGGACCAGGGCCCGTCGGTCAGCGTCGCCGAGGGCCGGGTCGTCATCGAAGACCGCGGTGGGGCCTGCTGCCCCGGCCCTGCAGCGTGCATGCGGCGACGATGGTCATTGCCACGCATGCGACGTCACGCCACCCGTGGGGCCGTGCGGGGCTGGCGGACTCATGGGGTCGTCGCCATGCGGCGGGCGCGGCACAGCACGATCGCCGAGTAGCCGTGGGCGGTGTCCTGGCCGGTCCGGTGGACCTCGATGGTGCCGTCGAGCGGGGCGAACTCGGGCTGGAGCACCTCGTGGATGTCGTGTTCGTCGATGTCGGCGCCGGGGAAGGTGTGGCCCGCCACGGTGTAGCCGCGGCAGCGGCGAAGGGCCGCGGTGACGAACAGGCCACCGGGCTCTACCAGGCCGGTGATGTGGCGCATGAACAACCGCCACGTGGTCCGGTCGGCTGTGGCAGAGTCCGCGCAGTACGGGCTGATCACGGTGGCGTACGTGCGGCCGAGCGGGCGGGGATGGCGGGCATCGACCCGTATCAGCGATGTGATCTTGCTTCTCGTCAGGTCTTCACGTGCGGCGAGCTCCTCGTCGGACGGATCGGCGATGCCCTCGCACTGCAGGGTGTAGCGGACGAACGGGCGCCAGTCGTGGGCGCCGGGCTCGCGGTCGAGCCAGCGCTGGATCTCGGTGAGGTTGGCCGGGAGGTAGTCGCCGAGGTGGATCTCCGAGGCGATCTCGGCCGCGGCGAACACGTGGTGGAGGGTGGGCCCGGTGCCGAAGAACAGCACGGGGCGGTCGCGTTCGGCGTGGCGGACCGCGGCGACCAGGAATGCGATGGTGGCGACCTCGTCCGGCTCGACGGTGCGGTAGTAGCCGGTCAGGTAGTGTGCCGGCACCCAGTCGATGTCGAAGGACGCGTACCGGCGGCGGCCGAGGAAGGCGCGGGTAAGCCGGGCCAGGCCGTACTCGTACGCCCCGGCGGCGAGGTTCGCGCCCGCCAGGAAGACCACGGCGTCGTGGGTGCCGACGGTGTCGCTGAGCGCGGCGGTGCCGAACGCACCCGCGTAGTACGGCACCTCCGCCGCGACCTGCGTGCCGGCGTAGCCGATCGCCGCCGCCAGCCGCGGCGCGCGGGCGCTGGTCGTGACGCGTCGGGTGAGGTCGTGAGCGGCCTTGGAGATGACGTTGGTACTGGTGCCGGTGCGCGCCAGCAACGACCAGTTCGCCACCAGGTTGGTGCGCAGTCCGAGCCCCCAGGCCACATAGCTGCCCGCGAGCAGTGCCACCGCCCAGGGCGGGGCGACGTCGTCAAGCAGACCCGACGCGACCAGGGCGACGCCGGCTGCGGCCGCCCAGACGTCCAGCGCGTAGTTCGACACCACGGTCGCGGCGATGCTGGCAGTCCATCCGCTCATCGGGACACCGAGACGCCGGCCTCGCGGTCCGTGAGCCGTCCCGTGCGGTGCAGCCAGCGGATCGTGTCGCCGTACGTCTCGATCAGCGAGCGCGGTTTGATGCCGAGCTCCTCGCGGGCGCGGGAGTCGTCGCAGCGGGTTGCCGCACGGATGAGAACCACCCCTTCATGGTCGGCCGGGAGGTGGAACGGGGTGATGCGCTGGAGGGCGGACATGCTCCAGGTCAGCGGCAGCATGGCGGCGGACGGGACGACGAGGCACGGCAGGCGGCGGCCGGTCAGCGCCCGCAGGGCGGCGTACATGGTCTCGCCGTCGGCGAACTGGCCCGGGACCAGGTAGCGGCGCGGTTCGGATCGGGTCGTGAAGACGGCGGCGTGCACGGCGGCGACGTCGCGGACATCGACGACCTGCAGGCCGCCGCTGGGCCATACCGGGTACCGCCCGCGCAGCATGTCCCGCAGCCGGCGGGTCTGGTCGCCGAAGTGCGGGTCGTCCGGGCCGAGGACCGCGCCCGGCTGCACGATCACCACCGGTGCGCCCGTGTCCTGCAGCTCGCGGGCGACGGCCTCGGACCTGACCTTCGACTGGATGTACGTCCCCGGTGTGCTCGACAGCGGAGCGTCCGGGCTGACGGTGGCTCCCCGCCGTAGCAGCGCGACGGTGCTGGAGACGTGCACGACCGGGTCGCAGCCGGCCTCGACGGCGCCTCGGAGCACCGTCTGCGCAGCGGCGAGGTTGGTCCGCGCGATCGCCGGTCGAGCGCGGGCGTCCAGGTCGTACACGGCGGCGGCGTGCAGGACCGCGTCGCAGCCCTGCAGCGCGCGGGCGACGGTGCCGGGGTCGGTGACGTCGCCGACGATGTGCTCCACGACCGTGTGCACGCCGAGCGGTTCCAGGGCCGGGGCGATGCGGGCGGGCGAGCGGACGAGGAGCCGGACGTCGTGGCCCGCGGCGATGAGCGCCGCCACGCTGTGCGAGCCGACGAAGCCGGTCCCTCCGGTGACAAGGATCTTCATGTCGTCGGCCCCTTCTTCGATGATGGCGACGTCGAGGCGAGGATGGAGCCGGGTGGTGTTCACTTTCCAGGTCAGATAGTTGTTATTCGCTGTCCAATCCGAACCGCGGCGGTGGAGAGTTCAGGTGGAGGTGACGACGTGTCGATGTCTCTCGGCGAGGTGCTCGAGTCCGCCCGGCGGCAGCGGTTCGTAGGACGCCGGGCCGAGCTCGCGGCGTTCGACGCCGCCGTCGGCGGGCGCTCGGCGCGGCGGGTGCTGTTCGTGCACGGCCAGGGCGGCATCGGCAAGACCACGCTGCTGGCGGAGCTGGGCGCCCGGGCGCGTGCGGCGGGCCGGACCGTGGTCCACGTCGACGGGCGGGACCTCGACCCCTCCCCGGACGGGCTGCTGTCGGCCATCGGACGGCCCCTGCCCGCCGCCGCGGTCCTGCTCGTGGACGGCTACGAGCAGCTCGCCCCGATCGACGGGTGGTTGCGTGAGCAGTTCATACCGGGTCTGAGCGCCGACACTGTGGTCGTCCTGGCCGGCCGGGAGCCGCCGGCCGCGCCTTGGCGCTCCGATGCCGGGTGGCGAGCGCTGATGACGGTGTGCCGTCTGGAGCCCGTCGGTCCCGACGAGGCCGCGCAGCTGCTGGTGCACGCCGGTGTTGAGGCGTCCGTGCTGCCCCACCTGACCGCGCTGGGCGCCGGGCATCCGCTGACCCTGGCGCTGCTGGCCGATCTGGCGACCCGCGGGCAGGTGCCCGACACCCTCGCCGACGCGCCGGATCTGATCTCCACCCTGTTGCAGTCGTTCGTGGGCGAGGTTCCGACCCAGCCCCAGCTGATCGGCTTGGCCACCTGCGCGATCGCCTGGTCGACCACCGAGGACCTGCTCGCCCGGACGGTCGGCGCCGCCGCCCCCGCGGTGTGGCAGTGGCTGGCCCGGCTGCCGTTCGTCACCAGCAGCCCCAGCGGGCTGTCGGTCCACGACCTGGCCCGTGACGTGCTCAACGCCGAGTTCCAGCGTCGCCTGCCCGAGCAGTACCGCACTTATCAGCGCCTCGTCTTCGACCACGCGGTCGCCGCCCTGCGCACCGCGAGCGGCCGGTACGGGCAACCCGAGGCGCACCACCTCTTCTTCATCCACCGCCACGGCCCGTTCGGCGAAGTGATCGCGGCGCTGCGGACGCAGGGGTCGGCGGCAGTGGTACCGGCCCGGCCCGACGAGCACGACCAGGTATGCGCCACCATCGAACGGTTCGAGGGACCGGTCAGCGCCGGCCTCGCCCGCGCCTGGCTGTCCGAGCAGCCCGAGCGACTGTCCGTGGTCCGCACCGGCGATCGCGTCGCCGGCTTCGCCCACCACGTGCTGTGCCCCAGCGGCTCCCCGCTCGAGGACCGCGACCCGGTCGTGCGCGCCGTGCTGGACCACGTCGCGCGGGAGAGCCCGATCCGCCCGGGCGAGCACGTGCTGATCAACCGCTTCGCCGCCGGGGTCCGTGACCACCAGCACGACCCGTACATGGTGGTGGCCGGCCCGGTGTCCAGCATCATCGAGTGGCTCACCCGCCCACTGGCCTGGTCATTCGTGGTCGTGGTCGACGAGGCGTTCTGGGCGCCGAAGTTCGACTACATCGCTTTCGCACCCATGGTCCGCATCGAGGTCGGCGGCCTGCCCCACGTCGCCTTCGGCATCGACTGGCGCCGCCTGCCGGTCGGGGCGTGGCTGGACCTCATGTACGAACGCGGCCACACGGGCGGCACGGGTCGTGCACCGGCTGCCCTGCTGCGGCCGCCGCCATTGTCCCGCGCCCGCTTCGACGCCTCCGTCCGGACTGCCCTGCAGTCCCTGCACCGTCCCGAGCAGCTCGCGGTCAATCCGCTGCTCGGCACAGCCCTGGGCACGGACGCCACCCAACTGCGCGCCACGATCGAGGATGCCGTCGGCCGGGTCGGCGACCTCCCGAAGGGCCAGCAGCTCCAGGCCGTGCTGCACCGCACCTACGTCCGGCCGGCGCCGACGCAGGAGGCGGCGGCCGAGGTGCTCGGCCTGCCGCTGAGCACGTATCGCCGGTATCTGGCGAAGGCCGTCGATCACCTGACCGACATCCTGTGGACGATCGAGATCGGCGGGCGCACCGGGTAGGGCCGAACTCGTACAGGGCGAACATGACCGTGAAGGTCAGCGCGACGATGATCAGGTACTTGACAGGCGCCGGCAGCTGCCACTGCACCACGACGTACGCAGCCACCACGAGGATCGGCTGGTGCAGCACGTACAGCGGCAGGGCCGCGACGCCTAGATAGGCATAGACCTGCCGCCGGCGGGACCGTCCTCCCGGCGATCGACTTCAGGCGGGCATGCCAGGAGTCCGGATACGCCCAGACGGCACTGACCCGCCGACGCTTCCCGCTGCAGGCGCGGGGGCGTGTCCCGACGACGTGCCCGAGGCGCTGCCACACGCCTTCGGGGTGGAGCTGGTCCGTCCCCAGGGGCAGTCAAGGGCGGCAGGCATTAGGTCCCTTCGGTGGTTGCCCGAAGCAGTTGACTGTCGCGTGTGCCCGTGCGGGCCGGCGTTGCGGCCGTAACGAAGGTGAGCAGGTGCTGCGGGTTGGCCAGTAGTGGGACAAAGCCGAGTTCGGCGGCGCCGACAAGGGTCGCGTCGTCGCCCAGAGCCGAGGTGCGCAGTCGTACCCGCTCGCGGGCCACCGGCAGAACGTTGATCGCGATCCGGGCACGCACCTGCGCCGACGCCGCTGGGTAGACGTCGCGCAGCATCCCACCGAAGATCACCATGGCCGGGTTGAACAAGTTGATGAGATTGGCCACGCCGATGCCGAGCCAGTCCCCGATGCGCCGCACCGATTCCAGCGCGGCCGGATCGCCCCGGTCGGCGTCATCGACCACAGCCCGTACGGCGTCGCGGCCGAACTGCGTGGCGGGCCTGCCTGCGGTGTCGAGCAGGGCTCGTTCGCCCACCTCAGCCTCGAAACAACCTCGCGAGCCGCAACCACACGCCCGCCCGTCGTACGGGTTGATCACCATGTGGCCCACCTCGCAGCCGTAGCCGCCATCTCCATCGAGCAACTTGCCCCCGACGATGATCCCGCCCCCCACGCCCACATCGCCGTGCAGATAGATCAGGTTCTGCAGGCCGATGCCGACACCGCGCTGCTGTTCGGCCAGGGCGCCCAGGTGTGCCTCGTTACCCACAGCCACCGGCAGGCCCAGTCCGAGCCGCCGGGAGAGTTCGGCGCCGAATGCCTGGTCCACCCAACCCAGGTCAGGGCCGAAGCGCACCATGCCGTCATCGGGCCGGATCATGCCGCAGTACGATGCGCCGATCCCGACGCAGGCCGAACTGGCCGGCGCTGAGCGGTGCAACCGACGGCCGAAGCGGGCCAACACGTCCACGACCCAGTCAAGATCAGCACCGGCTCGTGGTCGTACCGCCTCGAGCCGGTCGAGTACGGTCCCGCCCAGATCCACCCTGGCCGCAGTCACCCGGTCCACGGCGACATCGAAGGCCAGCACGTGTACCCGGTTGGGCTCGGGGCGCACCACCAACGACGGGCGCCCACGCCGTCCGGCGCCGGCCGGCGTCTCCTCTCGGACCAAGCCGATAGCGATCAGCTCGGCCGTCAGCGCCATAATGGTGCTGCGGTTCAAGCCCATCCTCTCGGCCAACGCTGCACGGGAGACCGCGCCGTCCAGATGGACGTGCCGCAACAGGATGCCGAGGTTGGGCGATGGATCCTGCAGAACCACGCACACCTCCGACATCGGCTCGGATGTGCCAACAGTCGAGCCCGGAAACAGGACCGGCGGGCGCCGCAGTCCAAGGCCATAGCGTACCGAGCACCCCACCCCGCGTTTGCGCTCGGCCAATGCGCCCATCTCGGTGTTGCCTCCAGCAACACCGCATGCCGTAACCCATCCGAAGATCGAGTTCGGTGCCAAAGCTTGGTCGACCAAGCGTGCATTCGGCCGAACCGCACCACCCCGTCATCTGGGCCGGACCATGCTCGACACGAATTCGGAGGCGCCTTTTTCGATCGCTTGCAGGGGGTAGCGTCATTCGAGCCGGGATATGTGAGGTTTCGGTGGCTGCGCGACGGGCCTGGTGGGGTCCCGGGCGGGGTCCTGTCAGCAGCCGCGCCACGTGCGTAGTTCACGGATGAGGGGTGTCGATGACCGGCCAGAGTGTTAGCCGTCTCGGTGTCGCTGGCGCCGTCCTCGTGTTCACGATGGGGACGCTTGTGCCCGGGAGCGCGTCCGCGGATCCGGGCGCTCCAGTGGCGCCAGGGTCGCCGATCGATCCAGCGTCGGCGGTGCCGAAAACCATCGTGCTCGACGTTGAGGCCGGGAAGGTGGTGTCGGTGGAGCCCGGCCTACCAGCCGGGGTCGCCGAAGTGCCGATCGGTTTTATCGACAGTGCCGACTGGCACAGGTAAGGCCTGCATGCATGGCTGACCTTCCCGCAACGCAAGGTGTCCCGGTCGTGCGCGCAGACTTCAGCGACGACAGCACCTGGCGGCGACTCATGAAGGAGATCGCCGCCCCAACGGAGGAGGGCTTCGGCGCTGACGTCGAGTTCGTCGAGGACCGGACGCTCGCAGGCATGGATGCCGTGGCGATCGCGGCCGGTTACCGTCGTGCCTACCCGCATCAGTACCGGCACCCGATCCTGTTCGTGGTCGACGCTGTTGCCGTCTCAGCGCCGGACCACCCGCTCCTGGTCATCAACCTCAATGCCAGGGACAGCTCGGGACCGTTCAGAACCCTGCCACGGCAGGTGCAGTCGATCGAGAACAACCTGTCGATCGCAAACATGGACTACTTCGAGTTCGCGCGGTCCACCGGTCCAGACGGCGTCTTCCGAGGCTTCTGAACACCTTGCCGACCCGCCTGCTCAATACAGGGCGCACCTCGACTGGACGGTGCTGGTCTGCTGCGGATGGGGCGCCCCCACCGTGCTGACCTGGCACGGCATGCTGTTCGTCGGGCAGGGCATCCTGGTCGAGGCGGGCACGGTCGCGATCGACCCGGCGTTGCGGAGCATCAGCCGCTGGTACCTCGGCCTCTGGGGCTCCTGGTTCGTGCTGGGCGGCCTGGCCTTCGGCGCGGCGGGGCGGGCGCACGTCCTGGCGTCGCCCGATCGGCGCCGCGAGCGCGCGGCCGGCATCGTCGGCGCCGCAGGCGGGCTCGGCCTCTTCGTGATCGCCCTCGTCGCGTGCATCGGATAAGGGCTTTCGCGGCCGTCAGCCGGGGCTGGGGTCGTGCAGGCGGCGCCACTCGGCCGGTGCGTCGCCGTAGCGGGCGCGGAAGCGTCGGCGTCACCACCGAGGTCCTCCTGGCCGTGGCCGCGCGTGACGGCGGCAGAGGTTTCCGGCCGCGCCGACCGGAATCTCGGCAACCGAAGAGCTCCGGCATCCGTCTGTTCTGTAGCATCGTCGAGCCCTGACGGGTCCGGACCGAGTTGGAGTGCCTCCGTGCCGTTGCGCCGCATCGCCGTGCTCGGGTTGACCATCCTGATACTGACCTTGACGCTCGGTGGCAGCCGCGGCAGCAGCGGCCCGCCGGCGCCTGCTGTGGCTGCGCCGGTCGCGGCGGTGCCGGTGGTCGCCGAGCACCGGGAGCCGACGGTCCAACCGAGCGTGTCGAGCTCCATGGCCTCGCCGTCCGTGTCGTCGCCGGTTGTCGCGACGGGCGACGGCCCGGCTGGGACGGTGCGCAAGACCGGGTCGGACGCGGTCGCGCTGACTTTCGACGACGGCCCGTGGGACGATACCCCTGCCGTGTTGGACCTGCTGGCCCAGTACCGCGTCAGGGCTACGTTCTGCATGGTCGGCCGGCAGGTCGCTGCGCGCGCGGAGATGGTCCGGCGGATGGTCGCCGAGGGGCACACCCTGTGCAACCACTCGTGGAGCCACGACGAGATGCTGCGCACCCGTACGCCCGATCAGATCAGATCCGACATGCAACGCACCAACGACGCGATCCGGGCGGTCGCACCCGGCGCGGTGATCGGCTACTTCCGCGCCCCCGGCGGCAACTGGTCGCCCGGCATCGTGAGCATCGCGGCCGGCCTGGGCATGACGTCGATCTCGTGGACCGTCGACCCGCGGGACTGGAGCGGCCCGGGGGTCCAGTCGGTCGTGAACACCGTGCTGACGAAAACTCGTCCCGGTGGGATCGTGCTCCTGCACGACGGCGCGGGGCCGCAGACGGTCGCCGCGCTGCGAACGATCCTGCCCGACCTGGCGGGCCGGTTCACCCTGATCGCCCTCCCGGCGCCGACCAGCGTGGCCCAAACCTTGCGATAGGAAACCGCCGGGGCAACTCAGCCGGTCCTGACGGCGGCCTGGCCGCACCCGGCCCGTCAGCGGTGCGACGGGCGGGCAAGGGTGTCGCCCTGGGGTGCGACGGTGACCAGGCCCGCCGGGGTCAGGAACACGAGCCGGTCCGTCGTCGGCCGCAGCACCGCCCGGGCGTCGGCGACGTGCCAGTTCGGGTGTTCGCACGGGCCGGGCACGCACAGGGAGAGCCCGTCGCCGTCGGCGACCACGAAGGACGAGCCGCCACCCGGGACGCCGAAGGGACGGCGCGGTGCGGGGTCGCGAGCGAGGACGGCGTTGATCACGACCGGAACGGCAAGACATGGTCGCCTCGGCGGTATCCTCCACGAGTGCCGACAGGCGCCTGACCTGCACGGAGGAGATTTTCGGCAAGGGCGAGATCCGGCTGGGCCGGTTGGCGTACCGCACCAGCGCTATCCTGTCGCGATACCGCCGTGTCCAGATATCGAACATGGTTCGGTATCTCGAAAGGACTGTGCATGCCTCGCGTGGTACCGGCGGTCATCCGCGCCCTCGACATCCTCGAACTCTTCCTGGACCAGCCCCGGCTGTCGGCCCGCGAGATCGCCGAACGGCTCGGCCTGCCTCGGACCACCGTCCACGAGTTGCTCGTCACGCTGGTCGCCCGCTCGTATCTGATCTCGGTGCCCGGCCAACCGGTCCAGTTCCGGCTTGGCATGCCATTGTTCCAACTTGGTGCCGCGTTCGCCGGCCAGCTCGACCTGGTCCGCGAGGCGCAGGATGTGGCGCAGGACGTTGCTGCGGCCTGTGACGAGGCTGTGCACGTCGCTGTGCTCAGCGGCGCGGATGTGATCTACCTGGTGAAGGTCGACAGCACGCACCCGGTCCGGATGGTGTCCGCGGTCGGCCGGCGGCTGCCCGCGCACTGCACGGCCGTCGGCAAGATGCTGCTGTCGAGCCTCGACCCGAGCGACCTTGACGCGCTCCTGCCGCCCGGCGGCCTGTCCGCCATGACGCCGGACAGCATCACCGACCCGGACCGGTTCCGTGCCGAGCTCGATCGCATCCGCGCCGAGGGCGTGGCGGTCGACGACGGCGAGTCCGACAGCGCGGTCCGCTGTGTCGGAGCGCCGGTCCGCGACCACACCGGCAAGACGGTCGCGGCGATGAGTGTCTCCGCGCCGATCATCCGCTGGACGCCCACGGCGCACGCGGAGTGGACGCGGCTGGTCTGCGAGGGTGCCGTCGCGTTGTCGACCCGGCTGGGATACCGCGCACCGCGCTGACGCGCCCGTTCGGCGCACGATGTGGCCGACTGTCCATCGGCCTCATTGACACCTCTCACTCGGTCCTCTACCGTCGCGTCCTATCGAGATATCGAACTCTGTTCGAAATATCGAACACCGCCTTGAAATGTGCTCACGAGAACACGCCGCGGTGGATCGCGCTGTCCTGTGTGGACTGACGATCCTCGCCTACGGAAGGGGGTTCCGTATCACCTGATTCGAGCACCGGGTGTCCGCGGATCCCCGTTCTCTGGCTAGTCACAAACGTCAATGTCGTGCGCTTTTTTCCAGGTACCGAAGTCATTCAGATGTAACTGTTCGATGTGGGTATTGACCCGCCGCGATCAGCGGCCGTAGCGTGCGGCACGCGCGGAACAGTTCGGAAATCGATCGAAAGTATCAGACCGTTCCAGGCGGTGGAATTGGCACATCGCCGTCCCCGTACCGCTGAGCCTTCGGATCATTTGATGGCTTGCGACAAAGGAGGTAAATGGTCATGGAGAACAACCCGTCATGGTCCCGGCGCGGCTTCCTGGGAATGGGTTTGGGAGTGCTCGGCGCGGCTGGTCTGGCCGCATGTGGGGACAGTCCCTCGAAGTCGGCTCCGAAGGTGCAGCCGGAGGTTCCGCAGGAACTGCTCGACGCCGCGGCGTCGTTGAAGGGCTCCTTGATGGGGGTGCTGTCGCAGAAGCTGTACTCGACGGCGGCGAACGCGGCGCTCGACAGCTCGATCAAGACGTTCGCCGACGCCACCGGGACGAAGATCGAGAACAGTCTGGTCCAGGCCGACGCCGGTGATGTGGTGGCCAAGATCGACGCAGAGGTGAAGGGTGGTGTGGCGCGCGACCTGGCGTTCATGACCGACTCGCGGTTCGTGGCGCAGTTCCACGCGCTGGGCGACCTGGAGGATGTGACGGACGTCGTCAAGGCGCTCACGGCCAAGTACGGCGAGCCCACCGCGGAGTCCAAGAACTTCTGCGTCTTCGACGGCAAGTGGTTCGCCATCCCGTACCACTTCATCGGCATCGGGTCTTTCCTGCGCAAGGACTGGATGCAGGAGAAGGGCATCACCCCCAAGGAGATCTACACCTGGGAGGAACTGCGGGACCTGTGCCTGTCCATCTCCGATCCGGGCAAGCGCCGGTACGGCTGGGGCATGACCGTGAACCGGTCCGGTGACGCCAACGGCATGATCGAGGCACTGATCAACGCCTACGGCGGGTCGATCGTCGACAACGACGGCAAGAAGGTCATCTTCGACTCGCCCGAGACGGTGCAGGCGGTGAGCTTCCTGGGCGACATCTACACCAACCCCAAGTACAAGCCGATGCTGCCGCCGGGCGTGGCCGCCTGGACCGACTCCAGCAACAACGAGAACTGGCTCGCCGGGATCCTCGGCTACACCCGCAACCAGTTCAGCGTCTACGCGGACTCCAAGACCAAGAAGAATCCCGTCTACGACAACACGCACGTCTTCGCCGACTGCATCGGACCCGCGACGGACAAGCCCCTGCTGCTCGGCCAGTCCCAGGGCTTCGTCATCTTCAAGGGCGCCAAGAACGCGGCGCTCGCCAAGCTCCTGGCGCAGTACCTGGTCAGCGCGAAGGCGCTGCTCGGCGTGGCGAAGGAGGCGCCCGGCCTGGCATTGCCCGCCTGGGAGAAGGTGTGGGATTCCGACCCGTTCTTCACCAGCGGCGACCCCGCGTTCCCCGTCCTGCGCAAGATCACCCAGCTGTCGCTGCCGCTGAAGACGAAGAACGGCCTGGCCTTCCCGCAGAAGGCCAACGCCGGTCAGCAGGCCGCCACCGCCGCGTACGTCCTCACCGACATGATGCAGCAGGTCGTCCAGGGCACGGCGCCCGACAAGGCCGTGACCGCCGCCCACGCCAAGATGGTGCAGATCTTCAACCAGCAGGGGCTGCCCCAGTGACATCGGTGCGGACCCCACCGCCCCCGGCGACGAAGACATCCCCGTCGCCGGGGCGCGGCTCCCTCACGACGACCCAGCGGCGGCTGGGTCGCGACTGGCGGCTGGCGGCGCTGTTCCTGGCGCCGATGGCCCTGCTGGTCGGCGGGCTCGTGCTCGTGCCGATCGGCCGTTCCGTCGTCACCAGCACGACGGAGCGGCACGGGCAGGACAGCGTGTTCGTCGGCCTGGGCAACTACATCGCCCTCGCCGGCGACGAGCAGTTCCGCACGGGCGTGCTGAACTCGTTCGTGTTCACCGCGTACGCCGAGGTGTTCAAGGTGGTGCTGGGTCTGTCCGCGGCACTCCTGCTGCACCATCGGCGGCGTGGCCGGGCCGTGCTGGCCGGGCTGCTCCTGCTGCCGTGGGTGGTGCCGACGGTGGTGACGGCGTTCAGCTGGCGCGCACTGCTCGACCCGATCTTCGGCAGCGTCAACACGCTGCTCACCGACTCGGGCATCGGCCCCCTGCTGGCCGCCGCGCACCTGGTCGACGAGTGGCCCGCGGGCTGGCTGTCCGACCCGTCGCTGGCCATGCCGTCGGTCATCCTCGTCAACGTGTGGAAGGGCGTGCCGTTCTTCACCGTCACGTTCCTCGCCGGGTTGAAGGCCATCCCCGCGGACCTCTACGAGGCGGCGACCATCGACGGCGCGTCATCGCTGCAGCGGTTCATCCACGTGACCCTGCCCGGCCTGCGCCACGTCATCACCGTGACGGTGACCCTGTCGTCGATCTGGACGTTCAACAACTTCGACCTCATCTGGCTGCTGACACAGGGTGGCCCGGGCGATGCGACCGCGCCGTATGTGCTCGTCGCCTACTCCAAGGCGATCCTGCAGCTGCAGTACGGCGCGGGAGCGGCAGTCACGCTCGTGATGCTGCCGGTCATCGGCGTGCTGGTGTTCGTCCTGGTCCGGTTGATGCGCCGCAACGACGCCGGCGCGCCCTCCCGACCGCCCGGGCCGGTGCGCAAGGCAATGCCATGGGCCATGGCCGTGACGGTCGCCGGTCTGCTGGCCTGGGCATCACCCCAGATCTTCTGGAAGGCCGCGGTGGTCCTCGCGGTGATCCTGCTGGTCGCCGCGGTCGTGGGCCGGGTGGTCTCGGCGTTGCAGACCTGGGGGCACCGCCGGGCGTCGTCCCTGGTCTCGCGCCTGGGATCCGGTGTCGCGCTGGCCGGGCTGCTCGTCTTCGTGCTCGGCCCGCTGTACTGGATCGCCGTCACGGCCTTCAAGTCCGAGGACCAGATCGTCATGCACAACAGCGACCTGTGGCCGACGCCGTGGACCCTGCAACAGTTCGGTGACCTGTTCACCAACCAGCCCTTCGGCCGCTGGTACCTCAACACCGTGCTGGTGTCCCTGACGTCCACCGTGGCGGCACTGCTCTGCGCCGCCCTGGCCGGCTACGCACTGGCCCGGCTGCGGTTCCGCGGGGCGCAGAGCTTCACGGTCACGGTCCTGCTCACCTACGTGATGCCGGGAGCACTGCTGTTCATCCCGCTCTACCAGCTGCTCATCGGCGTGCGGCTCAACGACTCGCTGTGGTCGCTGGTGCTGACCTACCCGACCTTCACGCTGCCGTTCGCCACCTGGCTGCTGACCGGCTACTTCTCCTCGATCCCCACCGAGCTCGAGGAGGCCGCGCTGGTCGACGGCTGCACCCGCCTCCAAGCGTTCCGCCGGGTGATGCTGCCGCTGGCAAAACCGGGCCTACTGGCAGTCGGACTGTTCACCCTCACCAATGCCTGGAACGAGTTCCTCTTCGCCTTCGTATTCCTCACCAAGGACGAATACAAGACGCTCCCCGTCGGAATGCAGGCGATGATCACCGGAGACGTCGTCCCGCAAGGACAGCTCGCCGCCGCGTCGCTGCTCGTCAGCATCCCCGTGGTACTGATGTACGCCTTCGGGCAACGCTTCCTGACCGAGGGCCTCACCGCGGGCGCGGTGAAGGGCTGACACCCGCCCGCCCCGGCGAAGGCAGCCCAGTGGACCCCGGCGGTCCGGGCAGACCGGCCGACAACGCCGGTAGCGGGCTCCGCAGCCCCGGTCTCGGCATTGATTTCCGCCCGGACTGCCTGCTGACGAATTGCACGTACGACTTCAGAGAGTGCAGGCCTTGAACATCGTCAGGTACGAGTTGAACGGCGACGTCCACGTCGGACTTCATACTGATGGCGCGGTCGTCGAGGTCGAGGGCGTCTCGGCGCTGGCGCAGTTGTGGCATCTGCCGGCCACGCAGTTGCGGGCGCGGTTGTCCCGGTCCGTGTCGGGTCCTGTGGTGCCGCTGTCCGGGGTGCGGCTGCTGGCCCCGGTCGACGCGTCGACCGAGGTGTGGGCCTGTGGTGTCACCTATCGGGAGTCGCGGGAGGCCCGTATCGAGGACAGTGAGCGGGCCGCGGATGTGTATTCGCTGGTGTACGACGCGCAGCGACCGGAGTTGTTCTTCAAGTCGGTGCCGTGGCGGGTTCGCGGTCCTGGTGCGCCGATCGGTATCCGGGCTGACTCCGAGGTCGATGTTCCGGAGCCGGAGCTTGCTGTCGTGATCAATCGGTTCGGTGAGATCGTTGGTTACACGGTCTGCAACGACGTGTCGTCGCGCAGTATCGAGGGCGCGAATCCGTTGTATCTGCCGCAGGCGAAGACCTACTACGGGTCGTGTGCCCTCGGTCCGTGGATCACGCCTGCCTGGGATGTCAGCGATCCGTATGCACTCGCGATCGACCTTTCGATCGAACGGGACGGTCGCGAGCATTGGCGGGGACGTACCAGCACGTCGTCGCTGCACCGGCGGTTGGATGAGTTGGTCGGTTACATCATGCGTGGTGATGTTCATCCTGACGGTGCAGTGCTGTCCACCGGAACGGGTCTTGTGCCGCCGGCGCCGTTCACCCTGGCCGATGGCGACACGGTGCGGATCACCATCGACGCGATCGGTACTCTGACCAACCCGGTCCGGCGCGGAATCCCTCAGGCGGAGGCATCGTGATCGCCAGCATCGACCCGAGCACCGGCGCCACCACCGAGGTGTTCGACGTCCCCGCCGAGGACCTCGACCGGCTGGGCGAGCGCGCCCGCGCCGCACACCGCGAACTCGAAGGGGCCGGGCGCTCCGGCCGGGCGGCGATGCTGCGGGCCATGGCGGCGGCGGTCGAGGAACGCCGCACGGCGCTGGTGGCGGTGGCCGACCGCGAGACGGGCCTGGGCCGGCAGCGGCTGAACGCGGAGCTGACCCGCACGGCGTACCAACTCGAGTTCTTCGCCGACGTGCTCGACGACGGCGCGTACCTCGAGGCGGCCATCGACCACGCCGGTTCGACCCCGATGGGTCAGCGCCCGGATCTGCGCCGGATACTTGTCCCGCTGGGGCCGGTGGCGGTCTTCGGCGCCGCCAACTTCCCGTTCGCCTTCTCCGTTCCGGGTGGCGACACTGCCTCCGCGCTGGCCGCCGGCTGCTCCGTGATCGCGAAGGTCCACCCGGCCCACCCCGCCACCTCGCTGCTGTCCCGCGACGCGCTGCTGGCTGGCGCCCGGGCCGCGGGCCTGAGCACCGATGTGGTGTCGCTCGTGTACCGCGACGAGACCGCGGCGCGGCTCGTGCAGCACCCGGACATCACCGCGGTCGGCTTCACCGGCTCGCTGCGCGTCGGCCGGCTGCTCGCCGACCTCGCCGCCGCCCGGCCGTCGCCGATCCCCTTCTACGGCGAGCTCGGCGCGGTCAACACCTTCGTGGTCGGCCGCGCTGCCGCACGCGACCGCGGCGCGCAGATCGGCGACGGGCTCGCGGCCTCCTTCATGCTCGGCGTCGGGCAGTTCTGCACAAAGCCGGGGATCGCGGTCGTTCCGTCCGGTGCGGCCGGATCTGCGCTGACGCAGGCGCTCGTCGACCGGGTCGCCGCGGCGGGCGCCGGCATCATGCTGAGCGAGCGCATCGCCGACGCGTACGCCGACGGGGCCGAGTCCCTGCTCGCCGCCGCCGGCGTCGAGGTGCTCGCCCGGGGCGGCGACGGGCCGGCCGAGGGCTTCCGGGGCTCGCCGCTGCTGCTGCGGGCCCGGCCGGACGCGCTTGAGGGCCCGCTGCTGGAAGAGTGCTTCGGGCCGGAGCTGATCGTCGTCGAGTACGACACCGACGACGACGCCCTCACCACGCTGCGCCGTTTCGGGCCCGCGCTCACCGCGACCATCCACGCCGATGACGAGGACCGGCGGCTGGCCACCCGGCTGCTGGACCACGCACACCGCACGGCCGGGCGCGTGGTGTGGAACGGCTACCCGACGGGTGTGGCGGTCGCCTGGGCGATGCACCACGGCGGTCCCTACGCCGCCACCACCAACGCCCTGCACACCAGTGTCGGCGCGAGCGCGATCCGCCGCTGGCTGCGCCCCGTCTGCTTCCAGGACGTCCCCCAGGAACTGCTGCCGGACGAGCTGCGCGACGTCCCCGAGCACGGCCGCACCCCGCGCCGCGTCAGCGGAACGCTGGATCGCGGATGACCGCCGCGCCCTGTCACCCGGCAGACGATGGGAGTCTGCACCCTGCCATGTCCGATGTGGACGATGGTCTGATGCATCATTTCGTGGAATGTTGAGAGGAAGGCGTCATGCAGCCACGTCGCAGCGCACAGTGGTACGCGGGCAACGACCGCAACAGCTACATCCATCGGGCTTGGATGCGTCGAGGCCTGCCGGCTGACGCGTTCGACGGCCGGCCGCACATCGCGATCGCCAACACCGCCTCCGATCTGACGCCGTGCAACGCCCACCTCGACGAGGTCGCCCGCAGCGTCAGCGACGGCATCTACGAGGCCGGCGGCATCGCATTGAACCTGCCGGTGGTGTCGCTGGGGGAGACGCAGGTGCGCCCGACGGCGATGCTGTGGCGCAACATGGCCGCGATGGCGACGGAGGAGATGCTGCGGGCCAACCCGATCGACGGCGTGGTCCTGCTCGGCGGCTGCGACAAAACCATCCCGTCCCTGCTGATGGCCGCCGCGTCGGTGGACCTGCCCGCCGTCGTGATGCCCGGCGGCCCGATGCTGACCGGGACCTTCCGCGGCGTCCCGCTGGGCTGCGGCACCGGTGTCTGGCAGCTGAGCGAGGAGGTCCGCGCCGGCACCCTGAGCGCCGCCGAGTTCGTCCGCTCGGAATCCTCGATGATCCGCAGCAAGGGTCACTGCAACACCATGGGCACCGCCTCCACCATGGGCCTGCTGGCCGAGGTGCTCGGCATGACCCTGCCCGGCGTGGCCGGCATTCCCGCGCCCGACAGCCGCCTGCTGGAGGCCGCCCACGCCACCGGTGTGCTCGTCGTGGAGATGATCGACGCCGGTCGGCGGCCCAGTACCGTGCTGTCCCGGGGCTCGTTCCTCAACGCGATCGTGGCCCTCGCCGCCCTCGGCGGCTCCACCAACGCGGTGGTCCATCTGCTGGCCATCGCCGGCCGGCTCGGCGTCGAGCTCACGCAGGACGACTTCGACCGTACCGGCTCGCACGTGCCGCTTCTGGTGGACCTCCAACCGGCCGGCCGGTTCCTGATGGAGGACCTGTTCCGGGCCGGCGGCCTGCACGCGGTCCTCAATGAGGTCCGCGACCTGCTCGACCCGGCCGCGCTCACCGTCACGGGGCGGCCGCTGGTGGAGCACCTCGACACCGCGCGGGTCTACGACCGCGAGGTCATCCGCCCGCGGGAACAGCCGCTGCAGCCGACCGCCGGGATCGCGGTCCTGTACGGCAACCTCGCGCCGGACGGTGCCGTCATCAAGCCCGCCGCCGCCTCACCGGAACTGCTCTCGCACCGCGGTCCGGCGGTCGTCTTCGACTCGATCGAGGATCTGCACGCCCGCCTCGACGATCCGGACCTCGGCGTCACCGCCGACTCGGTGCTGATCCTGCGCGGCTGCGGCCCGAAGGGCTACCCCGGCATGCCGGAGGTCGCCAACCTGCCGCTGCCGGCCAAGCTGCTCGCCGAGGGCGTCCGGGACATGGTCCGCATCTGCGACGGCCGGATGAGCGGCACTGCGTACGGAACCGTCGTCCTGCACGTCACGCCGGAGGCCGCCGTCGGCGGGCCGCTGGCCAAGGTCCGGACCGGCGACATGATCATTCTCGACGTCGCGGGCCGGCGCCTCGACGTCGACATCCCCGACGCCGAGCTCGCCGCCCGAGAGCCCGCCGCCGCCGCCGTGAACGCCTTCGCCCGCCCACGGCGCGGCTGGGAGCGCCTCTACGTGGACACCGTCGGCCAGGCCAACGTCGGCGCCGACCTCGACTTCCTGCTCGGCTCCAGCGGCGATGAGGTCTCCCGCGAATCCCACTGACGAGGAACCCCGGTGAACATCCCCCACACCGCCGCCATCGCCGGCGACACGTGCATCATCAAGCGGACCTGGTGATGCACGTGCGCCGGCCGCATACAGAGGGCCTTGCTGTCAGCGCTGCAGCGTCAGCACGCCCGGCCGCCACGGCAGCAGGTTGTAGTCGCCGCCCGCGCTGGGGTTCTTGCCCTGGTACAGGAACTGCAGGTTGCACGGGTCGATGGTCTTGGTCTGGTCGGGG
>NZ_BAAAQD010000056.1:0-44726 GCF_039531485.1 Dactylosporangium maewongense | reverse complement strand
GCCGTCCGCATCCTGCAACGCCTCCTGGCCATGACCGCCGCGATCTGGCACAACTGGCACACCGGCCAACCCGTCATGCGATCCCTGATCGCTTACGACCACTGAACCCTTGGAATAGACCGTCTAGCTCCCGTTCGTCGATAACCTCGATCGTGGCTGATCGCTTGTGCGGATCCATGCCGATGACTACACGACTCATCTGGTGCGTCTCCTCACTCGTACACAGTGGACGGTGTGGGGAGGGCAACGCTACTTTGAGCTGGGCATACCCCTCTTGATCCACTCCCATAGCGGTGACCTGCGGGCGCACGCCATGTGAGAGTCACACCCAAAGTGCCGTGGACAGCCGCTAGAGAGAGCAACCCGCCGGCCACCTCGACCCAGCCTGGCCGGGCTGAGGTCGTAGATCCAATTTAATAAGTAGCCGCTGATAGAGCACGACTCGGTGCTTGATGCCCTCATGGAGTCTGGCTGCAGGTCGGGTTGGTCATTGTGGAGACCGGAATGGGTCAGGAACTCGGTAGACTGGGTCGATGGACCGCGATCATCTCGCTCGCCTGCTGGACCGGGACGGTGAGGCGTTCGCGGCGTGCCGGCGCGCAGTGGCGGCGGGCGCCATCATCCAGGTCTGAGAAGGCGGCACGCCGGCCTCAGAGCTTGCCGCCATCTACGCACGGCGACTGCGCCTGGTCTGGCGACGCGGTACCTCGGAGGTCGGTTTCGCCGACGCCGTGCAGTCGCTGCGTGCGTACGGCGACAAGTCCATACTCATCGGCGGTGTCGACGTACACGATCCGCCGTATCACTTCCAGCTCTTCCTGAACGTGTCCGCGACCCGGCTGATCGCTTGCCTTGGCGTAGATCAGCGTTGGAGGACATTGGCATGAGGCCAACTCCAGCTCGTCACGCGATCGTCCCTGACGACGATCATGGCGTCCGGATCTCATAGGTTCTTGTCAACCTGCGGATGCAGGATGACTCTGGAGCGGCCGGCGGGTCAGCACTCTTCGGATCTGACCCTGGTGAGGTCTTGCGGCAGACCGTACGCCCGCTGGTCGTGAGGAGATGTAACAGCTGATGGGATGACGTGCCCCGGCCCCGCGGTTGGTGAGCACTGGACTATGAGATCGCTGACGTCTCCTCCGCGCTTCCACCGTACCGTCCACAGTGGAGGAGGATGACGTGGACGAGCTGATGTGGATCGGTGACGACTGGGCCGAGGACCACCACGACATCGAGATCCAGGGTGACGGCGGCCGGCGGTTGGTCCGGGCCCGGCTGCCCGAGGGTCTGGAGGGCATCACCCGGCTGCACGCGCTGATCGCTGAGTCGATGCCGGCGTCGTGGGTGCAGCTCGACCCGGTGCAGGCCGCCGGCCGGGTCCGGATCGGGATCGACCGCGGCGCCTGGGTGCAGGCGCTGCGCGGCGCCGGGTACCGCGTCTACGCGATCAATCCGATGTCAGTGGCCCGGTACCGGGAACGGCACTCCACCTCCGGCGCCAAGTCCGACGCTGGCGACGCCCATGTCCTGGCCGAGATCGTCCGCTTGGACCATGCCCATCACCGGGCGGTCGCCGGGGACAGCCCGGCCGCTGAAGCAGTCAAGCTCGTCGCCCGCGCCCACCGGAACCTGATCTGGGACCGCACCCGCCAGGTGCTGCGGCTGCGCGCCGCGCTGCGGGAGTTCTTCCCCGCCGCCCTGCACGCTTTCGATGACCTCACCGCCAGCGACGCTCTGGAGCTGTTGGACCGGGCACCCGACCCGGACCAGGCCGCCCGGCTCCCGCGGCTGACCATTGTGGCCGCGCTGCGCCGCGCCGGCCGCCGCAACCTCGACGCCAAGGCCGACGTGATCCAGCAGACGCTGCGCCGGGACCAGCTCCGCCAACCCGGGCCGGTTCAGCACGCCTACGCGGCGATCGTGTCCAGCCAGGTCCAGCTCATCAACACGCTCAATGTTGAGATCGCCGAGTTCGGGCAGGTGGTGGCCGAACATTTTGGCCGGCACCGGGACGCTGAACGCTATCTGAGCCTGCCCGGACTCGGACCAGTCCTCGGCGCCCGGGTCCTCGGCGAGTTCGGCGACGACCCCCACCGCTACACCGACAGCAAAGCCCCCCGCAACTACGCCGGCACCTCACCGATCACCCGCGCCTCCGGCAGCCGCCGGGTTGTGCTGGCCCGCTACGCCCGCAACCGCCGCCTCGGCGACGCCGTGCACCAATGGGCCTTCTGCGCCATGCGCGGCTCACCCGGAGCCCGCGCCTACTACCAAGCCCTCCGCCAGCGTGGCACCAGCCACCAAGCCGCCCTCCGCCAACTCAGCAACCGCCTCATCGGCATCCTCCACGGCTGCCTCAAAACCGGCACCACCTACGACGAAGCCACCGCCTGGGCCAAACCTCAGCCCACCCCTTGACAAACAAAACGTGGGATGTCTGCCGCGGACAACGCTCGCACGTATGAAGCCGAGAGCGAACGCAGCCACCGAGAGTAATGACGGGTGGAGATCGCTCGACGAAGGTGGGGCCGGTTTATGGGCGTCCTGGTGGGGGCACTGACCTCCGTCACCTCCACGTGATCCGTACTGACGACTGCTCAGCAAGTCGGTCGGCGGCGTGGTGGCACACCTGACGGTGGCGCTCGGTGTGCTCGACTCGGCCGCGGACGCGATCAGCCGGCTGTTGGCTGGAACGGCACAGGATCGCCATCTCGTAGCGCCCTGGGGCGGATGCTGCGGCCCGGACCGGATCCAGAACGCGCCCAAGGGTTCACGGCGGACCGCGCTACTCGCGCCGGGTCACCGGCTGGACCCGCCTTCCGATGGTGCCGCCACTGAACACCACGTCGGCGCATCGGGCCATGCTCTGCTCCGTGTCCACGGTCGACGGGTTCGAACCTCTCTGTCGGATCCGTCGTCATAGTCCTACTGCGGTGCGGTTGCCGTTCGCTGTACCCGTGCGGGCGTGTGTGACATGGGGATCGCTGGGCCTGCTGGTTGCCGTACCCAGCGCGACTGCGGTGTCGAGCCGCGCGAGTTGAGCTGCGGTGCGGTGCTGCGGCGGCTGGTCTGAACCGTTTTGGTCATCTGGTTGCGACGGCACGGCCGGTGCTGGGTCGTTGCGGCGCTGGGCGATGGCTTCGGTCATTTGGTGCCAACCGACACCGTAGGGCCTGTGCTCCGTACGCCCAGGTCGGTACTGCGGGTCCAACAGCTCGCCCCGGGTCACCAGTGCCTGGGCCAGGTTGTAGTCGCCGGCCTTGAACGCCGCGAGCGCGTCGGCGGCGATCTGCTCGGCCCGGTCCTGCCTGCATGCGCGTAGCTCATCTCGCTGAGCGTCGGTGCGCTCCAAGACACTCGGATCGGCGTCGATGACGGCCGTGACGGCGTCCCAGACGGCCGCGAGCCCGTAGCGGTCCGCCAGGTCACGCAGATGCCCCTCGCTGACGTACCGCGCAGCTGCCTCGCGTCCGGGGTTGAGCGATCCACGAAAGTAGAACCCGGCGTGGTCGGCGACCGCCGTACGGATGCTTGCCTGTTCGATCAAGGTGAACCGCTGCATCGGATCGTCGACCTCTGTGTCGTCTCGCCCCTTGGAAGGCGTGGAGCGATGCGACTCGTCCGGCGGGTCACTCCGATCCGGTTCAGCATCAACATCGGCGAGGGCCGGATCTGATGGATCGACCGTGTCCAGAGTCATGGTGGCATCGCTGCTTGACGTAGCCGCGGGCCGTTGTACGTCGCTCACCAGCGCCGCACGCGGATCAGCGGACACTTCCCGTGTGTGGGTGGCACCCGCTGGGTCTGGCGCCGTCGCGACGGTCGCCGACTGCGGCTGCGTCACCCGGGTTGCGGCGGGCACTGTCGCCGCAGCGCCCGGCTGCTGTCCAGCTACGTCGTCGATCCAGGCAAGGGAGCCCAGTTCCAGACGCTGCTTGGCCCGGGTGACCGCCACGTACGCCAACCGCAGCTGCTCGTCGTTGGGCAGCACGGTCTGTCCGGTCTGCTGGTTGGTTTGCGGCTGAGGAAAGTCGCTGGCGATGCGCACGCGGCCCCACTCGCGTCCCTTCGACTTGTGGACGGTGGAGACGATGACGTCGTACGCCGGTTCGCCGTTTGGTGTGGTCTCGCTGTCGTTGACCAGTTCGCGGACCATCTGCAGGAGCGCGTCGGCGCCTCGGCGGTCGACGAGGTTGACGAACGCTCGCAGCGACTGGGCGTCCGCCTCACCGTCCTCGACGTAGGCGCGTACCTCCTCCCAGGTGGCGAACCGGTTCAGGTCGGGATGTTTCGTGGCTCGTCCCGCTTGCAGGTCTTGGGCGGCCTTCGCGATGTCCTCGATCATCTTGCCACCGCCGAGCAGAGCGACCCGACGTCCGGCGTCGACGGCGTCGACAACCGCCGCGACGGCACCGGCGTTGGTCCGGGCCAGGACTGCGTCCGGATCCTCGACGACGCCGATGCTGCTGTCCAGGGCGGGGTTGCCGGTCAGTCGCCAGCGGGAGTCGAGCAGCGACAGAAATTGGTTGCCGACGTCGGCAATGGCGGGACCGAACCGCCAGCTTTGCGTCAACGGCAGCGTGACGTCAGCGGGCCACCGTTTGAGCGCGTCGATCGCGCCTCGGAAACCGTAGATGGACTGGTTGGAGTCGCCCACGACGATGGTCTGCTCCGGCTGTTCCTGGATGACCTGGCGCAGCACGTCGTTGATGTCCTGCGCCTCGTCGAAAAAGATCGTGTCGTAGGGCATGGCGGGGTGGGTCAGCGCCCACACCTTGAGGTAGTCGTCGTGATCGAAGAACAGCTTGCCGTCCGGGTGGATGATGTCGGCCCACGCGGTGCGAGCGTGATCGAGCACGACCCGGGCAAGCTCGGGTGTCTCCTCCGCCATACCGGTCGGCAGGTGTTGGGCTCCGATCGTGTCGGCGGCGCTTTCGCGGAACACCCGGATGGTGGCCATCACCATGCGGGCCACCCGCTCGGGCTCCACGACGTCGGGACCGACGTGTCCCTCGATGTTGAGGTGGGCGGCCCATTCGTCGGGCCATCGAGCGCCCGTGCGCACGCGACCGACCTTGTCCCGCAGTGGGCTGTTGCCGAGGGCTTCCCGCGCGAAGGAGTGCGCGGTGCCTGCCCGCACGTGTCGGGGGAACTTGCGGGCGGCCTCGGCGGCGATGGCGGCGTTGAACGCGATGTAGGCGATGCGTGCCTGCGGCCGGGCGTTGGCCAGCATGAGCAGTGTGGAGGTCTTCCCGGTGCCGGCGAGGGCCTGCACCGCGATCGTCCGGCCGGCTTGGTAGGCATCGATGATGTGTTGCTGCTGGCCGGTCGGCGCCATTGCGGCAGCGGGCTGGTGGGCGCGGCTGGCGTCGGCGCGGTCCTGTGTGGCCAGCCAGCGCTGGATGTCGCCGAGCGCGGCGGGCCTGTCGGTTGGGCGGCCGGTGTAGCGCCATTCCCGGTTGGTTCCTTGCCAGCGGAAGCGGTGCTGTTTAAGCAGTCCGCGGAGACCGTCCTCACGGCGGGAGCCGTCGGTGCCGCGAACGATCAGGGCCGGGCCGTCGATCACCTGGATCCGGCTACTCCAGGACGTTGGCGCGTCGGGCAGGCTGTCGTTCCCCGCGGCGGTCGTGCCGATGTTGGGCGCGGGAAGCGGCGGTGCCGAGGTGACACCGGCCGGCGCCACCGGTTCCGTCGGAGGGTCAGCCGCGGCCTCGACTGTGGCTGCCGGCGCTGCCGCTGCGGTGCTGTCGGCGTCATGGGCCTCGCCGGGCTGACTGTCCTGGTCCGGCTGCTGGGCGTCGGCGTGCTCGGCAAGTTCGGCTAGGTCCTGGTCGTCGAGGGGTTCGTCGAGCTCGGCGGTGGCGGCCAGCAATCGCGCCTCTGCCTCCGAGTAGGGGCCGGTGTGCTCGCCGATCTCGGTGCCGTCGTGGTCGACGAGCTGCCAGGTGGTCACCGGACCGTCGTCGTGCACGTGATCCGGCGCCACGGTGATCCGACCGCGTGGCAGCATCTCAACCTGCGGGTGGCGCGCGTCAACGTACACCGCTGTGCCGTGGCGGTTGGTCCGTCGCTGCACGTGGTGCTGCCCGTCCGCGGTCGGCGTTTCCTCGCCGATCGCCACCCCGGTCAGCCAGGCCGGCCGTGGCGCGGGCGACATTCGTACCGGTTGCAGTGTGGCTGGCGTTGGCTGGTCGGCTGCAGCTGCCGTCCGTCCCCCGTTGCGCTGCCCGTCGTGCATGGCTGGCGCCGTGGTAGTTGGGTCCGACGGTGCCACGTCCCGCGAACTTTCGGGTGCTCGCGGTGCGTCGACCGGCGACGGGTCCTGTGTAACCGTAGGTAGAGCTCCGCGGTCGGCGAGGGCATCGCCGATGACCGGGGCGGGGCCAACGGCTACCAGGCGGTAGCGGCGAGTGCTGTCCGGGAGTGTGCTGCCCCCGACGAGGTAGACCGTCAAGTTGATCCCGACTCGGTCGACGATGACGGCGCCGCTGCCGCTGCGCAGCTGTACCTGGTCGCCGGGGTTGAGT
Organism: Dactylosporangium maewongense; assembly: GCF_039531485.1. Taxonomy (NCBI): domain Bacteria; kingdom Bacillati; phylum Actinomycetota; class Actinomycetes; order Micromonosporales; family Micromonosporaceae; genus Dactylosporangium; species Dactylosporangium maewongense. Next base: position 38,196 of record NZ_BAAAQD010000056.1, on the reverse strand, counting down.
CGCAGGCCAACCACGGTGCGCCCGATGTCGCCTTCGTTGCTGCGGTAGGGCGCGATCTCAAGGCCAGAACCCATCCGACGCAGCAGGTTGTCGGCTGCGACCACGTGGTCGGCTGGGACGCCGCGGATGGTCGTGCCAGTGCTGGTGCGGTTGCGCGGGACGGTCTTCGTGGCGCCGCTGGCGGCGATGGCCTTCAGGTCGGCCTTGATGTCGTCCTGGTATGCGGGGTCGAGGGTGAGGTATTCCTCGATGGTCAGTCGGCCGTAGTGGCTCAGTCGGCCGGCGTCGGGCACGTCGTAGCTGCTGGCCGGCAGGCACAGCACGTCGATGGCCGCGGCTTGGGCTTCGGTGTGGGTGGTGGGGTGGCCCGACCAGCGGTCGAGCAGTCGCCGGGCGGTGGCGCGTTCGCGCCACGCGGGTGAGGTGAGGCTTTCCCGGACGGCGGCGGTCAGTGCCTGACGGTCATCGGGTGGCAGCCCGGCCAGGTCGTCGGCGGACACCTCAGCGAAGGTGCGTATCCGCCACTCCCGCCGGATCGTCCACGGCTCGCCCCGATCGTTGCCGAGTTCGCCGATCGCCGCCCGTTGGCTCGATGTCATCTCCGGAGGCAACGGCGGTGGGGCTGTCATCGGGCCGCTGGGCGTGGTTGTCGCTTGGGCAACGGCGGGGCTGGCTATTGCGGTGGGGCGCTGCTCGGCATCGGGTGCGGTGGGGGTCATGGCGGGCGTCGGCTCTGCGGTGGATGAGGCAGTCGGACGCGGTGCACGTGGGCCGGGAAGATTCGCGTCGCCGGCCCGCACCGGCGTCCAGTACAGGTCCCGTTCGATGATGAGCAACCCGCGGTTGATGGCCTCCAGCTCCGGCAGGTCGACGTAGCCCCATTCGGCGTCGCTGGGATCACCGAGATTGACGAACCCATAGCCGGTACCGGTCGCTGGGTCGTACTCGGCGAGCCACGCGTCGAAGGAGCCACCGAAGTAGTGCAGATGCAGGAGCTTGTCCTCGGCTGGTTGCGCATCGGTGGCGTACAGTCCCGGCACGGTGGCGGTGATGTCGGCAGGCGGATAGAACGGGTGGCCGCGCCGACGCCGGTGCACCTCTGGAAGACCAGCAGCGGCTTGCGGCTGCTGACTCGATGGCGTGTCGTGGCGGGACTGAGTCTGGGCTCCGCGGTTGCGGGTATCCGGTGCAACAGCGACCGGGTCGCGGCTTCCTGCTGACGCGGCGTCACTGTCATCTGGCCGTGGCGCTGTGGCCACGACGATCCGGGCGGGCTCATCGGCCGCGGCGACATCGTTGGCGTCCGGCCGCCGAGGCGGGAGCTCATCCTTGGCCGCGGACCGAGTTGCCGCGCCGTCTAGGCCAGCGGGGTCGGATGGCACGGTGTCCGCCGCGCCGGTGGCATCGGAGACAGCGACGTCGATGATGCGCAGTTGTTTGTGCAGTGCGGTCAGCTTGGCCCCGTGCTCGGCAAGTTCAGCCTGGCGGGGAAAGTGCAGGCCGATACGTTCGGTGGCCCGGTCGATGTTCGCCTGGAGCCGCTCGACGGCGTCCAGCTGGCGGGCGCGAAGGTCGTCGGCTCCGAGGAGCCGGTTCTCGAGTTTGCGGATCAGCCCCACGCGGTCCTGGCCGTCGCCGGCGGCGAGGGTGTCGAGGTCGCGTTGGGTCAGCTCTACGGTGCTGTCGGAGATGCCGTCCAGCCGGAGCATGGCCCGGTGGCCGAGCAGGTCGGGTTCGATGCTGGCGTGCAGGTCGATGCCCCCCAGTTGACCGAGGTGCAGCTGGGTGCGGCCGTAGGCGGTGTGCACTGCCGGGTGCAGCCGGCTGACCAGCGCGGCGCCGGCGTCGGTGCGGGTGTCGAAGGTGACGTCGTCGAGGGTCATCCGGAAGGCGTCGCCGCGGGTGTCGAAGCGCCGGGCGAGGACGTCGTCCAGTTCGCCGATGGTGCGGTGCAGGCTGGTGATGGTGCGTCGGTTCTGCTCGACGGTGACCTTGAGGGTGACCTGTTCGTCACCCCAGATGCGCTGTTCGAGCCGGAGTGCGCCGACGGTCTCCTCGATGCGGTGCAGTTCGAGCAGCTCCGGTCGGCCGGCGGCGACGGCGAACATGACGGCCGGGTCGATCTGGCCGTCGGCGTCGTCCTCTTGGGCGTCGATGATGCGGGTGGTGTCGTTCGGGTCGAGCATCTGCTTGGTGAAGCGGGCTTTGTCGTCGACCTTCTGCCACAGGAACGGGTCGTAGGAGTTCTCGGTGACCACGAACACGTGGTGGATGGCCGGGTTAGCGTTGCCTTGGCGTTGTCCGCGACCCAGGCTCTGCACCACCGGGCTGAGTTTCCAGGTGGGGTCCAGCTGCATGACGCTGATGACCCGACGTTGGATGTTGCGGCCGGTGCCGAGCCCGGCGCGGCTGCCGATCAGCACGGCGATCTTGCCGTCGCGAGCGTCCTGGTCGAGCTGGTCCTTCTGGCGGCGGTTGGTCGCGTCCTGCGCGAAGCGGATCTTCTCGGCGGGCATCCCCCGGGCCACGAGCGCGTCGCGCAGTCCGTCGTAGATGTTCCACCGGTCGTCGCGTGGCACACCAAGGTCGCAGAAGACCAGATGGAGACTGCCGCGCTCCGGATCCGCAGTGCCGTCCGGCCGGTAGTAGAGGTCGTCCTTGTGTGCGTTCCACGACGCGGCGAGCCAGTCGGCGGCGACGTCGAGCTTCTGTGGCTCGGTGGTGGTTGCGCCCATCAGGCGCAGGTCCAGCGATGCGGTCCGGCCATCGGTGGAGATCCACAGGATGTTGTCGTCGCGGAGCACACCTTTGGTCGTTAGCCGCGATTCGGGGCTGCCTGAGGTGACCGCCCTGGCGCGGGACGCGAGACTGACCAGGCGCTGACGCAGTTCCGGCGACGCGGGAACCGACAGAATCTCGGGTTGACCGCCGATGATCGCGGGTTCACCCAGCTCGAGGTGCTCCTTGAGCTTGACGTCGGCCCAGGAGTACATCAGCTGCTTCTGCTCGGGCAGGTTGACGAAGCGGCTGTGCCGGGTCTTCGAGGTGAACCCGGAGCCGTCCGCACGCATCTCGATGCGCCGGCGGGGCTGGATGAACGCCGCGTGGTATTGGTCGTCCCCCTCGATGCCCATCTCGGCGAGGAGCTCCGGCGCGGCGTACTTGGTCATCGTCAGGATTTCTGACGGCGAGTTGTCGATCGGGGTGGCGGTGGCCAGCGTGACGACCCGCGTGCTGGTGCGACGCAGGTACTCCAGCTTCATCTCCAGGTCGGCGGTGATCTGGTTGCCGGGGTGCGCCAAGTCCGGAATCGCGGAGATGACGCGCAGGTTCTTGTAGACGTGCGCCTCGTCGATGAACAGGTAGCCAATGCCGGTCCGCTCGAACTCGACCCCCGGATCGGACGGCGTGGCCAGCTGCTCCTTGATCTGCTCCTGCAGGGTCGCGACCTGTTTCTCGACGTCCTTGACGGTGTACCGGTCGGCGCCTTCGGTGTTCTCCAGATGCTTCTTGAGCCGGTCGAGTTGCTTGTTGAGGTAAGCGACCTTCACCTCGCGGCTGACCGGGATCTTCTTGAACGCGTTGTGGCTGATGATGATCGCGTCCCAGGTACCGGTGGAGCAGCGGGCGACGAACTGACGCCGCTTGTCGCCTTCGAGGTCTTCGGAGTCCGCGGCCAGGACCTTGGCACGCGGGTATGCCTGGAGGAACTCGCGGCGGAACTGGCCCAGCACACCCTTCGGCACGACGTAGGCGGGCTTGGACACCAGCCCGAGCCGGACCAGTTCCATCCCACCGACGATCATCTCCAGGGTTTTGCCGGCACCGGTACCGTGGAACAGGCCGGTGCCCCTGGTGTTGCGGATGCGAGCGACGGCCGCCATCTGGTGCGGCCGCAGGGTGAACGCTGCGGACATGCCCGGTGCGGTGATGTGCTCGCCGTCGTAGCTGCGCACGACGCGGGCGTTGAACCGGTCGTTGTAGGTGCGGCCCAGTGCGGCGGCCCGGTCGGGGTCCTCCCACAGCCAGGTGCGGAACCGGTCGTCGAGCTGCTGCGACTTGGCCTGCGCGAACGCGGTCGCTTCGCTGTCACGAACCGTTCGGGCTTCCTTGCCGGTGCCGATGGTCTTGGTGATCTCAATGGTCTGGCTGTTGAGGAGACTCGCGGCCAGGTCTGTAGCGGGCCGGTTCTTGGTGCCCCAGACGGTGGTGGCCAGCACGCCGCTCTTGGCGCCGCCGGTCACGGACCAGCTCGCGCCGATGTTCGCGACCCGCAGGCCGGGGTCTTCGAGGATCTCCTGGAGGAACTGCTGCACGTACCCGGCGGAAATCCACGGCGCGCCGAGCCGGGCGCTGATCTCGCCGGGCGTCAGGTCCCGCGGTACCACCTCCTGCAACGCGGTGACATTGGCCTGGAACTGCGGGTCGGTGGTGGTAGCGTGCTGAGCAGCGTCGAGTTTGCGGCGCACGTTGCCGGACAGATACTCGGCCTTGCGGATCAGTCGCCCGGTTCCGGGCTCCTCGAACACCAGACCCGCCAGCGCCTCGCGGGCCTGCGCCTCGGTGTCCAACCCGAGCAGTGCAGCGATGACGTCCAACCGGACCTCATTGTGCCGATCCCAGCAGACGACAAGCGCGTCGTCCGGGGTGTCGACGCGGTCGACCGGGCTCGGGACGGTGATGACCCGCTGCGTGAACACCTCGGCCTTGTCGGCGGTACCGCTGTCGTCGTCGAAGCGTTCCAGCGCCGCGACGTACGGAAAGAACGGGTCGTCACGGAAGCCGCCCATCCGCGGGTACGTTCGGCGTTCGCTCTCCACGACGTCGCCGGTCTTCTTGTCCACGCGGGTACCGGTGGCACGCTGGAACCGGTTGATCGCACCGTGCGCAGCGACGTAGGCGTCGTAGCGGCGGTTCAGGTCGGCGCGCAACTGCCGGGTCTGCGGAGTGTCGGTGCGGTGGGTTGCTTCCTCGTCGAGCAGCGCGAGGATCGTCTCCCGCAGGCCGATCAGCGCCCGCAGTTCCGCGACCTGGGTGCTGGCCGGCTCGTGCCGTGAGCGGCGGCCGTCACGGACCTGGAAGAACCGGCCGTCGCCGGCGTCGATGAACAGACCTTCCTGGTCCGGGGTCGGTGCTCGCGGCGGCGCGGGCGGCTCCGGCAGCTCGGTCGCGGCAGCGACGATGCGGTCCAGCGCGCCGGTCAACGCGGCACCGATGGTGTCCATGTCCGCCTGCACGACGAGGACGGGCCGGTGCCGGCCGCTGTGCGTCAGCTGCTGGCCGAGCACCATCGCCGGGTGGTTCAGGAAGTATTCGTTCACGTCGAACGCATCAGTGGGCCCCGTGGCTTCGGCGGCGGGCAGCTGCACCGACTGCGTCTGCATCCACGCGGTGCCGGCCGGGGGCTGACCGTCGGCGCGGCGCCGCAGGATGAGCAGGTCGGTGACGACGTCGGTGCCAGCAGCGGCGGCGTGCGCCTCGCTGGGCAGGCGGACTGCACCGACGAGGTCGGCGAGGGCGGCCATCTGGGTGCGGGCGGCGTGGTGGGCGTCGTCGCGGCCGTCCATCGTGTACCGGGAGGTGATCACCGCAACGAGCCCGTCGGGGCGGATCGCGTGCAGCGCCTTGAGGATGAAGTGGTTGTGGATCGAGTGCTGGCGGCCCGGGTTGTGGGGAGGGTCGTGCAGCTTGTGGCTGCCGAACGGCACGTTGCCGATCACCAGGTCGAACCCGGTGTCGGGCAGCGGGGTATCGGCGAAGGACTCGGCGCGGATCTCGGCGTGCGGAAACCGGGCCTGCGCGATCCGCGCGGTGGTCGGATCGATCTCGACGCCGACCAAGGTGCTGCCGGCGGGTGCACCAACGAAGAAGTTTCCGCTGCCGCAGCCGGGCTCCAACACCCTGCCGCCGGCAAAGCCGAGCTTGGTGACCGCGGCCCAGATCGCGGTGACGAACTGTGGATCGGTGTAATGCGCGTTGAGGGTGGTGGCCCGGGCGGCGCGGTAGCCGTCCTCGCCGAGCAGCTGCTGCAGTTCGGCGCGTTCGCCGGCGAACCGGGCTGCGAACCGAGCTCGTTCGTCGAACAGAGCGGGTGTGGCGCCCCAGCCGGACCACCGGGCGTAGAGATCAGGCTCTTCGGTGGTGGCTGGCTGAGTGTCGGCGCGCAGGGCGGCCCGCACCGCCGCCAGGTTGGCCCGGATGCGGTCGGCCTCGCCGGTCGGCGGGCGGACCGGCTCGCCGGCCTGCGCTGCGGACGGACTGGACGCGGACGGGGTGGACGCGGACGGGGTGGACGCGGACGGGGTGGACGAGTGTGCCGGTTCCTCCGGCGCTAGGTCGGCTCGCTCACCGTCGACAGCCTCTCGCGCGGCATCGTGCTGTGCCGGTGCTGCGTCGCCTGCTGGCCTGACCGGCTTACGGTCGTCTCCGTCGGGCGTAAGGGTTCGCTGCTGCTGTCGCGTCTGCGCGCCGGGCGCCTCAAGTCGGGCGGTGTCCGCATCTGCGAGAGCAGGCGCACCCGGCATCGGCAACGGCTGGGACAGTGGGAATTCGAGCGGCAGCGTGTCTTCCACGGCCGCTCGTCGGATCGTCGCGTTGGGCGTCACCGGCGCCGGTTCGGGGCTTGGTGGTGGGTCGGCGACGGTGAACTGGGCGCCGGTAGCGGGTACCGCCACCGTGACGACGCGGTTGACGTGGGGGCGGCCGTCCGGGTCGGCGACCTTGACGGCAACGTGTGCGACGGCGCTGCGCTGGGTGCCGTGGCTGGGGGTCCACCACCGGTCGTACCTGCCTGTCACAGTCTGTTCGGTGCCGTCAACGACGCCGGTGATCGCGCCGTAGGAGCCGGGGCGTACGGCACGCAACGGCGTCGGCCCTGTCGCGGTGGCACCGCTCCAGCGGCCCTCATTGACCGCCTGGTCCACCAGGGGCTGCCGGAGCAGCGGGGCGCCCCGGCCACGCCATGTGTCGTTGCCGAAGAGATAGGTGGCGATCGAGTCGAGGTCGCGGAAGTCACGGTCGACGCCGGGGATGGTCCAGCGGGCCTGCCCTCGCGCGTCCGGCCCTTCATGGAGGCTCCTGCCGGTCTCGGCGAGGGCGGTGATGATCTGGTCGGTGACAGACATCTGGCGCCACGGTGCAGCGGCCCCAGCCGGCGCGCCGAGCGGTGGTGAGACGACCGTGATGTCCGCGCCGGTCGGCACGGCAATGGCAATCCCGTCCAGCGCTTCGGGGCTGGTGGCGACCGTCACCAGGAGGCAGGCGTCCCGGGTCCAGCCCTGGTAATTGGCAACAGCTTCGTGGGTAGCGATGACGTAGCCGGTCAGCTGCGTGTCGCGGCCGTCGGGAAGCTGCCCGGCCACGATGCCGTAGGTGCCATAGGCAACCTCGGCGGCCGAGACAGTGCCCAGCTCAGCACCCGCAGTGACAGCGTGCGCCAACAGCGGTTGCAGCAGCTCCTCGAACAGCCTTTCGTGCGTCGGGCCGCCGGCCACGGCATCCGCTGCAGCGGCGGGTGCCGGGTCCTGCGGAGCTACCCGACCGTCAGCAGCATCTGGCGCAGCACCTGGCCCTCGGCCTCGAACCGGGCCGTGGTCAGCCGCTGGACCCGATCCATGTACGGCTCGCCGATCGGAGTCGGTCCGGCCAGCGTCCGGGCGAGTTCCTCGATCGCCGCCTCCAGTTCCTCGCCCATCGCGGTGAAGAACTGCTCCGGGTTGTCCAGTTCCCGGACGCGGGCCGGCATCGTCTCTTGCCAGTGACGTTCTGCCTGCTGACCGTACCGGTTCACGTTGTACTCCCTCGTCTACTCGCGGCTCGTCTGCCGACGCTTGCTGTTTCGGCGCTTCGGGTGCGGGTTCCAGCTCCGGCTGCGGCGCGTGCGTGCGTGGCAGACCGAACGTGAAGTCGAACGCAAGCTGGTCGGGGCTTGGTTCGCGGCGGCGCCGGGCCATCTGCTGTCCTCCTATTCTGCTACGGATGAGCGCCGATCGGGGGCGCGGCGGGGTCGGGTATGTCCTGGCAGTGCGGCAGTCGGCCGGTGCCGAGCGAGCGATGCGGTGCCCTGCCGCCGTGGGACCGGGGCTGGCTCCGCCGGGCGGTGACGGCGGGTCAGCGGCGCGTCACGGGCACCGTCGCAGCTGGAGTCCCTGGGGCGTGCTGCACTCGGTTCGTGCGATCGGCCGTCGCGTGCAGGGCATTGGCTGCTGCCCCAGGGGCCTGGCTCTGTCGGGCAAGCTGCGCGGCAGTGACCGGGATGCTGCTGGGCGCGATGACGGCCCGGTTCGCGGTCAGCAGGACCGCGTGGAACCACGGTTCGGCTGGTTGGCCGTCGAACTGGACGCCGTTTGCTTGCGCGACGCTGCGACCTGTTCGTACCGACTGGTGTGTCGTGATGTACATGCCCGCTGCGTATGCTCCGGCGATGGTCGCCTCGATCCGTGCGGTGTTCCACACGGTCTCGGCCAGCGCACGCCACGGCTCAAGTGACGGGGCGGATACCTCGGCGGCGTAGTGCAGCGCGTCCTCATCGAACTCAGGCACGGGTACGGGCAGCCGGTGCGCGTGACCGACGACCTCACTGGCCGCTCGTGCGATCGAGGAGGTGAGCACCCAGCCCTTGCCGTCGGCCCTGCATTGCGTCGCGGCTTCGCCGATCCGTTGGGCGGTGTCGATGTACGCCGCCCGGTAGAACGAGGGGTAGGCGCGGTCCCAAATCGTCTCCGCTACCGCGATGTCGGCCTGGCTCGCGCGGGCGCTGAACCAGCTCTCACGGGCAACGCGTGCAAGGTCTGCAGGCAGGGCGAGGCCGGCCGTGGACGGCTGCTGGCGGTGATCCGGTGATGCCATGGCGGAGTCCTTCCTCGACAGCGACGACGAGACCGCGGCCCGGCGCCGGCTGGCGTTGGCGCTGCTGCGTCAGCGGGTAAGCGGGCGGCGGATGGCGGCAACCGGCTTAAAAGTCGCGACCGGTGTGATCTTGACGACGTCGCCGGTGTGCGGCGCCTGGACGAGGTACTGCCGACCGTCGCCGCCACGGCCGATGTACATGCCCACATGTCCCGGCCGTTTCATTGAGCCGTTGGAGCCGGGGATGAGGATCAGGTCGCCGGCCTGCATGACGTCAGGCCCGGCGATCGCGACGCCGGTGCGCACCTGGTCGCCGGTGACGCGTGGGATGCGCACCCCGGCGTGCTCCCACGCCCGCATCATCAAGCCGGAGCAGTCGTAGCTGTCCGGGCCTTCGGCGCCGAACACGTACGGCTTGCCGAGCTGGGCGAGGGCGAAGGACACGGCGGCGGCCTGCTGCGCGTCGGACGGCAGGGTGTAACCGGCGGGGATGCCGCTGTCGCCGCCGGGCAGCCCATCGCCGCCGGTGTCGACGGCGTACTTGGGCAGGCGACTGCGAATCTGCTGCGGGTAGTCGTGCGCGAGCCCGGACGATGGCACCCCGCCCGCGGCGAGGATGCCGCCACGGCCGGCGAAATACGCGGCCCATGCCAGGTCGAGCGGGTTGCCGACGAGACGCCCAGCGGCCACCTGGGTCTCGGCCCAGGCGACCAGGTCGCACATGAGGTGGCCTTGGGCGAGAATCGCGTCACCAGGGTCGTAGGGCGAGCTGACGCCGTTGTGGTCGTAGTCGTAACCCCAGGTCTGCCAGGTGGCGTCCGTGAACTGCGCGATGCCTTTCGCCGGTACCTCGCCGATGTCGGTGTAGGCGTTGGGGTTCCAGCTGGACTCCAGATCGAGTTGGGCGGCGATGTCGGCCGGCCCGATCGACGGGCACAACACGCCGGCCGCCCGGACGTAGCCGAAGTATTGGGCGGGTACCGACGCGTCGGGTCGGAGCTGATTGCCGCCCGCGCCGCCTGCCTGGGCATCTGCTTGGGCGGCTGCCTGGATCGACCCGCCGAGCGAGCTCGCCATGACGAACCCGCCGCAGCAGCAACCACCGATGCCCAGCAGCACGATCAGGCCCGCGACGACGATCCACCGCGTCCCGGCACCTCCAGATTGGTCCTGCCCGCTCACCGCGTAGCACCCTCGCCGCCGTGAGGGGCACTGCCGTGGCGCTCACCGCGCTGACCGACGTGGGCATCCGCGCTGCACCGGCAGCACACATCCACATGCGATGGCTGACCGTCGGCTCCAGCACTGTCCTGTGTGGAGGAACAGCACTGTTCGGCTCGTATTCGTGTCGTGGCTGGCATGACCGCTCCTGGGTGTCGGTGACCGCTCCACCGAACCCGTCAACCGTGGGTGGTGGCGCTACCCGCAGCGCCCGTAGCGCCCCCATCACCCTGTGCGCCAACGCTTTCGTCCACACCCCCGGCTGATCGTCCAGGTCACGGCCCACCACTCGGGTGGGTCATCTGGACGAAGGAGCACACGTGCTCACACATCTGGCAGACGTCGCGTTGAACGTGCTGGCCGCCCCGACGCCCGCCCCTACGCCGGCAGACCTGGACCCGGGCGTCATCGAGATCCCCGGCCTCGGGTTTCTGGTCACGCAGTTGCTTGGCTGGGCCAAGTGGGCGCTGCTCGTGGCCGGCATTCTCGGCATGTTTATCTGCGCCGGCATGATGATCATGGGTCGTCGAAACCGCAGCTCGACTGCGGTTGACGGCGCGACCGGTATCCCGTGGGTCCTGGGTGGTCTCACGCTCGGCGCGGTCGCGGCCACGGTCGTCGGGGCGGTGCTGTAGGCCATGACGGACGACATCACCCTAGCGGCCAGACGACACACCCGCGCTCTGGTTGCCGCGGTGGCGGCCGTTGTTTTGCTTGTGGTTGCCGTCGTCGGCATGCTCGCCGCGACGGTAGGGCGCCGGGGCAACCCGGCGCCCGCGCCACCCTCGGCCACCGCCGCTACCGCCGATCCGACAGCACCGCAACCGCTGCCGAGCACACCGACTGCCCTGCGTTGGGTCACGGTCTTCGGGGCGCATCTCCCCGAAGGCGCCGAGGGGCCACGCGACACCAGCGCCGGCCGTGCCCGCGGGTTCACCCACACCCCGATGGGGGCGGTGTTCGCTGCCGCGCACATCAGCCTGCGGCTGTCGCCGCAGGCCGGGCCGGCAGTGTTCGAGCCCACACTGCGCGAGCAGGTCGTCGGCCCGGATGCGAACCGGCTGCTCGGAAACCTGGAGGACGAGTACCAGGAGCTCCGGGCACAGCTCGGCGTCACGCCCGGCGAGCCCGCCGGCCAGCTGTACTCCACCGTCACCGGCTACCGGATCGGGTCCGCATCGCCGGATGCCGTCGAGGTCGGTCTGCTCATCGAGGGTCCGGGGCAGTCCGGCCTGGCACGGGTGGCCCTGTCAGTGCAGATGCGATGGGTCGACGACGACTGGGCGCTGCAGGCGCCGAGCGGCGGCGACTGGAACACCGCCGCCGTGCTGGTGCCGAGCACCGTGGGCTACACCGGCTTCCCGGCGGGGGGCTGATTGCCGTGTGCGCTCCATGGGACACGAACTGCATCGCCAATGCCGTCTCGACGGCGGTCGCCAACAGTTTCTTCGGCCAGCTCGAACAAATGATGATCACCACGGCGTTGTGGACCATCGACATCTGCGCGACCTGGTGGGTCGCGGTGCCGTCACTGAGCCTCTACCCCAACACGGAACAGATCACGTCGTCGTCGACGCCGATCGACGCCGTCACGCACCTCCGAACCCTCATCGTGCCGATCACCGCGGCCGTCGCTGTCGGCGGCATCCTCTGGCAGGCCATCCTGATGGTGCTGACCCGCAAGCCCGCCCCGCTGGTGAACGTACTGCGTGGATTGTGGAACACGTCCCTGTGGGCCGCGGTCGGGATCTTCGGCACCCAGCTGCTGCTGACCGGCTGCGACCAGTTCAGCACCGCCGTGTTGAATTCCGCGCTGCAGTCCGTCGGCAACCCCAGCCTCGGCAAACGGCTGGGCGCCCTGGCCGTCCCGGCGTCGGGTGGCGGTTTCCCCCAGATCATCGTGATCCTGGCGGCTTGCCTCGCGATGCTCGCTTCGCTGACGCAAGCGTTTTTGATGCTGTTCCGGGACGGTTCCGTCATCGTCCTCACCGCGCTGACGCCGCTGGCCGCGGCCGGCAGCTTCACCAACGCCACCAACGGCTGGAAGAACAAGCTGCTCGCCTGGCAGCTCGCGTTGATCTTCTACAAACCCATGGCGGCAATGGTCTATGCCACCGCGATCTGGATCACCGGGGAGAACACCTCGACCGATCCGCGGGTCCTGTTCGTGGGGCTGGCCATGATGGTGATCGCGCTGATCGCGCTACCGGCGATGATGCGGTTCTTCAACTGGACCGTCGGCTCCCTGCAGAGCGGCAGCGGCGGACTTGGCATGTTCGCCACCGCTGGAGCCGCCGGGATGCACGCGGCATCGTCGATGCTGGGCGGCTTCGACGCGGGCATGCACGCCCGCTACCTCTCCGACATGTTCGACCAGGCCAGTCCATCGAGCAGCCCACCCGGTGGCGCCGGCCCCGGTGCCGGGCCGTCCGGTCCTGGTCCAGGCCCGGACGATCGCGATCCACCCAAATCCGGTCCCGGGCCGACGTCCGGGTCAGGCCCCGGTTCGGGCGGGGCGCCCCGCCCTGGCGGCGGACCGAAACCTCCGGCGTTCGTTGGCGAAGCCGGCTCAGGGAAGGTCGCCAACATCACCTCGGCCGCAGACCCGTCAGGAGCTGCGCCTTCAGCCTCAGGAACTGCCCCGACGGCTGGGACAGGCGCAGCGACCGGCGCCGCACCTACCGGTGCCGCCACCGGCGCTGAGATGGGCGCCGGCGCCGGATCGGGTCCGGCCGGGCTGGCAATCGTCGGCGCCGCCGAAGTCGTTGGCGCGGTCAGCGACGCCGCCAGTACCGCCGCTAACGCTGCCGCCAACGCCCTCGACGACCCCGACAAGGAGGAGTGACCGTCATGACCGCATCCGAAAGCCGGGTACGAACGTACGGCGGCTGGCGCAGAAGCCGCGGCCTCGGGCTGATGGGCCTGGGATCGGCGCAGACGCTCATGGTCGTGATCGCGCTGACGGTGCTGATCCTCTCGGTATCCGTGGACCTGACCCTCGGCGGGATCGTTGCCGGGCCGGCGCTGCTGCTCATCGGCGGGATCGTCCTGCGCTGGGACGGCGTGCCGTTGCTGCACGGCATCCTGCAACGCATCCGCTGGGGATGGGGATCCACCCGCGGCTACACCGCCTACCGGGCCGGGGTGACCGCCGCCCATCCGCACGGCTGGCAGCTGCCGGGCCTGCTGGCGCCGACGACGTTGCTCTCGGTTGAGGACCCGGGCGGGGAGTACGGCGTGGTGTGGCACCGTCGGCTCGGCACCATGACCGTCACCCTACGGGTGGCCGCTACGTCTACCTGGCTGGTCGACCCGGGCCAGGCTGAGCGGTGGGTCGCGAACTGGGGCTCTTGGTTGGCCGGCCTCGGCTATCTGCCGACGGTGCGGTGGGTCGCGGTCACCGTCGACACCGCCCCGGCGTCCGGGTCGCGGCTCGCGCACTACGTGGCCGGGCGGGTGGCGCCGCATGCGCCGGCCGCGGCCCGCCGGGTCCTGGCGCAGCTCGTGGAGGTGTCCCCGGCAGCTGCCGCGGACGTGGAAACCCGCGTCACCATCACCTTCGACCCGGCGCTGTCACCGACCCGTCCTCGAGACCTCGACGAGTCCCTCGCGGAGGTCGGTCGCGCCCTGCCGGGTCTGACCGATACGTTGGGTTCCTGCGGGCTGACCGTCCTGGGTCGCGCAACCGCGTCGGACCTGCTGGCCGTGGTCCGGGCCGCCTACGATCCGGCCGCCCGTGGCGACGTCGCCAACGCGCTCGGCGACGGCGCCGGGCTGCGCCGGTTCCTGGACTGGGACACCGCCGGACCGATCGCCGCGAATGAGTTCTACGACCGCTACCAGCACGACTCCGGCTGGTCGGTGTCCTGGGCCTGGCACGAGGCGCCGAGAGCCAACGTCCACGCCGACGTCCTGAGCCGGCTCCTGGCGCCCGGCGGGCATCCCAAGCGCGTCACGCTGCTCTACCGGCCGGCCTCGGCCGCCGACGCCTCCCGCATCGTGGACCGCGAGGTCAACGCGGCCAGCTTCCGCGACGCGCTCCGGGCGGCGCAGAAACGCGACGAGAACGCCCGCGACCGCGCCGACAAGGAGCGGGCAATGCGAGCCGCCCGCGAAGAAGCTGCGGGCGCCGGCGTCGGCCTGATGTCGATGTTCGTCACGGTGACTGTCACGGACGAGGACGACCTCGGCCGTGCCGTCGCCGACGCGGAAAGCCGTGCCGAGGTGGCGAAGATCCGGCTCCGGCGGTTGCGCGCCAGTCAGGCCGCAGCGTTCGCCGTCACGCTGCCGTGCGGCATCTGCCCTCCCCAACTGGCCACGCAGTGGCCCCGCTGACCATGCGCGGACTGGAATCCATCGTGCAACGACAGTCACCACAAGACCGAGACCCGCGGCTTGGCACCGGGCCGGTCGCGCCGTCGTGGGGATGGCGTAACCCGGGTGCAGGCCGGGTCAGCCACCTCGCACCGGGTATGGAGTACCAGGCCACCAGCGTGCAGTTCTGCGGCTTGTATCCGTTCGTCGCCGGCTCCGGCTCCCCGATGATCGGCGTGCCGATCGGCCGGCACATGCTGTGGGGTGAGGTTGTCTGTCTGGATCCCTTGCAGTGGCTGACCAGCGGCCTGGTCACCAACCCCGGCATGTTTCAGCTCGGGCAGCCCGGGATCGGCAAGTCCAGCCTCGCCAAGCGGCTGCTCACCGGCATGGTCGGCTACGGGGTGCACGGCCTCGTCCTCGGCGACACCAAACCGGACTACACGCCCCTCATCCGCGAGCTCGGCGGCCAGGTCATCACCGTCGGCCGCGGCATGGACCGGATCAACCCGCTGGACGCCGGACCGCTCGGCGCCGCGCTGGCCCGGATGAGCGGCCCGGACGCGATGCGGCTCCGCCTCGAAATCCGCGGGCGCCGGCTGTCGCTGCTGCTGGCCCTGTGCACCCTGGTCCGGGCCGGGCGGGTCACCAACCCCGAGGAGATCATCCTCGGCCGGGCCGTGGACATCCTCACCGACCGGCTCGACCGCGAACCCACCGTCCCGGACGTCCTCGCGCTGCTTGAGGAAGGCCCGGACGAGGTGCGCACCGCGGCTCGCGCCGGCACGGACGAGGACTACCGCCGCCGCGTCGACGAACTGGTCCCCACCCTCGCCCTGCTCTGCGAAGGCTCCCTGAAGGGAGTGTTCGACCAGGCGACCACCACCCCGATCGACCTCGACGCACCCGCGGTGTCGGTGGACATCTCGCACGTGTCGGCGGCCGGCGACCAACTCGTCGCCGCCGCGATGCTGTGCACCTGGAGCTACGCCTTCGGCACCGTCGACGCCGCCGCAGTCCTCGCCGAGCAAGGGTTGGCACCGCCACGGCAGTTCATCGGCGTGATGGACGAGCTGTGGCGGGCACTGCGGGGCGCGCCCGGCCTCGTCGACCACGCCGACGCGCTGACCAGGCTCAACCGACAGCGCGGCATGGCCAGCCTCATGATCACCCACAGCCTCGACGACCTGGAGGCACTGCCGACCGAGGAGGACCGCGCGAAGGCGCGGGGCTTCTTCGAGCGAGCCGCCATCAAGATCCTCGGCGCGCTGCCGGACCGGGAGCTTGACCGCATCAGCCGCATCACACGGCTCTCCAGCCCGGAACGCGACCTGGTCAGCTCATGGGCCGCGCCCGAAGCCCTGTTCCCGGGCAGCGTCCACCCCGGCCGTGGCAAATATTTGATCAAGACTGGCGAAAGGCCAGGCTTGCCGGTCGCGATGCGCCTCGTCGGTGACGAGGCCCGGCTGTACGACACCGACCGCGCCGTCCGGGGCGCTGCCGCATGAGCACATCTTCGAGTCCACTGAGAGCCATCGCGTACGGCGGTGGCGTGCAGTCCACCGCCCTGCTGGTGCTGGCCGCGACCGGCCGCATCGACTACCCGGTGTTCCTGTTCGCCAACGTCGGGGCCGACTCCGAGGAGCCGGCGACGTTGAGCTACCTGGAGCGCTACGCCAAGCCGTACGCCGCAACGCACGGCATCGCCCTGCACGAGCTGCACCGCATCCGGCGTGACGGGTCCACCGAAACCCTGTACGGACGGCTGACCAGGCCGCAGTCACGATCCCTGCCCATCCCGGTCCGGATGTCCAGCGGAGCGCCAGGAACGCGTTCTTGTACCGCAGATTTCAAGATCAAGATCATGGGTCGGTGGCTGAAGGCGCACGGCGCATCGCCGACCACACCCGCTCGGGTCGGCATCGGAATCAGTCTCGACGAGATCCACCGGGTCAACAACCGCCGCGCCATGCCGTACGAGCAGCCCGTATATCCCCTCCTGGATCACCAGCCGCCGCTGCGGCGCACCGACTGCGAACGGATCATCGCCGCGGCCGGGCTGCCGGTGCCAGGCAATAGCGCCTGCTGGTTCTGCCCGCTGCACCGGCGGATGTACTGGGCTGAGCTGCGCCGGGACCGGCCCGACATGTTCGAACGGTCCTGCCAGCTGGAGGACCTGCTCAACGAGCGGCGCGCCCGCCTCGGCCGGGATCCCGTCTGGCTGACCGCACGGAACCGACCCCTGCGGACGCTCGATGCGGCGCAGGAGACGCTGCCCGGTTTCGAACCCGACGCAGACGACGGCTCCTGCGACAACGGGGCGTGTTTCACATGACGCGCCTATCGATGCATGGACGCGTTGGCCGGGCCGCCCTGCCGTCCCGGCAGGTGTTGCAGCAGCTCACAGCGCGCGTCGCCGCCGGGACGTTGACGGTGACCGTGGGATGCGGCCTCGTCTCGGCACCGCCGTCACCGGTTGACGGAGGCGCTGCCGTAGCGCTGCTGGTCCTCCTCGCTGCCGTGCACCGCCGGTCGCAGCGCCCACGTGGCCGGCACCGTCGTCAACGCCGGCTGTCTGCAAAGGGTGGTGTGCGATGAGCCTGTCTCAGCAGCCGGTGCAGCCCCGCGCCAGCGCGGGCGCCATACCGTTGACGCCGTTCGTGGTGCTCGGCGCTGCGTGGGGCGCCATCGGCGTGACGTGGTTGGCCTGGGCCGCCGGAGCACTGACCGCCACCGTGACCGGCGGGCGCACGGGACCGGGGTACGGCGCAGCGTTTGTCACCGCGCTACTGCATGGCCGATGGAAGGTGATGTATCCGGACGTCAACCGCATGGCGGTCGGCGTGGTGTTCGGCCTGTTCCTGGCCATGGCGGCAGCGCCGGTGATCGTCGGGTGGGTGTGGTGGGAGCGGCACCGCACACAGGCCGACGACCCGCTGCCGTCGCTGGCCCGCCCCCACGAGGTCGCCGACCTTACCCCCGCCGGTGTCACCAAGCGGGCTCTGCAGCTGCGGCCGAGCCTGGCCGGCACGCCGGCCAACGACCTACCTGCCGCGCAGACCGGGCTGGCGCTGGGCACCATGCAGCGGCCACACGGCCGGTTCGGTCCGCAGCTACGCGCCTCCTGGGAAGACGGCATCGTCGCCATCATGGGCCCACGCGCCCAGAAGACCACCGCCATCGCGGTACCGCTCATCCTCGACGCGCCCGGCCCCGTCGTCGCCACCTCGAACAAGGCCGACCTATGGGCCACCACCAGCGCTGCCAGGGCCCGGGTCGGGCGGGTATGGGCGTTCGATCCACAGGGCATCACCCGCGTCGGACAGCGCTGGTGGTGGAACCCGCTCACCGCGGTCAGCTCCGTCGAAGACGCCGCCCGGGTCGCCAGCCACTTCGTGCAGCCGTTGCGCCGCGACCGCGGCGAGGACTTCTGGCTGCTCGCCGCCGAGGACCTCCTCACCTCGTTCTTCCTCGCCGCCGCGGTCAGCCACGGCTCGATGAGCGACGTGCAGGCATGGCTGGCCGACGCGAGCGAAGACCAGCCCGTCGGCATCCTCTTCGCCCACGGCTACCCCGAGGTCGCGCGGGCACTGCGCGGCCGGCAGAACGGGGCACCCGAAACCCGAGACGGCATCTACGAGACCGCTCGCACCGCAGCACGGTGTTTGCAGGACCCGCGCATCATGGCCTGGGTCAACGAACCCGCCGACAACGAACTTGAGCGATTCGACCCGGACGCGTTCCCGGTCGGCAGCGACACGCTGTACCTGCTGTCCAAAGACGGCGCCGGCTCGTCCGGGCCGCTGGTCGCCGCGCTGACCGACCAGGTGATGCGGCACGGCGTCCGCCGGGCCGAGGCCCGCGGCGGCCGGCTCGACCCACCGATGCTCGCCATGCTCGACGAGGCCGCCAACATCTGCCCCCTGGCCGACCTGCCGCTGCTCTACAGCCACTACGGCAGCCGCTCCATCGTGCTCGTCACCATCCTGCAGACCTACCAGCAGGGCAGCACCGTCTGGGGCGACAAAGGCATGGGCACCCTGTGGGGCGCCGCCACCGTGAAGCTCATCGGCGCCGGCGGCGACGACCCCCGCTTCGCCGCCGACGTGTCCTCGCTCATCGGCGAACACGACGTGGCGACCATGTCGCTCACCCGCGACGGCAACGGCAACGTATCCCGGCAGGTCAGCGTCCGCCGGCAGCGGATCATGGGACCCGAAGACGTCCGTGCCCTCAAGCGCGGCACCGCGATCCTGCTCGCCTCTGGTGCCCGGCCCGCGCTGCTCCGCCTCGACCCGTGGTTCCGCCAGCCCGGTGCGCCGGCCCTGGAGTTGGCGACCGCGAAGGCGATCACGCAGATCAGCGACGCCGCCGAACGCGAACGCCTGCTCGCAGACCTTGCCCAGGACGGCGTGCAGCTACCGGCTGCGCCTGCGCCGCCGGTCCTAGGGGCACCGAACTCGACGCCGCCGTCCGCGTCCGCGGCGCCCAGTACCAGATCGGGGGCCGGAGGCGTCCAGATGTCCGACGACGATGAGGGCGGCCCGGGGGCAGCCCGGCGCACCGCGAAGCCCTCCGCGCCGCAGTTCCGCGGTCCGACGAGGCAGCCGTGACCGCCGCTCGCCCGTCCGACCCGGACCGGCTGATCGCCGCTCACCGGGTCGCCAACGAGTTCTACCGCAGCCACCTGCTCGACGAGCCCCGCGCCCTGGCGTACCTGCGCAGCCGCGGCATCGTCGCGGCGAGCGCATCGACCCCGCCGTGGACCATCGGCTACGCCCCCCACGGCTGGACCAACCTCCGCAACCACCTCCGCGCCAACGGCTTCACCGACGACGAACTCCTTAACGCCGGGCTGATCACAATCGCCCGCAACGGCAACCGCATCGACGTCTTCCGCGACCGCGTGATGTTTCCGATCCGCAACGCCGCCGGCGACATCGTGGCGTTCACCGGACGGGACCTGTCCGGCCGCGACGGCACACCCAAGTACCGCAACACCACCACCACAGCCATCTACCACAAGAGCGTCCTCCTGTACGGGCTCGCCGAGCAGTTCGCTGGCACCGCCCAGCCCGCGGCGGTGATGCTCGTGGAAGGTCCGGCCGACGTCGTGGCCGTGGCCCGGCTGCGCCACAACCTGCCGGACACCCTCTACCCGGATCCGTACTACGCCGTCGCTCCCTGCGGCACGGCGCTGACCGCCGAACAGGTCGCGCTCCTGGCCGCAGCCGTGCCGCCGGGAACACCGATCGTGGCTGCCTTCGACGCCGACGACGCCGGACAAGCCGCCATCGACAAGTCCTACCAGCTGTTGCGGGCCTGGCCAGGACCAGTCGACGCAATCTCGCTTGAGGGCCGTGCCGACCCAGCGTCGCTGGTAGCTGCTGGGCTGGCCACCGCAGTCGGAACATTCGCCCACCTGCGCCGGCCGCTGGTCGACGTGGTCCTCGATCACCGTCTGAAGCCGCACCTCGCCCGGCTCGACACCCGGCTGGACGAGCTTGCGCGAATCGGCCGCGACCCGTCGTCGGAGTCGCTGCTGATCCGCCTCAACGCCGTCCGCGCGGTAGCACCATTCATCGGCGAGGTCGCCCAGGACAACCCCGACCTTGCTGCTCGACTATCGATCGAGTTGGGCGCACGATTGCGGGTCGAACCGTTGACCGTGCTGGAGACCATCTACCCACCGCAGGACGACGACGCCATCCCCGTCGGCGTGCCTGACCGTCCGAACCCGGATGCCGTCGCATTGGGCACCCGCGGATTCCCCGACCCCAGCATCGTCGGGCACGGGTATGCACGAATCTGCCCTGCCGATGCTCCAGCCGCCACCTGGGTCCAGCACGACCCGCAGACCGGCCACACGGCCTGGGTCCTCAGCGAAGGCACCGGCGTTGACCCGGCCGATCGTGATGCCGCACGCTTGGCCGCCGAGGTCGCCGGGCGGGCCGCGGTCCTGGTCGGCGCTCGCCAGGCCGTCGAGATCGCCCGGGTCGCCGTCAACGCCGCGTTCGCTGAGCCCGGGACCCGGCAGGGCAACGCCAGCATCGTCGTGGTCTGCTCGTTCGACGGAGACCGGCCACAGCAGGGCACCGGACAGTTCACCGTCGCCTGGGCCGGAGACGCCCGCGCCTACGCCACCGCCAGCCCGCTACACGCTCAGACGGCCACCGACGCCGCCCGGATACGCAACTGGTTCGCTGCCGTGACCGTCGACCACACCGTCGGCGCTCGGCACACCGACGCCTCCACCGTGCAGCGGCCAGCAACGGGTTCGAGCTCGGCAGCGGCACCCCAGCCCGGTGGCCGGAGCTCGCACGTCGGCGACCAGTTACTCACCGCATCGGTCCGCGGCGGCGCAATCGGCATCAACCGGCTCGACCTGCCGCCCACCACGGTCCTGCTTGCCGGACGACGCGTCACCGCCATCGGCATCCAGCAGCTGCGCACCGCCATCGAACCGCGTCGCCCGGAGGTCACCGTGGCCGGACTCCGCCAGCTCGCCGGGCCGGAGGCCGTAGCCATAGCGATCCGGCCCGACCCTGCACAACTGCACGATGTGATGACCGCGGCCCGGCTCGCTCGACAAGGCCAAGCCGTCACGGACACGACCCAGCACGCCCGGTGCCCTGGCACCCGCCGGCCGGACACCCGCTCGGCACTCCCGGCCGGACCGATATCCGCGCCCTCTGCGCCCTGACACGACGCGACAGCCGCGCGCCCCTCTGAGCACTGCCCTCGCTGGGCGATGCGGCTGCGGAGGCGTTCGGCGCGGGCGTCAAAGGTGTTCGAGTCTGGCGGCGAGTGCTTCACCGGGGACTTCGAGGAATCCGGCGAAGGCGTGGGCAGTGGCAACAGGGGCACCAGCCGGGTCGAACGACGACGCCAACTCATAGCCCGCTATCTATCACTGCATTCTGGGTATCGGTGTCAGTCTGGCGAGTCTGTCGGCGCCTTCTGCCGGTTGATGGCCGCGTTTGGACGGCCGCCGGAGTAAGCACGCCTGGAGGGCAGACGATAATCACGTCGCTGATGTGGTCGACCTGGAGCAGCGTGCGTCGAGTCAGTTCATGGTGCTCCACGGAGGACGTTGAGTCGTAGATGAACACGACCAGCTCTCGGTAGAGGTCGGTTCGCTTGAGGTAGGCGATTGAGTCAACCATCACCTCATGCTCGACTTTTTTGAATTCAGAGCGGTTGTGGACGTACTTGGCTTCGATCAAGACCTTCAAGCTGGGGATAGCGAAGTCGGCTCGGGTGCTGCCGTGACCGAAGCGCGGGAGGGTGTCCTCATCGATGAGGTCGTCAAATACCGAACGCAGGATGAGCCAGAGGATCGCCTGGACTTCTTCCTCGCGAGGGATGGGCCATTGAACGGGTTCCCGCACTCGGTCGACCGGGTCGTCCCAGCGCCAGCGCAGCATCGCCGATTCGAACCGGTTGAGGACGAGACTGAGGTGTGTCTTGCTGAGAACGAGCTGGTCGATGCTGGTGACTGTGGCGTGGATCGCAGAGAAGGCCAGTAGCGCCGCCTCGGGGATGGTGAGGGCGGCTGCGTCGACCATCGCGGCGGCGTGCAGCACGCCCAACTGCAAGGACCTCATGTCGTCACGGTCGCTCAGCTCCGCCAGACCTGTGGTGACCATCCAGTAGGCCATCGCCTTGTCGCCGTCAGAGGCTAGGGAGCTGCTGCTGATGGGCCGGGGGGTGATGGCCGCCGTGATGGCCAGGACGTACTGCTGGGCCAGGTCGTGCAAACTGTCGGTGGGTTTGAGTCGTGTGTCTTGCAGCATCGCGGCTAGCCAGGCGACGCCTTCGGGCATACCGCCCTGCACGGCTTTGGCGGCAAGGCCGACGCCCAGAAGGACCCGCATGTCGTGCATGAAGTTCAGTCGGCCCGCTCGGAAGTGATCGCGTTGCATGAGTCGCTGTAGCCCTGAGACTACTGCCGGCGCCATGGCGGTGGTGTCAGGGTCGCTCGGCGAGATGGCGTACCCGATGGTCGCTAACGGTCCGACCTCGTCGAGCTGGTAGGTGTGTTCATCCAGCCACGCTCGGCTGGGGCCAAGGTTCCAGGTCAGTCCGCCGCGGTTGCCGAGGACGTGTTGGGCGAACAGGCCGTCGAGATCTCCGGGTGTGTTGCCACTGTTGACGCGCCGGAGGAGGGCTGCGAGTTGGCCTCCGAGGGATGCGCTAGCCGCGTTGGGGTCGGCGGGTTCGGTCATAAGAACCATCTACTGTCGCGCAAGTGGGTGGAGATGATGTCGGAATTCCAGTTCCTGACCTGGCGAAGCTGGCTGAGCAGGCTAGCGATCAGCTCTGAGTATGCGATCGACACTGGTTGGCTGCTTGGGTAGAGGCGTCGCCATGAAAGGGCGGTGAACCGGAACAGTTGCTCTGCTAGGTAGTCGAGGTCTTTGAAGGTCGATTCGCGGTGCAACTTAATCAGCAGCGGTCGCGGTGCTCCTTGGAGCGCGGTCTTGAGTTCACGGGGACCGACGGTGGAGATCAACATTTCGCTGTTGCTGACCCGCACGGCGTGACCGCGGGCAGGGACATACACCCCCTTGCGGGTGCGGCCCATCTCGACGCCGTTGCTACTGCGGTCGAACATCATCCAGTTGTGGTGGTCAGCGACGTGCAGAAACGCAAACTCCACGCCGGCGTACTGCCCGGTGAGGTCCTCGACGAGCTTCTTGACCGCCTGAGCCTCGCGGTCTTTGAATGGCTTGAAGACGTGGAAGATCAGGCGGATACGGTCTTGGCGCTGCCATCCGTTGCGTGCTTTGACGTCTTCGATGCAAGTCCGCAGGGCGAGCATCAACTCCTGCGGGTAGGTGTCGTAGGTGGCCTCGCCGGAGATGTTGGAAACCCGGTAGTGCCCATCGGAGGTGAAGACCGTGGTGATGCCGACATAACGCTCGCTGCGCGCGAGCCGGTTCGGCCGGTCGTGGGCACTTCCGATGCCCACGACCAGCTCCTGCGCCATCGGCCGGTCCACCACCTTCGCGACGTACGGGGTGCCGGCAAGCTTGGCGTAACAGGCCACAGACATAGTGTTGAGCAGGTGGCCGAGGTCCGGTCGCTTGAGCTTCTCGAGCCGGAACATCTGGACGGGGATGCCGTGGCCCATCAGCACGGATTTCGCGACCAGGTACGGGCTGGCGTTGCCGCTGAGCTGGCGCTGCTGCTCGCTGACGAACACGATCGCCAGGTCTGGCCGTGGTCCCTTTTCCAGGAGGTCTTTACATGCCTGCCGGTAGGCGGAGGCGTCCCGGACGCCTCCGTCGAAGTACTGGTAGACAAATTCGCACGAGTTCAGGTGATACTTGCGAATGAATCCCTTGGCGAAGGAGCCGTCGCGGGTGCCGTCGGCGAAACTGCGGACAAAGGTGTCCACCGCACCTTCGGCCCGCAGCGGCGCGATCACCGCGATCCGTGGGGTCTTCGGGGTGAACCCTTGCGCGTCGTAGGGGCCGTATGTGTTGAGGCCGCGGTCGGCGTACTCGTGGGTCTTGCCGCCGCCGAGGTCGAACACGAAGGTCGGCTCGGTCAAGCGGCGGCTAGAGACGTGGATGCCTGATGCCTCATCGCCGAGGGCGTGCCCGACGGATGCCGAGACACCGAGGGCGATCGGCAGCGGGCCGTGCTGGCGAAGCCAGCCGCCGAACTTTTCTGTAAGATCCATTCGCCCTTCGGAGCCCGCGACCTTGAACGCGGCCTGCTCAAGCTGCCTGGCGACGCGGCCGGCCGACGGCCCCGCCACCGCGGTCAGGACCTCGTCGAAGCACTCCTTGCTGCCTTCAAGCCAAGCCTGGTCGGCACTGATGGTCTCGGACCCGTCTGCGGTGGTCACCTTGAGCAGGTCACCGAGGACCTCCGTCACAATCCCCTTGAGGCGGCGCCGGCTCCTGGGATCTTCGAATGGGCGCGGCGGCGCAGAGTCCGCAGTGGTCAGCACATATTTGTCGACAAGGTTCACGTTGCGGCGAAGCAGTTCAGCCGCCGACCAGTCGATCTCATAGCGGGTCTTGATCCCGACGATGATCCCTGGCAACGCAGCGGGACCGTGGCGACGTACGTCCAAGGTATATTCGGGAAAGATATGAAGACCCTCAAGACCCGGGGTGTTTCGCGCCGCGGTCGCAACGAGGTCCCGTGCCCGCGAGCGCATGGCGAACACGGGGTTCTTCGGCGGGAACGCAGAGAGCTGGAACGGGTCACGCCAGCCAGTCAGCGCTCGCACCAGTGCTGCCTGGAGCAGATATGTTACGAGCGCCTCGTCACCGTCGGCAGCTTTAAACTCGCGGACTTCGCCGATTTGTTGGGCGTCGGAGACGTACGGTACGCAGGCGACCTCGTTGGAGTATGGCAGCTTCAACACTACGTGGCTGGCAGCGAGGCGTTGGCGCAGTTCTTCTAGGCCGTCCCGGGACTCGTACGCTACGACCCCGCCTCGGAACATGGCGCCTTCGAATGTCACCGGCAGGTAGTTAAACACCAGCCCCGGCTCGCTCCACGTGCGCTGATCTGCGGTTCGTCTGGCGGTGTCCGCGTGCAAGCTAGGCTCTCCTCCGGGTGCTAAATGCCACGAAAGCGATGCGGTCGTAGATCGCGAAACTCTGTCGATGGCTGCCGCCAGGTACGGGGAAAGAAATGCTACTCCGCCATGGCTGTCGCCTGGTTCTCCCGCGGGCAGCATGAACATCCAGCCAGCGAAACTCTGCCAAACTCGTAATTGATCCGCCACGGACAGTGTATAGCGCTCGTCCAGTTCGCCGAACTTGCGGGCACGTCCGCGAATCGCTGGCCTGATGCCGCACCAATAGGCACGCGCGCCACGAGGTCGACACATGGCAGTGCGGGCCAAGCTGTCGCTGGCGGCGACCTCGTAACGCACTGCGCCCGGATGGGCGAACCATCCGGGCGCGGCAATCATCTGTAATCGTTCATCTCGCCCGGGTTCTGCTGTCTCCTTCACGCCGTCGCTGGCAACCGGCGGCTCCCGGTGGCGTCGTCGTCGACGCCGAGTAGCTTGAGGAGCAGGTTCGTGGGCACGAGGTAGCGCCGGCCGATGCGTAGCACCCGGACTGGGAACTGTCCGGCCTTGGCCAGCTCGTAGGACTTGGAACGGCCGATGCCAAGCACAGCGCCGGCAGTCTCGATGTCCACCGTGGCGGGCAGCTTGCGGACGGCATCGATCGTCCATACCTCGCCGGGGTTCTGCGTCGTGACGGTCATGGTGGTCGCTCCTCCTGCCGCCGGCTGTCAGCCGGCACCGCTCGATGTCGTTCCGAGCGTGCTCGGCAACCATGGACGCAGCGGTGCCCCGTAACGCTGGGGTCGTGACGGGCAGCGTCTTCGTCAATCCCGCGATTCCGAGGCTGCTCGCTCACGCTCACAGGGCCGCCCGCGAGGCCGTTCACCTGCGCGCCACCCCCCTGACGCGGCCGCTTTCGGTGGCTTTCGGCTGGTGGTGTGCTTCCGCCTGGACCGGGAACGGCTGATCCGAGCGGCCGGGCAGAAGTGTCCGGTTCGCGGGTTGAGGCGGCTGCGGCCGTAGGCCAACATGCAAGGACAGCGATGGGCCGACGTGGGGAGTGGCTGCCGTGCACGAGATTCTGCCGTTGGAGATGCCCGACGGCGCGTTGGTGTGGGCCCGGGTCGACATCCCCGACGCCGACGCCGGCGAAGCGCTCCGGGGCGGCGGTCCGTCCGACGTCGGCATCGGCGACAAGGCCGCGTCCGCGCTGCGCGGGCTGCAGGAGTCGCTGCACAGCGTGGTCGTCAACGTTCGCCAGGGCTTGCAGGCAGCCGCTCCCGATCAGGTCAGCGTCGAGTTCGGGATCGAGCTCGCGGCCGCCGACGGCGGTGTGGTGGCCGCGCTGACCGGCCTGTCGGGCAGCGCCACGATCAAGGTGACCGCCACCTGGGGCCAGGCAGCACCGGCCGCGGGCTGAAGCCTGCATGGCCAGGCTGCCGACCGACAACATCGCCGACATCCTGCGCGACGAGTGCCTCGTCCTCATCGAGGGCGGCCACACCATCGGCAGCGGCTTCTTCGCCGCGCCCGGGTTCGTCCTGAGCAACGCCCACGTCACCGGGGCCGAGGTCGGGCACAAGGTCAGCATCTCGTGGCAGCACCACCGGGTCACCGGTACCGTACGCTGGGCGTCCCCGCCGCCACCGGCCAACGCCAGAACTTGGCCGTATCCGGACCTGTCCGTCGTGGAGCTGGACAAGGGAGCCCCGCAGCACACCTGCGCGTTGCTCGAACAGAGCGAACCGCCGGGCAGCAGCGATCTGCTGGCGATCGGCCACTCCGTCATCTACCAGGGGGTGCCCGAGGCGAACCCGGCCCTCGTGCGGTACGGCGGGAAGACCGGCCACCCGCCCGAACAGTTCTTCGTGCTCAACGGCAACGAGCTGCCTGAGGGCATGTCCGGCGGGCCGGTGCTGGCCCTCGCAACCGGCGCCGTATGCGCCATCACCAAGATCCAGCGACTGAAGAACACGACGATGGGCGGCCGGGCGGTCCCGCTGCGGGCGCTGCGCGGTATCGACGCGTCGCTGTACCGGTGCATCTGGCGGGCACACGACCGGTACCACGCAACCGGATCCCGGTGGCTGGAGCTCATCGACAGCATGCGGCTGCCCCTGACGTCCGGGCTCGACCATCGCGAGGAACGGCAGCTGCGCGGCCTGCTCGCCGAACTGCCGTCCAGCGACGATCACGGGGGCAGGTGGCGCAGCGTCGCCGGACTGCTGCCCCTGGACCCACAGACGCCGCTTATCGACTACCGGGACGTGGCCGAGGAGCTCGGCCAGCTGTACCGCCAGAACGAGCGCTCACTCCCGCTGGCTGTCGCCTATGCCGCGGACCTCGCCCGCGACGGCGCCGGAGCGCATGCGGATGCGTTGAGTGACTGGGCGCTGGCCGTGTCCCGGCGCCGCGGCCAGGCCGGCGCCACCACGGCCCGGCTGGCCGCGGCGCCGGCCGCGCCGCAGATCGTCTCGCTGATGGCCGAGCTGACCCCGACCAGCCCGCAACGCAAGCGCGTGCGGCTCAGCGTCTGGCAACACCTCAGTTCCGGCGACTCGGTGCAGGTGTACCTCGGGCCGACGTCGCTCAGGCCTGAGAGCGCCTGGCGTAAGCTCAAGGATCTGCTCGTGGCGGAGCTGCGGGTGGCCGGCCGCTCGCAGGACGCTGTTCGGATCGAGATCTTCGCTCCGGTGGAGCTGATGGATGAGCACGTCGGGGGCTGGCGCCTGTGGCCCGAACACCAATGGACCGAGCTGGGCCGTGACTACCCGGTCGTCCTGCGCAATGTCGACCGCCGCTACGACGGCCGGATCGAGGGCAGGTGGCAGGCGCGCTGGAACAGCCTGGCCGGCGCCCCGGTCGGCGGGGCCGTCAAGCCGATCGTCTGCGAACAACGCACGCACGAGGCACACAGCGGTCGCATCGAAGCCGATCCGCAGCTGGGCGCGTTGGCGCTGGCGGCCTCGCCGTTCGAGTCGCCGACCCGGACCGCCCTGGAGGTCGCGCTGGCCGCGGGCGTGCCGGTCGTCCTGTGGCAGCGTCGAGCGTGCCGCCATTGCGTGGCCCCCGACAACGCGGCCTGCCCGGGCGCTGACTTCGTCCGCGACATCGCGCAGCAGCTGGCGCAGACGCCGCTGGACGAGCTTCCCGAGCGCGTGCGCACCCTGCGCAACAACGCGCTGGATCCGGACAACCCCGTCAAGTGCGGCAAGGACCTGGTGCTGTTGTGGGACGACCCGTACCGTCAGCCGCCACCGATGAAGCGACCCGCGAGCAGGTAACAGCCCGGTCGAGGGAGAGGAACGCATCCAGTGAACGAATGGCTGATCTACCGGGGCTCCGGGGTGCCGCACGACGACATCGACTCGCTCCCTCCGCCGCCGCCGTGGCGACAGTTCGAGTCCATGTCGCCGCCGTACGAGACCGACCTCGCCGAGGTGTACCAGGGCCCGACCGCGGCCCGGGCTGACCGCTACATCGTCGATCAGGCGACGCTGGACATGGTCAACACCGCGCTGTACCTGCGGCGCCCGCTGCTGGTCACGGGTCCGCCTGGATCGGGCAAGACGTCGCTGGCCTACGCCGTCGCCCACGAGCTGAGGCTCGGTCCGGTCCTGCGCTGGGCGGTCACGAGTCGCAGCACGCTGCTCGACGCGCTGTACCGCTACGACGTGCTGGGCCGGCTGGGGGACGCGCAGCTCAACGGGGCCGCCGAGATCGGCAGCTTCCTACGCCTCGGGCCACTCGGGACCGCGATGCTGCCGGCCCGAAGGCCGCGGGTGCTGCTCATCGACGAATTCGACAAGAGCGACGTCGACCTGCCCAACGACCTGCTGGAGATCTTCGAGGAGGGCCGGTTCACCATCCCGGAACTCGTCCGCCTGGAGGACGTTGCCGCGGTGGAGGTCGGTACCGCCGACACCCGGCGCGCGTCGGTAGTGCGGGGCCAAGTGTCCTGCAGGGCGTTCCCCATCGTGATCATGACCAGCAACGGAGAACGGGACTTTCCGCCGGCGTTTCTGCGCCGCTGCCTGCAGCTGCAGCTGCCGCAGCCCACGCGCGACATGTTGAACCAGATCGTCCAGGCCCATCTCGGGTCGTGGAGTGAGCGGAGCGAGGAGCTCATCGAAGCGTTCCTCCGCCGGCGCGAGACCATCGAGCTGTCGACCGACCAACTACTCAATGCGGTGTACATGGCCGGCAGCCTCCAGGCGCACGACGTCGCCAATCGCGCGGAGCTCGCCGAGCTGCTGCTGCAACGCTTGGGCGACGTGGAGCTCTGAGCATGGCGGCCCCCGACGTCGAGCCCGTCCGGCGGCTGCTGGCCGACCTGACCGGCTCCGCCACTGCCGAGGAGATCGCCGACTGCCTCTGGCTGGCCGCCCACCTGCCCAACAGCGGGCGCCCGGCCGGGCCCAGGGCCTACGCCCGGGCAGACGACACCGAGCCACCCGCGCCCCCGGCGCGGCCGCCACACGTACGGTCACGTCCGGTCCCGGCGAACACCGAGCCGGCCGAGTCGCCCCGGCCGGTCGAGATCGCCACCCTGCCGGTGCCGGTCGCGCCAGCACCCTCCTCGGCGCTGCACGGATCACTGCAGATCCTGCGCGCCCTGCGCCCGCTGAAGCGCCGCGCCCCGTCGCCGCAACGGTGGGAGCTCGACGAGGCCGCGACCGTCGCCCTGATCGTCGAGCAGAAACTGTGGGTGCCGGTCATGCGTCCCGTCCGCGACCGCTGGCTCGACCTGGCCGTCGTGATCGACGAGAGCCCGCTCGCTCCGCTGTGGCGGGACACCATCGACGCGTTCGTCGACACCTGCCGGTACCTCGGCGCCTTCCGCACCATCACCGTGCAGCACCTGCGCAGCGTCGAGGGCGCCGCGATGCTCGCCCGCACCGCCGAGCCGTCGCAACGGTTCCGTCCGCCCGGCGCGCTACCGGCCGCCGGCCGGCGGCAGCTCATCCTCCTGATCAGTGACGCACTCGGCCCGAACTGGCCGACCGGCGCCGCGAACCGCGTCCTGGCCCAGTGGGGCGAGCAGGCCGCCGTGGCCATCGTCGATCCGCTGCCGGAGCGACTGTGGCGCCACACCTGGCTGGAAGCGATCGACGGCTACCTGTCGGCACCCCACCGCGGCGCGGCGAACGCACAGACCCGGGCGAGGACCCAGCGCGACGGCGTCGGCTCGGGCGCGTTGTCCGTCCCGGTCCTGGAGCTCGACCGGCAATGGCTGCGTCCGTGGGCGCACTACACCGCGGGAACGTCCGGTCGCTGGACCGACGCCGCCATCACGTTCGTCGGCGAGCGGCGACCGGTCCGTACGGCCGGACCCGAGCTGATACCAGCGCCGCCAGACCCGGTCGAGCAGGCGTTCACACTGCGCACGTCGCTCGCCCCAGACACCTACCGCCTCGCCGGTCTGCTGGCCGCCGCCGCGCCCCTGACGATCCCCGTCATGCGACACGTGCAGCAACAGCTCCTGCCGCAGACCGGCCCGGCGGAAATCGCCGAGCTCTACCTGTCCACCATCTTCGAGCCGACGGCCCAGGTCGGCCCGACCACGCTCTACGACCTCAAGCCGGGCCTGCGCCCCGTGCTGCAGTCGACACTGCGCTACTACGAGATTGCCGACGTCGTCACCACCGTCAGCAGTTACCTGGCCGAACACCACTCCGGCCCGGACGCGGTAGGGGCGGCGATGCAGGCCGAGTTCGCCCGCGTGAGCCGTCCGGTGCTCAGCCGGCTCGGGGTACGCGCTCCGCAGCTCACCCCGCGCCCCACCGATCCCGCACAGGTGACCCACCCTCGGCTGCGCCGTACGATCTCCATCCGCATCACGCAAAACCCGCCTGGACACGAGTTCCTCATTCTCGGTCCGGACCGGTTGACCGAACTCTCCTATCGATCGGCCACGGAGCCCCGCGCCGTCGCGGACTACGTCAACCAGCTGCTCGCTGCCTGGAGCGATTTCGCGCGAGGAACCACCGGCTCCCGCGACGATGCCTGGTACCGGCTGGCAGACATGGGGTATCGGCTGTTCAGACTGCTCTTCGACGACGAGCCCCTCCGAAAGCTTGGGGAAACACTCGCCAACGTGCTGTGGGAGCAGGACCACATCATCACGGTCACGTCGGACGACGTGCACATACCGTGGCAGCTCCTGTACGTCCCACGGCCCGGCTCGCCGTCGCCTTCCCGCGACGTCCCGGTCGACGTGCGCGGCTTCGTCGGCTACCGCCACCTGGTCGAGAACCGCCCCGCGTCCGGCATCGAGTCCGTCAGCGACATTAGCTTCACGGGCCGCCCGAGCGCCGCCTTCGTCACCAGCCGCTCGCTACGCCCCGGGCCCGACACAGCCGACGACGAACTGCTGAACACGATGGCCTACCGGGCCCGGACGACGGTGATTTCAGCCTCGGACCAATTCGACGAGCACTTCCGGGGCCAAGCCCCGCAACTGCTGTACCTCGACACCCCGGCGACCATCGGCAACCTCTACCTGATCTTGTCCTCACCAGCGGCCCTGCAGGGCAGCCCACTCGTATTCCTCAACGCCGACGCCCCGACCAATACCGCATACCGCGCATTCGAGTTTCTCCGGGCCGGAGCCTCATGCGTGATCCAGGCCGCGCCGCAGACCCCCGTCGAGGCCGCGAACCGGTTCGCCACCGAGTTCTTCAACGAGGTGCTGTCGACACGGGTCTCGTTCGCAGAGACGTTGCGGCGACTGACCCGACGGTATATCGACCGTGACGGCGACCCGATCGGGCTCGGCTATGTCGGCTACTGCACCGTCGATGCGCACTTCTGCCCGACCGACGTGGAACCGCACTGGCTACAGTCCCGGCAGCCACGCGCCGGCGCCGATGCCCAGTGAATTGCCGTGTTCGCCGTGGCCAGGGTTGTCGACGTACAGCTCGAAGCCGGCCGGATAGAAGATCATGCCCACGGATGTCTCGCTTTCGTGCGGTGACGACTCGGAGGGACCCCCTTGGCCCTGCTGCGTGGTCTCGTCGCGACGGGCGGCGCGTTCAGGCGCCG
Organism: Dactylosporangium maewongense; assembly: GCF_039531485.1. Classification (NCBI taxonomy): domain Bacteria; kingdom Bacillati; phylum Actinomycetota; class Actinomycetes; order Micromonosporales; family Micromonosporaceae; genus Dactylosporangium; species Dactylosporangium maewongense. The sequence goes on along the minus strand of NZ_BAAAQD010000056.1, from coordinate 6,227 downwards.
TCGACTCGCGCACGAGCGAGTTCTCGCAGGACTCGGGAGCCGTAGTTGTTGGTGTGGAACGCGACGTCGAGCTCCTTGCCGGTAACGGGCGCCCCCTGCGCGATCCGGTCCTGGGCGTAGGCGAGCATCTGCGCCCGCAGGGACGCACCTGACCCACCCCGCCGAGCCTTCGGACCAGCGCCGCCGCTGGCACCAACAGCGCCGCCCCGCTGACTGTTGCTGCGGCTACGAGTCCCGCGACGGGTGGTCGCGCTGGGCGTGCCGCTCCCATCCCGGGCATTCGTCTTGCGGCCAGCAGGCGTTCCGTCTCCCACCTTCGTCGCACGGCCGACGGGTGCCTCGTCTCTCGGCTCTGTCTCGTCGCCGATGGCCGTCTCGTCTGCCGGCTCCGTCTCGTTACCGGCCGCCGTCTCGTCTCCCTGGACCGTCTCGCTGCCGCCGGTCGTCTCGTCTCGCGTGTTCGTCTCTCGGCTCGCAGTCGTCTCGTCCGGCTCCTCCGCGCTGTCGCGCGGCGGGACGATGGTTCGGGAGGCTTCCTCGCGTGGTGCCTGTTCCGGGCTGTCGGGGCCGACCGCAGTTGGACGGAGCACCGGACGTCCGCGGCGGATCGCTTGGCGGGCCAGCTTGGCTGAACCGTACTGCTCGATCGCGTCGACAGCGTCGCGCCAGGCAAGGTCGGTGGTGGTGTAGCCGTCGCGGACCGTCAAGAGCCAGGCGATGCGGGTGATCGGGCGCATGTACAGCCATCGAGCCAGCCCGAATCGGGGCCGGGCGGCCGGGAGCTTGCCTTCGGCGCGGAGCTGGGTGCGGTGCCGGTAGGTCGACAGGAGCTCCCAGAGGATGACGCCGGTCAGCGACATCAGCCCATAGGAGACGGCCTCGCCGGTGGGGGCAAAGTTCGGGCCGGCTGCATGCCAGTAGTTCATGACCGCGGCCCCCGCGGCGAAGCCCCAGGTTGCAGCGCGGAACAGCAGCGACGAGTCGCCGGCCGCGCGGGCGCGCCAGTCCAGTCGGGCCACATAGGCGGTGGACAGCTCGAACCCGGCGGCGAAGACGACCGCTGCCGGGAGCGGCCAGTGCATGACCTCCATCGCGAAGCGGATCTGCCCCACCCAGGCGACGGCCATCGGAAACACGATCGGCAGGGTGAACAACGCCCACTCCGCCACCTGGGGAACCGCGGTGGTCAGCCGTGCCCAGCGGGCGGCTCGGCGGACTTGCCGGCGTTTGCGGCGCTCGCGTTTCTCCCGCTCAGCGGCGTCACGCTCCCGGCGAGCCGCTGCCCGACGGGCGTCCTGGAGTTCCAGGTCCAGCTTGGCCGCGCGAGCGCGCCGCTCGACCTCGGCGTCGGCGTTGAGCCGGTCCTGTTCGGCCCGGCTGATCTGGCGCATCGTCCGCGCGTCGGTGACCTCCGCTCGCACCGTCCTCGCGGCCTGGAGCGTGTCGCTCGGCTCGGCGTCGGCGGGGTTGCTGGTCAGGGTGGTCACGGCGTGGTCCTTCCGGTTCGGCGCTGTGTCCGGGGCTGCGGTGCTCTGGGTTGCTGCGGAGGTGCCAAGTCTCTGTTCGGCTGGCCCGTAGCGCTTCCGCCAACGCTGGCCGCGCTACGGACCTGGTGGTGCACAGTGATGGTGTCGACGAACCGTTAGCGGACCTGCTACGGGTAGGAGCATTTGCCCTGGTGGCGGCCCAGGTCGTCGCGTCTGGCCACGTGCTGCCGCGGTCCGGGCGCCGCCGGCGGTGGCGGTCTTCGGTCCTGCTGACAGGTGGAGCTCGTCCAATGGGTCGCCGCGGGTACGCCGACCCGGACCGCCTCGTCGCGACCGGATCACCACCTGGAACCGGAACGACAGGGCTGCACGAGCGGCCCGCACGGCCCGACCCGCAGGGCTGCGGCGACTGCCCTCCCCTCCGTCGCGTACCTGGTCCGGTCGCTGGGCCCCGGGTCGGACGGAGTCGATCGGCGCTGGACGCGCTGGTGCCTCGGCAAGCAGAGGCTGGTGTGCTGCGGCGGCAAGCCGTTCGACCATCGCGCACCAACGGCGTAGATCCTGGCGACGGGCCTGGATCACCGCGCACCGCGGGCAGTTCAGCGGCTCCTGGGTCGTCACCCAGTCGGTCTGCCGCCGCCGCGCCCGGCAGGCAGGGGTCGGCGTGCGCGGAGGCGCGTGGCGAGCTAGGTCGAGGTGGGCGTGGCCGCCCTGGGCGCCGATCACGTGTCGCTCGCCCGCCACGCTGTGGTCCCATCTGGTGGGCCGGGCTTTGGCTTGGGGATCGGGCGCGATCGTGGTCGCTGCGGAGGCGAGCGTCGCGAAGCGGCGCAGCTGTTCGCCGATGCCGCGGGTGCCGTCCAGCGGGCAGGTCGCGTTCGGCCAGACGAACCGGGCGAGGCGTGCGTACGGCGCCGGGGCGAGAACGACGACGTCGGTGACGTCCAGCAGGCCGAGCTGTTCGGCCTGTTCGCGCAGCGCCTCGGCGGTGATCGTGTGCCGCTGGCCGAGCCGCGCGTCGTAGCGCAGCAGCATGTCGGACAGTTCCACCAGGCCGTACCAGGCGGACAGGATCATTACCCTGGTGCCGGGCGTGCGGATCGCGTCGGCGGCGCGGCGGGCCGCCCGGTGGTAGCTGCCGACGTACAGCTCGCCGGCTGGTGCTTCGATGCGGTCCACTTTCCGGGCACCACAGACCACGATGATCAAGCGTTGCGGCGCGGGAGCGGGCTCCGGGAGGCGGCGCTGGCCGGCGGCGTACTGCTGGTGCTCGGCGACGGTCCAGCCCAGCCACGCCCAGCCCGGCAGCCAGCTGCGGCCGTCGGGGAAGGTGGTGCGATATCCCCGGCCGTGTCGCCAGGCCGCGACCGTCGGTCCGGCCGAAGGGTGCAGCAGTTCGTTGCGGATCCGCCTTGGTCCGCCGCCATCGACGTCGACCACGGAAGTCTTCGGTCCGATCGAGCGGAGGATGCCGCCGCCTTGACCACCGTCCCGCGCCGGGAGCGAGCCGGGCATGCAGCGGACCCGCTGGCCGGGCGCAACCGTGCCCGGCCCGGTCGGCAGCGGCACATCCATGCACGTCTCGGTCGGCATCGCGAGCGGAGTCCTGGGCTGCCAGCCAGGCGTGACGGAGCCGTGACGGTTGACCGTGCCGTTACGGTAGGCGGCGGCGTGCGGCCGGCACACGGTGACCTGCCCGCCGCCGGCTAGGCTGAGCCGCAGCGTCGCCCGGTTCGAGCACGCCGCGCACGCGTACGGGTTCGGGTGCTCGAGCCGCTCCTCGGCCAGGACGGCGGGCACGGCAGACTCGGGGTGATTGCTGGTCACGGTTGGCGCTCCAGATCTCCGGGGCCGGCCCCGGGCAGCGAGGCCGGCCGACAGCGGGACGGTTACCGGAGGTTGCGGGCGGGGCAGTCCAGTTCGTTGTGCTGATCGGCAGTCGGGCCACAGACGGCACCGGCGATCGCCAGGTCCAGCTCGGCGCAGGTCTCGGCCGGCGCGTGCAGGGTGCGGATCCGGGTCCGGTCCTCCGCCGCGCCGCACCGCCCGGTCTCGTCCCACTGATTGCCACGCCACGGACGCCGGGCGCCGGCCAAGGCCGGGTAGATCTGGTGCCCGCAGTGCCGGCAGGTCGCCACCTGGGTTCCATCGGCGTAGCACTCACGCGTGCCAGCACGCAGCACGATCGTCACGGCAGCGCCGTCTTGCAGGATGTGGCGGACCTGCTCAGTGTGCGAGCCGCAGGCGCCGAGCGTGTGTCCGCGGCGGGTGAGCAAGACGTTGACGGCCGTGACCGAGCATCGCTCCGCGTCACACGGCATCGTGGCCGGTTCGTCTGCGTCCAGGCATCGCTGGCACCGTGCCTCGGCAGCGTGTGCGCGCAGGCACGGTCGACGCACGGGCTCCTGCGCCGCCCGAGCGCGGTGCTGCAAGTCGACGAGGTTGTACCCGCACCTCGTCTCGCCCTCGGGGAGCAGCAGGTCCGCGACCGCGGTTCCGTCAGCGCGCACGTGGAGCGCGGTCACCGCCGCAGCGATGCTGATGCCCGAAGCGGCCACGCTGTCGCCGACGCGGACGGGGATGCTGTACGCGCCACGCGGGAGGATCACCGAGCGGCTCGGGACGCCGTGGCGCCACGCACCGCGGGTGGTCAACTCGATGCCACTGACCTCGAAGTCGCCGCGGTGATCGGTCCGGACCGAGGTGACGTCGAGGGCGAAGCCGCCGGCGAGGGTGCGGTACGTGTGGCCGCTCATGGCCGCGCCCGGGGATACCGTGATGCGGTCCCCTGGCTGCAGCCCATACACGTCAGTGCTGGTCATTTTGGGCTCCTTCACTGTTCGCAAATTGGGCCCGAGCCTTCACGAATCCGTCGTGATGCCGGCAGCTGTCGCGTCATGGGAGGACCCATACGTCAGCGTGTTGGCGGGTTCGGCTCGGGTGACGAAGCGTTGGTGGATTCGGCGGAAGCTCAGCCGTCGATTTCGCCGAAGTCCTCGGCGTTGAAGTCGTCGCCGTCGAGGCGTGCTGCTGCGGCGTACAGCGAGAGGCCGATGTCCTGCAGGTCAGCGGTCATCCCGTGCAGGTAGACGACCAGGACCCGCATCGGCTGGGGTGCAGCGCCCCATTCCACGACGAGGAAGTCGATGAGGAACTCGCGTGCCCGCTCGACCAGCGACGTGGCGTGTGTTTCGCCGACGAGTTCGACCGCGGTGGCGACCATGGCGGATCGAAGATGGTAGCCACCGTGACGCTGGCCGCGGCGGACGGTCCACTCGACGCAGCCCAGCTCGCGCAGGACGAAAGCTCGGGCCTGACCGTCGATGACTCGGTGGTCTGACAGGCGTCGTACCGTCGCCCGCAGGATGGTGGACTCGTCGAAGACACCGGTCCCGAACGGACACGCGGGGCGGCACGGGGCGTTGCGGTGCGTGCCGCAGCCGACGCAGTTGTCGTTGTGGTCGTACTCGGCAACGGGTGTGGTGGCCCGGCCGGTGTGCCGCTCGTGGTCATGGGCTGTGGTTTCGGGCATTGCCGGACGCCTTTCGCGGTGAGGACCGGGGTGGCCTGGTAGCGGAAGCGCCGCGTTGCGGCGCTCCCGCAGGGCTGGCGTGGCTACGTGCGGTCCAGCGGCAGGTACCAGCCGCCGCCCAGCTCGCCGGGCTCGAACAGGTCGGCTCCGCGCTCGCGGTAGACCGCGGTGAGCAGCCGGTTGATCTCAGCGAGTTCCGCGTAGGGGTCGCCGTCGCGGTCGTCGAGCCACAGGCGTTCTCCAGGCTCGTCCGCGCCCTGGAACACTTCGCCGTCCTCGTCGGGCCACAGCAGCCGATCGGCGCTGGCGAGATCCCACAGGATGATGCCGTCGCCGAGACCAGGGTGGTTGAGGTAGGCCATGACGGCGTCGGGATAGCTGCGACGGATGCGGGTGATCACCTCATCAAGCAGAACGTTGGCGGTGTCGCGCTGACCGTCGCGGCTGCTGGCCGCCGGGTCTGATTCGTTCGACATGGGTTCCTCCAGACAGGACGCGGGATCGGGTGGCCGGCTGGCCGCGCAGGACCTCATCGCATGCGTGGCCAGCCGGGGCGGGAGCGGTCAGCAGTCCAGCCGGGCGGGCGCCGAGGCGCTGTCTCCGGACGGGCGGGCGCCGCGGCGGGACGGACCGCAATGTCCGCGAATCGCGCGGTCTTGATCGACCGGAACGGCTCCGTCCAGGAGCTGCGCGGGTCAGCCGCGTCGCGGATTGCACCTTCGGTCGTGTACTCCACGGCGGCGTTGAGTCGACCGATTCGTACGATGACACCGACGCGCCACCGTCCCCGTGAGTCGATCGCCGCGACGTCGCCGATCTTGAGGGCGGTGCCGAAGCTGAATCCGGCGGCCTCCACCTGGTCGCGGTTGGAGTAGCACGCCGCCAGGCGAATCAGGTCTTCGATGGGTGGTGCGGTCTGATGGCTCTGACTGGAGTCGGAGGACGTAGGGTTGGTCATTGGAAACGCCTTTCGCAGAGGTTGTTTCCGCAGCCCGGCTGGTGTTCCCGCACCCGCCGGGCGCCTCACCGCAAGCGTATAATAAAAGGTATAGACAAAGATAGAGGTGGAGTGTCTTTTCTTAGAGCGACCGGCAATAGGGCGTAAGTCGGTCAGAAGATCAGAGCGGGGCAGCAAGCGGGCACAGGCATCAACGATCATGTGAGTTCTCTACGCTCCGTGATCGACAAGGATGCCCGTGCCCGCGATC
>NZ_BAAAQD010000055.1:2302-45739 GCF_039531485.1 Dactylosporangium maewongense | reverse complement strand
GTCAAGGGCGAGGAACACTTCGTGGATGCCGTCGCGGCGAGCCCACGCCTTCTTCCACCACCGCACCAACGAGCAGAATCTCACCATCGCCGCATCCAACGCGACCTCGGCTACCGTAGCCCTGAGGGGCGCTGTTGCATTTGCCGATCGGATGGCGCGTTGAAGCGAGTGCCGGCCGGTCTTCAGATGGCGGTGGCGAGTTCGGTGAACGCCGCGACGACGCGGAGTCCGCGTGGGGCGTCGATGCCGAGTTCGTAGTGTCCGCGGCGGAGGTTCTGCATGAACGCGTGTCCGGCGATGATCGTCTGCGCGGTCCGGTCGGTCCGCAGTCCGCGCATCGGTCTGAGCCGGTGCTTGAGCTGGCTATGGTCGGCTTCCACCCGGTTATTGGCGTGGCGTTCGACGTGGTGCCACGCCGACGGAACCAGCTCACAGAGCACCGCCAGGTACACCGACGCCGCGTCGGTGATCACCTCGGTGGGTCGCACCTTCAACATGGCCATCGCCCGGCGGAAAAACCGTCGTGCCGCAGCAGCGTCGCGGCGGGCGGAGACGAGCACATCGATGACCTGCCCATCCTGATCGACGGCGCGGTACACGTACCGCCAGACACCGTTGACCTTGACATAAGTCTCATCGGTGAACCACCTGTCGCCCGGCGCGTGCCGGCCGAATCTGGCCGCGTCGGCCAGCAGCGGCGTAAAGCGCTGCACCCACCGGAAGACGGTGACATGGTCGGCCTCGACACCACGCTCGAGTAGCAGTTCCTCGACGTCGCGGTACGACAGGTTGTAGCGCAGGTAGAGCCGGACGGCGACCATGATCACGTCTGGTGGGAACCGGAACCCGGCGAACGCTGACCGCGGTGGCTGGACTGGACACCGGCGGTTCGAGTGCTTCACCGTTCCAGCCTGCCTGACCAGGGCATCGATCAATGCAACGGACCCCCTCTACACGGCCATCGACATCTACTCCCGCTACGTCGTCGGGCACCTCGTCGCCGCCGGCGAGGACGGCCAGCTCGCCGAAGCGCTCATCGCCGACGCCGCCACCCGCGAACGCGTCGACCCAGACCAGCTCACCGTCCACGCCGACCGCGGCGCAGCGATGACCTGCAAGACCGTCACCCAGCTGCTCACCGAGCTGAAGATCGGCCGTAGTCACAGCCGACCCAAGACGTCCAACGACAACCCGTACATCGAAGCCAGCTTCAAAACACTCAAGTACGACCCGACGTTCCCGGACCGGTTCGGCTCCATCCAGCACGCCCGCCAATACTGCGACGCGTTCTACAGCTACTACAACCACGAACACCGCCACTCCGGAATCGGGCTGCACACCCCGGCCTCGGTCCACCACGGCACCGCCGAACAGATCCGCCGGCAGCGGCAACAGACCCTCGACACCGCCTGGGCCACCCACCCCGAACGGTTCGGACGCCGCCGACCAACCCCACCTGACATCCCACACCGGGCATGGATCAACAAACCCGACAGCACCGACCCCGACGAGCCCGCCTACACGACCCACCCATCAGCACCGCTACCAGCAAGGTAACCAACATCAAGAAGTTGTCTCACTGGACTTGACAGGTTCCGAACGTCACGCAGGCCGCCTCGCAGATCGGCGACTCGTCCAGCCATCCGTACCGTGCGATCTCCTCCACGCGAACACGGTACGGGCGGATCATCCACCACGGTGACCCGCCCGCATCTTCCCAGGGGGAGAACCGGACCCTGATCGGGCGAGCAGCCGAGGTCCCCCGGTCCCCGTGATCCCGGCGACCGCTGGATCTGTTGGCGGCACTGCGCCGGCAGCGGCCTGATCGCTCACCACACGGAAGACCGGATGGTCGCACGCCCGCGCGCACTGCGGCACGAGCGAGCAATGCGGCTGCGGTTCGACGCGGCGGGCCGCCGCCACGAAGCGTGACGATCTCCACATCGGCGGGCCGCGCGAGACCTGCGGCATGTGCGCGCAGTCCCTCAGGACTCGGCGGAGACATCCGACCGCGTTTCCTGGGGAGTGCGGTCAGGCGACGGCGGGGAACTTGATCGACGTCCCGTCGCCGCTGCAGGTGACCCGTCGGAGACCGTGGCGGCGGTGGAGCAGCAGATCGACGAGCACGACGTCGACCTCCGGCGGATGGCGGACGCCATGCGGGCCCGCATCGACCGCAAAGGGCATGACGGCGTCAGGGACGGGGTACGAGACCAGACCCGGCGGCCTCCGCGGCCGGCGACAGGAACGCCACCGACACCGACTCCATGAGCCGCAGCACGGCCGGGCTGTACAGCTCCTTCGGCCGCCGGTGCTGGAGCAGGGTCTCGTCGACGACGGTGCGGATGAACCGGCCGCTGCCCCGGTGCCGCCCGACGACCCAGCGCCGGTCGTCGGCGCCGTTGAACCGCTCCGACACCCATACGTTGGCCCGCGGCGCGAACAGTCGCGTGCCGCGGGCGACGTTGGCGACCACACCCCAGCCGAGCCCCAGCCCGTCGGCGGTCTCGGCCGGGCCGCCCGCGAGGACGTCCAGCGGATCCTTGCCGCCGGAGGCGTGCAGGGCCCCCGCGAAATCCGCCGCGGTGAACGGCACGCCATCGTCGCGCCAGCCGCGGGTGAAGTCCCGTGCCGGCCGGCAGTCACAGAACCCGGCCCCGTCATGCTCCAGCAAGTGCGTCAGCAGCTGCACCGTCTGCGGGCCGCACCCGCCCCAGACGCGCAGCGTCACGTCGGTCAGGTCATGGCTGTACCAGTGCTGGAGCCGTATGTCGACCCCGGCACCCTCCGCACGGTCGAGCCGCCATCCGTCCGGCGCCTTCCATGCCGGCCGGCGGCTCGGGTAGAGCCCGTCCAGCAGCGACACCACCAGCGGGTGGGGCATCGAAGTCCGGACGTACACCATGCGCATGCCGCAAGGGTAGGCCCCGAGCACCCTCGGCAGCGCGTTGCAGCTGCGCGGGATCGCTTCGGGTCACTGTCCGACCTGGACGAGGCAGTTGCCCTGCTGTGCCGGGCCGCGAAGGCCGTCCGGCCCGGGCACCCGGACGCCGCCAAGTTCCTGTCGAACGTGGGCTACGGGTTGCGGCTGCGCTACGACCGCACGGGTCACGTGACCGACCTCGACGAGGCCGTGGCGTTCGGCCGTCGCGCGGTCGGCGCGGTCGAACCGGGACACCCCGACCGGGCCAGGTGCCAGACCAACCTCAGTGGCGCGCCTCGCGTGCGGTTCGACCGGGTGGGGGCGCTGGCGGACCTGGACGAGTCGGTTGCCGTCGGCTGGGCCGCGGTCGAGGCCACACCGGTCGGCCATGCCACGCTGCCCAAGTATCTGTTGAACCTGGCTGGAGCGCTGGGCGCGCGGGCCGAGCGCATCGGCGACCGCTCGGGCCGGCGGGAAGCCCTGGCCGCGGCCCGCCGAGCGGTGGAGCTCACGCTGGCCGATCATCCAGACCTCGGGTTGTTCCTGTCCAGCCTGACCGGCAAGCTGCTCGGCCGCGGCGGGTCAGACACCGATGCCGCCAACGTCGACGAGGCCGTTGCGGTCGCCCGCCGTGGCGTCGATGTCACACTTTCCGACCACCCGGATCTTCAGATGGCGGTGGTGAGTTCGGTGAACGCTGCGGCGATGCGGAGTCCGCGTGGTGCGTCGATGCCGAGTTCGTAGTGTCCGCGGCGGAGGTTCTGCATGAACGTGTGTCCGGCGATGATCGTCTGCGCGGTGCGGTCGGTCTGTAGTCCGCGCATCGGTCTGAGCCGGTGCTTGAGTTGGCCGTGGTCGGCCTCCATCCGGTTATTGGCATGAGGCTCGACGTGGTGCCACGCTGACGGGACCAGCTCATCGAGGACCGCTGGGTACACAGGCGCTGCGTCGGTGATCACCTCGGTGGGTCGCACCTTCAACGTGGTCAGCGCCCGGCGGAAGAACCGGCGTGCCGCCGCGGCGTCGCGGAGGGCGCAAACGAGCACGTCGATGACCTGGCCGTGCTGGTCGACGGCGCGGTACACGTACCGCCTGACGCCGTTGACCTTGACATAGGTCTCGTCGGCGTACCACCTGTCGCCGGGTGCGTGCCGGCAGAATCTGGCTGCGTCGACCGGCAGCAGCGTGAAGCGTTGCACCCAGCCGAAGACGGTCACGTGGTCGACCTCGACACCACGCTCGATGAGGAGTTCTTCGACGTCGCGGTCGGAGAGGTTGTACCGCAGGTAGAGCCGGACGGCGACCATGATGACGTCGGGTAGGAACCGGAACCCGGCGAACGCTGACCGCGGTGGCAGGACTGGACGCCGGCGGTTCGAGTGCTTCACCGTCCAAGCCTGCCTGACCAGGGCATCGATCGATGCAACGGAGTCCTCCGGTCCAACCTGCAGTCGCTGCAACGCGAACACCCCGAGATCGCGGCCACGCTGGCGAGGTGCCGCACTGCTCTCGACCGGCCGTTCGCAGATCCATTGGCCGAGTAGCCGCTGAGCGCTCGGCAGCCGCCCCCGCCGTCCGCTTCACCACGTGCAACGACCCGGCCGCACTCGGCATGTCGATTTGGGTCGGCGTGGGAGTCGAGGTGCAGCGAGTCGAGTCCATGCGGGTTCCGTGAAACGGACGTGCCGACGGCGACCGCGTCGATGTCCGGGCCGCTGCTGGTGGCGTTGGCGAACGACGTGGTCGAGACCCGCCCCACGGAACGGCAGGCTTCATGGCACGATGACCGGCGATGACGATTGCGACGCTCACCTGGGCGGATGTCGATCCTGCCCGGCATCCGTTCGATCCGGGCACGGTGCATGATGTGGTGCGGGCGGTCGCTTCGGCCGGTGGGGTGCCGGCGCCGTACCGGTACAACCGCTTCACCGTCTTCGATCCGGCGACGGCCGAGGCGGACTGGAGCCGGGAGCGGGCCGCTGAAGAGGCGCGCTGGGCGTGGCAGCAGGCGATGGACGCGGCGCTCGTCGAGCACTACGGTGGCTGGGCCGCCGGCTGGAACGCGCAGATGGGCGGGCGCACCGCCGACGGTGCGCTGGTGCTGCGGTGGAACGGCGCCCGGGACTCGATCACCACGCCGGAGGAGACCCTCGAAGCCGTCGCCGGGGCGCTGCTGGACTGGCGGACGTTCCTCGAGGACCTGGCCGAGCTGTTCGCGCGGCACCTGCCGCTGCCCGCGGAGTCCAGCGCGGCGTTCGTCGCCTGGGAGGCCACGGTTGCCACGCTGGTCGCGGCGGTCGCGGCCCGGTCCGGTGCGGACGAGCACTGGTACCCGGTCTGCAGCCTGGCCCTGAAATGGTTCCTCGATGTCGCCGAGGTGCCGGGCGACGGGCACGACGCGCTCGTCGAGGCCGCGGTCGGCGGGCGGTTCTGGAGTTCGGTGTCCCCGCAGGGCGCGGAGGTGGCCGACGCGGCGGAGTCGCTGGCGGCGGCTCTCACCGGCATCACGCCACCACCGGACGATGCGTGGCCCGACATCTGGCCGCAGGACTGGCCGAGCTGGCGCAGCACGGAGCTGCCGGCCGCAGCGCGGGCGCCACGAACGCCGCCGCCAGTGGTGGTGCCCGACACCCTGGCGGCGTGGCGGCGGATCCGGCGGGAAGCCCGCTGGGAGCACGCCACCGGGCACGTCGAAGGGCCGGTGCGCACCCACCGGGACGGCATCGCCGAGCACTTCGCGAAACGCGGGTGCCGCACGGTCCTTGCCGCGCTGGCGCTGGTCCGCGAGGACGCGAACGCGGGCGGCCCGCTTACGTTCGCCCGCCTCCAGGCGTGGCAGCAGCAGGTGCTCGGCACCACCACGGCGGGGTTCCGCACGACGTCCGCGTGGGCGAGGGCGGGCCGGGAGCGGTACGCCTACCGCGACGACCTGCCGGCGGCGTTCGAGGCATGTCTGGCCGAGGCCACCGACCCACTTGTGCCGCTGCCGTCGAGGGCCGCGAGGGTGTTCCTCGACGTGCTGTTCTTCCACCCGTTCGCTGACGGCAACGCGAGATCGGCGGCGCTCGCGCTGTACTTCGTGCTCGGCAGCGATGGGGTGGTGCTGGCCCGGGCCGCGCCGCTGCTGATGACCCGCTGGCCGGCGGCCGACCCGCGCGGCGCTGAGGGGCTGGCCCGTTTCGTCGCCGCGCTCATCGAGCAGACCCGGCGCTGAGGACCGACCAGCCGGGCACGAACTCCAGTCGTGTCCGGCGGGGTCCGCCGGGTCGCAGTCGGCGACGGCCCGTATGTCTCCGACTCCGCGGTCGCGATGCGTTCGCGCGGTGATTTCGGCGTCGGTGCGAGTGATTGACGTCGCCGCTGTGGCGGATCCCTCGATCGGGCGACCGCCCGGGCCGCGGAGTCGGACCGGCCGTGACGCACCGGCTGGCCGCCTCGTTGGTATAGGTGAGAGATGTTCGTGGTGCGGGGGCCTTGACCGAAGTTGAGGTGATCGTCATGGCCGACACCGACATGATCATTCGAGATCCAGCGACGGGGACGTTCGGGTTCCGGCTGGAGTTGGGACGCGACCGCAACGGGGCGCGTATGCAGGCCCGGCGGGCCGGGTTCGCCACCGAGCAAGCCGCGCTGGTCGAGTACCGCCGCCTCAGCCGCCGCCGGGATGCGAACCTGGCCCGGCCACGGCTGAGCGACACGATGCAGACCGTGTGTCAGGACTGGTTGCGGTCGCGGGAGCAGGAACTGCAACCCAACACCTTGTACAACTACACGTGGCTGCTCGGGCTGCTCTACCCGTACATCGGCAAGGTACGAGCCTCCCGGCTCAGTGCCCGGATGACGGAGCGCGCCTACCGGGATCTGGAGCAGGCCGGCTATTCCCGAAGTACCCTGCGCACGCTGGACTTGGTGTTGACCAAAGCCTTCGCGGCGCAGACCGGACGCACTCTGGGTACGCACAAGCCGCGGGTGAGCGACCGGGTGCGACCGGTGTGGACCCTGGCCGAGGCCCGGCGTTTCCTCGAGCAAGTCCAGGGTGATCGGCTCTATCCGCTGTGGCGGCTGCTGCTGACCACGGGCCTGCGGCGTGGCGAGCTGTGCGGGCTGATGTGGCAGGACTTGGAGCAGGATCAGGGCAGTCTGAAGGTGTGCCGGCAACGGGTGATCGAAGACCCGACCAGCGAGGTCCGAGAGAAGCCGCCCAAGTCGCACAACGGCACCCGCACCCTGCTGCTGGACCCGGCGACCCTCACAACGCTCACCACCACCAAGACGCACGCGAAGGCACCGGCGGGTTCGCGGTACATGTTCACCGGTCGTACCGGCCGGCCGCTGCGCCCGGACAATGTCACCAGCCGGTTCAACCGCCTCGCCGCGGATGCTGGGGTCCGTTCGATCGGCCCGCATCAGGTCCGGCATCTGCTGGTCTCGAGCTTGCTCGATGGCGGGTACGGCATCCATGAGGTCGCCGAACGTCTCGGGCATGACCCCGGCACCCTCATGCGCTACTACACCCGGGTCAGCGCCGCCCGCCGCCGCCAGGCCACCCACCGAATCGCCGAGCTCATCGCGCCCTGACTTGGGCAGGCGGATGGGACCGACAGGGCCGGCAGTCGTCACGATGAGGTGATCCGTTGGACCCCTTTACTCGGCAGGTTTATGCTTGTGGTGACCTGGGAGAACGTGCTTGAGCACGTCGCTGGGGCCTCCGACGACTGGGGGTCAAGGGGTCGTGGGTTCGAATCCCGCCGTCCCGACGCAGGTCAGAGGGCTGATCCACTTCTTGGGTCGGCCCATTTTGGCGTCCTGGGGACCAGATCGGTCAAGTTCGGCCCATGTAGCGCTCCTTGACCGCTGGTCAAGGTGTACAGGGGCCTTGTCGCCGGGTCATGGCAGTTGTGCCTGGCCGTGCACGGGCGTCATTGTGGGTGGCTTTGCTCAGTTGTCTCCGACCTCTTGGATTGCGTTGGCAAGTTCGCTGCGCAGGTCAGCCGGAACGATAGCGGTGATGTGTGCGGTAAATACGTCTGCGGTCACCTCGCGACTGATGCGCTTGAGGGCTTGCAGCGTGTCAGTTGGCCAGGTGCCAATGGTGTGATGCCAAGCGACGGCGACGTTGAGGTAGGCGTCGGCGGCTTCCTCGTTCCGCAGTTGCAGCTGCGCGACGACGCCGAGCTGGTGGTAGGTGCTGGCGGCGCTGTGCCGGTCGCCGAACTCCAGCCAGATGGTGAGGGCTTGGCGGTAGTGGCCTTCGGCTTCCTCGAACCGCCGCTGCTCCTGCGCGACCATGCCGAGCTGGTGGTAGGTGCGGGCGGCGTTGTGCCGGTCGCCGAACTCCAGGCTGATGGTGAGGGCTTGGCGGTAGTGGCCTTCGGCTTCCTCGAACCGCCGCTGCTGCTGCGCGACGACGCCGAGCTGGTGGTAGGTAAGGGCGGTGCTGTGCCGGTCGCCGAATTCCAGCTTGATGGTGAGGGATTGTTGGTAGTGGCCTTCGGCTTCCTCGAACCGCCGCTGCTCCTCCGCGATCCTGCCGAGCTGGTGGTAGGTGCTGGCGGTGCTGTGCCGGTTGCCGAATTCCAGCTTGATGGTGAGGGATTGTTGGTAGTGGCCTTCGGCTTCCTCGAACCGCCGCTGCTGCTGCGCGACGACGCCGAGCTGGTGGTAGGTGATGGCGGCGCCGTGCCGGTCGCCGAACTCCAGCAGGATGGTGAGGGCTTGGCGGTAGTGGCCTTCGGCTTCCTCGTTCCGCCGCTGCAGCTCCGCGACCATGCCGAGCTGGTGGTAGGTGCTGGCGGTGCTGTGCCGGTCGCCGAACTCCAGCCAGATGGTGAGGGATTGTTGGTAGTGGCCTTCGGCTTCCTCGAACCGCCGCTGCTCCTGCGCGATCATGCCGAGCTGATGGTAAGTAATGGCGGTGCTGCGCCGGTCGCCGAATTCCAGGCTGATGGTGAGGGCTTGGCGGTAGTAGCCTTCGGCTTCCTCGAACCGCCGCTGCAGCTGCGCGACGACGCCGAGCTGGTGGTAGGTGCTGGCGGTGCTGTGCCGGTCGCCGAACTCCAGCCAGATGGTGAGGGCCTGGCGGTAGTGGCCTTCGGCTTCCTCGAACCGCCGCTGCTCCTGCGCGACCATACCGAGCTGGTGGTAGCTGGTGGCGGCGTTGTGCCGGTTGCCGAGTTCTAGGCTGATGGTGAGGGCTTGGCGGTAGTGGCCTTCGGCTTCCTCGAACCGCCGCTGCTCCTGCGCGACCATGCCAGCTAGGTGGTGCAAGTGGGCGAGCTCGCGTTGGAGTTCGGCGTTGCCGGGAGGTCGGGTGGCGGTGATGGCGTGGTCTAGGAGGTGCCGGCGGGTGTCTTGTTGTTTGGTCTGGTCGACGTATTCCTCTAACGCTCGCAGGATCGGGAGGATGGGTTGTCCGGTGTCGAGTCCGTGGTCGAGGGCGGTGGTGAGGTTGGCGTATTCCGTCCGGACAATGACTAGTCCGAGGTGTCGTTGCTGCGGTTTGTGGGAGGTCAGCAGTCGCTGAATTTCGGTGCCGAGTGTGGTGTAGAGCTGGTAGTGGGCTTGGTTGGCGGCGGCGGGTAGTTGGGGTGGGTGGGTGGTGAGGCGGGTGCGTAGGAAGTAGGGCAGGACGGGCAGGACGTGCACCCAGTCTTGGAGTTGTGGGTGTGGGGTGGCGAGACCGACCCGGATGACCTCTGCGACGGCTGCTTGCAGATCGATCGGGCTGAGGGTGTGGACGGCGTTGTGTTCGTTCAGGAGCTGCTGGTATGTCTGTAGGGCGGGGCCGGGGATGCTGGCGGTGAACGGGGCGAGGAACAGCAGTGAGTGTTGGGTGGCGGGGTTGAGTTTGCCGTGGCTGTATTCGATGGCCCTGCTGATGAGTCCGACGGGGTCGGCACTGTCACCGCCGGCGCGGAGTTCCGTGAGGATCTGTTCCGGGGTGCTGGTGGCGAGGCTGGGCAGGACGACGTTGAGCGGGAGTGGGTAGCCGCCGAGCAGGGCGGTCAGCTGTTGCAGCGCGTCGCGTTGGGTGGTGTCGGTGAGGTGACGGGTGGCGCCGTGGTGCTGCAGGATGCGCTCGGTCAGCACTGACGCTGCCTGCGGGTCCAGCCCGGGCAGGACATGGATGTTGTCACGGAACGTCCGTGGTGCCAGCCATTGTTCGGCTTCGCGTGAGCCGATCAGGATTAGGGTGCGGCCGCCGCGGAGCCGGGACAGGAATGTGGCCAGGCGTTCGCGTTCCGGTTCGGGCAAAGCGTGGGGGATGGCGGCGGGGCTTGCTGCGATGGATTCGGCGTTGTCGAGGATGAGCAGGTATCGGCGGGCGCGGAGCAGTTGTGCGACCCGCTCCGGCTGCGCTGGTTCGGGCAGCATTTCGAGCTTGGCTTGCTCGACCCGGTCCAACAGGACTGTCGCGATGTCGCGGATGATCTGGCTGGTGGTCCAGGCGCGGTCTTCGTAGCTGAATCGGAAGACGTGCTCGACGAGGCCGGTGTGCTGCCACCACCACGCGACGTGCCGCAGCAGGGTCGACTTCCCCGCGCCGGCCATCCCGCGCAGGAGCAACAGGTTGCGGTCGGCGGTGATCAGCAGTCGCCGTTCCAGGACCTGGATGTCGAGGTCGCGGCCGACGAACCCGTACTCCACCACCGGTTCGTCACCGACCAGCGCTTGGCGTTGGAAGAACCGTGCGGACTGCTCCGCGGTCATCTCACCCAGGCCGAGGTTGACCGGGTGCTGTCCGAAGACGACCGGCAGGACCCAGTCCTCCAGCTCGAGGTCCTGCTCGAAGTACCCTCGGCGGCACTTCGTCTCAAACAGGGAACGGCGGGCCGTCAGCATAGCCGCCATCGGGTCCTCGCCCTGGCTGAGTTCCTCGTAGAACAGTGGCATCGCCTGTTCGGCGGCGGTGACGGTTACCGAGTAGGCCATGCCGACCGCGACTGGCACACCGGCCTCGACCAGCCGCTGGGCCAGGCTCGCCTCGCTGACCGGTTCCTTCGCCGACTGGCATGCGCTGAGCACGACCACCGGCACCCGATGTTCCGCCAGCAGCGCGGCGATGTCGGCTGCCGACACCGGTTCGGCCTTGCCTTCGGTCGCTGTCTCAAAGAACACGAAGGCGCGTTTGCCCTCGAACGCGGGTGAGCCGAACAAGAACCGGTCGGCTCGGCGCCCTTTCTCCAGGTCCGCGAACTCGGCCACCGAGCCGTGGACGTCGAAGTGCACCACCTGGTAGAAGCCGTTGCCGTGAGCTTTAGATACTTGGCGCAGGTGCTCGCGCAGCGCCGGCCAGGTGCCGGGCCGAACCAGATCCACCACCACCGGCCGGTCCGCTCGGCGCATGCCGTCCAGCAACGGGCGCGACAGGGTGCGATACCCGACATCCTTCGCCCCGTCCGGGCGGGCAGTCACCACCAGGATGTTCAACGTCGAGCGTTGCGGCGGCAGCTCGAACCCCTGCGGCTGCGCCGCCACCCGCCGAGCCAACGGCATACGCACAACCAGCGGCACCGGCAACTCCGGATCCCGCAGCGCCTCCCAGTGCAGCCGGTGGAACGCCGCGGACCCCGACACCTCCAGCCGGCAGCCGTCGAACGCCCGCCGGGCCAGTTCCCGGTACCGCTCGCCGCATCTGCCGGTGAACACCTGCCCGAACAACTCTGTGCCGTAGGCATCGAGCTGTTCGACAGCGTCCTTAGCAAGGTCGCGGTCGAGGAATGGGAACTGCAGATGTTCCTCGAAGTACCACGCCAGCCGCCGCTCCCGGGACTCCGACCCGGGGTCGGTGATCTCCACGTCGTACTCGCCGCCACCGGTGAACGACACCCGGGCGGCGAACGTGCCGTCCTCCGTACGGTGTCGCTCTTCTACCCGGATCACGGTCACGGCTGCTCCCGGCGCAGCCGCACCACCATCACCCGATCCCCAGACGGTGTATCGGTCATCTCCAGCTGAATCTCCGCCACATCCACCGCTGGCTGTGACCGCACGATCAGCCGCCGCACCACGTCATACAACAGCGAACTTGCCAGATTCACTGCCAGGGGCACGACCACCAGCTCCAGCAGCCCCGGCACCATAGTGCCGTTCACGGCCTTCTCGACCTGCGCCACACCCAGCGCCGCGGTCTCCTCGCCCACCCCCCACTGCGCCGCCAACTCGCCGGGTGCAACCCCAACCGCAGGGTCGACCGCCACCAACAACCTGCCCATGCCGCCACCCCTTGATCACCATCAGTGAATGTATCCATCACCCTGGCACGACCAGGGCAATACGCGACAGGGCGGAAACTCGACAGAACGACCCGAACTCACCGGCCGAACGGCGACCACGCCACCAACCGCTCATCCATACCGGATAGGCAGACCGGCCATCGAGAACCGTCAGCGCAGTCTGGGGACCGTTCGGGGACCGCACGCCATGCACGACAGCGGACGACACACGTCCGGCCACACGCCATCGATGCGGGCATACCGTGTCTGACGTGCAGAAACGCTGACCCCCATGGCCTGGGGGTCAAGGGGTCGTGGGTTCGAATCCCGCCGTCCCGACCAGGGCTGACCAGGCAAGATTCAAGATCTTGCCTGGTTTCCGCTAACGGTTCCGCTAACGGAGATCGCGCACAGTCGGTCGAGTTCTCACCCCGTTAGCGGAGGAGATCGACCCGTGGCTATCTTTAGCTACCAGCTGTCCCGTGGCCAGACGCGCTGGCAGTTCACCATCGACCTGCCCCCGGCATCTGACGGCAAGCGCCGCCAGATGAACCGGAAGGGCTTCCTCCGTCAGGAGGACGCCCTGGCGGCGGAGACCGAAGCCCGTAAGACGTACGCCCGCGCCGACTTGGCCGCCGATGGCAGCTTCGCCGCGGAGCTGGAACAGTGGCTCGGCGAGCGGGAGTTGGACGTGCAGGAAACGACGCTCGGCAACTACCGCGACATCGTACGGTGCTACATCGTGCCCCACCTGGGCAGCCGGCAGGTGTACACGCTCGACAAGCGCGCCATCCACGACCTCTACAAGACGCTGCTCACGCGGGGCAGCAAGCGCGGCGGTCCGCTGTCGCGCACGACGGTGGGCAACGTGCACCGGGTGCTAATGAAGGCCCTGTCGGATCTGCACATCGAGATCGAGGGAGTCCGTAAGCCGCGTCGGGAGCAGCGGGAGACCGCCGGTCGCAAGGGTGTGTGGACCGCCGAGCAGGCCGGCCGGTTCCTGGCCTACCACACCGAGCACCGGTTGTACGCGGCGTGGGTCCTCGCAATCGTCGGGGGACTGCGCCGCGGTGAACTGCTCGGGCTCAAGTGGGACCGCGTGGACCTGGACGACGGTGTCGTGCAGGTGTACTGGCAGCGCACCACCACCTCCCGCAACGGCGCCATCGAGAAGGCGCCCAAGGGCAAAAGCAAGCGCTCCGTGGCCATCGGGCCCGCCGCGGTGGCCGTGCTGCGTGATCACCTGGTGCGTCAGGACGCGGAGAAGGAAGCCGCGGACGAGCTGTACGAGGATGGCCGCTACGTGTTCTGCCGGGAGGATGGCCAGCCGTACTACCCGCGGTACCTGACCCAGCAGTGGGAGCGGGCTTGTGTCGCCGCCGGCGTGCCGGTGATCGCCCTGCACGACGCTCGACACACCTCAGCGACGGCCGGCGCCGATGCCGGCGTGCCGCAGCACATCATGCAGGGCCGGCTTGGTCACGCCAGCGGGCGCACGACCGACGAGGTCTATACGCACGTGCTCGATCTGAGCGCGCGCAAGGCCGCGGAACTGATGGAGATAGCAATCTTCGGCTCTACCGAACCACCCGCTGAGAACCGCCAGGCCAGCGCGACTTCGCACCCCACGCGGAGCCTGGCTGCCGCCCGCCGCCGTATCCGTCGCGCGGCGTAAGCGTCCGAAGACCGTGGCCGCCGTGTCGTTTGCGGCGGCCACGGCCGACTGGACGGCGGGTCACGCACCAGGAGCAGCAGGAACTGTCGCAGCCTCTCGATCTGCCGGCGTGGACTGAGGAATTGGCCATTCATGTTGGCATCAGCGAGCAACCTATCCTCGTTCGCATCGAGGTGGTGCGGGGGTTCAACTCTCGCCACAACGCGGGGGCGCCGACCGCGACCGGTGCCTTCACGCCACCGGCCCGCTCTCCGAGGGTGGCCGACGTGTGTACGGAGGGCTCGGGAGGGCGACGGGCCGCTATCGCGCCGCATGATGGAACCAGATTCGCTCGCTCGTGCCGGTCCTTGCCGAGCTCGTCGTCGACCTCCTGTGGTGGCTGGACGGCGGTACACTCCGCCGTCATGGCAGCCGTGGCGATTGGCGATCCTTTCGAAAATGTGCAGATCATAGGAGGGCTGTGGATCTGTGGGCTCGTTTGCATAATAGTGCTATGGCTCATTTCGCGCCTCATTGCAGCAGTTGCGAAGGATCGCGCCGACACGGTATGGAGGACTATTGGGTGGGTGCTGCCCATCGCGATCGCGCTAGTCGTTTGCACCTGGACTGGCTTCGCTGTCTTCTCCGATCCTGTGCACGATGTCGAATATGAGGCGTATGGGGCGGGCCCACTCGATGTTTCATATGGAAAGCAGGAAGAGTCGCTAGCCAGGGAGTTTGGGGTTGCGTCTCCCTGGCAGAAAAGAGCTACTCTCCAAGGATCCGGCACCGTTGTCTTCTTACGTGTCCGCACGAACGATACCGATAGCACCTCCGGTTGTCGGATTAAAGTCGACGGTGTCGTCAAAAGCAGTTTGAACAACGGCAGGCATTCTCGGTCCAGTACCGTTGACTGCCGTGCAAATCTTTAGGTTCCACAACAGCAACGAACGGCAACCGATCACCCGAGTGACACTCAACGCGACTTAATGCCGTTGTCGGGAGGCGGTACCGGGCCAATCCGACCGCACTGTCGGACTTGGGGGTCTGGGGGGTAACGGGGCTGGACGTGTTTGATGCAAGCGAACTCCAGCGGATGAGCCGTCAGGTCAACACAGCAGCAATGTGCGACATATTGGGCGCGAGTCTGGCACCAAACGTATCTGATTGATGCTTGGTACCATGCTCGCATGTCGATGTGGTCGTTAGCTGAGTTGAATGCGTTAGAGCCTTGCAAGGATTATGGAGACGTACTCAGTAATCTTGAGTCGATCTTTAGCAGTAGTGCGTTTCTTCAGTGCTGGCGGCTTGAAACTGTTCCCGTCAACGAGATTACCCAGTCGCAGCTTATTGATGATCCGGACGATCACGATGGACACGCCAAAGTCAAGATGCTCCGCCTCGCGGTTCGGCGCAATGCCCTCCTGTCACCGCTCGTGCTCATACACGCGCCGGCAGCGAAAGACGGGACCTACTTCCTTCTCGATGGGCGCCATCGCTTCAACGCGGCATATCTCGAGCGAGTCGAAGGCATGCGGGCGTGGGTTGGGCACATTGAGTGCTGCGGTGGCCCGTCACCAGATCTCGACTCCGACGGCTAAACCAGCCTGATGCTGGAGCATCGGATAGCAGCGCCACCGACCGGGTTCCATTCGGAATGCGACTTGGGCGACCTGCGACCGTCCGGTCGAAGTGGGCAGTCGCGTTGGGCGAGAGGCGTGTCCCCCGCTTGGGAGAAATGTGGGAGATGATCTTGCGTGCGTCGACTGCTTCAGGCTCCGGCATTCTCGTTTGACACGAGAGGCCCGGAGCGGCGTTCTCCACCGGGCGGCTTGGTGCGCCAGCGCGAGTCTGGGCCGACCGGCGGCTGGAAGGCGCCGAGGCGCGCCCATGTAGCGGCCGTCACCGCACTCTAACTGCGGCCGGAAGAGCTTGCGGACTCGCCGACGCGCGAGGTGCGACGACAGCCATCACCGGTAACTACGTCCCCGGTGGGAGCGGGGTGTTGTTCAACAAAGAGTGCGTGCATTGCCGGCTGCTGTTGGAACGGGGCGCTATCGTACGTCGATGAGTTCCTTGCCTGCCCTCCGCGGCTACCTTCTGGAGGAGGCCCTCGCTTGGCTGGTTCGGGCGAGTGGATACCGACTGCTGACGAACGTTGCCGACGATCCGGACGGTGCGTTGACGTCGGCCGGTAACGGGTTGCTCGTCAAGGGCCGGGGAGCGAACCATCAGGCGGACACGCTCGGCGAGTTCGTGTATGTTCCGCCGTTCTCGCTGCCGATCCGGTTGTTCGTGGAAGCCAAGTTCCGAGATGGCACGACCGGGATCGAAGCGGTGCGCAACGCGCTTGGCGTTGTGAGCGACGTCAACGAGAACTACATCCAGCTGGAGCCCGGTCGGCGGCCTCGGCGGCGTTACCGGTATGTCTACACCCTGTTTTCGACCTCAGGGTTCTCGGCGCCGGCGCAGGAGTACGCGATCGCGCACCAGATCTCGCTGGTGGACCTGTCCGGAGATGCTTTCGACTGGCTGAGGTCTGCGGTGGGTCAGGCCGCGGCAGAGGTGTTCGAGCTGGAGCAGTCGCTGAAGGCTCAGCACCCGAAGGCGTCGATCCCGCAGGCAAAAATTCGCGAGGCGATCAGGAGGCAGCTGGAAACCACCGGGCCAGCCCTGACGTCGATCAATGTTCCGGGCTGGTGGTCGGAGCGCATCGAGCGCAGCTTGGCGCGGATCGCGACGGCCATGCACATGGGGCTCCAAGCGGCCGATGGTCAGGAGTTGCTGCTCGGCTTTCCACCTGCGCCGTTCGTGCTGACGCTGGCGGCGCAGCCTCCATACACGATGAAGCATTTCCTCACCTTTGCTCGGCATCGGCAGCGACATGCGGTGGGGCTTCGCCGGCAGCGGGTGGACGCCCACGTGACGCAGTGGGAGGTGTTCGCGAGGGAGAACCCGGATGCGTACCGGTTGTCGTTCACGGTGCCCGATCGGGTCGAGGAGTGGATCGGACAGAGCGAGAGCACGCGCAAGAGGGTGCTGGTCATCAAAGAAAGTTTGCTGGCGACGATCGTCATGTACCGCGTACACAACGGCCACGTCACGGTCTACCAGCTGGAGTACCGGCCAGCCGAACTGAACACCCCCGACCGGCCTACAGCGACGTGACCCACCGGAACGGTGAGGCAAGCACGGTGTGCGCGGCAGGCCCGTCGGCTGCCCGTTCGGCGAGTGTTGTGGTGGCGAGATCGGCCGGGAGTACTTCGCCGAACTTGAGCCCGGTGACCGCTTCGCCGTCGATCTCCGGTGCAGGCAGCCCGTGGGTGTCGACGGTATCGATGAGCTGCCGAAGCGCGGGTGCGGTGAGGTCGCCTCGGAGCCGGATCATGTGATCGTCGAGGCGGGCGCCGTCGACCGCGGCTTTCGGCAGCGAGGCGGCGAGAGTGGCGTTGGCGCGTCGACCGGCCCAGGTCCACCAGCGATGCTCGTCGTCGACGACCTGGACGACCGTCCCGCCGTCCCAGACCTGGGATGCGCGGTCCTCACGCAACGTCGCGAGGGTCTGCTCGGCGCGGTGGGAGTGGTTGATATCGGGCTGAGTTCCGAGCAGGACGCGACGTTGAGCCTGGGCGAGCTCATAGGACTGGGGTGGCAGGAAGCCGTGCCACAGGCTCCGGCCGGGTAGGTCGGTACCTTCGACGTAGCAGCGTTGGCGCTTCCAGTCGACGTGGGTGACTTTCCAGGTCCGGCCACCGAGGACGATGACGCGTGGCCCGTCGACCTTGATAGTGAGGGCGAGCGCGTCGGTGCTGCCGATCTGTTGCCGGCCGTGCAGGACGGTGAACTCGGGTGCGGCTGCGAAGACGGTGAGCAGTTCCATGAAGTGGCGGCGGCCGTAGCGGCGTTCGGTCTCGGGTCCGATGGCGAGCATGCCGTTGTCAAGGTCGAGGTGGCCGGTCGCGACGAGCCAGTCCACGATGCGGGGGGTGGTGTCGTCGAAAAGGGAGAGGTCGCCGTACCAGGCGGGCCAGATGTCGGCGCCGATGCGGCCCTCCTGCAGGCACAGCGCCAGGAGTTGCTGCGCGACGATGTGCCGTGGCGTCGGGGGCGGTGTGACCGGTTCGACGTATCCGTCACGCCACAGTGTCAGCAGGCCAGCCGCTTTCAGCAGTGTGTCCTGCTTGGTAGCGAGGAACAGGGTGTTGCGTGCGGTGTCAGGCCGGCGGCCGGTCCGGCCGAGGCGTTGCAGAAACGACGCCACCGTGCGGGGGGCGTCAAGCTGGATCACGCGGTCGAGGTCGCCGACGTCGACGCCGAGTTCGAGGGTCGAGGTGGCGACGATGACGCAGTCGCGGGCCTCGGCGAACGCTTCCTCGGCCTGCCGGCGTTCGTCGGCGGCGAGGGAGGAGTGCGAGACGAACGTCTGGACGCCTCTGCCGCGTAACGCGAACGCGAGCTGTTCGACCTGGCTGCGGCTGTCGCAGAATGCGAGGCGTTTCTCCCCGCGGTGCAGGGCGGCGATGACGGTCGCGGCGTTGTCCACGCTGCCGACGTAGTCGAGGGTCACGTCCACCTGGGGTACGGGGCCGGCCGGTGTGTCGGGTGCGACGACGGTACCGGTGCGGTGCCCGACGTTGGCGCCTTGCAGCCAGTGCAGGAGCTGGTCCGGGTTGCCGACGGTGGCGGAGAGCCCGATGCGCTGGAGACGTCGGCCGGCCAACCGCGAGAGGCGTTCCAGGACGGCGAGAAGGTGCCAGCCGCGGTCGTCGCCGGCGAAGGCGTGGACCTCGTCCACGATGACCAGACGCAGATCGGCGAAGAGCTGCCGTGGGTCAGTGAGGGTCGATACGAGCATCGCTTCGAGGGACTCGGGCGTGGTGAGCAGCAGGTCCGGCCGGGCGATGCGAAGGCGTCGGCGTTGGGTGGCACCAGTGTCGCCGTGCCAGAGTCCGGCGGTGCGGCCGATCCAGCTCGCGTAGCCGGCGATGCGAGGGTGCAGGTTGTTCAGCAGCGCCCGGAGCGGGCACAGGTACAGCACGGAGATGCCGGACCAGTCACGGTCCGCCATCGCGCTGAGAGCGGGGAAGACGGCGGCTTCGGTCTTGCCACCGGCGGTGGGTGCCAGGAGCAGCGCGTCGTGACCGCCGAGGATCGGTTCGATGGCTGCGGCCTGCAGCGGCCGTAGGTCCGCCCAGCCGAGAGTGTTGACGATGTGATGGACCAGGCCCGGGTGGAGGCGGTCAACGCCGGTCATAACGGCAGATGCAGGTCGATGTCGTCAACGCTTTCGATGGCCAGGCCGGCGGCGTTGCGTTCGACGTCGGTGAGTTCGGCGGCGGTGAGGGTGACGGGGTAGTGGCGGCGGGGGTCGAAGTCGGGGAACTGTTCGACGCGGTCGAGGACGTCGGCGACCAGTTTCTTCAGGTACACGCGGGGTGCCACTCCGACCTTGCCGCCGAGCTGGCCGGTCACGGTGTCGGCGAGCAACGCGACGTAGGCGTCATCGACGGTGGCGGCGACCCGGTCGCGGTCGGGAAGGCCGCTCGCGAACAGGTCCCGGACGCGCCCGCCGAGTTCACGCAGCCCGTCGGTGGTGAAGCCGGGCAGCCGCAGTTGTATTGCCCGCGGGTTGTCGAACCGGATGTCCGCGGTGAAGTCGGTGGCCAGCCGCTGCGCCAATGGTGGCAGGCGCTGCGCGCCCTGCACACCGTCGAAGAACGCCGGGGTACCGGTGATGACGAGGTAGAGGCCGGGGAACCGGCCGCCGTCGACCTCGTCGATGAGCTGCCGCAACGCGTTGAGCGCCTTGTCCCGGACGTCGGAGCGCATCCGTTGCAGGGTCTCCACCTCGTCGAGGACGATTAGCAGGCCGGGATGTCCACAGCCGCGCAGGACGGTCAGCAGCCCCTGCAGGAACGCCAGCGCGCCGAAGTGGTCCAGTTCGCCCTTCAACCCGGCGGCGCGGCGGACGACTGATGCGACGTTGGGCTGCCCTCCGAGCCAGGCCGCCAGCCCTTCAGCGGTAGCCTGGTCCCCGGCGCCGGTGGCCGTGCGGTAGCCGCGCAACGCGGATGCGAAGGCAGGTGCGTTGCGGGCGATATCACCGAGCCGCCGGTCGAGCAGCTGATCGACACCGGCGCTGAGCGCGTCGGTGTCGGTTTCGGCGATGTCGCTGGTGGCGAGAACGTCCTCTTCGAGAGCATAGATCCAGGCGTCGAGCACCGGGCGCAGCGCCGACGGGGGGAACTCGGCGGTGGCGAGGTTGTCGCAGACGCGGCGGTAGACGGTTTCCAGCCGGTGCAGCGGCGTCTCGGTCTCCGAGATCTGCACCTCCGCGACGGCCAGACCGCGGTGCTTGGCCCGCTCGGCCAGCCAGCGGGTGAAGAAGGTCTTGCCGGCGCCGTACTCGCCCCGCACCGCCTTGAAGACTGCTCCGCCGTTGGCGGCGACCTCGAGTTCGGCGTCGATCGCCGCTTCGAACCGGCCGAGCCCGACCGCCAGCAGGTCCAGGCCGTTGCGGGGGACGGTGCCACGGCGCAGCGCGTCGATGACCTCGCGCCGCCGCCGCTCGCTGACGTCCACGCTCACGCCGACGTCCCGAGCTCGAACTGGTCGCGCAGCATCTTCTCGTCGAGCGTGACGATCTGGCCGTCGACCTCCACCGCCTGGTAGCCCTCGACGGCCAGGACGCGTCGCAGGACGGTCACCACATTTGCGATGCGCTGCGCCGGTACGTCCGCGCGGGCGGCGAGGGTCTCCAGCGGCAACCGCCCCCCGGCCTCGTGCAGCGCGGTCAGCAACGCGGACACCCGCTCGTCGGGCAGCACCGGACGACCGGCCAACCGCAAGGCGCGGTTGCGTTTGTACCGGGTACTGGCCAGCAGCGCTGCGACGAACGTGGGCGCGGCACCGATCGTCTCCGCGTGCGGCGCTGCAGGTGTGATGTCGAACAGGGTCGCTTCCTCGGCCGGTGTCACGACGCTCGTCGCGCTGACCGGTCCTCGCCACCATGCCGGGGACGCGACGGGAGCCGCGGACCATCCGGCTGGCGCGGGTTCGCCGGCGGCGGTCAGGATCGTCAGCGGGATTACCACCTCGGCGGCGCTGGCGCCGCCGTGATAGCCGGCCTTGCGCGCGCTGTAGCGCACCGTCTCCCGCCACGGCAGGATCACGTCGCCGTCGGCGAGGACAACTCGCCGTCCCGCGACGCGGATCTCGCCGTCTCCGGCTGGCGGCCCGTCGGCGGTGGGCCGCCATCGGGCGGACAGCACACCGGTACCGCCGCGCAGTTCACCGTCCGGGCCCCGGTCTACCACGTGTCCGTGGTCGGAGAGCATGACGACGACCCGCCCCCTGGCGGCGTCGAGCAGGTGCCGCACCATGCGTACGGCGTCGAGGGTCCACGCGGTGGCCGCCGGGTCGCTGCGGTCCAACGCGTCGTCGATGGTGTTCACCACTGCGGCGACCGTCCGGATCGATCGGTCCCGCAGTGCGGCGACCACTGGTGAGGCGAGGCTCTGCCCTGCTCCGGAGAGCAGGTCAGCCTTGTGGAACAGCACCGCGTCCGACCCCAGTTGCTGCCGTAGCCCGGCCCGCTCCTCGGCCTGTCCTCCTCGGCGCAGTTCACCGGTGAACAGACTGGTGCGGCTGACCTCGGTCACCGTTGGCAGCGCCGCGACGACACCGGCCCGGCGGCCGCCAGCCGCGGTGAGTTCCCACCAGTCGGCGACCATGGCGGACTCGACAAGTTCGGTGCTGGCTGCCACCCCCATTCCGTCCACGACGAGCAGAAACACCGGCCGGTCCGCGTCGACGAGGGGTTTCACCACCCGGCGCACCACGTCTTCGACGAAGTACATGCCGCCGGCTGGGCTGTCCGCGCGGGTGGTCGCCGCGAGCAGCGCCGCGAACTGCTCGTCATGGCGGGTGCGGCGAGCGTCGACGGCGGCGTGCAGCTCACGGTACACAGCGGCGAGCGCCGGGTCACTGACCCCGACCCAGAGCCGTAGCCTGGCCCGGTCGAGCCAACCGTCGGTGGTGACCTGCCGGTCCACCGCGTCGGCGAGAGTCGCCGGTGGCTCGTCGGGCGTGGCCAGCCATCGTAGCGCCCGCATCGCCATTAACGCGGTCAGATGCTGGTCGCCGACCGCGGCGAGCCGGTGCTGGGCGACCATCCGCAGCGCAGCCTCGGCCGCTTCCAGCGCTGATGTACTCATCCGGCGCAGCGCTGCCCGTACGTCCTCGGCGAAGGTCTTGAGCCGGGCGTCGAGGCCGCCAGGCAGCAGGTCGGAGCGGCCGACCAGGCTCGCCGCCTGCAGCTGGCGGACTAGGTCCTCGGTACGGCCGAGGATGCGTTGTACCTCGTGCTTGTCCTCACCGCCGAGGGCGCGCACGACCCAGGCAAGCACGGTCCGGTTCCACTCCGCCGCCTCGTGCTCGCGTGGTGTGGCACCGCCGAGGTACTGCTCGAATCGGACCCGCGCGGCGGCCACCGCCGCGGTTGGAGCCCGGCCGTCCCACAGCAGACCGGCGATCAGTCCGAGCGGGATCGCGTCGGTGCCGTGCCCGGCGTCGACTGCGGCGAGCGTCCACCGCGCGGTCGGCCCCGCGGTCTCCGCCAACCAGCCGGCCACGATTGTCCGGAGCCGCGCGTCGACCGCCGTGTACCGCACCACGTCGCTGCCGCGGAGCGTCCACTGCACCACACCGGTGGCGTCGAGGTCGTCCGGGCCGATCCCGAGCAGGCGGGCCGACAGCAGCCGCATGGCACCGTCGCGGGTGACCACGCCACCGCGCACCGGCGGCCAGCCACCGGCCGGCGCGTACTCCAGCAGCGCTTCGGCCAGGTGCCGGCGCTGCCGCACCAGCGCCGGGTCGAGCGCGGCGGCCTCGAAATGGGCCCGCACGATCTCCCACGGGTCGATGTTGAGCACCGTCTGGTTGGAGCAATGGGCGAGCACCCCGGCCCCGAGGTCGTCATCGTCTCGGTCGGTGAGCACTACCAGCCGCTCGCCGGGTGCCAGCTCCACCAGCGCTGCGCGGACCGCCAACGACGAGCGGGCCGGCATGATCCGCACCACGGTGTCACTGATCCGCAGCATCGGCTCACCGGTCCACTGCGGACGAGCGAATAGCGCGAGGACCGGTTCGCGTCGCCCGCTGCGCAGCCAGTCGACCACCATGGCCCGCACTTGCGCCTCGGTGGCCACCGGCGCGGCGATCGCAGCTGCGGCGCTGGTCACTCGACCGACCATTCCAGCCGGATCCGCCGACCCGGATGCTCGTCACGGAACCGTCGCAGCGAGGCGACTGCTTTGTCGAAGGACGCGTCGTCGGAGACGTCGGCCTCGCCGCCGGTACGCACCAGTGGCGGCACCACCGGCGGATCTACCACCGGCGGATCTACCACCGGCGGATCTACCGCTGGAGGTGTGACGACAGGCGGTGTCACGACCGGCGGAAGCGGTGGGGGCGGTGGGAGCATCTGTGCCAGCAGATCGGTCGCCTCCCGCACCGCGGTCCGCAGCGCTTCGGCAAGATCGGCATGCAGCTGCTCCCGCCTGGCCGAGTCGGCCAGCTTGTCCAGCAGGACGCGTGCCTCCTCCGCCCGAGCGTCCTGCAGGCCTGCCACGGTGCTCAGCAGATGCCACGACGTACGGGCCAATTCGTCGGTCTGCGTCTTCCCCTCAACCAGATACTTGCTGGCCGTGATCGCATCGACGTCGCCCAGGTTCGGATTGGCCAGTACCTCGACGAGCACCACATCGTCGTGTTCGTTGACAATCTCGTCGAGCAGCGCGGCGACCCGCTTCGCGGTGGCCAGCCTGCTAACTGGGGTGGTCCGGTCGATGCCCAGCTGATCGGCGTGCGACTCCAGACCCTTGACCAACTCTCGGACGTCGGGCGCCGCCTGGCGGGCGTACTCGCGGACCGTGGCGCCGAACCGGGCGAGGTTCGCGGCGGAGAGCCTGCTCGCGGGCCGCAGCGGCGTCAACCCGTTGACGGTCGCCAGGGCGGCCTTCCACTTCGTGTCGTCGGGGCGCCGGTCGATCCGTAGTTCCATGTCGTCGGTGATGTTGTCTAGCGCCGGCGACTGGATTTTCGTGTCGTCGCGGTACCAGGACAGGTCCTGGTCGAGCGCGAACACCGCGATCAGCAGGTGCTGCACCATCCGGTCCAGACCGCGTGGCTGCGGCGAGTCGGTCAGCCGCCGCAGCAGGGTCACCGGGAACCGGTCACTGGCCCCCTCGGCGGCCTTGGCCTCCTTCAGGAAGTGGGCGCTCCACCACAGGTACGTCGGGTTCACCGTGTAGATGCCCTCGTCGGTGCATTCCCCGAGCCGCAGCGGGTTGACGACCCGGCGCACGCTGCGCCGATCGGCCTGTTCGATCGTGACCCGGCGAGCCGGGTCGGCGACCGCCCGCTGCACGTACTCCAAAATCTTGCGCAGCAGCACGATGGGGACGAGTGCCTCATCCTCGGGGAGGTTCGGGGTTCCCGGGTACACCCATGCGAGCATCTGTCCGGTCAGATGGTCGAACGCTGCTCGCAGCGTCCCGCCGATCGGCTTCGCCGGGGTGAAGCCCCGCGCGATGGTCTGCAGTACCGGATCCGGGTCGTCGACTACATCCGCCGGCTGCGCCCGGATCACACCGTAGGCCTGCTTGAGGCAGTCCACGACGCGGACCCGGGTCGCGCGCAACTGCTGTTCCAGCATCGCCTTCGCCTGTGCCCGCTCCGCCGGGGAGAAGTCCGACGCGAGCGTGTACAGCCGGTCGTCGCCACCACCGGCGAGCAGGTAGTTCAGCTTGACCAGCGTGCCGACCAGGCCCAACCGGTCGTCGGTCAGGAAATACGGCAACCAGAACAGTGTCTGACTGTCGAGGTGACCACCGATCGACCGGATCCGGGCCGAGTCGCTGCGCCGAGTGTGGATCTCGTCGTCGAACGGATAGTCCACGACGATCCGCCACCGACCGCCGACCGCGGCGGCCTCGGCCTCGGGCAGCTCGTTGGGGTCGCGCACGTTGGCGAACACCACGTCGACGTGATGACGCCGACCGCGCCACTCCCGCGGCTGCTGCTGCGCGGCGAACATCCCGTCCGGTGCGGTGATCCCCAGCTCGGCGCAGACCAACTCCCGGATCAGCCGCCGCCGAGCACCCGGCGTGTCTTCCGTCGTCGGGACCCGCTCGATCAGGACCGTGTAGTCCA
Source organism: Dactylosporangium maewongense (assembly GCF_039531485.1). NCBI lineage: Bacteria > Bacillati > Actinomycetota > Actinomycetes > Micromonosporales > Micromonosporaceae > Dactylosporangium > Dactylosporangium maewongense. The sequence goes on along the minus strand of NZ_BAAAQD010000055.1, from coordinate 20,733 downwards.
CTTCGGACAACTCGAGGCGGATCACCGGATCGGTGCCCTCACCGATCTGGATCTCCGGAATGTGCACGGCCAGCTCACGCAGGCGCTGCAGCACCATCGGCGGCTCCGATCCGATGATCGGGCTGACCATGCTGCCGTAGTTGAGCGCGTTCAGTCGAGCCGCTGTCAGGTTCGTCAACGCCGGTACGTCCGGCACCAACGCGGCCAGCAGCAGCGTCTTCACGAGCTTGTCATCGGCATGGACCTGATGACTGGCCGGTAGCGCGCCTACCGTCGCCTCGGTCTGTTTGTTGTAGGTCAACACCAGCGGACGCAACCGCCGGTACAGAGTCCGGGCCGTCTCGAAGTGCTTCTTCAACTGCGGGTTGTCCGGCAGCTCACCCTTCGCGACCAGCTCGTCGAACAGCTCCGCGACCCCGATGACGTCGTTGACCCGCAACCGGTCCCGCCCCGCGACCAGCAACCGCGCCATTACCTTCAACGCGGTCCGTTCCCGCTGCAACGCCTGCGACAGCGACACCAACGTCGCCACCAGCGCCGGGCTGAATGGGTACAGCCGCCGGAACACCGCCGCGTCCGACCCGACGCCGGCGTCGCCGTACTGGTTGCCGGCCACGAGGGTGTCCCACACGTCCCGGCGCCGCTGTACCGCCGCGAACGCCTCGTCGATGATCCGCTTGCCGTCCCCGATCGGCCGCAGCAATCGCCGCTCGGCGATCAGCGGCAAGTTCCGGTCCGGCAGCGTGATCTCCGCGAACCGTCCACGACCGTGCCGGAACACATCGGAGAACGCCTGCCGCTCCGCGCCCGGCACGTGCGGGCCGAGGAACTCGACCAGATCCCGCTGCCGCGCCACGAACGACACGAGCGGCACCGCGCGGTGCTTGTCCGCCGACTCCACGAACTTCGCGAGCTTGCCGCCCTCCTGGTTGACGAACTCCAGGTTCGACAGGTGCTGCGACAACCAGAGGATCAACTCGTCCAGGAACAGCACGATTACGTCGTAGCCGAGCGACTTCGCGTGCTGCGTCACCACCGCGAGGCCCTCGTCGATGTCCAGGTACTCGCCGCTGTGGACGGCGCCGGTGAACACCGTCGCGGTCAGATCCGAGACCAGTCGGTCACGATCCGGCGTGCCCGGCGGCTGCACCGCCGCCGCCGCGTAGCGGGCAGCGTCCCAACCACCGCGGTAGTTACCCCACCCGGCCGACCCGCCACCGGACGCGCCGTTCAACCGCGCGAAGAACCGCTCATCACCCACATCGGCCCGGTATTCGGTTGCGTTCACCAGCAACGTGTCCGACCGGTGTACCGCCGGTGGTGGTGCACCGGGCTCGAGCTCGGCGATCTGCCGACGGTATCCGCTGAACACCGCCTCCTCCAGCGACCGCGCGCCGAGCAGATGGAACGTCAGGGGCAGCACCTTACGGCCCTTGAGCCACCGGTCCGCGTCTGCAACCGGACCCGCCAACTCCGCGATCGCACGCGCATCCGGGTTGCCCCGCAGCAACTCGTGCAGCACCACCATGAAATGGCTCTTGCCCGCGCCGAACGACCCGTGCAGGAACGCCGCCTGCGACCGTCCGGTCTCCACCGCCTGACCAACCAGCCCCAATGCGCTGACGAAGTCGTCGCGCAGGTTGTCGGTGACCACATACTCCCGCAGCGTCTCCTGGGCGTGGCTCACACCCTCGGACAGCCGCATGACGAAGTCGGAGTCGGTCACCCGCTCCGGGATCTTGATAACGTCACGCAACAGCGTCACACCAACACCCCCAACGCGATCTCAGCCCGGTCGGCCTCCCACGACGCCAGCTCCGCATCGACGAATGCCGTGTAAAACTCCGCAGGGCTCCCCGGATAGCCCGGCAGCGGCCCAGAGTGCCACTGGTGCAACCACGGCTCGAACTCCGCCACACCGGCCAACAGCGGCAGCAACTGCTGCTTCGTCCACCCGTCGTACTGCTTGCGCTCCATGTAGAGGTTCGCCAGCGCCTGTGCCTGCTCCAGATGATCCCAACCGGCCCAACCCAACACCGGCAACGCATCCCGGCCGGCGTTCGGGTACACCACGAACCGCTCCTTCGGCACGTCCAGTTTTCCCCGGTTGCGCCAGTAGGACGTCCGGGCAAAATCGGCCTGGGCATACTTCGGCGGCACCGGGATCGGCGACGACAGTCGCTCGCCCCCGTCCTCCTTACGCTGCAGCTCCCAGACGTCCTCCCACTGCTTACGCTTGGCCAGACCCGACGGCTTGTAGCGGTACGCGGCAAGGAACGGCACCGTCTCGTCCGCGACCAGCTTCGTCAGCTCGGCGGCCAGGTCGTAGTCGTCCCGGCCGCAGAACAGCGCCAACACTGACCGGAAATCTGGATCAATCCCGACCCGGTCAGCGAGGACACCCACCGGCAATGCCCGGCCTGCATCGGGTCCCCGCCAGAGCGCCTCGGCCTCAAGCCGGTCCAGCAGCCAATCGCGCAGCGCTTGATGCTCCTGCACTTCCCATGGCGTTGACGACCACCGGCGCTTGCACTCCGGACGCTCGATCAGCGCAAGATCCGCACGCGACTCGATCACCGCGATCCGCTTCAAGACCATGTCTTTGTACGCCTGAGGCCAGTCCTCCGGCACCACGGGCGTGGGCTGCGACCGGTGCCGGACGAACCACTCCGGGATCGGATCGCTTTCACCGATTTCACGCGCCATGAGAATCTCGAACGCCCGGTGCCCAAGTTGAAGCTCTGGCAACGCAGCCTCCGGCACGGTCAGATCCTCGTCGAGAAGACCGTACAAACGGTAAGCCTCCCAGTCCAACTCCTCCTGCAACGCGACCATCCGCCCACGGATGCGGTCGTGCTCCACGTGCGCGGCATCCAGCGCCTGACGAGTCGGGACGGCGTCAACACAGACAGCGGAAGGCCGGACAGCGGCCAATTCTCGCGACAACATGTCTATCGATCGGGCCCGCTCCAACGGCGTAGAGGGCGGAACGGGAAAGCTCTTCAATTTGGTTGCATTGAACTGAAAGAACCGCTCCCAGTCGGTGCTGGTAAACCCGCCACCTTCGCCACGTATGCCCTTGTCGTGGCTGACCTGCTTGAGCCAGAAGCACGCAGTTGACGAGTTCAGTAGCCCAAGCAACGCCAAGTGGTCGTCCTCGGTGGCCGAGGCTGGCAGCTTGATCACCGGCGCCGTCTGCTTGAACACCTTTCCACCCCGATCCAGTACGAAGTGGTTATGTGTCGACACTTCACCCCATGTAATCGACAGTGGAGTCCGATATCGCTCGGCCACCCATCGGTACCAGGTCCACCAGCGTTCGCCAGATTCACGGCGAGTCATTTGGCCAAACCCAATAACGCCCTCGGCTGTCGACCGGAGTGGCCAAAGGTGCCGGCCCCAAGCCAGATCAGGTTCGAGTTCTAAGAACTCTTGCTTCGAGTCGTACGGCGTCAAAGCTGTTTCGGTGCTCCAAGCCGCGTAATCGCGAACGATATCGCCCGTAATGACGGGGCGACCTACGGGATATCTGAGGCCGAGACGGCGCGCTTTGTCGTCGGGCATCAGAAATCCTTCATCAAGCCCTGGAAAACTTGCGAACCCCGGTGTGCCATCTATCGTGTCAAGCAAGACGCGACTGCCGCTGTCTTCGATCTTCGCCTTGACATCGCTAGCCCCACCTCCAGCGAGGCTCCACGGAAACGCGTTGAACATTCCCCGAGCGGCATCCACGACCGTGACGAATTCGTTGGATGTACCCGGGCTTTCAAAATTATCGACAATTGCCGACCATACGAGACCCTCGGCCGGGATGCTCGGTACACCTGGCTCACCCTGCAGGCCGAGTACCGCCCGCACTGTCGGTATCTTCGAGCGGCGACGACGACCGACCAAGATAACCGTTGGGGTACCGTGACCTGGAATGTAAGCACCGGAGGTGTCGATAATGTGACTCAGCTCGATCTTTGTTGCGAAGAATTCGGTGATGAGCTTCTTGCCGAACTCGCGTTTCATAAAGGAGTTCGAAGTGATCTGCCCCACGATTCCGGCTCGCCCTGAAGCGTCGTTTCCCCGAACGAGTTGGAAGAAGCGCTCCGCGAACGGCACCGAAAGCGCGTATTTGCCTGCGCACGCGTCGTACATGTCGCGGTACAGGTCGTTGAGGTACTTGTCTTTGACGGTGATGTAGGGCGGGTTGCCGACCGCGACGGTGTACTGCGCCGGCTTCAGAAGCTTCTTGAGAGCCGGAGCGTCCTCGGTGTAATAGGCATACGCCTCGCCGGTTTCCAGCAGGTGCAGCATGTCGCCTTGGTGGGAGGAGCCCGCATCGTCCCAGCGCAGCAAGGAGTCGCCCACGGCGAGCCGCATCGAGAAGCCCGGTGATTCGGCAAGGCTCTTTTCGTCGCAGTACCGCAGGGCTTCGACGAGCAGTCGGAAGCGGGCGATCGCGACGGCGAAGGGGTTGATGTCCACGCCGGTGATCTGGTCGAGGACCTTTTGCGCTCGTTCACGGCGGTTGAGGTCCGGGTGACGGTGTTCCCACAGCGGCAGCAGGCGGTGGAACGCGCCGAGCAGGAAGTGACCGGAGCCGCAGGTCGGGTCGATGAGAGAGGTGTCCTCCAGCCCGTAGTCCTTGATGGACTCGTCCAGGGTCAGCCTGAGGATGAACTCCTCGACGAACTCCGGCGTCTGCAGCAGCGCGTAGCGTTTGCGCGCGTCCAGCGACAGCTTTTCGTAGAGGTCACCGAGGAATCGGGTGCTCAAGTCCGGGTCGGTGTAGTCGTGCACCCCGGCGCCGCGTCGCCAGAAGTCGAGCAGGTCGGTGGCGGCGTCGGCGGAGAGGTCCCAGCGCCAGATCGGGTTGTGTTCGTCAAAGAGTGCAGCGGTGGCGCGCAGCGAGGCGAGGTGCGTAAACGCCTGCCGGAGCCAATGCCGGTCATTGTCGGTGGGGTGCTCCAGGAAGTACTCGGTGCCAGCCTCGACGGCCTCGTCGGTGCGTTGGCCGGGGCCGGCGATGAAGGGCCGGTCGATGAGGTCGTTGTCCTCGCAGAAGCGGACGAACACGGTGCCGAGCACCCAGGCGACCGCGGCCTGGTCGAGCTGTTCCTCGCGCCACGCCTCGTAGGTGGCGCCGGTACGCCTGCCGTACGCCTCCTTATATTGGATCTCCAGCCAACTTTTCAGCGCCGGGACCGCCTCGGACTGGTCACGCAGGTCGGCCGCGACGGATTTGAGCTGGCGTTGTAAGGCGGCGAGCTGGGTCACGCGTTGGCCTTTCCGGTTGCCGGGACGGGCTGCCACCATACGTCCGGGAGCCAGGTCAGTTGGCTGCCGGAGGTGACTGGGATGGGCTGGTCGTCGAGAACCTGTTTGCTGCCCGGCGCCGGCACGAGCAGCAACCGAGCCGCCGGCCGGGGCACGCCGTTGTCCGCCAGCGTGGCGATGACGTCCATGCAGCCGTACCGGGCAAGCGGCGCTGCCTCGGTCAGCAGCACTGCGTGGCCGGTCGCGAGCGACGACTGGAGGCGCGGTACCACCTCGGCCCGGACGGCGCTCTCAAGGTTGCGGCGGTCCGGGTGGGCTGGTTCCCGGGCGTCGGATTCGAGAATGAGCTTCCACGGGACGCCCAATGACCGCAGTGTCTCGACCAGGACCGCGGTGACGTTCAGCTCGGTGAGCCCGAACCGTTCCAGCAGCGCCCGGCGCGCCCCGTCGAGGGCGGACGGCTTCACAAGCACTGCCAGGAAGCCGTCCCGGTCGAGGACGGCGGCGAGTCGGGCGTCGGCCTCGGCGGCGGCGTCCGGTCCGGCGGGCAGCAGCGGGCCGGTGGTGGCGCGGGTCCTGCTGGCGAACAGGTCGCTGCCCGGGCTGGTCGGTGTGGTGTACCGGTCGTGGCGCCATTCCAGGGCGACACCGTTGGCGGCGAGCAGCCGGTCGAGGGCGGGCCGGCCGGGAAGCTCGGCGGCGCGTGGGAACCGGGCCCGAACCCGTTTGCGGACCTCTTCGATGGACAGCGACCGGCCGGGCGGGACCGCGAGACTTGCCGCGGCCAGCCGGAGCGCGGTCTCGGCCGCGAGGCCGATCGGGTAGAGCTGTTCCTGCGCGTTGACGGCCACCGCCCCGGCTGCGGCGGCGAGCGACAGCAACCGGCTGTCAGACATCTGCGGCAGGCCTGCCGGGGGAGGGAGCTCGCGGAGCCGCTCGAGGACCCGGGTGCGGGTGGGCAGTGACGGGGTGGCCGCCAGCCGCTGTGCGATCTTGCCGAGCCGTGAGGCGTACTGCAGGAACTCCTCGGCGGTGTGCTCGGAGTCCGGGTCGTCAGGCTCGCGCCCGATGAGAACGGTCGAGCCGATGCGGAGCTGGTCCAGCCGTGCGTCGCCGCCGCGGGCCAGTTCCGTTTCAACCGCGGCCCGGACCAGCCCGATCGCCTGCGTGGTGCGTTTCGGTTCGGGGCTGAACGAGCCGTGCGCGGCGATCAGTTCGTCGCCCAGTTCGTCGACGGACATCACGCCACCGTTGCTGTCGAGCAGGGCGACGATCTCGTTGCGGACCTGGTCGAGCGCGGTGACATCCAGCCAGCGGTCGGTCAGCCGTTCCATGATCTGGCTGACCCGCTGCGAGGTGACTCCACAGTGGCGGGCCAGATCGACCTGCGACGGCCAGCGCAGCGGCTCGTTGCCACCGGGCGGCACCGCCGTGCCGAGCAGCAGCGGGACGACGGTCGTGTCGGCCGACCGGCGCCGCGACGACGGTGGCGTCGCCAGCAGTTCGATCAGCGTCTCGACACCCGCCACTGGCAACAGACCAGGGTCAGCCGTCGGCTCGCTGGTTTCAGTCTGCGACCCAGAGAACACCGTGCGGAGTTCCTTGGCGCGGCGACGGATCTCGGTCTTCGTCGCCTGGGAGACACCGGCCAACCGGGACAACGCCATCTGGTCCTGATGGACCAGGTCGGCGACGGTGTGCACACCGATGCGTTCCAAGGCCGACCGGGCCTTGGGGGTGAGTCCTACCCGTTCCAGCGGCGTGTCCAGTCCGAGCGCTGCCGGGCCGCCGTCGATGACGGTGCCATGATCGGTACCCGGGGCGGGCAGCGCGACGAAGACCCGGCGCCAGGCGTCGGCCATGTCCTCGAAAGTGTCGAACCGCTGGCGGGCATCCCGCGCGAGCGCTTTGGCGAAAAAGGCGACCATGCCTTCGGCAACTGACGGGTCGAACAGCTCCGGCGGGAGGGAGACCTCGTCGGTCAGGTGCGCCGGATAGGTCACGCCATCACCCCAGCGAGGGAGGGTGCCTGTGGCCATCTCGTACAGCGTGACACCGATCGCGAAGCGCTCCGCGGCTGCGTCGTAGCGTGCGCGGCGCGGCGGCCCGAGGAACGGGTCGAGATAGGGCGGGGTCCCCGCGGTCAGCTGGTCGGCGGGTGCGGCGGCCAGCGAGAAGTCGAAGACGCAGAGGTGCAGCTCGCCGTCCTTGGACCTGGGGCGCGCCGCCAGGTTGGCCGGCTTGATGTCCCGGTGCGTGATCCCTTCGGCGTCCAACGCCCGGATCACGTCGAGGAGGTCCTTGCCGTACCGTTCGAGCTGCTCAAGGTTGAGCCGGCCGCCTGAGGCGAGCTGGTCGGCGAGAGTCTTCGGACCGGCGTAGTCCAGGAGCAGCCCGATCTGGCCGCCGACCTCGATCGGTCCCCTAATCAAGCGGATGATCTGCCAGTGCGGCACACGGTCGAGGACGGCCGCCTCGTCGAGAAGACGCTGGTTCTTCTCAGGGTCGCGGGCGACCTTCAACACGACCTCGGCGCCGTGTTCGTCGCGGACCAGGAACGCGATCGACGTCGCGCCGGCACCGAGCCGGTCGACGACGGTCAGCCCACCTTCGAGGACATCGCCGCTGCGGGCCTGGAGCGGATTGATCTGTGGCACCGGATCCGGGGCAGTCAGGTCCTCCTCGACCTGGTCGAGACCAGCCAGGAACAGCGCAACCGTCTTGGTACGGCTCGGCACGATGGCGCAGGTGGCGTCGAACACGAGGTTCACCAGGCTGCTCGGCGCGGCATCGAACGATGCGGTGATGTCCAGTCCGCCGAGGAGATCCAGCACCGCCTTACGCTCTGCGACACTTGGGGCTGGCGGACGGCCGGTCAGGATGTGGTACGCGACCGCGCCGAGCGCGAAGACATCCAGCAGCACGCCGGGTGCCTCAGGGTTGGTGACCTCCGGTGCCTGGTAGACGCGTGACTGCTCATCGACGAGCTGCTCGACGTGTTGCGTGCCCACGACTGCGCCTTGTGACGTCGTGGTGGTGCCGGGGACACGGCCGCCGGTTTGCCAGTCGATGATCACCAGACCGGGCCGCGACGATGTCGGCTTGCGCACGAAGATCGATCGCGGGTTGAGGTTGCGGTGGACCAGGTGGCGGGAGTGGGCGTACCGCATCGTGTCGGCCAGCTCGCGGACCAGGTCCAGGCGCTTGTCGATGGTCAGTTCGGCGTCGTGCTCGGCGAGCCACTGATCGAGGCGTACCCACTCCTCGCTGTGATCGAAGATCACAGCCGGCCCGTGCGCGTGCTCGACAAGATCATGCGCCTGCACGATGCCGTCGTGACGGATGCCCTGCAGCAGCCGGAACTCCCGCTCCGCCGCGCGCCGAATCATGTCCTGGTCGGCGTCGGCGCGCCCGGTCAGGTAGAACCGCACTCGGCGCACCAGGTCGGTCTGCTGGTGTCCGGCAAGGAAGTCCTGCCAGCCCACACCCTCCGCGAACGGGCGCGGCGCCAGTAGCAGCTGGCCCACCATCCGCTTGGACACCGACGGACGCAGGCCACACGCTTCGATCAACGCCACGATGTCCCGTGCCGTCGTGCGGTCGATCCCGCCGCTGGCCGGCCGGTGCATCAGCAGTCGTTCGACGTCCTCGAGGCCGGCGGCAGCCGACCGGTGGGGGCCGTAGACCCGCTGCCGGCCGATCGGATCCAGTGTCGACCGCACGTTGGTTGCGTGCAGGAACACGGCGGCGTCGACGTATGGCACCCGGGCGCGCCGGCCCGGGACCCTGCTGGCGTACTGCTCAAGGAGCGAGCGCAACCTGCGCGCCTTGCGGTTCGCCAGGATCACCGGATTGTCGACGATGCGGACGTGGCCGTTCGGCATGGTCCGCCGCCACTGAAAGCCGTCCCCACCGATCTCGCCCTGCCAGTGCTTGAGCTCCAGCACGTACAGTCCCTGCGGCAACAGGACCAGCAGGTCAACCTCGTTGACCGAACCGTCCGTGCCCTGGAACTCGACATTGGCCCACGCGTGGTAAGGATCGCCGTCCGGAAGCAGCGACTGAATCTGCTGCAGACCCTCACGCTCATGCGGCCAATCACTGGCGTTGATCTCCCGCCAACGTGGCGAATCTGGCCGGATCGTGATCACCCCTCAGTGCCGCACCGTAGTAAAAATCGTCGCAAACAGCGATCTTTACAGTACAGACTTCCGAAGGAACGCCCAGAGCGGAGTACTCCGCTCGTACGGTGATCGTGTTCGATCAGGTGAACAGTCCAGCCAGATGGACTGCCCTGTGACGTTCGCCTACTTTGCAAATCCGAAATATCCGGCTAAGCGGTCAAACTCGGGAGCGTCAGCCTCCAAGCGTGATCGTGGCGTGCGGCTCCCACACATACATGCCCTCGTCCCTGTTTATGACGATGAGCTGGCACGAGGTGACGAGCGCGTCAGCCGTGATCTGTGGGGCGTCGTCGAGCATCTGCACGAGCGGCGCGCCAGGTCCAGGGGCGTTGATGTACGCGAGGCTCATGTGGGGGTTGTACGGCTCGGCTGCTTCCGGTACCCGGTCCTCGCCCCACACATCGGCGATCGCGCCACGGATCGCTGACCGCAGCTGCCGGACCGGCTCCGCCGGCTGGACCGCGATCTGGATCGACTCGGAGTCGACGTGGGGTGTCCCGATGGTGAGCTTCATAGGGCTGAGCGCCGCGCATCGGACACGGGCAGCCTCGACGATCGCGTCCACCTCCGCTTGGGGGACCTGGTCGACGAAGCCGATGCCCTGCATGGTCAGGTGCAGCCACTGGATGGGGATGACGTCCAGGGCAGGTTGCGGGGGAGAGCACGTCGCGGTACTCGTCGGCAAGCGACGCCACCGACGGCTGGTTGCTGAAGGTGATGTGCCAGGTGTAGAAGCGGGAGCCGACGCCCCAGCCCGGACGCCAGTACCAGTGGTCGCGGACTTCGGCTGCGTGTGCGGTGGACATTGCATACTGTCCGGGATCCAAATCCCTCTTTTCCGTCGAGGACACAAGTCCATTCAGGGCGGCGGTGAGCACGTGCCGGACTCAGTTGCCGCGGCCAGAGCAGCATGCCAGGGAAAGTTGGCGAGCTGCTGGTCACCGGTTCCGGGTGGGTGTGGGACCCATTCTCCTGGGCCAAGCAGTACCCGGACGCCTTCCGCGCGCAGCGATTGCACCGAGCGGCTGCATGGCTGCCTGGCGGCGAGAGCGGAGTTGACGAAGGGCAGGATGACGACCGGTGTGCCTCGTCCGATGGCCTCGGCGACGACGTTCAGCGCGTATGTGTCGTTCACCCCGGACGCGAGTTTGTTGATCGTGTTGTAGGTAGCTGGCGCCACGATTAGCACGTCGGCCTGGCTCGACCGGCGGCCAGTGCCGCCTGTCAGCCGATAGTCGCTACGTATCTCAGCTCCGCACTGCGCGACCAGCGCATCGATGTCGAGGAACCCGACAGCGGCAGGTGTGGCGACGACGCGGACCGACCAACCCGCGCTCTGGGCTAACCCGACCAGCACGCCCACGTTCGGGGCAGGACCGGCACCACACACGACGACGCACAGGTCGAGCCCGGACGCGGCCCCGCCCTACGGATCGCATCCAGCGCACGCTCATGCTTACCCCACTGAGTCAGCCCCCGCGCGGTGTCCAGCATCAGCATCGCCCGGCGTTCCGGCACCGCTATCGTGCTCAGATCAACAGTCTCGGCAAGGTTCACCGCCGTGCCCGCGTCGCCCAGTTCTACGGCGACGGAAACCCGGTGAACGACAACGTTGGTCGGGCCGAACGCCGTCCAACAAGCGTTGCCGTCACGGCCGATACGCGTGGCCGCCGCCACTGCCTCATCGAGCAACGTCCCGGCTTGCGTCCGATTCTCGGCGCGGGCGGCGGCGACCGCGCCGCGTAGCAGCAACGCTCCGTATACCGAGAGAACTTGCCGGGAGCTGAGGCCAACATCAACGGCAAGCCTTTCGGCCGCGGTGGCTGCGACTTCAGCTGCCCGTTGCGGATGGCCACCCGCCAAGAGGCCATGGACCACCGCGCGCATGCTGCTCGCCACGACCAACGGTTCACCGCTGGCATCCGCCGCAGCGCTCTGTTGGTGTTCTCAGACCAGTGCGGCCATGGCTAGGAACATGGCATCGGCAGACTCGCGGGGGAGGACCAGTTCGCGGTTCGCAACCGAATCGGTCAGGTACCACGGCTTTGCGGAAGCAATCTCCAGCATCGCCAGCTCCAGGCACTCACCGGACCCGTCCACCTCCGCGAACCTGTGGATGAACAGACTCACTCTGGGGTTGTCGGTTTGGATCACAAGGGGCTCGGAGCGGTGCCACAGCTCGAACGTCTGGTCTCTGTCGCCTTCGACGCCGTAGGCCGTACACGCGGTACGGGCACACCAGTCCGGGTGATACAGGCGCATGATTCCTCCCCTGGTCATTGGTTTCGCAAGCAGTTCCCCAGCCTATACAAGCTATCTAGATAACCTAGGGAACACAAGGAATGCATGTTCTCTGCTGCCTTGGTAGCCGAAGATCGAGGTGTGCCAGCAATCCCGATGTCGTCCGGTCAGATCGTTGACGACCTTGCTGCCCGAATCAGGAGCGGCGAGTATGTGCCGGGGACGCAGCTACCCACGTACGCGTCCCTCGCTGACCTGTACGACGTCTCACCCGCGACCATCGCGATCGTCATCCGTATCCTGAGGGAGCGCGGTCTGGTCGTCGGTGTCCCAGGACGTGGGACATTCGTAGCCGAATCTTGAACGACTTCGGCGCCGAATCTGAGGTGTTCGGAGACCAAGGGACTGCGCCTAGTGCCACGGTTGGCGCCTTCCGGGGTGCGGAGCCGGTCGCTGCTGGTCGAGGCGACCCGCATCTCCGGGCTCTGCAGAAAACACCGCAATGCTGTGCGCTGCCGTGCGTCACCCGCCACCCCGCTCATGCCAGTTCGGCCGCCGCGTCGTCGAGGTAGTGCGCAACGCGGGACCAGATGGTTCTCCGTGTACTGGAATCGAACGCGGCGGCTGCTGCTGTCGCATAGAGGTCAGCGAGACGTTTGACGAGTTCGGAGGCGGCCTGGCGAAGTTCAAGGCTGTCGGGTCCGGCCGCAGGGGCGCTGTGCGTGAGCGCCAGTATGTCGCCGGGATCGGCTTGCAGCGCTTGGACTGCATGCTGGACGGCGCCGGCGTAGGACGCCCAGTCCTCTGCGGCTGCACCGTCGGCGGTGGCGGTCGCTGCACGGACGGCGAGCATCAGCGCTTGACGTACGGATCGGTCGTCGGGGCTGGCCGTTGATGGCAGGGTGTACGCCACGCTGGTAAGCAGGTCGCTGAGGGTGATGGATGCCTCGGGCACGGTTATGACCTCTCAGGAGACATAGACGTCCGCGGGTTTGCACCAGTACGGCGCAGAGCCGCGATGGCGGAGAGCTACTCCCACCAGTCCGTTGGCGCTGGAGAGACGTCGGGGACGGTGAGCGGCTCGTGCTTGCCGGCCCTGGCACCTTCGGGTTGGCGACAGTTGCGGAACGGGCCGTCAGTTGCGAGCAAGATGTGCAGGTGGTGGTCGAAGTCGAGCCACCAGCCGGGTTTGGCTTCGGGTTGCCAGCGGGCGGCTTCCCAGGTGGTCCACAGGAGGGTGAGACGGGCGATGGCTTCGGCGTGGTCCCACCACTCGGCGCACCAGCGCAGTCGCGGATTGCCGGGGATGCGGTGCAGGAACATGGGGGTGAAGTAGCCGACCACCCACGCCTCGAGGCTGGGGTACAGCGGTGGGTGCTGCTCCTGCTCGCTCGTGTCGACGCTGGCCGCGGCGGTCATCGTGCCAAGCCCGCCGTGCGGCCCGCGGTGTTCGCGGAGACAGCGGTGGCCGGCGCGCGGCGGGCCACGTCGTGTGGCATGGCGTGGGGATGGTTCAGCCCGTCGGGGTACCACTCGCCAGCCAGCTGCGCGGCGGTGCGCTGCGCGGCGGCGGTGTCGCGGTTGGCGGCGCTGATGTGGGTCGCGTTGTCCGGCATGCCGTCGACGGTGTGTTCGTTGATGCCCTTCGTGGCCGGGTTGTCGGGCGCCGCCGCGTCGGCGAGTCCGTGCGCGGTCTCTCGGCCGGCGCGCTCGAGGAGCGCAGCCCGGAGTGCTTCAGCGGCGGCATCACCGCCTGGCCCGAGCCGGCGCAGCTCGGCGAGGTAGTCGGTGGGGTCGATACCGGTGGCGAGGCGGATCTGTTCGTCGGCGACCGCGGTATCAAACGCTGCCCTGCCGACGGCGGGTTCGTCCGCGGCGCAGAGAGCACCAGCTCGGGTTCCAGGGCCGTATGGCCGCATGACCGGGGTATGAGCCATCTCCTCGGCGGCAGCGCGCATCGCGGCGGTGCGCGGCGTACCGTTGCGGACGGCTTCGTCGTACAGGTGCATCGGCCGCGGATACATGTCCCGGAGCTGCTCTTCGACCGTTTCCGCGGCGGCGCGCGCTTCAGGGAACTGCTGTTCTCGGAGCCGGGCAGTTCGCCACACGGTGGCAAGGTCGTAGAGGTCTGCGGTGGCGACCCAGTTCGGGTCGAGCGTCTGGTTGATGAGGCGCCGGTCGTGCGTCGCGCGTTGCCGGGCGGCGTATTCGGCGAGCCGGTCGCTGTGTTCGCGGAGCTTCTCGGCCTGTTCCTGCCGACGCTGTTGCGCTTGCGTTTGGGCCTCCTCCCGGCCCTGTTTGTGGCGACGCTGTTCGGCGGCGAGCCGGGCCATGGCCTCGCCGAGGGTACCGAGGACCGCCAGGGCTTGGCCGGCGCGTTGGGTGACTTCCGCAGCGATGTCCGGGTGCTGCTCCTGTCCGAGGTCCATCAGCCTTCCCCTATCTGCCCTGACCGACGCCCGGCCCGGGTTGACGTCGAGCGTCGTTGCGGCGCGTTGGCGGCATGGTTGATGGCCGCGTTGACGGCGGCGCTGCGGTCACGTCCGGGGTGCGACCCCCGGGCATGCCGTTGCGGGTGCCGGCCGAACGCAGCAGCCGCGCGGCGGTCCGGGCGGCGCGCTCCTGGTGCAGCCGGCGCTGGGCGTCACGCAGGTCGGCGAGGGAGTCGGCGAGCATCGACATGGTGAGGATGAGGCGGAGCATGGCAAACACCGCGTTGTCGTCGGTGAGCTCGCCGGCCAGCCGCAGGAGCCGTGCCATCGACCGCAGCCCTTCCCGGCGAATGGTCGTTGGCAGTGGTCGCCGGTACGGTTCCCGGGTGGCCCGGTCGAGCGCCTCTGCCGCACGGTGCAGCGGGCCGCGTCGATCGCCCTCCAACAGGCGGGCAGCAACGGTGAGCGTGTCGGCTGCCGCACTTGCTGCGGCGCTCGCACTGGCCGGATCTCCGCCGGCCTGTGCAACCTGCTCGGCCGCGGCGCGGATCTCGCTGGCGGCCTGGTCATACAGCTCGGCCTGAACCAGGCGCGGGGGCGGCGGGACCGACCCGGTGGGCTGGCCCCAGCGGCGATGCAGCTGCGGGAGCGTGAGGTCGGGTGCGAGCCGGCCACCGCCGTACCAGATCGGTTGACCCGCGGCTGTGGTGTGGCTCGCCAACGCCACGGCGTAGCCGGTGACCTGCTCCGGGTTCACCGTACTTGTTCGGGTCCGAACGAGTAGTCCGGCGTCTCGCAGCAGTGTGAAGAACTGCTGCTGGCTGTCGGCGACCGCGGCGGCGTGGCGGACCTGGCGGCGCAGCTGGTCGCGGGGCCGTTCGCGCCGACCGGTGCGGGCGGCCTTGTGCACCTCGCGGGTGGTCGGTCGGGTGTGTGCGGTGCGGTCGGCGGGGCCGACCCGGTGCAGCCCGTAGCGTTCTTCAAGGTCTCGGCATGCTGCCTGGGCGAGCCAGCGGTCGTTGCGCGCCCACTCGGTGCGCCGGTCCTGCCGTACGAGGGTCGCGACGATGTGGATGTGGTCCGGTGCGTGCCGCACCGCGACCCATCGAACCGCACGGGAGTCGCCGTGCGGCGCGAGTCCGACCTTGGCCATGACCTCGGTCCCGATCCGGGCCCACTGCTCGTCGGTGAGCCACCGGTCTTCCGGGTGGGTGCGGATCGAGCAGTGCCACACCGGCTTTCGCGGCGGGTTGGCCCCACGCCGTACCGGTTGCTCCAGCAGGTCGACGAGTTTGCGCAGGTCCGGTTTGCCGTCCTGGCCGATCGGCGGCTCCAGGGTAGACAGCGGCCCGGCGCCGTCCCACGCGGCGACGAGGTGCGGGTCGATGTGCTCTTCGCGTCGCCCCGGCCCGTACAAGTAGCGCAGCAGCCCGTACACCCGACGGCCGCGGCCGATCTTCGGGATCATCGCAGTGCCCGGTCGATCCGGGCGATCACGTCATCGACCCGCCGCATCCGCTGCTCGCACAGGGCCGCGGCGCGCACCAGCCAGGCCGGCGCGTCGCCGGTGGCGTTCAACGCGGTAATGCCCTGGTTGAGGTTGGTGCCGATCCGCCCGACCGCGACCCGGGCGTCGAACAGCTCCACCTGAAGCTGCGCGAGAGTCTCACGGCCCAACGTCATCGGCTGCTCGCCGCGGGCGGCGGCCAGGCCGGCTTCGCCGACGAACCCGGTCGGGGTCAGTCCCGCGGCGGCGGCTGCCGCCGCGATGTCGGCCATCTCCTGCTCGGTGTAGGTCGGGGCGATCCGGCGAGGGCGCCCAGGGAAGAGGTGGGTCCGGTCGCGACCGCGACCGGACCGCGCGGACGCGGCCACTTTCATCGGTGATTGCTGCTCGGTCACCAGCTCACCGTTGCCGGACACCCTTGCCGACACCGTTAGCGGCCCGGAGGCCGATCACCCAGCGACGATGCATCGCCGCTGCTCAAGGCTGACCGCGCCCGGTCAGCCCGGGGCTCCTGGTACAGGAGCCCATAACTTGCTCCCGCAACCGAGCGGGAGTCCGTCCGTTGCTGTTCAAGGGCGTTGTCCTGTACGCGGCAAGATTGCACCGTCCGCACCTAGAGTGCACATGACCTTGCACCGTTCGGACTTACCTCGCTGGTCCGTGACTCCATCCGGCCTTGTGACTGATGGTGCTGCTGTGGTTGCACCACGCACTATGGGCGCTATGGCGAAGGGTCGGCAGCGGTGGCGTGGCCGTGCGGTGGGTGCGCTAGTCGGGGTGGCGATTGCCGGGGGTGCGGGTGCGGGCGCTGGCCTGCTCAAC
Organism: Dactylosporangium maewongense; assembly: GCF_039531485.1. Classification (NCBI taxonomy): domain Bacteria; kingdom Bacillati; phylum Actinomycetota; class Actinomycetes; order Micromonosporales; family Micromonosporaceae; genus Dactylosporangium; species Dactylosporangium maewongense. Next base: position 4,282 of record NZ_BAAAQD010000055.1, on the reverse strand, counting down.
CCCTGGGTGGGAGTACCGCTTGCCGCGGTCGGTGCGCTGCCGGGGTTCGCGGCTGGGCTGGGCTGGGACCGTCGCCGGGAGCACGTGGTGGCGGCTGAGCGGTGGTCGGAGGTGTTCGCGGCTGGTCCAGGCCCGGGTCGGGGTGGTGACGGGTCCGGGGACAGCATGCTGGGCTGGCTGGCCCCGTGGGAGGCGATGGTGCCGTTCGAAGTGCGCCGCCAGCGGTACGTTGCTGCGGTCCGGCGATGGTGTGTCGAGGACCAGCCGGGTCTGGTGTGGCTACTGTCGGGTGGGCCGGGTTCGGGCAAGACCCGCCTGGCGATGCAGGTCGGTGCCGCGTTGCCCGGTGAGGAGAGCGGGGCGTGGGCGGTCGGCTGGGTCCGGCCCGGGCAGGGGCGGGCGGCGATCGAGGTCGCGGCTGGCTGGGACCGGCCGGTGCTGGCCGTCGTCGATGACGCCGACGTGTGTGACGACCTCGGTGAACTGCTGACCGTAGTGCACCGGCCCGGCGGTCCGCAGACCGTTCGGGTGCTGCTGGTGGCCCGGGAGTTCACCGATTGGTGGACCGGTGTGCAGCAGCCGCTGCCCATGGCCGTCGACGTCGCCGAGACCCGGACCCGGCTGGGCACGATCGCCGATGACGTCCCCGGCCAGCGGGTCGCCGCCAGAGCCGCTATGGCCGTGTTCGGCGAGCAGGTCGGAGTCGACATGACCGGGATGACGCTGACCGGGATCACCGCCGGCACCCCGCTGATGCTGATGCACGCCGCCGCACTCGAAGCGGCTTGGCAGGCCTACGAGGGGCACCTCGGACCGGTCGACGTCACCGACGCCATCGCCGCGCTCCTCGAGCGCGAGGAGCAGCAGTGGCAACGCCACGCCACCGAACACGGCCTCGACGGCTACCCGAACATCACCCTGACCGTGCTGCGGGACCTGTTGGTGTTCACCATGCTCACCGGCGCCCGCACCCGCACCGACACCCACCAACTGTTGCCGTTGCTGCCCGGCCTGCACGACGCCACACCCGACCTGATCGACACTCTCACCGTGTGGCTGCACCTGTACCCGCGGGTCACCGGCTACTGGACCCGGCCGCACCTTCCCGCCATCTTCATGGAGCACCTCACCGTCGATGCCCTCGCCGGCAATACCGACCTCGCCGCAGCCGTCAGCCTGACCGCCGCCACCCCCGAACACGCCACCGCCGTACTGACCACCCTGGCCCGCGCCGCCACCCACACCACCACCGCGACCACAGCGATCACCACCCTCCTTGCCGCCGACCCGCAGCGACTGATCCCGATCGCCATCCGCACCGCCCTCGCCGGGTACGGCCCCATCGACATCGCTATCGCCACTGCCGTCAACCAGGCCAACCCCGACTGGGACACCGCCCAACGCCTCAGCCAACTCCTCCCTAACCGAATGATCGTCCTCAACCACACCCAGATCGCCGTCGCCCACGCACGCGTCACCCACGCCCCCACAGCCGACGACCACGCAACCGCGCTGACCGTCCTGGCCGTAGCGCTGCGTGTGGCCGGCCGGTCCGGGGAGGCGGTCACCGCCGCCGCCGAAGCCGTCACCATCCTGCGGGCGCTGGCCACCACTGACCCCAGCGCCCACCAGCACTCCCTCGCCAACACGCTGGTCAGACTCGCCGAAGGGCTGCGCCAGGCCGGCCGGTCCAGGGAGGCGGTCACCGCCGCCACCGAAGCCGTCACCATCCTGCGGGCGCTGGCCACCGCCGACCCCAGCGCCCACCAGCGCTGCATCGCCGACGGACTGGTCAGCCTCGCCGAAGGGCTGGTCCTGGCGGGCCGGTCCGGGGAGGCGGTCACCGCGGCCGCCGAAGCCGTCACCATCCTGCGGGCGCTGGCCACCGCCGACCCCAGCGCCCACCAGCGCTGCATCGCCGACGGACTGGTCAGCCTCGCCGAAGGGCTGGTCCTGGCGGGCCGGTCCGGGGAGGCGGTC
>NZ_BAAAQD010000055.1:0-2203 GCF_039531485.1 Dactylosporangium maewongense | reverse complement strand
CACCGCGGCCACCGAAGCCGTCACCATCCGTCGGGCGCTGGCCGCCGCCGACCCCACCGCCTACCAGCACTTCCTCGCCGACGGACTGGTCAGACTCGCCGACGCGCTGCGCCAGGCCGACCGGTACGGGGAGGCGGTCACCGCCGCCACCGAAGCCGTCACCATCCGTCGGGCGCTGGCCGCCGCCGACCCCACCGCCCACCAGTACCTCCTCGCCTACGCGCTGGTCAGACTCGCCGAAGCGCTGCGCCTGGCCGATCGGTCCGGGGAGGCGGTCACCGCCGCCGCCGAAGCCGTCACCATCCGTCGGAGTCTGGCCACCGCCGACCCCACCTCCCACCAGCACTTCCTCGCCCACGCACTGACCAGCCTCGCCGACGCGCTGCGCCAGGCCGGTCGGTACGGGGAGGCGGTCACCGCGGCCACCGAAGCCGTCACCATCCGTCGGGCGCTGGCCGCCGCCGACCCCACCGCCTACCAGCACTTCCTCGCCGACGGACTGACCAGCCTTGCCGACGCGCTGCGCCTGGCCGATCGGTCCGGGGAGGCAGTCACCGCCGCCACCGAAGCCGTCACGCTGTACCAGCAACTCGGTGTGGACGACGGCAATGCCGCGATTGCCGAACAGATCATCCGCACCGACGAACCTAACTAACGCGACAGTCAGCCGCCATCACAGCCGCCGCCGCAGCGTGACGAACGTGCGGCACGATGTCCCCGATCAGGTGCGGGTTCGGGCGACTCGCCACCGAACATGCAATGTAGATCCGAACACCAGACGGCCGAAGCGTCCGAACTCACTTTGCATCGCCGCAGGTCGGCGCTGCCGGAGGGTGCAACGTTGCGACGGAACGGACACGCGTTACGTCCCCTGTATCGCCGAAGGTTGCCCTGTCAGGCCCCGCTTGTAGCGCTTGCAGCGGTGGTGCACTATCAAACTCATGCGCCTTTCGCTGCGTCGCCGCACTGTCGTGCTGACCACGCTTGCCGCCCTGGCTACAGCGGCTTCAGGCGCTGCCGGCTACGGTGAAATGCCGACCACCTTTCAGATGCTCATGCTGGTCGTTGCGGTTCTTACGACGGTGGGGCTTGCCGCCCTCCCCGCGGAAAGTGCCGATGCCCCCAAAAAACTTCAGCGAAAATCGCTGCGACTAGCTTCGAGTCACAGCGACTAGGCGCCTGGGCCGATGACATTCCAAAAAAACTGGCCTGGGCAATAAATCCGTAACCCATAGAGCGGTACGGCTGAACCAGCGAGGCTCCGCTCGTGGTACGGGGACAACGCGCTCATGCCCCCTGGAAGGCGGCCAGGAGGCATGGGCGCTCGGCTTGGGCAGTGGTGCATCAGGCCGCCGACGCGGCGATCGACTCTGTCTGCAGGCTGCTGCGCCTGCCGACCATCCGCGGCCAGTTCCCCGAACTCGCCGAGGCTGCCGCCCGCAGCCAGATGACCTACCGTGGGTTCCTCGCCGAACTGCTCATGGCCGAGTGCGACGATTGGGCCCGGCGCCGCTCCGAACATGGATCCGCGATCCGTATGGGCGTGGCTTGACGGCGTGCTCGAGCGCCTCCGTGGTGCGCCGCAGTGTCCAGTTCAGTATGGTGGCGAGCTCTTCAACGCCGGGCGGGTGCTGTGTCCAGTCCTACGAACGCCGGATCACCAGCGGCAGGTCATGAAACGAACCCATTTCCGATGCTGACATCAACCTGTCGGCGCGCACTGACTGGCATCAACCTGTCGCTGAACGGTTGAGCAAGCGGCGCGACTTGGCTAACCGTCGTCGGCGCGCTCCTGGTCGTAGCGGGTCAGCACGTACTGGACGCTGCTCTTCGTCCATTGCCCGCGTCCGGATGGCGTCGCGACCTGTTCGGCGTTGAGGGCGGCGGCGATCTGTGCCAGCGAGTTGCCGGCGGCGCGGAGCTCTGCCGCTCGCGGTGCGCCCTCGGGAAGCGCTGCGGGCGGTCGCCCGAGTCGCACACCGCGGTCCCGGGCAGCAGCCATTCCTTCAGCGACCTCGGGTCGGGACGGGCGGGGCTCGTTCTGCGGCATCCCCGCAGCGTACAGAAAAAGGTCTAAGAGCGACCGGCAAATGGGCGTTACTTGAGCCTGCGGGTGGTGAGTCGGGTATCCCAGCGGTAGAGCGCACGGGCGCGGCGGATGAGTTGACGGACTGTGACGAAGGCTGCGGCCAGATACAGGTAG